>CAVRYW010000006.1:0-285216 GCA_963725605.1 Vulcanimicrobiota bacterium | reverse complement strand
GACACTCTCACCTGGTACGGCGACCCACTTCATCTGCCCGCTCATGCAAACCAGGTCGAGCATCTCGGGCCGATAGCCGGGATTCGCGCCGGCAGAATCGCGTGCTCCCAGATCTCGGGCGTCGCCGCGATTCCTGAAAGCTGATCGAGTACCGCCGCAACTCCAGTTTGATCCGCAGGCAGCTCAGTGCCGCCGACATGCATCCATCGCAGCCGGAACGCCGCGTACTCATGATCGGCGCACGGCTCGATTTCAGCGCGCACGCGCGCCAGCGTCATCCGATGGATCCGCTCCAGGTTGTAGCGATCACACCACTGAATCGTGTCGGAGCGGGTGAAGTGACCGCGGAAAACCGCGACCCTGCCCTTCCAGCGCAGCAAGATTCTGACCGATGTCCGATTCCTTCAGATGCAATCGAGCTGCGAGTTCGCCGGCAGTCGTCGGTCCGCAAGTCTTCAACGCTCGCCGCACAAGTTCGACGCGGCCGCGTCGCCATCAGACGAAGCACCTGCGTACGCAGCCGAAAAGCGCCTTGTCCTCGCTGGCAATGATTTTTTCAGGAGAATCTCCCCGGCACTGACGCGCGTCAGGCGGCCCTCCGCGTCCAACTCCGCAATCATTGCGCGCGCGCCCTCACCTACACGCTCTTCGACTTCGGCCACTGTCAACGAGCCGTGCGCACGAATCAGTTCGAACAGTTCGTCGCGCGACCGTGGCTTGCGCCCAGAGGCGCGCCCCGTCACTTCGGCAACGACGCTTTCGACCGCCTCCGCCGCGAGCATCGACGAGAGGTCCTCATTGCGGAAGGCGTCTTCGGCGATCGAACGATTCGTCATGACGGTGCGGCTGCGCCGGTTCGCCCGCTCGCCATCATCGAGAAACGAGTAATCCCACGCCATCAGGATGCGCTGGGCAAATACCGACGGCGCGATGCTATCGACGTAGACCGCGCTGCTCATCGATTGCTTCCAGCCCGCGCATCACGTGAGCTGACGAACGTCAGTCGTCTCGCTAAGGCATTCATTTACTGTTTCCGCAACGACAAAATGATCCGGCACCTCAATCGCCGGCGGCCGATTCTCGAAACAGGCATCGCGCTGTGGAAACAGCGACGTGATCAGTTCCTGCGTGCGCAGGCGCTGAATCCACGCGGGCACTTTACGGCCTTGCATCGAGCGCATGATATAAAGCGCACGCGTCGCGACGTGGCGCAGCCGCACTTCGAACATCGGCGCATCGAGCAATGCCTGGATCAGGCATTCGCGCACGGTCCGCGAATTGAGCATCGCGGGCACCTGTTCGAGCGGAAAGCTATGGCGTGAATTGAGCGCCAGCAGCACCGCGTCATCAATCGCAGAGGCCTGAATCTCGAAATCGAAGGACTGGCATAGCCGTTTGCGCAGCGCGAGACCGAGGCCGCGATTGAAGCGCATCCCGAACGGTGCGTGAATCACGATTTGCGTGCCGCCGAGGCCGTCGAAAAAACGCTCGAAGACAACCATGTCTTTTCGTCCGGCAGAGCGCCCAACGCGGCAACCCCCGTCGAACGTGCGCAACGGCTTGCGCTGCGGCCTCGCGGTCGAGACCGCATTCCTCGCCGAGCCATTGTATTCGCCGCGGCTTCGCCATCTTCCGGCCGCCGAGGCGTGCATCAATCTCGCGACGCACCGCGGACACTTCCGCCGACAAAGCGGCGAGCGGCCCGCCGCTTCGGTCTGCCACCACGGCAGCGTCGGCGCCATCCCGGGCGCCGCCTCGACCATCAGCCGGTTCTTGGAGATGCGCAGTATTCGCCATGGCATCGAGCCCAGCGCGAACACGTCATGGCGCGACGCCTCCTGCGCGAAATCCTCCTCAACGTCGCCGATCTTGCGACTCTGCGACTTCGATCACGACGTCGTAATTGCCACTTTCCGGAATCGTACCGCCCGAGGTCAGCACTGAGAGGCGCGCGACGCCGCGGGCGCACGTGAGCGTTACGCGGTCATGAAAATTTTCGGCGCCGCACCGGCGATCCGCTCGGGCGACGGCGTTGCCATCTGATCGAGCAGCCGAAGGAGTTGATCGTCGAGAGCGGCGAAATTGTAGGCGCCGCGCAGCACTCGCAGTAGATCGGTCTCGGCAATTTCCTCCTCTTCGGCAGCAATCGCGACGATTTGTTGCGCCAGCACATCGCCATTCCCAGCGCAACTTCAACCTCGTCCATCCTGCCCGCGACGATCGCACGCACGGCGCGCCGCATTCGATCAGGTCGTCGAGGTTGAGCGCGAAGAAACGGCCCTTGGGCATCGCGCCCGGCCGATGGCCGGAGCGTCCGATCCGTTGAATCGCCGCTGCGATCCCTTTTGGTGAATCGATCTGACAAACGAGATCAACCGCGCCCACGTCGATGCCGAGTTCGAGCGACGCCGTCGCGACGATCGCCTTCAACTCCCCGCGCTTGAGACGCTGCTCGGCGTCGAGCCGTTCGGCCCGCGCGAGGCTCCCATGATGAGCCGCGACAGCATCCTCGCCCAGCCGTTTTTGCAGGCGAGCGCGATCCGTTCGGCCCATCGCCGGCTGAGCGTAAAAACCAGAGTCGTCTGATGCTCGCGAATCAGTTGCGCGACCGCGTCGTACATCGCCGCCCAATGCGGATGAGTCGCCAACGTTCCGAGTTCCGGACCGGGCGCAATCACTTTGATATCGACTTCGCGCCTGACCGTATCGGCGCGGACGATTTGCACGGGCCGTGGAAGCCGTGTCGTACTCCCGGGTTCCGTGCCCCGCCAGAAACTCGGCGAGAGTCCTGATCGGATTCAGCGTCGCGGATAATCCGATTCGCACCGGCCGTGGCATCCCGTTACGCGGACCATCCGTTCGAGCCGCTCAAGCGTCAGCGCTAGATGGGCTCCACGCTTGTTGCCTGCGACTGCGTGTAACTCGTCGACGATTATGTACCGGACGGCCGCGAGCTTCGTGCGAAAGCGCGCCGACGTCTGCAAAATAAACAGCGATTCGGGCGTAGTGACCAGGATGTGCGGGGGGCGGCGCAGCATCGCGCCACGTTCCGCGACCGGCGTATCGCCGTTGGCCGCCCAGCGCGAATCGGTTCCGTTTAAGCCCGGCCGGCGCGCGCAGCTTCATCCACACCCGCCAGCGGCTCTTCGAGATTGAGGCGAATATCGTTCGCGAGCGCCTTCAGCGGCGAGACATAAAGAACTGAAACCTCGTCCTTCAACGAACCCGCCCGCGCTTCGATGAGCAGTTGATTAATCGTCCACAAAAACGCCGCGAGTGTTTTGCCGCTTCCGGTCGGTGCGCAGAGCAATACATCGTGCCCCGGAGAGAAGGTCGCCCGCCTGTGCAATCACCGGCCATCCGAGTTCCTG
Organism: Vulcanimicrobiota bacterium; assembly: GCA_963725605.1. Taxonomy (GTDB): domain Bacteria; phylum Vulcanimicrobiota; class Vulcanimicrobiia; order Vulcanimicrobiales; family Vulcanimicrobiaceae; genus Cybelea. Next base: position 281,845 of record CAVRYW010000006.1, on the reverse strand, counting down.
CGCGAGCGAGGGGGCATCGAAGCGCCGATTGAACCAGGCGCGGACTGCGGGGTGGAAGTCGTCGAGGGCTGTGGGCATTGAGGAGCGAGTATACCACTGCGGAGGGATGGTGAGAAAAAAGATGCTGACAATGGGGTGGCAGGAGAGCTGACCCGGCGGGCATCGCGAGAATGCCGCGCAACCCAACCCCTAACCCCTTCCCGAGCGGGAAGGGGAACAAAATATCAATTTAAATGTGGGGCGCGCGAGGGGGAGTGTGCCCTCGCGCGCTTTTGAGGTTAGAGGGTGTTTAGATCTCATATAGCATCTATCTCGTTCACCTGCCGGTTAGTGATTTGGCGATCCGGCGCGGCGTCGAATCCCATCCTTGCGTCGCTCCTTAAATGCTATTGGGTTTGCATTTTGGTACGCGGCGGAGCGGCCGTTCGTCGAACCGAAGTTGCGTGATCCGCTCGTTGCCGGCCTCGAAGGCGCGTTCTCGCGCTGGCTGCCGCGAGTAGGCATCGGACGGCGCATCCAGTTTGCCCTGATTCCTCCGGATAGCCCTTTGGATAGGGGCGAGGAAAGCGAATCCGCGCCGCGTCTGATCGCTGCGCTGCCCGAAGGCTTGCGCTTCATGTAACTGTGGCGTAAATAAGCGCGGCTATTCGAGCGCGAGCCGGTCGCCGACGCGCAAGATCTCGCTGCTGCGCTGACGCCCCCCAAGCTCGACCACGACCTTCGCGCCAAGGCACAGCACGGCTGGGTGGAACGGCGCGACGCCGTAGCGGATCTTCTTTATGCTATGGTCCTTCGGCGAGAAAGAGCACATCGATTTTTGGACCGCAGTCCGACGGTGTGAATCGCCGAGCAGTTATCGAACCACATGCCTTGATCGCTGGTGATTTTACCGTCGGGAATGAGCCCGGTGAAGTGGCGCCATAGAGTATCCGCGCGCTCGACGTTTGCCGCCACGACCTCGCCGGTCCGCAGGTTGCGCAGCCGCGCCACGCTCAGTGCAAAATAGCCAAGCGGAAATGCGACGCCGTGAAACGGCCGCGATGTACGGCGCCAACGCCATTGGGCCGTTGGCCCCCCGGCGACGCGGTGGCCGACGACCGCTGCGCCGCACCGAAAGGAACAGCGCGAAACGCGAGCGGCGCGCCGAGCGCAGCGCCGACGAGCAACGAGCTTTGCGTCGCCCCAGCCCATGCCGTAACCGCGCGAGAAAGCGCGGCCCCGGCAAAGGGCGCAAAGACGACGAGGCCGAAAAATGGTCCCCAATCGCGATGCGCAAGCGCGAAGACCAGCAGCGCCGCAGCGGACGAGCGTGAAGACGTCGGGCACGATACCGCACATCGCATCGCTGCACCAGCAGGCGACCAGCGCGAAGACGACGATTGCCGCGATTCCGATCTGAACCGGCGTCGCGCCAAGAGCGACGACCAGACCGCCGATGATCGCGGCCGGCGACGAGCACCGCGACGGGGGGCTGACCGGCGGCGGCCCATCCGCCGCCGGCGCGACGCCGGCGCAGCGGTACGGCTAACGTTGAGGGCGAAAAGGCAATACACCGAAGAAGATTGCAGCGGCGACGACCGATCACGGGTGCGGCGCGAAATAGTTGGCGGCGACCGCGCCGAAGATGATCGTGAAGATCGCCGGGATCATGAAGAAGACCATCGGGAAAACCATCTTAACCGGCAGCTTCGCCGCCATCTCCTCGACGAGCATCAGCCGGCGGTGGCGCGCATCTTGAGCGAGGTCGTTGAGCATGTTCGCGACGTTGGCGCCCAGGCGCTCCGCCTGCGTCATGACGCGCAGCGCGTTTCTGAACTCCGGCTGATTCGTCCGGTCGCCCGCGGCCTTGAGCGCGTCGGCGCGCGCCCGTCCGAGGCGAATCTCGGCGAGCGCCTCTTTGATCTCTTCGCCCAGCGGTCCGGGTGCCGCTTCGACCGCGTAGGCCAGCGCCTGGTTAAGCGCGAGGCCCGCCTGCACGGTCGCGGCGACCATATCCAAAAACTCCGGCAACGTCTTTTGAATCGCGGTCTTCCGCGCTTCAATCGCTCGGTTAAGGGTGAAGAAGGGCGAGTAGGCGCCGAGGAACGTGACGATCGCAAACACCGGCATCAGCCAGAAGAGCTGAAATGAAAGAACTTCCATAGCAGCAGCGCTAAGAGCGCTCCGAAGCACGTTCCCGCGATGATTCGCATGAAGAACTTCGTGGGCGTCGTCGTGTACCAGCCGGCCTCGGCGAGCAATCGCCAGAGCGCCGTACGCTGGCCGGGCGTGAGAACCTGGTTACGAGCGGAGATTCTTCGCGGTCGCGCCGGAACGAATCGCGAGCCTGTAACTCTTCGAGCTGCTGTGTGAGCACGCTCTTCGACGGCAGCAACGACAACACGAAGAAGAACGCGGCAGCGGCGAAGAGCCCGGGAATCGCATAGCCGAGAAGCGCGACATCATACGTTGACCCGCAAGAGGTTCGCAAGCCAGAAAAAGGCGCCGGTCTCCAAGCCGGCAACGATGAACAGGTTATGTGACCGATCGGCGTGTAGAGCAGCGCGTGTCCCATCGTTTCTTGCGTGGTGCAGATGAAGAGACCGAGGCCGAGCGGGATCGACATCAGCACCCAGGCGCTCATTTTGCCTTCGGCGGTGAGCGTGTCGATCTTGCGGTGGACCTGGCGGCGGCCTTTGATCGTCTCGGCGAGCTGATCGAGAATTCTGGCAAGGTCGCCGCCGGTCTGTGACTGCACGCGAAAAACGCGCGCGACCATCAGCGTTTCGTTGTTCGGCATGCGTCGCGCGAGATCGTCCATCGCGTCGAGCATGCTGACGCCGATGTTCGTCTGGCCGATGACGCGCCGAAACTCGTAACGTGCGGGATTCGGGAGCTCGTCGATGACCGACGCCAGTGCTTGGCGCATGCTCAACCCGACCCGAATTCCGCCGGCCATCAGGTGCAGCGCCACCTCGAGCTGAGAGACGAACGCCTCGAGCCGCTGGCGCACCTTTATCCTCACGTAAAAGCCGAAGACGCAGAAGCCACGCCGAAGATCACCGGTAGGAGCAAGATCGCCAGCAGCGGAGCCGGATGCAGCGAAACACGAGCAGAATCCAGATCAGCGCGACGATGCTGGCAACGGTGAGCACGATCTCCTGCGGCTTCATGCGGATACCGGCCCGGTCGAGCTGGTCGCCGAGGCCGCGGACCCGCGCGGTCGCGCGCTCGTTGACCGTGCCCCAGACCGTGAAGAACGTGAAGACGATCGTCGCCGCGACGCCGACGAAGATCGCGAAGGGAGCGAGCGTCGTTACCATACCGACTGGAGCAGCGCGAGCTCGTTGAGGGCGCGGGAGTCGTACGGGATTCCGTACTCCTCGAATCGCTTGAGGCAGATCGGCTGGACGCCGGTATAGCAGAACTCACCGACGACTTTGTTTTCCTTATCGACGCCGCGCTGCGAGAAGCGTACGATCTCCTGCATCGTGACGATGTCGCCCTCCATGCCGACGACCTCGCTGACGCCGACGAGCTTTCGCGATCCGTCGCGCATGCGCGAGGTATGCACGACGATGTCGAGCGCGCTCGCGATCTGCTCGCGGATCGCGCGCACCGGAAGGTCGAAGCCGGCCATCAGCACCATCGTCTCGACGCGCGAGAGCGCGTCGCGCGGGCTGTTGGCGTGGATCGTCGTGAGCGAGCCGTCGTGGCCGGTGTTCATGGCCTGGAGCATGTCGAGCGCCTCGGCGCCGCGGCACTCGCCGACGATGATCCGGTCGGGGCGCATGCGCAGCGCGTTGCGGAAGAGGTCGCGGATGCGGATCTCGCCCGTCCCTTCGACGTTCGGCGGCCGCGACTCGAGCCGCACGACGTGCGACTGGTTGAGCAGCAGCTCGGCGGCGTCTTCGATCGTGATGATGCGTTCGCTATCCGGGATGAAACGACGAGAGAACGTTGAGGAAGGTCGTCTTTCCGGAGCCGGTACCGCCGCTGACGATGAGTTGAGGCGCGCCTGGACGCACGCGCGCAGAAAATCCATTGCCACCGCGGGCACGGCGCCGATCTTGATCAGGTCGTCGGCGGTCAAGCCGCTTCTTGCCGAAGCGCCGGATCGTCAGCGTCGGGCCGTCGATCGCGACCGGCTCGATGATCGCGTTGACGCGCGAGCCGTCGGGAAGCCGTGCGTCGACCATCGGCGACGACTCGTCGATGCGGCGGCCGAGCGGCGTGATGATCCGCTCGATGATCAGGCGCAGCTGTTCCGCGTCGCTAAAGTGCTTGGTCGTGGGCTCGATGACGCCGCGCCGCTCGACGTAAATCGTCTGCGGCCCGTTGACCATGATCTCGGTGATGCTGTCGTCTTTGAGGAGATCTTCGAGCGGTCCCAAGCCGAGCGCTTCGTCGACGATCTCCTGGCGCAGCTCCGCGAGCTCTTCGGCCGAGCCGTCGAAGCCGTGTTCGGCAATCAAGTCCGACGTGATGTTCTCGATCTTCGCTCGCAGCTCGACGAGCTTCGCCGAATCGGTATGCGCGCCGCTGGCCGAAACGAGATCGACCTCGCGCAACAGCGCCTGATGAACCTGCTGTTTGAGCTCGTCACGTTTGACGTCGAGCGAGGTGGCGGCGGATGACGCGCGCCCGTTGCGGTGCGCTCCGACCGGCGCGCCCGTCGAGGGCTGGAGCGTCGAAAGCGCGTCGTTGGGCGGGATGCTCTCCATGTATTGCTGGAGCGCCGCGATGCTCTTGGCGTAGGTGCGCGACGTCAGAAGCGGAATTTCGGCGACGACTTGGCTCTGCAGCGCGCTCTCGATCTCGCTGCGCGGAACGGGATCGCCCGCCGCGCGAACGTTCGTGATCAGGGCGATGCGGTTGGAGGGAACGCCGAAGCGTTGGAGATCGGCGATCAGCGATTGCGCGCCGGCAACGCCCAAGAGCGTCGGCTCGAGCACGACGAAGAAGCGCCGCGCCCGCGTGACGAAGGGGCGCACGACCGCCGCGAACGGCTGCGGTGCATCCACTAAGATCGCGTTGAAACCCGTCATGCCGGCGGCAAAAGCCTCGACCGGCTTCTCGCCGAGCGTGAAGACCGCGTCGTAACGGTCGACGAGCTCGACGACCGTCACGCCGTCGGCGCGGACGCTCGAAACCGCCGCGTTGGTTCGCGCGGCGTCGAGGCTGCGCACCGCTTCGAGGATTACCGCGATGCTTCGGCGTCCGGTCAGGTCCGCATCGACCAGCGCGATGTTGCCCGTCGCTTTCATCGATCGCGCGAGCTCGGTGCAGAGCGTCGTCGTGCCCGAGCCGCCCTTCGAGCCGATGAAGAGCGCGACGGGCGAGTCGCGCGCCGGCGTTTTCAATGGAGCGGTCCGGGCGTTGCGATCTCGTCGCCGACAATGATCTGGACTGCACTCGAGGGTGCGCGAGCCGGCGCCGGTGCAGGCGCGCCCATCGGCGGACCGATGACCGGGGCCGGAGGGCCGATCGCCGGCGCCGGACCGGGTGCCGCGTTGCCGATCAGCGTCAGTTCTTCCACCGGCTCGGAGCGAATCGGTTCGCGCGGCGAGCGCAGCGCCAGCCGGAGATTCGAGTTAGCGTCGGCCCACGCGAGCATATCGGCCTGCTTGGGGTTCACCTCGAGCGTCACCGTCGCCGATGCCATCTCGTCCGGCGAGGGCGTGGCGGTGGGATCCTCGAGATTGGTCCCCACCGCGAGCACGCGGATGCCGCGCAGGATCGTGACGGCCTTCTGCGGCGGGCCCCCGCCAGTGCCGACGGGGGTATCGCGATGACGTCCACGCGATCGCCCGGCAAGATCATGCCCGAGACGCCTTTCACGCGATCGATCGGAATGCTGACGGCGCGCATCCCCGGACGTAGGCGAACCGGCAGCGCCAGAGCCACGTTCGTCCCGATCTTCGATAAGGTGATCTGAGCGCCGACGGGGATCGTCACGAGCGTAAGCGAGCCGACGGCCTGCTCGGGTTTGGAGATCGCGTCGGGTTCGAGCGATTGGGCGGGGCGCATCTCGCTCTGAAACATCGCCGGGGTGATGCGCACGCGGGCCGGAATCTCTTGCGTCGCGACGAGCACGGCGCGCAACTGGTTCGGCGGCGGCCGCAGCGAGGAGAGGTAGGTCAGGGTGAGCCATCCGGTGCCGATGGCCAGGATGATCGCGATTAGGAGGGTTGTGCGGCGAGTATTCATTACACGGTTATCCTTAAAAACGGTGCGACGCTCTGCGAGAGCACGATCAAGATCGCGCCAAACGCAAAGGCGACGGCGTACGGTAGTGTTTCGCCCTTACCAGCGACAACGCCCCGCGAGCCGCCCATTGTCGTCAGCATAACACGTGAGGCCGTCTCGCGCACCTTCCCCCGCGAGACGATGAAGACGATCGCGAGCAGACCACCCCCGATCGCCGTGTAGAGCAAGAATGGAATGCAGAGAGGAAAGCCGAGCATGCCGCAGGCCGCGATGCCGAGCTTGATATCGCCGCCGCCGATCCCTCCCAGCGCGTAGACGACCGTGCCCGCTGCGGTCAAGACGCGCCATAACGGCGAGGCTCTCCGCGAGGGAGTGAATGCCGGCGAAGGCGTGAACCACGATCGCGGCGACAACGAGCGATCCGGTCAGCCAATTGGGAATGCGGCGCGTACGAACGTCGCAATAGCTTGCGGCGAAAGAAGCGGCCAGTGTCAACCAGATAGCAACGGGCATGACTTCAAATCTCGGAGAGCGATCTCCTCAAACGCTGCCCGTCCGCGTTCGTATACAGGGCGGCGACGCTCTGGCCGAAGGCCGTCACGCCCACGATGCAGACGATCGCAATAAGCGTTGCGAGGAGAACATACTCCACGAGCTGCGCACCCGCTTCGTCGCGCCAAAGCGCCCGAAGGGTAAGCATGTGTCTTACTCTCGCTTTCTCTGCACGGAGGAAATGGGTAGAAGGCGCGACCGCGTCGAGCGGCCGCGCCCTGTATCCCTGGTTGCTAGGTTTCTTAGACTGAGCCGGCGACGGTGCTGAACAGGGTGTTGAGGTTCGTGCCGAGCAGGGTGACGCCAACGATCGCAACCAACGCGATCAGGGCAACCAGCAGGCCGTACTCGACCATCGTCGCGCCTTCTTCGTCGCGAATCATCGTCTTGAGGGTGGTGATCATGCTATCTCCTTAGTTGTTGGTGTAGGGTAGTGAGTAAGTTTACGCAGTGAGTAAGTCTACGCAGTGAGTGAGTTTACGCAGTGAGTAAAGTTACGCAGCGATTAAGCTTGCGTAGTAGGCAGGTTTGCGTAACGAGTAAGTTTACGTACGTGAGTGAGTTTGCGTACTGGAGTGAGTTTACGTCGTGAGTGAGTAACGTGGGAAGGTTTCGTTTGGTTACGCGCTGTGGAAAATCCGTTAAACGGAGCCCGCCACGGTGCTGAACAGCGTCGTTGAGGTTGTCGCCGAGCAGGGTGACGCCCACGATGGCGACCAGTGCGATCAGGGCGACGAGCAGACCGTACTCGACCATCGTTGCGCCCTCTTCGTCGCGGATCATTGCGATGAGGTTGTTAATCATTCGATCTCCTATGAGTCTAGTGTCGGTGGATTCCGGGATAACTTTAGCGTCGGTGGGTTTGCGGGTCTTACCAGATTCCGCCGGGTTGGACTTCGGCTGGAACTACGACGCCGGCGTTCGGCGCATCGACCAGGATCTGCGCGCTCGCCGACGTGACTCCAGGAACCGATGTCGCGAGCACGTGAATGAAGCTGTTGCGGAAGTAGTCGGAAGCGATCGGCACGATCGCTTGAAACGTTCCCGCAGGGCTGGAGGTGATGTCGTTGCGGCTCAGCAGGACGTTGGGAAGATCGGAGGAGAGCGTTGCAAGCAGCGTGATGCGAACGGGTACCGACGGCGGCGCCTCTCCCGTTACCAGCACTGCCTCTTGGCCCTTGAGGGGCTGAACGTGGAGAACGATGCTCCCCTGCAGCTCCGGAATGACCGTCGTGTTTCCAGTGGCTACGACGCTGCGCGCAACGTCCTCTTGCGCCTGGGCGAAGCCGAGCCACGCCTGCGATGCCAGTTGTTCGATGCGTCGAGCGACGGCAGCCGACACGTAGATGTCGTTCGCTCCATAGACCGGCGGGATCGCCGCGACCTCGACGTGGTCGTTGACCTCGTAGAGATTGGCGCCCGGCCGAATCACGAGAACGAGCCCGGGACCGCTGAGCTGGACGGCGCGCTCCGTCGCCAGCCATTCATACTGAAGGTTCGCTCGCGCAGCCACGCTGGCCAGCGGAACGCCCATTGGAGCCGCCTCGGCGATATAAGGCGCCGAGTAGAACGAGCAAACTATGACGACAACTAGCCCAACGATAGGCCGCATGTAAATCCTCCATGCTCCTGGTCGGCTGTATCATGACACCCAGCCTCCCGCCTTGGCAAGGGAGCGCCGGTTATTTTTAATCTAACGTTTTTAGTTCGTTAACGCATTAACGCAAGAATCCGTGGCATAATCCCGTAAAGCGGTTTGCCTACCAGGCACCCGCATGCAGTCGTGTCCCGGAGGAGGACTGGATGAATTCGCTTACCCGCCGACTTATCGCGGGGGCCATCGTATTAGGGCTGAGCCTTTATGCACGGCCCGTTTTTGCCGACCAAGTGACCCTGCTCTCGATCCAATCGGGGCACTCGGTCGTACTGAGGGCCGAGGGCCTCACCCGCGTCGCCGTCGGCGACGGGCGAATCGCCGGCGTCGTGCCGGTGGGAACCTCGCAGGTCGTCATCAACGGCAAGAGTGCGGGGCATACGACCGTATTCATCTGGGCCGGCGGGCGGCGTGAGGTCTACGAGGTCACCGTCACCGAGCAGCAGCTCGACGATCTCGCTCAGATGCTTCGCAGCGCGATTCCCGAGCCGAACGTCCAGGTGGTCAGTTTCGGCCATAATATCGTCGTGCGTGGAACCGTCTCCGACGGCGCGCAGTTTCAGCAGATCAACGATATAATCTCCCGCTTCGTCGGCGTCCTCATCTCGGTCAACGGCAAGGATGACAAGGCCGTCATCGTCAACGCCGTCACGATCTCGCAGAACCTCGGCGACTTTCAGCGCGCGATCGCGTCGATCCCGGGGGCAAGCGGGGTCCGAGTGGATCCCGACGGCAGAGGCAACGTCATCGTCAGCGGCAACGCGACCGACGCGGTCACCGCGCAGGCGATCCTCGACCGGGCTCGGGGGCTCGCGGGCCCCTATCTGGCCAGCAACGGACAGCTCATCGACCGTCTCAACTCGCTGAGCGACAGTCTGATCGATATCAAGGTCTACGTACTGGAAGTCGACAAGACGGCGACATCGAACCTCGGGATCCAGCTTTACGGCGCGCAGCCCGTCGAGGGCCAGCCGACGCCGAACCTTATCCCGCCCTCGATTCCCTTCTTCGAATCCATACGACCGCCAGGCTTGGCGGCGACGATCGGTCCGTTCTACCGCACGATCACCCTGGCTCCGACGCTCAATCTCCTCATGCAGGAGGGGCACGCAAAGATTCTCTCGAGTCCGGATTTGGTCACGAGCCCGGGGGCCAAGGCGACCTTTCTGGTCGGAGGCTCGATCCCGGTCGTGACGTCGACCGGCCTGGGGGCCATCAACGTTCAGTACCAGCCCTATGGCGTGCAGCTCAACGTGACCCCGACCGTCCGCGGCAACGGCTCGGTCGAGGCGGTCATAGCTCCCGAGGTCTCGGCCCTCGACTATACCAATGCGGTCATCGTCTCGGGCTTCACGATCCCGGCGCTAACCATAAGCCAGCTTACGACCGATGTGATCACGCGACCGGGCGAAAGCATCATCATGGGCGGCCTGGTGCAACGGGTCGAGAAGCGAACGATCTCCAAGATTCCGATCCTCGCCGAGATCCCGATCCTGGGCAAGCTCTTCACCTCGACTTCATACCAGAATCAGCAGAGCGACGTCGTCTTCGTGATGACGCCAGAGATCCTGACGAGGTAACTTTTAACCCGTGGGGTACGTTTGTACTATAGCCGTCGCCCGGAGACTAATGGTAAGATGACGCTTGGCCGCCCCTTAACTAAGGGCATAGGAGATGGAATGATTACCAACCTCATAGCGATGATGCGAGACGAACAGGGCGCGACGATGGTCGAGTACGGGCTGCTGGTTGCCTTGATCGCACTCGTCGCAATCGTGGGCGTCACCCTGCTCGGCACGAACCTCAACTCACTGTTTAACACCGTGGCGGGCTCCGTTTAAAAACGGAAAAAGCCAGCATCGCCATCATCAGATTTTCCAAGGAGGTAGTAGGTTGAACGAACGCATGGGACAACGCGGGCAGGTGCTGCCCTTTATCGGTATTTGCCTGATGGTGCTGATGGGAGTCGGCGCGATCGCGATCGACATTACCAATATCGACTATCAGCAGATGCGCATGCAGTCCGCCGCCGACGCCGCCGCCGTAGCCGGCGCTCAGCAGCTCGTTACCCACGGCTGCCCGGATCAGGCCGATGCCAAAACGGCCGCGCAAAACGATTCTCAGATCGACAACTTTGTGCCGAGCGCGAGCGTACTCGTTCAGGTCGACAACCCTCCGACTTCAACCGACGGGCCGTATCAGGGCGACAACTGCGCCGTCTATGTCAACATCAAGGTGCCGCAGACCACGACCTGGTTTCTGAAACTCTTCAACGCACCGAGCGGCATGGCGGTATCGGTCACGGCCGTCGCCGAGATGCAGACCACCAATCCCGGTTGCATCTATCTCTTGAAACCGAACGTCATATCGAGTTTCAATGGTGCCAACATTAACGCTCCCAGTTGCGGCATTCTTCTGAACGATACGGCGAGCTTCTCCAGCGCGACGGTCAAGGCCCAATCGATCGCCTACTCTGGCGCAGTGCCGGCCACCAGCGGAACGTATCCGGAGGCGACGCCGACGCCGATGATTCAGACTCAGGATCCCTGTCCGGAGATCGCAGGCTGCGCGGCCGTCGTCGCTAGTCCGCCCTCGGTCAGCGGATGCACGGCAGGCAACCTTCCAACAGGCGGTACGCTTTCTCCAGGCTGCTACAGTAGTCTCTCAGTGAGCGGTGCGGTCACCTTGAATCCGGGAACCTACGTGTTGAACGGCGCCGCGAGTTTCAGCGGCGCGACGCTCACCGGAAGCGGCGTGACCTTCTACGTGACCGCCAGCGGATCCGCGAACTTCTCGGGGGTCTTGGCGGGCTCGTCGTTGAGTCCGCCCTCGTCGAGTTCGACGTATGCCAACGTGCTTTACTATCAGGTCCCCAGCAATACCAACAATCCGCAGTTCGTTGGGGGGCTGACCAATATCAGTGGCCTGATCTATGCCCCGGGCGCCACCGTAACGTACTGTTGCACCACCGGCAATGTGGTCTTGGTCTTTGGCGGGGTAACGTTTTCCTCGGCGACTCGGAACCGGAAACGCGGGCAATGAAGTGTCGATTCCGGGCTCCTCTAATATTGTACGAAGGGTGGTCATCGTCGAATGATTCTGCGAACGCTTAAGAAACTGCGCCCGCGCCTGCTTCGCTCGCAGGCGGGCACGGCAATGGTCGAGTTCGCCCTGACGGCGCCGGCATTTCTCTTCATGTTCATGGGGATCGTCGAGATGGGGCGGTACGCTACCTACGCTGTTCTCGCTCAGGCCTCGGCTCGCTCCGGCGCCAATTACGGAGCGTACAACCTCATGACCGCTGCCGACCTCAACGGCATCAATACCTGGGCGACGGGCGACGCGCAGTACCTTCCGACGCCGATCACCGTTACGTATAAGCACCTTTGTTCGGTTAGCGGCGCTTTGCCGCCCGTGAACTGCACCTGGAGCGGCACGACACCGCCGGTGAACACCGTTTACTATATCCAGGTGATCGTGAGCGCAAAGTACGCTCCCTGGGTATCGTACCCAGGCATTTCGAACAGCGTCACAGTAACTGGATCCGACTACTTGCGGGTGCAACAGCAATGATGAAAAACACGCATCATAAGCGCGGCAGCAGCCTCGCGGAGACCGTCATGGTCATGCTGGTGATGCTGGCAATGACGTTCGGTCTGATCGACTTCGGGCGGCTGATGTACACCTACGCGTTCCTGACGAACGTGGCACAGCAGGGCACTCGCTGGGCGAGCGTTCGCGGTTCGAAGTGTACGCTACTCGATCACTGCGATGCGGATGGACCGCCGGGAGATCCCACCGGTACGGATGTCGCAGGCTGGATTACCAGCCAGGACATCGGGATCGTGAATCCCGGCCTCATGGGCATATCGGGCGACTATGGCAATGGCAACGCGCCAGGTCAGCTCGTCGTCGTCTACATCACCTATCCGTTCACGTTCTTGCCGTTCGTTTTACCCAACACGACCGTGAACTTCCGGGTCGCTTCGAGATATCACATCACCAATTGACGCACCACCCGTTCCCTTAGGCTCGGCGCTCGCGCTGCGCCCTGCGGGCCGGCTCGCGCGGCCGGCTCGCATCCGCTCCGGCACTGCCCTTCAAACGCCGGCCGGAACCGTCTCGGCGTTCTTCACGCTCGAGGGTTACGACCGGCGTCATCGCGTCGCGACCTATGCGTTGCACGTGATCAACGGCACGAAGTCCGCCCTGCTCTGCCGCACTTGGGTCGTCTCGCGCAACGGCGAACCGGTGATGGCCTATCCGGTTCCTTTTGAAGTCGGTCCGCTCGCCACGTCGGAGACGCGCGTGCCCGTGTGGCCGGGGGATTTTGCCAAGTTCGACGGGGCGGTCGCCGAGATCGTCGGTGAGGGCGTGCGCTGCATCGTCGAAGCACCTGCCCCGACGATCGGGAAGAAAGCCTTCTCCTACGCGCTTATGGCGGCCGCGAGCCTGATCTTCGGGCTTCTCGCGATCGCCGCCGCGGCCGCGCTGGGCGGCCTGCTGCCGCGCATCGCGGCCTTTGCGGTGCCGCCGATGGCGCTCGCCGGCACGACGGTCCAGGCCGAGTATAGTGCGTCGGGCATCGGCAAGCTTTCGTACGCCGTCGCCGCGCCCGATGGGCGCTCGCTGCAAGGGGGTCCGCTTGCAGATCGCTCCGGATCGATCCCCGTTGCGATTCCGGCGTCGAGGGCTCCGGGCGCGTACACGCTGCATATGATGATGCAGGGGCCGTTGGGCAGCGTCGATGCAACGCGGGTTCTCAATGCAATCGTGCCGGCGAGAACCGGCCGCGCCAAGGTCGCCCGCATCGGGTCGATCTCGGTCTCCCCGATCATCGCCAAGCCCGGTGAGACGATCGACGTCTCCTACACGGCTACGGCGCAGAGCGGTTACGTGCGATTGCTCGGCGTCGACGGAACGATCTGGGGCGAGAAGCCTTTTTCGCTCCGCGGCGAGACGCAGTTCGTCGTTCCGTATTTCTCCGGCGCGCGCGAGATGCGCGTCCTCGTGCACGTCGCGAGAGGGCAAACGAGCGCGCAATCGACGGCCGGACTCGTCGTGGCCGATCTGGCCAGCCGCCCCGCGAGCGGCGATACGCAGGTCGTCGGCGACGACGAATCCGGATCGGGGTCGATCGCGGATGGCTCCGCAAACGGCACCTTCGCGGTTCTCACGCCGAGAGTGAGAAGCGGCAACCCGATCAAGATTCGCATACTCTCGCCGCGCAACGGCATGCGGTTCGCGCTTACCGACAGCCAATCGCACGAACTCGCCCATCTCGACGCCGGAACCGATGCCGACGTCGTGACGCTGCCGGCGCCGGCCGTCTCGGTGCCGACCCGCTACGTCGTCGTCGCGAGCTTTACCGACGGCTTTGGCCAAGAGAGCATCGTCCAGCCCGTCACGATTCTGCCGTAGCGCCATTGCAACGCGGACGGCAGCAATGATAAAATGACGCCCCGCTTGAATAAGACACGGGCAAGGAGAGTTTATCGTGTCCAGCGATTGGCGAGCCCGCTTTGGCTCATTTGCAGCCGGCCTTGGTTTTAACCGGCTGAGCGACGACTTTTCGGACGCAGAACCGTCGGGGGCGTCCGGCGAGAGCACGGCCGAGACTTCGCGCCTCCGAAGGGTCCTCGACGACCTGAAGGCCGGTGATCCCAATGCCGTGGTAGCGAATACCGGAAATTCGAGTAACGGAGCACGGCCGGCGGAACCGGCGACGCCCGCGGTCGAACCCCCGGCTATCCAAGAAAAACCCAAAGCGGAAGTTGCCAAAGTTACGGCCTCCGCGCCCGTTCTCAACGGGGAAAGGAAGGCGGAAACCGCAATGTCCGACGATGTCTTTCTGCTCGTAGCGGAGCAACGCAAAGCGGCGGAAGCGCTGCTGCTCCAGGTCGCCGAGCTCGAACAACGGCTCCAGACGGAAGCCCATGCAGCCCAAGCCGCCGCCGATTACAAGTCGGCTCAGGAAAAGGCCGAGGCGGCAGCGATCCTCGAGCAGCAGGCAAATGAGCTGGCTCACGCCGCCATCGAGCATCACAGCGCGGCCGCAGCCGAAAGCCAAGAGGCCGAGAAGCTCGTCGTGGCCACGCGAGCCGATGCCGAGGCCGCGAAGGCGAAAGTCGCGGAGCTCCAGGATCAGCTACGTGATGCACGCCGGCTTGCGGATCAGTCGCTCGCGGCGCTCGCGCCACGAGAGAATCGCGCAAAGGAGCTGGCTGCGAATGAAGCGGCGGCCCAAAGCAAAGCGGCGGAGGCCGCCGCAAACGTCACCGCGTGTCAGTCTGCGCGCGTTCAAGCCGAAAAGGAAGCGCAAGAGGCGCAAAAACGCGCCGAGGCCCTAACGAGCGAGATCGCGGAGCTCTCGACGCGCATCGCGCAACAGGCTGCCGAAGTAAATCGCAGCCGCGAGGTTATCGTTACCGCGAAATAGGTTAGGCGCTCCGACTCTGCGTGCGCCAGCGGCGGATGCCTTCCTCGCGGAACTCATCGCCGGCGGAATCCTCGCGCCACGCTTCGGAGAAGGTCGCGCTCTCACTGCGCGGCCGATGCTCGAGCGGAATGTCATCGAAGCGGACGCGCATCGATATCGAAACGCCCTCTCCAAAAACGACCGCCTGCTGCGCCGGCAGGCTCGGCAGCGCGCTCATCATTGCATACCCGCTCTCAGGCAGCGCCCGCTCGACAAAGCGCTGATCGTGTTCGTTGCCCATCCGCAGCGCAAAAACGGTTCCGCACTGTGAAAGCGCACTCAGCGAGAGTTCCGACGGCCGCTGCGAGACGAGCGCGAGCGATAGCCCGTACTTGCGGCCCTCCTTGGCAATGCGCGTGATGGCGCGCGCGCCGGCGGCAAAATCGGTACGATCGTCTTGCGGCAGGTAACGATGGGCCTCCTCGCAGACCAGCAGAATCGGCGGCCGGCGTGCCGGATCGGACCACAGCGTGAAATCGAACATTACGCGGCACGACAGCGAGACGACCACGTCGGCGATCTCCGATGGGACGCCGGAGAGATCGATGATCGTCAGTGGTTTTCCGGCGACCGGAATGCTCAGAAGGCTGCCGACGAGTTTCGATAACGAATCTTGCTTCTCCAACGTGTCGGTAAACAAGAACGAAAAACGCCTGTCCTCGCGCAGCGATTCCAAGCGCGCCCGCAGGCGCAGGTACGAGATGGCGCCGTCGGCCTTATTGAGCTTACCGACCTCCTCGTTGAGGAAGCGAAGGATGTCGTGGATGGCAAACGGCGTTGGCGTGTCCACGGTAATCCCCGAGGCAGAGCGGTCGACGCCCGCGTTGTGACGGCGTGCCTTGGTAATCACGTCCTTGAGAATCAGTGCCTGAGATTCTTGTTCCTGATGCGTTCCGCCTCGCACGAGGATGCGGATCGCCTCTTCGAGATTGAAGAGCCACAGCGGCAGATTCAGGTTGTCGACATTGAGAACGTTGGCGAGATCGCCAAACGCAGCGGTGTATTCGTTGTGGGGATCGAGCAGAATGACGTGTGCGTTCGGCTGGTCGGCGAGAATCGCCGATAGGATCAACGTCACCGCGCACGACTTTCCGGATCCACTGGCGCCCACGACGGCAAAGTGCCTCGAAAGAAGCTCGTCGACCATGATGAAAGCCGGCTGCGATTCATCGTGGCTCAGCGTACCGATTCGAACGTTGGAGGTCGACGGCCGTACGTACACGGTCTTGAGATCGGCGCTCGTTGCCGGCACGACAAAAGCTCCCAAAGCCGGGGAATGCGAAACGCCGCGATGAAAGGTCGCGCCGTCGGTTTGCGAACCGGTGATCTCACCTAATGGGGTGACGGCAACGCGCCGCTGAAACGTGGCGGCGTCGAGCTCCATCGAGTCGACGACTCCGACGACGTCGCTGTCCTTGCCGCGTACCACGACCATCGAACCGACGCGTACGCCCGTGTCGGGGTTCGTGTCGTTCTGGCCGGTCACCATGATCCGAGATCCGGCTAAACCGGTTATGCGTCCGAGCGTTTCCTCCACGCGTTATACCTCGCTGCGATCGCCGTCGCGCACGGAAATATGAGATTTCGCGGCCCTTATAAAGGCCGATTTCGCTGTCGCCATGGTCATTGACTAACCTATCTCTAACGACTTAAGTACTGGACATATATTCGTACTACGTTGCTTGCTTCCTGGCAAGCGTTTCCTAGAAAAAAAGTGGCTTAAGTAACCGAGCGCCTGCTAGGGGGAGTGAGGCACCAGCGGGCCGGTTCGCTCCCAGATCGAGACGCCGTCGGGCAACGGCCACGAAAGGGAGAGCGGTCCCGAGGCGTAGTTCAGGCTCGGATCGCCTGAGAAGTGTGCCGCGGACATCGGGACGCATAGGTTCGCAAAACCGCGCGAAAGCACCAACACCGGACTCGGCAGGAGCAGGGCCACGTGATCGGCTGAGACTGCGATGACCGGCGCGCCGTTGTTGGCATCCCTCTGCGCCTGGTTGAGTACGTCTTGGCTCGCGGCGGGGCCCATAAAGGTCCAGGTCGTGCTCGTGGGCAGATAGGTGATGAGCTGAGCGACGCTCAGGTACCCGCCGGTGGTCTTGAGATCGGGCTGGCCGTAGGTCTTATCGATGACCATTCCGACGAAGGAGTTGCAGGAGCCCCCGTGAGGCTCACCCTCGGTCGTGCACGAGGTGTTGGCCAGTGCGATGCCCTTCGTGACCGTGGCCAAGAGGCTGGGAGAGTACGAATCCGAGACGTCCGGACAGGCCGCCCGGGCGCCGGCGACGGCCGCCGCCCCAAAGCATCCGGCGAGTACGAAACAGCGCGACGCCCGGCAGAGAGAGAATCCCTGGCTCATCCGACTCATTATAGATTACTCGGCGGCGACCGCAACGGCCATCGGACGGTACTGCGGTTTCTTGACGAAGAAGATCAGCGGCGTCGAAAGCACGAAGACGATGGCGGTGACGCGGAAGAGATAGTTGTAGGCGATCATCGCGGATTGCTGACTGACCAATCCCGTCAACTGCTGCGTGGTATACCCGTGGGATTGGGTGACACCCGAGGCGAGCACGTTCCACGCGATGGCCGTCTGATGTGTCAGCATGGTCGTTAAGAATCGCGATGCCGAGGCTGCCGCCGAGCTGTCGGAGCAAGGTGAAGACGCCGGTTGCGCCGGCCAGTTCCGCCCTCGGAACGTCGCCGAGCGAGATCGTGGTGAGCGGAACGAAGAGGAAGCCCAACGCGAACCCCTGGACGAGCCGCGGCCAAAAGACATCCCAATAGCCGGCCTGCACCGTCGAGGCCGCCCAAGCAGCCAGGTCGACCAGGCAAAGAGGAGCGTCCCGAAGACGATCGACCAGCGACCGTCGATGCGATTGAGAATCCGGCCGATGATCAGCATTGAAGCCGCCGTTGCGAAGGCGCCCGGCATCAGCGCCAAGCCGGTATCGAACGCCGTGAATCCCAGGATGGACTGAAAGAAGAGCGGCAAGATCAACGCCGTGCCGTAAAGCCCAAAGCCCATGATGATGCCCAAGAACGATCCGATCGAGAACGATCGGAACTTGAAGACCTGGAGATCCACGATCGGGTACCGATCACGCAGCGATTTAACGACGAATGCTACGAGCGAAACGGCCGAAACCACCGTAAGGATCTGAATCGCCTGCGAGGAGAACCAGTCGTCCCGTTCGCCTTGTTCCAGCACGAACTGCAGCGAGGCCAATCCGGCCGTGAGCAGACCGAGGCCGATCCAGTCGATGCCGCCTTTGGCCTTGGCGATGAACTTTGGATTGGGAATGAAGGCGAGCGTCATCAGAAAGGCCGCGATGCCGATGGGAATATTGATGTAGAAGATCAGCGGCCAGCTCGCGTTGTCGACGATCCAGCCGCCCAGCGTCGGCCCGATCGCCGGTCCGACCATCGCGCCCATGCCGAAGATCGCCATCGCGGCGCCACGACGCTGCGGAGGAAAGGTTTCGAAGAGAATCGCCTGCGCCGTCGGTTGCAGAGCGCCGCCGCCGAAACCCTGAACGACGCGATAGAAAACGAGCACCCAGATCGAGCGCGCCGTTCCGCAAAAGAACGATGCGACGGTGAAGAGCGCCAAAGAGATCGCGTAGAACCTCTTGCGCCCGAGCAGCGCGGTGAGCCACCCGTTGAGCGGCATCACGACCACGCTGGCCAGGATGTATCCGGTCGCAACCCACGCGACCTCGTCCACCGTTGCGCCGAGATTGCCGCCGATCGTGTTGGATGGCGACGTTGACGATCGTCGTGTCGATGATCGCCATGATCATCCCGAGCATCACGGTCACCGTAATCAGAGCGACCGAACCGCCTTCGCGCTCTCTCATAAAGGCGTCCTACCCATCCCCGAACAAGGGACGGTTCGGTGCAGCCACGCTTCGATACGCCACGTAAGAGAACGGCCGCTCTTCTCGTTGCCGCGTTTGCGATCTTCGCGGCAATCGACGTGTGCGCGTTTCGAACCGGTCTCTACCACGCCGTACTCGACCCATCTTCGAGTACCGGCAGTTTCGAGTCGGCGATCGCGCAGTCGAAGGCCTTCCGCGGCGATCCGCGGCGCGACGTCTTGGTCCTCGGCGATTCGCGCGTCTATTCGGGCCTCGACCCCGCGGCGGCAAGCGCCGCAGGCGGCCGCCTGCGCTTTCTCAACGGCGGCGTGCCGGGCACGACGCCGCGCTGCTGGCCGTTTTTCGTACGGGCGATCGATCCGCAGGCGCGGCGCTTCCGCGCCGTCGTCATCGCGGTCGACACGTATGCCGACGACGATACCGCGATCGGCAGCCTCGACGGCGACGATCGCCCGATGGATCTTCGCTACGTGGTCTTTCAAACGCGGTTGACGGATCTTCCCAAGTTGGCCGGCTCGTTCTCCGATCCGCGCGAACGCGTCGAGAACGGAATCGATCTGTTTTGGAGAGGTCAGGAGCTGCGCGACGACGTGCAGGCGCTCGTCGCCGATCCGCTCGCGCGAATCCGAGCGCTCGAAGGCGCGCGCAGCGATCCCGCGTACGACCCGCTCGCCGCTCACCCGCGCCGCGAGTCGTTGGCGGGACTGCGGGTCGATTTTGCGACGAATGCAATTGTGTATCCGCCGAACATCTCCGACGGCGCGCGCAGCGCGATCGCGACGCAGGTTCTGGCGATCGCCAAACCAAGCCCTTCGTACGCGCGCTATCGGCGCGAGTGGCTGGCGCCGATCGCCGCGCGCTACGCCGCAACGGGAACGCCCGTTTTTTTCGTGCGAATTCCCACGCGGCCCGCGCATCGGCAGGCATCGCAAACGCCCAGCGGCTCGCTGCTGGAAATCGCAGCACAAGATCGCGCGCGGCTGATCGATGCGACGCCCTACCTCGCCCTGGAGCGTCCCGAGCTCTTTGCCGACGAGGACCATCTCAACGCAAGCGGCAGCCTGCGCTTTAGCCGTCTGCTCGGCGCGGACGTGGCGCGCATGCTTCCCGATCCGCCGCGGGGTATGCCGGCCTCGCTAATTTCCAAGTTGACCGCTCGGCCGGCATACCCCGCAGCGGCTCGCGCGCTGGATTCGGCGGCGGGTCCGCCGCGCGTGCATCACTCGCTCTCGTGGTTCGCGGCCGCCTGTGGAATCGGCATTCCGCTTCGGTTCCAATCGTACGAGTTCTGGCTCTTTTTTGCGATCGTCGCCGCGCTCTTCTATTTGCTGCCGCGTCGCTACGGGCGCATCGTCCTGTTGATCGTCAGCTACTATTTTTACGCTCGTTGGAACGCCTGGTACGTGCTCTTTCTCTGGATCTTGACCGCGAGCGACTTCGCGATTGCGATTTGGATCGAGGACGCCAAGGAGCGGCAGCGGCGCGGTATTCGATTGCTTCTCGGTCTGGGCGTCACGGCGAATCTGGCCTTCTTGGCGACGTTCAAATATGCGAACTTTGCCAGCAGCACGGTGGCGGCGTTGGTCGGAATGCATCAAAACCCATGGCTCGTCAATCTCTTCGTTCCGATCGGCATCAGCTTTCACACCTTTCAAAGCATCTCGTATCTCGTCGACGTCTATCGCGGCCGCACGGTCGCCGTCCGCAAGCCACTCGATTACGCGCTCTACCTCGCGTTTTTCCCGCAGCTGCTGGCCGGACCGATCGTTCGTGCCGGTCTCTTCTTCGGCGAGTTGTTCAACTGGCGTCCGCCGGGCCCCGAGGATTTTACTTATGGCGTCGCGCGCGCGAGCTTCGGTTTGGTGAAGAAGACGGTGATTGCGGATCAGTTCGCTTCGGTCGCGAACGCGTACTTCGACGCGATCCCGGGTCACCCGGGAGCGCCGGCAGCCTGGAGCGCGCTCTTTGCCTTCAGCATGCAGATCTACTTTGATTTTTCGGGTTACAGCGACATCGCGATCGGCTGTGCGCGAATGCTCGGCTTCGTGTTTCCGGAGAACTTTCGCATGCCGTACTTGGCGACGAGCATCACGGATTTCTGGCACCGCTGGCACATCACGCTCTCGACGTGGCTGCGCGACTATCTGTACGTTCCTTTGGGCGGAAACCGTCACGGCACGCTGGCGACGCTGCGCAATCTGATGATCACAATGCTCTTGGGCGGCCTTTGGCACGGCGCGCAGTGGACGTTCGTCGCGTGGGGCGGGTTTCACGGCGTTCTGCTCTGCATCGAACGGGTCTTCGGCATCGGGCATGCGGAGAAGCCGAGCAAGGTGCCGGCCGTGGCCGCTCGCATCACGCTGACCTTTTGCCTGGTGACGCTCGCCTGGGTTTTGTTCCGCTCGCCCACCTTCGGCGTTGCGGTTTCGGTCTATCGCGCCCTCTTTGCGGGCGGCCCGGGGGCGACGCTCCTGACCGGCTGGCAAACGCTGCTCGCCGCCGGAATCGTTGCGTTTGGAGCTGCGCGCTTGCTGCTCGAGCGCCGCAACCTCACGTTCTCGTGGCAGCAATTGCGTCCCGGTCTCCAGGCTGGAGCACTCGCCGGCTTGCTTGTGGTGTTGCAGCTTTTTTCGTGGTCCGGCGTTTCCCCCACGTTCATCTACTTTAAGTTCTAAGGTAGACTACGGGAATGCACGACGCTGAGGAGCAAGCGATCGCAACATCCCTATTCGAGGGCCGGCGCGTGATCACGCTGCGCGGCGAATGGGACATCTCCAACCGGGATCGGCTTCGGGAGGCCTTGAACGCGCTGGGCAGCGAGCACGACGTGATCGTCGACCTGCGCGAGGCAAGCTTCTTCGACTCGACGGCCCTCGCCGAGCTGATCTCGCTGTATAAAGGGTTGACCGCACGGCAGCGCCGGATCGAGGCGCTCATCGGCGAGAGCAATATGCGCCGGATTCTGGAGCTGACCAGTCTCGACGCCCTGCTGGGCGTCTCGGCTCAGCGCGCTCGCTACTTGGTGGAGCACCTGCCGCGGCCGAAGGAGTCCCGGGCATGACGTCGATCTCCGAAACGCTCCCCTTGAGCGCGCACCGCGCGTCGGTTGCGCGTTACCTCGAGGGAATCGAGATTTCGTTCAACTCGGTCGCCGGACGCATCATCGCCGAGCGCCTACCGGTTCGCTGCGCGCGCGATCCCATTCGCCCATGTTTGCTGCTGTGGGCCTGCGCGGCCAATGGCGGCGATATCGGGGAAGCGCTGCCCGTCGCCGCCGCCTTCGACCTCTTCGACCGATTCATGCTCTTGCACGACGAGCTCGCCGACGTCTCCGCGGAGCCAATCACACGCTGGGGTCTGGGGCAGAGCCTCAACGCCGGTGATGCGCTCTATGCGCTAGGCTTTCGGATGCTGGCCAGCGATGTCGGAGATCCGGAACGCCGCCTCGAAGCGGCGCGGATCGCCGGCGAGGCCGTTCTGAAAGCCATCG
This sequence comes from Vulcanimicrobiota bacterium, assembly GCA_963725605.1. GTDB lineage: Bacteria > Vulcanimicrobiota > Vulcanimicrobiia > Vulcanimicrobiales > Vulcanimicrobiaceae > Cybelea. Next base: position 259,604 of record CAVRYW010000006.1, on the reverse strand, counting down.
AAGGCCGCGAAACGGCGATGGAAGGGCGCTGCGCGCTCACCGGCGCCGCGCTGCAAGCCGGCGCGGTCATCGGGGGCGCTTGCGGCGAGGTCGCGCTTGTGTTTGCGCGAGCGGGGCGTGCGCTGGGAATGGCGAGCGAAACGGCCGCTACGGCCGATGCGAGCCGCTTCGCGCAGCAGGCGTTGTCGCTGCTGCAACCCCATACGCGCAAAGAAGATCTCGCTGCCTTTGCGGAAGTCGCGCTGTACGTTGCACGACGAGCGGCCTGAGCGTTCGACCCCGTCGCGAAAGGCGGAGCATCTTCGAATCAACATCGAGCGCGACGTCGACGGCAAAGGCGTCTCTGCCGGTTTTGAGGATTATACGTTTGCGCACCGCGCGCTGCCCGAGATCGATCTCGCCGACGTCGACCTGTCGACGTGTTTTTTCGGGCGCCGGCTCGCGGCGCCGCTGCTGATCTCGTGCATGACGGGCGGAACCCCGGAGGCGACTCGCATCAACCGTCGCCTCGCGCGGGTGGCCGCGCAGCACGGTTTGGCGATGGGTCTCGGCTCCGGTCGCGCTTTGCTGGAATCGCCGCAGACACTCGAAAGCTTCGATGTGCGCGCGGATGCTCCGGAGATTCTGCTCTTCGCAAATCTCGGTGCGATCCAACTGAATAAAGGCTACGGCATCGCGCAGTGCCGGCGTCTCGTCGAACTGCTCAAAGCCGACGCGCTCGCGCTGCATCTCAATCCGCTGCAAGAGGCGCTGCAGCCTGAAGGCGACACGTGCTTTCGCGGGCTGCTCGCGCGGATCGCCGAGCTGTGCGCTGCCGCGGATTTTCCGGTCGTCGTCAAAGAGGTGGGCTGGGGCATCGCTGCCGAGGAGGTCCGCGCGCTCTTCGACGCGGGTGTCGCGGCCGTCGATCTGGCCGGCGCGGGCGGCACGTCGTGGAGCGAAGTCGAGCGCCATCGGATCGCGGAACCCTGGCGAGCGCGCATCGCCGGGGCATTCGCGGGGTGGGGCATTCCGACCGCGCAGGCGCTCGCCGCCGCCCGGGCGCTGGCGCCGGAGGGGGCGCTTATCGCCAGCGGAGGCATCCGGACCGGCCTCGACGTGGCCAAGGCGCTGGCCCTGGGGGCCGATCTCGTAGGGATCGCCGGGCCGTTCCTGCGGGCCGCCGATGAGAGCGTCGAAAAGGCGCTCGAGCTTGCCTGCGAATACATCGAGACGCTGCGCATCGCGATGTTCTGCGTCGGCGCGAGCACGCTGCCCCAGTTGCGCGGGCGCCTTGACTAATAGGACTAAGTTTAATAGACTAGGCGCGCCGTATGAAAAGCGTAAACATTCACCAGGCCAAGACGCACCTTTCGGCACTGCTTGCGCGGGTCGAATCGGGCGAGGAGGTGCTGATTGCCAAGGCGGGGCGCCCGATAGCGCGCCTGGTGCCGGTCCAAACCCCGGCGCAGCGCGAGCTTGGCTGGGACAGCGGCCTGAACTTTCGGATAGCCGAAGACTTTGATGAGTATCTGCCGGAAGAGTTTGCCGAGTACGCCGAGTGAAGCTGCTGCTCGATACGCACGTTTGGCTCTGGATGGGGTTTGCGCCGCAGCGTCTTGGTGCAGAATCGCGTTCGCTGCTTGCCAACCGTGCCAACGCGCTGTTTCTCTCGATCGCCAGCGCGTGGGAGATCGTGCTCAACGAGGCTCGCGGAAAACTGGAGCTGCCGATGGATGCGCCGGAGTATCTTCGATCGCGCATTGCGTTAAGCGGAGCCGAGCTGCTCGACCTTTCGCTGGATCATCTCTTCGCCCTCAGTTCGCTACCCGATCATCATCGGGACCCCTTCGATCGAATGCTCGTGGCCCAGGCTAAGGTGGAAGGCATGAGCCTTATGAGCGCAGATCCCCGCGTGCTTTCTTATCGCGTCGCAACGATCGACGCGCGCCGATGAATCTCGATCTGCGCGCCGCCGACGCGTATTGTCGCGTGTTGACGCGCGGCCACTACGAGAACTTCTCGGTGGCATCGCGCTTCGTCGATGCGGCGCGGCGACAAGACCTCATGCGGATCTATGCCTTCTGCCGAACGACCGACGATCTCGGCGACGAGAGTCCGCAGGGAACGGCATTGGCACGACTGGAGCGCTGGCGTGATGAGGTTCGCGCGCTTTTTGGCGGCGTCGCGCCGGTCCATCCGGTGCTCGTCGCGCTGGCGCAAACGATCGAACGCCGCGCCATTGCGCCCCAACCCTTTCTCGATCTCATTGAGGCCAACGTGCAAGATCAGCACGTCGCGCGATACGCAACCTGGGACGAGCTCGATGCGTACTGCCGGCTCTCAGCCGCGCCGGTGGGACGCATGGTACTGCGAGTCTTCGGCGTCGGGGATGAAAGCGCGGAACAGCTTTCCGACGATGTGTGCATTGGCTTGCAGCTCGCCAATCATGCGCAGGACGTTCGGCGTGACGCCGCCATCGGCCGCAAGTACTTGGTTGAAAGCGACGTCGCGGAGGTCGGTCTCGCCGGCGCCGCCGAGCGCATGGTCCGCCGAGCGCGGGCCTTGCTTGCTTCCGGAGAGCGGCTCGAGACGTTCGTGCCGCGGGCGCTCCGGCTGCAACTGACGCTATATCGGATGGGCGGCTTGGCCATCTGCGACGCCATCGAGGCGCTCGGCTACCGCACCGAGCAGGAACGGCCCAGCCTTTCGACCCCAACGAAGGTATCCGTGGTGCTTCGTGCCGCAGTAGAGAGTTTTTCTCGAAAGCCTGCATAGATGATTGATGCCGAGCAGCTCCGCGCGGAGCGCTTCAACCGGGATATGGCCAAACGCGAGGCGAGCAACTTCTATTGGGGTTTCATCTCGCTGAGCTATCACGAGCGGATGGCGATTTACGCGCTCTACAACTTTGCGAGACAGGTCGACGACGAAGCCGATACCGTCGGGGTCGAAAACTTGCCGGCGCGTCTGGCGGTTCATCGCGAGCGCATCTCGGCCTGCGTGCGCGGCGACTATGGCGACGACCCCATCCTGCGCGTGCTCTCCGAGGCGATCGATCGGTATGCGATTCCCGAAGAAGAGCTGCAGATGCTCATCGACGGCGTCGAGATGGATTTTAGTCAAACGCGGTATCCGACGTTCGAAGCCCTCAAGGATTATTGCAATCTCGTCGCCTCGGTCGTCGGCCGAATGTGCGTGCGAATCTTCGGCTTCAGCGATCCGATCGCGCTGCAGCGTGCCGACGATCTCGGTATCGCGCTGCAGCTCACGAATATCTTGCGAGACGTGCGCGAAGATGCCGTCGATATGAATCGGATTTATCTGCCGCAAGACGAGCTCGCGCGCTTCGACATTCCGGACTCGGCGCTCTTCTCCGGTGAAATTCGCCCCGGCTGGAATGAGTTGATCGCGCTGCAGGTCGAGCGGGCGCGAGAGTATTTCGAGACGGGCTATGAGGTGCTTCGTTACATTCCGCGCCGCCCCGCCGCGTGCGTGCAGACGATGGCTGGGATCTACGAGGAGCTGCTCAAGAAGATCGAACGCGAGCCGGGGCTTCCGCTGCGAGCTCGCGCCGCGCTCTCCAAAACTGAAAAGCTCATCGTGGTGGTGCGATCTTGGCTGTCGAGCGCGTAGCGGTCGTCGGAGGCGGACTCGCCGGTTTCGCCGCGGGCCTTGCGCTCAAGGCGGCGGGAGCGCACGTCGAGCTTTTCGAGCGAAGCCGCATCCTGGGCGGCCGGGCCACCTCCTTCGAGATCGACGGTCTGGAAGTCGACAACGGCCAGCACGTCTTCTTGGCGTGCTGCACGGAGTTCATCAATTTTGCGCAGAGCGTCGGAATGGGCGACCAGCTTCGCCTGCAAGCACGCTTCGATGCGACGATCCTCGCGCGGAGCGGCAAAGTCGGGCGCCTTCGTACCACAGACCTGCCGGCGCCGCTGCACTTGATCGGGTCGTTTGCGAGCTACTCGCACCTCGGCCGCGCCGGCAAACTACGCATCGCTCGCGCGCTCGCGGCGGCGCTTCTGGGGAAATCCGATCCGAGCGAGACGTTCGCGGCGTGGCTGACGCGCAACGGCCAAGGCGCGGAAGAACGCGCGGCGTTTTGGGATCCGTTCTTCATTCCGGCGCTCAACGCCGCATTCGATCGCGTCGGAGCATCCGACGCGATGTTCGTGTTGAAGACCGCTTTTCTACGCGATGCGGGCGCGGCGCGTTTCGGCTTCTCGAGAGTCCCACTCGCGCATCTAACGCAGGCGGCCGCAAAACAACTCGACGCGGTGCACACGTCGACGGCAGTGCTCGGCGTCACCCCGAGCGACACTGCTGTCGCCCTCCGCCCTCCCACTGTCACCCTGAGCCTGTCGAAGGGTGACGCCACGGACTTCGACGCCGTCGTGCTTGCCGTTCCGCCGCGCCAAACCGAGCGAATTCTCGGCGACCCGCAGCGCTACGGCGTCACAAACCTCGACCGGTACGATCCCTATCCGATCATCGACGTCCATCTTTGGCACGAGGGCGGAAGCATCGGCCGCGATTTCGTAGCTGCGCTCGAATCGCCGCTGCAATGGATCTTCGAGAAGGAGCCGGGCTATCTGTGCTGCAGCTTCAGCGCCGCGGATGAATATCTGCGCCAGCCGACTGCGGAGCTCGAAACGCTCGCGTGGCGCGAAGTGCAAACGTTTCTTCCAGCGCTGAAAGGCGCAACGCTCGTCCGAAGCGCGGTGACCCGCAACCCCGAAGCGACGTGGCTGCCGCGCGTCGGCGCAACCCGAACGCAGCAGCGCACCAACCATCGCGCGATCGCAATCGCGGGCTCGTGGACCGAGACCGGCTGGCCCGACACTATGGAGTCGGCGGTCCGCAGCGGCAACCTGGCCGCGCAAGCCATTCTGAGTCACTCTGCGCAGGTTCGATGACCGAGCGATCGTTGCGGCGCGCCATCGATTGGTTGCTCAAGGAACAGTCGACGGAGGGCTGGTGGTCGGGCGAGCTCGAGACGAACGTCACGATGACCGCCGAGCACGTGCTGCTATTTCGCTTCTTAGGCTTGCCGCACGACGAGTTTCGCGCGGGCGCGATCGCGCATATGCTGCGCCATCAACGCAGCGACGGCTCATGGGCGCTCTACTACGACGGTCCCGCAGACTTGAGCACGACGATCGAGGCCTACGTTGCGCTTAAGGTGCTCGGCGTCGATCCATCGCGCGAGGAGATGCGCAAGGCGCTTGGGGTGATCGTACAGCAGGGAGGCGTTGCTAACGCGCGCGTCTTCACGAAGATTTGGCTTGCGCTCTTCGGCGTCTATCCGTGGTCGGGGGTGCCGTCGCTCCCGCCGGAAATCGTCTATTTTCCGCTCTGGATGCCGTTCAATCTTTACGACTTTGCTTGCTGGGCACGAGGAACGGTGGCGCCGCTGACGATCGTGGTTTCGAAGCGGCCGGTGCGCGCACTGGGCGTCGATGTGAGCGAAATCATCGCGCCGGGAAGCGAAAAAGCGATGCACCGCGTGAGCGGTTCGCGCCATTGGCTGATGGCGGTCGAGCGACTCCAAAAACTCTACGAGCGGTTGCCGTCGCAGCCATATCGCGACGACGCGCAGCGGCGCGTCGCGCAATGGATCGTCGAGCGCCAAGAAGCCGACGGAAGCTGGGGCGGGATTCAGCCGCCGTGGGTCTATTCGCTGATCGCGCTCGACCTGATGGGATATGGACTGGAGCATCCGGTGATGCGCAAGGGTATCGCCGGCATGCAGCGCTTTATCATCGACGAGCGTAACGACTGGCGCTTTCAAGCCTGTATGTCGCCGGTTTGGGATACCGCCTGGGCGGTGCGGGCGCTCGCAATTGCCGGCTTGGACAAATCGCACCCGGCGATGGAGCGCGCGGTCGCGTGGCTGCTCCGCGAACAGATTCCCGACGACGCCCCGGGCGACTGGCGCATGAAATGCAAGGAGACGCACGGGAACGGCTGGGCCTTCGAGTTCGACAACGACGCCTACCCCGATATCGACGACACGACGATCGTCGTGTTGGCGCTGCTCGAGGGAGGGGATCGCAATGCCGTCGCCGATTCCGTCGAGCGCGCGCGGCGGTGGACGCTGGCGATGGACTCGCGGAACGGCGCGTGGGCCGCTTTCGATCGCGACAATACGCGCGAGCTGCTCTATCGCATGCCGTTCTCCGATTTCGGCGCGATGATCGATCCGCCGACGGAGGACGTAACGGCGCACGTGCTGGAGATGCTCGCCGCGCTCGGCGAGGGCACGTCGAATCCAGCAGTCGCCCGCGGCCTCGAGTATCTGCGCGCGACCCAGAAACCGTGGGGCTCCTGGTACGGGCGCTGGGGCGTCAATCACGTGTACGGAACTTGGTGCGTGATCTCTGCGCTCGCCGCCTTACATACCGGAGGCGAGATGGTCGAGCGCGCGGTCGCGTGGCTGCTCTCCGTCCAGAATCCCGACGGCGGCTGGGGAGAGAGTTGCCACTCTTATGCCGACGAGTCGTTTGCCGGCGTCGGGAGGAGCACACCCTCGCAGACCGCCTGGGCCGTGCTGGCGCTGCAACTTGCCGGGCAGCCGCAACATCCGGCGGTCGATCGGGGTCTTGGCTACCTGTGCGAGCGGCAGCGCAGCGACGGAACGTGGGACGAGCCGGAGTGCACGGGAACCGGTTTCCCCCGCGACTTTTACATCAACTACCACCTTTATCGTCACCTTTTCCCAACGATGGCCCTCGCAATGGCCAGGCACGCTCACGCAGAGCCTGACCGCACTGTCGAAGGGTGACGACGCCACCAACCCTGAAGGAAGAAACCCATGAGTATGCCCCTCCAGCAAAAGATTGCCGTCGCGAAGTACATAACCGGCAAGCGCCTGCGCGGTGAAACGAAGTACCCGCTCGTGCTCGAGCTCGAGCCGTTGCTTCAATGCAATCTTGCGTGCGCGGGGTGCGGCAAGATCCAGCATCCCGACGAGATCCTTCGCCAGCGCTTGAGCGTCGAAGAATGCATCGCTGCGGTCGAGGAGTGCGGCGCGCCGATGGTTTCGATCGCCGGGGGCGAGCCGTTGGTGCACGATCAGATGCCGCAGATCGTCGAGGAGCTCGTCAAGCGTAAGAAGTTCGTCTTTTTATGCACGAACGCACTGTTGCTCAAGAAGAAGATTCATCTTTTCAAACCCTCGGTCTATTTCGTGTGGATGATTCATCTCGACGGCATGCGCGATCGTCACGATCAGTCGGTCTGCCGCGAAGGCGTGTTTGACAAAGCCGTCGACGCGATCAAGGATGCCAAGGCCCGCGGCTTTCGCGTCTTTACCAATACGACGTTCTTCGATCAGGACGGCCCAGAGTCGGTTCGCGAGGTCTTGGATTATCTCAACGACGATCTCAAAGTCGATATGATGCAGATCTCGCCGGCATACGCCTACGAGAAGGCGCCGGACCAAGAGCACTTCCTGGGCGTGAAGCGGACTCGCGAAGTCTTCAGTCAGGTTTTCGCCGACGGCAAGCGCAAGAAGTGGCGCCTCAATCACAGCCCGCTCTACCTAGACTTCCTCGAAGGCAAGGTAGATTTCGAATGCACGCCGTGGGGAATTCCGTGCTACACGGTGTTCGGCTGGCAGCGCCCCTGTTACCTCATGAGCAAAGAGGGTTACGCGAAGACCTATAAGGAGCTGCTCAACGAGACCGATTGGTCCAAATACGGACGCGGAAAGCACGAATCGTGCGAGAACTGCATGGCGCATTGCGGCTACGAACCGACGGCCGTGCTGCGCACGACGGGCTCGATCAAGGAATCTATTCGCGCCGCCATCGGAAACTAAGCCCGTTGAGCGCCAAGCGCCTTGCTTTGCCGATCGCGCTTGCGTGGCTCGTGGCCTGCGCCGGCCGGGGCGGCGGCCCGGCGAATCCGTTGCCGCAGGTTCCCTCGAGCAATGGCGGAGCGCAAGGGGCGCTGCGCGCCGAGCTTCCAGAGCCGCCGGTCGTTCGAGCAGCCGGCGGAGTCGCTAAACTCTCACTCGTAGCGAAGAACGATCCAGCGACCGGGCAGCCAACGTTCGTTTACAAGGGCGCTTACAAGATAATTCCGACGATCGTGGTCAAGCCCGGCGATACGATCGAGGTGCGGGTGAAGGATGACCTTCCCGAGGTGCCCCCGCCGGATGGGATGGCCGGAGATATGGCGGAGATGGGCACGCCCCAAGACATGAACCTGCATTTCCACGGCCTCGGATCCTCACCAAAAAAACCAGGCGACGATGTCCTTACCACCGTCGCGAGTCCCGGCCAAACGCTGCATTACGTCGTCCACGTGCCCACCAATCAAGAGCCGGGTCTGTATTGGTACCATCCGCACGTGCACGGCCAGACGAGTTTCCAAGTCGGCGCAAGCGGGATGTCGGGCGCGATCGTCGTCGAGGGGCTCGAGCAGCATCTGCCGGGCTTGTCGAAAATGAAGCAGCGATTGATCATCGTTCGGGCGACGGGCAGCGGCGGCGAAGACGCGCAGCCGCAAGGGACGAACGGCGCTCCGTGTACGACCAAGGATGGTCTTCAGGTCTCGCTCAACGATGCGGTGCGCCCCGACATCACCATTGCGCCGGGTGAGAAGCAGTTCTTCCGGCTGCTCAATGCGACCGGCCACAAGACGCTGCGGCTCAACGTCGAGGGCGAAAAGCTCGAGCTCGTCGCAATCGACGGTTTCGCACTCGACAGCTACCCGGGCACGCCGCCGACGGAGATGAAGTCCACGCTCATCGTGCCGCCCGCATCGCGGGCGGAGTTCGTCGTTACCGGGCCCGCGAGCGGCCACGGCAAGTTCCGGACGCTCTGCTACGATACCGGGCCCAACGGCGATCCAGATCCCGAAATACTCCTCGCCAACCTCAAGGCGCCGCAGCGACGAGCGGGCCGCTCGTTCTCGCCGCAACCCCTCACGGTGGGCGCACCGCTTCCGCGCAACGTCTACACGACGCAGTTGCCGCCGCCCGCGGCCAAACGCGTGGTCATCTTTAGCGAGAATTCGAAGCCGGAGTTTTTCATCAACGGCAAGGCGTATTCGACGAAGGCAAAGCCGATGTTCGTGGTCCACGTCGGCACCGTCGAAGAGTGGCACGTCGTGAACGTCACCCAAGAGGTGCACGACTTTCACATCCACCAGCTGCACTTCTTGGTGCAAAAAATCGACGGCGTGCCCGTCAAACACCCGTTTTGGGCCGACAGCTTCATCATTCCGCACCGCTCCGCCCCCGGCAGCAAAGGCGTCCCGGGTTCGCTCGATCTGTTGATGAACTTCCGCGATCCGATCATCCGCGGCGAGTTCCTTTTCCATTGCCACATCCTCGATCATGAAGATCAAGGAATGATGGCGAAGATCGAGGCGATCTAGGAGACCGCAGGGCTCGCAATCTCATCCTTCGACAGGCTCAGGATGACATTCGACAGGCTCAGGATGACACTCACAAGCTAAGGAACACTCAGCACCAACTCCTCCCAGTGAGCCGAGCGAGCGCTTTTACTGTGGTATCAAAAGCACGCTCCAAAACGTCGATGCGGTCATTCAACGAAACCAAATGGTACGTTTGTACTACAGCAATAAGACGATTATCGCGAGAGTTGCATCGGAAGTTTTCAAATTCGATAAATTGGAAACATGCTTTAGCGTGTTGAGCATCGAACGTCATGCAGCGCCGCGGGTCGAATGCGAGTTGTCTCTTGAATGACAGCCTGCGCCCATCGTGGGCCGCCGTTTCCTCTACGCTTTAAGGAGAAGTTTATTTTATGCGTTTGTTTTCATCCACGTTGTGTGGGGCCGTCGCAATCGGCTTGTTCGCGGGCTGTACCGGTAACAACCCTTCGCCTAGCTCGGCGATGCCGAGCGCCGGCAGCGCGGTTCAATTCGATAACGCACGACCGCAATGGTCGAAGTATGCAACTATTGTTCCCGCAAGGCTGCGCCCTACTGGTCCGATGCGGTTGCGCGGGCGCCAAGCCCCACTCTCGGCGATTCGAGGGATTTACGCCAGTGAGTATTACGGCTCGAGCATCCTGGGTTACCCGCACAAAAACAGACCGAATGGGCCGCCGACGTGCTCCGTTAGCCCTGCGTCATATGTTCACGACGTCGCCGTTGACGGGCAAGGGAACCTCATCGATCCCGATGGTGGAACCCACACTATCATCGTCTACAGCGGCGCCAGCATGTGTGGACCGTTGCTAGGAACAATCGCCGATCCCTACGGCCAGCCGTCCGACGCCGCCAGCGCTAACGCGGCGACGGGGACGATTGCCGTCGCTAATGTTTTTGACAACAGCGATGCAGCCGGAAGCATCTCGCTTTGCACGATGTCGGGCGGCTGCACGAGCAATCTCACAAACCCGAACATGTACAAAGTCGCGGGCGTCGCCATGGACAAAAAAGGCAACTGTTGGGCATCAGCGCTCAACGAGTCAAGTGGAGCGACGCTAACGTACTTTGCGGGGTGCACCGGTGCCGGCGTTGCTGCAACGGGTTTCGAGAACTCGAGCTATGGCGGCCTTGACATTGACAGGAAGGGAAATCTGGTCTCCATCGATATTTACGCCAGCGCGTTGTACGTTTATTCGGGATGTAATCCGGCATGCACGCTCGTTGGTGGCCCGTTCCCATTGGAAGGTGAATCCGCGTTCGGGCATGTCGGCCATGAAAACCTCCGGTTTACTGCCGGCGACTTTGCGAATGGCCAAGTAGACATCTACTGCTACAGCGCGACGGGGCTTTACTATATGTACAGTTTCAATAACGGTCTTTCGGCCAGTCTTTCCGTCGAAGGTGCAGCGTACATCCCACGTTCGAGAGAATAACGTCACGCGGTTCCTTTAGGTCGGGGCCAAGTGGGGTGGCCGGTGCTCCTCGGCCACCCCAAAGAGGCGTCTGTTCGCACGCGGGCGATTACGGATTCAGCCGCGCTCATAAGCGTCACTCAGCACCAACGCCTCCCCAACTTCATCCTTCGACAGGCTCAGGATGACAACGAGCTCAAGATAACCATCGTGTCGTGCACGCTCCTAGCTGGGATACTTGTAGCGCATCACCTTCTGTAGGTTGATTCCGCGAATGATTCCCTCCGCATGGTAGGTCAATCCCCAGGAATCGATCGACGACATATCGGGAAAGATGCACGCTTCGAGCGTTTGATCGACGGAGTTTTTGTTGTACCAGCCTCCGCCCGCGCCGGAGATTCCGCCGAACTGATCCGAACCGCCGAGCAGCGAGCAGTAGCACGAGGCCGGATTGCCGTTGCACGTGCCGGGAGCCGGCTTCAGGATATATGCCAGCGCGGCCAGCGACGGTTTGGTCGTATAGAGCGTCTCCAAAAGAATGTGGATGCGCGAGCCGTCTTTTTTGCGCGTGTATTCACAGAAGCGTCGCTCGCCCGCAAGAAAAAGCAGGTTTGACGAGTTGCTGCCGTAGACGGGTTGGCGAAGCACGACCTCGCCGCCCGTCTGCCGGCAATACGCCCCAGCCGCGTCTTGCGCTTGGGAGGTTTGCGCTGCGGCAATGCCGGCGGAGGAGGCGGGCGACGCGTTTGCGGTGATCCCCCCGCAGCCCGAAAGTGCGGCGATTGCGGTTGCGACGATCGCTAAAATCGAAAGTTTCATGGCGCCGCCTTACGTGCGGAGCCGAAGATGCCCTTTGCCGCCGCTATCGGAGTAGTGTAGGATGCGCACATGATGAAGGGAGCCTCCGATCGCGCGCGGTGACCGCGTTTTCCTTACCGGCGCAACCGGATTCGTCGGCTCGCACATCCTGCGCGAGCTGCTCGACGCGGGTTATCAGGTTCGCGCGTTAGTTCGTCAGCAGCGCGCATTGGACGAGCGGGCCGAGGTCGTCGAGGGCGATCTGCGAAACGTCGGCGCGTTTGCGCGCTCGCTGTATGGATGCCGCTACGTGGTGCACTGCGCGGCGCTCTACACCTTCGCTCCGCGCGCCAGCAGAGAGATCGCTGCAGTCAACGTCGACGGGACCTCGGGCCTCATGCTCGCGGCCGAACTCGCGGGCGTCGAACGCGTCGTCCTGACCTCGAGTTCCGCGACGCTCGGTCACGCGGACGGCGGCTATCATCGCTCGAAGCTCGATCAGGAGCGCGCCGCATTCGCCTCGCGCGTTCCCGTGATCGCGCTGCTTCCGACCGCGCCCGTGGGACCCGGCGATTGGAAGCCGACGCCGACCGGTAAGCTCGTGCTCGATTTTGCGCGAGGCAAGATCGTCGCGAAAGCTCCGGGGGACGGCGGTATGAACTTGGTTGCGGTCGAGGATGTCGCGCGCGCACACGTTGCTGCGTTGGATCGCGGTAGAATCGGGGAGCGCTACCCGATCGGCGGCGAGAACCTGCGCATGGATGAGATTTGGCAGCGGCTGGCCGCGATCACGGGTCGCGCGATGCCGAAATGGCGCGCTCCCTACGGGTTGGCACTGGGGGCCGCGTACTTCGACGAGTTGCGTTGCCGCATCATGGGTTGCGAGCCCAGCGTCCCGCTCGAAGGCGTTCGCTTATCGCGCGAGCGCATGTTTACCGATTCGTCGAAGGCAGAGGGCGAACTGGGTTATCAAGCCACGCCGGTAACGGCTGCGCTGGAGCGCGCGGTGACGTGGTATCGCCGAAGCGGAATGGCCTCGTGAACGGCGTTACCCTGATTGCGGCGACGTCGCTGGAGTGCAAGGCGTTGCGGCGCGAGCTCCCCGATGCGCGCATCGTGCAGGTTGGGATTGCGCTCGCGGATTTGAAAGCACCGCTCGGTGATACGGTTGTGAGCTGCGGTCTGGCCGGTGGATTGCGGACGGATCTTCCGACCGGAACGCTCCTGATTCCGCGGCACGTCCGGGCTCCGAGCGGGAACGTGACTCGCTGCGACGACGAGCTCGTCGAAGCATTGGCGCAGGGAGCGCGAACGCTGGGGATCGAGCCGGTTTTCGACCCGCTCCTGACGGCCGACTCGATCGTCAACGGCGCGGCGCGCGAAGCGTGGGCGACGCAAGGGTATGCGGGAGTCGACATGGAGACGGGGCGCATCGCGGCGTCGCGCGTCGCCGCAGTGCGCGTCGTGCTCGATACGCCTCAGCGTGAGCTTTCAGCCGAATGGCGAACGCCGCTGCGTGCGATGCTCAATCCGTCGAATTGGCCGCAAGCCGTGTGGTTGGCACGCGAGGCGCCGCGCGCCGCCAGGCTGGCCGCTTTGGTGCTTGGAGCAACGCAGGGCATCGGCGGGCGGGTGCGTATATCGCGCCAATGATAATCGAGCGCATCGACTCCCCGGCTGACGTCAAACGGCTGAAGCGCGAGGAAATCGACGTTCTCGCAAGCGAGATCCGCGAGCTGCTGGTCACCACATGCGCCGTCAACGGCGGCCATCTCGCGCCCAACCTCGGTGTCGTCGAGTTGACGCTCGCCTTGCACCGGGTGCTCGACCTGCCGACCGACAAGCTCGTTTGGGACGTAAGCCACCAAACCTACGTTCACAAGATCCTCACCGGCCGGCGCGACCGGTTCGGCACGATCCGCAAGGGCGGCGGCCTCTCCGGCTTTGCGATGCGCAGCGAGTCGCCCTACGACCCGTTTGGTGCGGGCCACGCCAGCACGTCGGTCGCCTCCGCGCTGGGAATGGCGCTGGCGCGCGATTTGGTCGGAAGCGACGAAACCGTCGTCGCGGTGCTCGGCGACGGCGCGCTCACCGGCGGCCTCGCCTACGAAGCGCTCAACAACGCCGGTGCGCTCCGCAGTCCGTTCATCGTGATTCTCAACGACAACGAGATGTCGATCGCGCCCAACGTTGGATCGATCGCCGCCTACCTTTCGGTTCTGCGCACCAAACCGTTCGCAAACTTCGTCCGGCGAAAAGGGAAGGAAATGCTCAAGCGCCTTCCGTTAGGAAGCGCCGCGAAGCGTGCGATTGAAGGTGCCGAGATCGGCGCGATGCACTTTATCGGTCCCGCCGAGAAGACCGCGGTGATCTTCGAGGAGCTCGGCTTTCGCTATATCGGGCCGGTCGATGGTCACAACTACGACGTTCTCGTCGATGCGCTCCAAACCGCGAAGGATTTCGACCGTCCCGTCCTCCTGCACGTCCGGACGATCAAGGGCAAAGGATACGAACCGGCCGAGCGCGATTCGCGGACCTTTCATGGCATCGGCGCAAACGTGTTCGAGCCGAACAATGGTGAGAAGAAGAGCGGGCCGCCCGGACGTCCGAAGTTTTCCGACGTTTTTGGCGACGCCATGATCGCCGTGGCCGAAAAAGATCCGCGCGTCGTCGGCATTACCGCCGCGATGCCCGACGGCACGGGCCTCGCGAAGTTCGCAAAGCGCTTTCCGGAGCGGTACTTCGACGTCGGCATTGCCGAGGCGCACGCCGTCTGCTTCGCGGCCGGCCTGGCCTCGAGCGGATTGCGGCCGGTGTGCGCGATCTATTCGACCTTCTTACAGCGCGCCTACGATCAAATCGTCCACGACGTCGTCGTGCAAAACCTTCCGGTCGTCTTCTGCATGGATCGCGCCGGCTTTGTCGGCGACGACGGTCCGACGCACATGGGGCTCTATGACATCGCCTACCTTCGCACGCTGCCGAACATGACGCTCATGGCGCCTCGCAACGAGGCGGAGCTGCAACCGATGCTCGAGCACGCGCTCTCGCTCAACGCGCCGGCGGGAATCCGGTATCCGCGCGGCTCGACCAGCGGCAAGCACGACGAAGCCCTCGCCCCACTCGTGCACGGTAAAGCCGAGGTGCTGCGTTGGGGCCGCGACGTAGCGATCCTCGCGTACGGCACGTCGGTCGACGTTGCGCTCGATGCCTACGTTGACGGCATCACGGTCGTCAACGCGCGCTTTGCCAAGCCGTTGGACGAAGCGCTCTTACTCGAGCTCGAACGGGATCACGCTTTCCTGATCACGCTCGAGGAGCACTCGCTGCCGGGCGGCTTTGGCTCGGCGGTCGCAGAGTTCGTTTCCGATCGCGGTCTAAATCTTCGCGTCGAGCGAATGGGTGTGCCGAGCGTGCTCGTTCATCATGACTCGCAAGATAAGCAGCGAGCGCTCTTCGGGCTGACCGGCGAAGCGCTCGCGGCCCGCGTCCGCCAAATCTGCGCTCGCGATAAGACCCCTGCGGCCGTTCGCTAGAGAGGGAACCACGCGAACCGAGCGAAGGCCCTGCACCTCTCGCTGCTCGTCATCTTGGAGGTTTGCGTGTCGCGTTTCTACCTTAAATCGGGACTTGTTGCATTTGCTGCTGTAGTCGCCATCGGTCTGGCCGGATGTTCCGCCGGCAGGTCGACGCTTCCCGGAATCACCCCTCAAACGCTCGACACATGGCGTGCGAGTCGTCCGGGTCACATCACGCGGCTTACCAGCCAACCTCCGACGGGCATGCAAATGGCGTGGTTGCTCACCGACGGTTCGATTCTGGCGCAGAGCAACTCGAACTGGAACGACTTCTATCGCTACGTTCCCGATGCCGATGGCGGTTATTCGGACGGCACCTGGAGTGCGCCGATCTCGCTTCAAAGCGGTTATGGCCCCGATGCCGCCGCTTCCGACTTGCTTGCAAACGGCGAGTTCGTCATTATTGGCGGCGAGTACAACACCCCGGGAAACGGATACGATTTGCAGCTCACGAACTTGGGCGCCGTTTACAATCCGCTCACCAATAAATTTACGCCGCTGGGTCATCCGCACGGCTGGGACTACATCGGAGATTCACCCTCCAGCGTGTTGCCGAACGGGAAACTGCTGCTCGGCCAAAAGCTCACCGAGTTCGATGCGGCGTTGAATCCCAAGACGCTCAAGTGGAAAACGGTCAGCCACAAGGGCAAATCCGACTTCAACTCCGAGGAAGGCTGGACGCTGCTCGCCGACGGCACCATCTTGACGGCAGATGTGAAGAACGCTCCAAACTCGGAGATCTACAACCCGAAAACCGGTAAGTGGAAGACTGCGGGCTCGACGATCGTCGATCTGCACTCGCCGTCGCCCTATGGGTGCCTGCTGTACGGACCGAGCCTGTGCTACTATCCGCCGGGAGAGATCGGGCCGTCCATTCTCCGTCCCGATGGAACCGTTTTCTACACGGGATCCTATACGTCGGGATACGGACCGGGGCATACCGCGATATATAACACCGCGACGGGCACCTGGACGGCAGGTCCCAATTTCCCTAACAACGACAACGCCGGCGATAGTTTTGCGGTCCTCGAACCGAGCGGCAACGTCTTGGTCTTCGGCGACAGCGGCACCGCCTACGAGTGGAACGGTTCGACTTTCAACCAGCTCAACGGCGTAACGGAACAGGGGCCGCCGTTGCTGCTGCCGACGGGTCAGATCATGTTATTGGGCTACACGGTCGTGCTTTACACGCCGACCGGATCGCCGCAAGCGAGCTGGGCACCCACGATCACGACCGCTCCGTCGAGCATCAGCGCCGGACAGACCTACAAGATCTCGGGCACGCAGTTCAACGGGCTGTCGCAGGCGATGTCGTTTGGCGATGAGTACCAGAACCCCACGAACTATCCGTTAGTGCGGGTCACGATGAACTCAAACGGACACATCTACTACCTGCGCACGCACGACCACAGCACGATGGGTGTGGCCACCGGCAACAAGACGGTTTCGACGAGCTTCGACGTTCCAAGCGGCATCGCGTCGGGCTCGGGCAAGCTCGTCGTTGTCGCGAACGGAATCGCATCACAGCCGGTCTCGGTCACCGTTTCCGGAAGCAAGGCGCGGCGCCGCTAGCTGGCGCCTCCGGCTAAGTTCCTTAGTCGCATGGTGGCTTTTCGGAGCCGAGAAGCCACCGCGCGCATACGTGCTTCCGCCCGTTTCACCCCCTTCGCGGGGTAAGCATGACGTCGCACAGGTGCGAGACCTAATCGGCGGCGGTCTGGCTGCCTAGTCCTCAGGTAGGATTTCCGAGGGAGCGACGTCGTCCTCGGGTTCTCCGGGGAGGACGACGACCTTGCCATTACCGATAATGATGCTCTTCGGTTGCTTTTGCTGCTTTTGACGGATAGCCTCGGCGATGTCAAAGTGCATGAGCGTGGCCTTTGACGCTCCGCTCTGCCAGCCCCGTTTTCCGGCGAAAGCCGCTCGGCTCTTACAACCTTCGATCGACGGCCAACGCACAAGCCGCCGCATCGAAGAGCCGCGCGAATCATCAAGAGGCCGCTAGGGCGCTAGCCGACTCGCTTCCTCAAGAAGTAACGCTGACATCTGCTGATCTCGATCTCGACCCGTTTGGCGCAGCGCCATCGAATGAGTCAGCAGGCGCAGAATTCTTAGCTCCGTCAGTACCCGCTCCTGAAAATTCTCGTTATCCATCCTGCCAAGTTAGGCGCAGGGATGCATGGCCCTGGGGCGCGATTCGGGTCTAACTTTCGCTCTTGCCACCAAAACCAAAACTGCGCACCACCAAGTATCACCGCGCCACCCAAAACCACCACGAGCATCAGAGCCCCTTAGCCAGGTGATAGGCTAGTTTGGCCGAGGAGCCCGAAACCAGAAAGACTGATTAGCCGTATGCAGGGTAGGCTGAAACGGAGGACCCTTAATGAGCTTGCCGACCGCGATCGTCATAGCAACTGGAATGATCTGCGGCACATTTCTGCTGGGGTTCCTTGTTTCTGTGCTCTGGATGATCCGCCGCCAATAGGCCCTACCGCGAATTTAGTGTTGCAAGAAGGGGGGGTGGCTTGTTTGCCTCCCCTGCAACCGAGAAGCCACTTTAGTCTAGTGAGTTACGCCCCTTAGGCAGGGTTCCTTGACGCTCCCGGCGACGGGTGTTAAACTCGTAACCTATGCCCCGGGGCGCTTGAAAGTCGCCACAAAGAGAAGGGCGAGGCACCTCCGGTAAACGGAGCCTGTGTTTCGTCTTTTTGGTGTGCCCTGAGGCAAGCCACATGGTTCGCAATCGTTAAATTATCATTATCACCGAGAAAGAAGAGTTAATGGCGAAAACGACAGCTCCGAAGTCCCCAGCGAAGAGCTCGGGCGACACCAAGGGCAGGTCGAGGCGTTCTGCTGCCTCGACGAAGGTCGGAACGGATGGAAACAGCACCTCGAGCCCCATGCCGTCGACCTTTCCGATGCCCACCGGTGCGTTCACGGTCGAGCAGCGTCCGGAGCCGGGGCCTAAGCGCGAGCGGTATTCGTTTGGAAAGATTCCCCACGTGCTCGAGGTGCCCAACCTCATCGAGTTGCAGAAGGCCAGCTTCAACTGGTTTAAGACCGAGGGTCTGTCCGAGGCCTTCGCCTCGATCTCGCCCATCAAAGATTTTACCGGCAACCTGATCCTGGAGTTTGGCGAGCATTCGCTGGGCGAGCCCAAGTATTCGATCGAGGAGTGCCGCGAGCGCGACATGACCTATAGCGCGCCGCTTCGGGTGCGCGTTCGCTTGATCACGGCGGAGTCGGGCGAAATCAAGGGCATCCCCGACCAAGAGATCTTCATGGGCGACTTCCCGCTCATGACCGATAAGGGCACGTTCATGATCAACGGCGCCGAGCGCGTGATCGTCAGTCAGCTCGTGCGCTCACCGGGCGTCTACTACAGTCAAGACGTCGACACGAACTCGCGTCCGACCTATAACGCCACGATCATTCCCAACCGCGGCGCTTGGATCGAGTTTGAGACCGACAACGGCACGAAGAACGACGAGACCGAGGGTACGATCGGTGTTCGGATCGACAAGAACCGCAAGATCTACGTCTCGACGTTCATCCGCGCCCTCTCCCGGCCCGACCTCGGGCTCGATTGGGAGAGCGACGAGGCGATTCTGCGCCTTTTCGACGATAGTCCGCTGGTTCGCAACTCGATCGAAAAGGATCGCGACATCAAGACGCGTGAGGATGCGCTCAAGGAAATCTACAAGAAGCTGCGCCCCGGCGAGCCCGAGAACGCCGAGAACGCTGAGAAGCTCCTGGAGTCGCTCTTCTTCGATGAGAAGCGCTACGATCTCGCGGGCGTCGGCCGCTACAAACTCAACGGTAAGTTTCATTACCGCATCGAGAACCCCGACGTCGACGCTCGGGTGGAGCGTCCCTATGTCGTGATCGACGAGTACGCGGATGCCGGGCTCGAGATGCCGGCGATGACGGCAAAGTGCCTGTCGCGCGGCGACATGGTGGCCGTGATTCGGCGCCTGATCAAAGTGGCGACCGGCATTGTGCCCAAGGACGACATCGACCACCTCGGAAACCGTCGCGTTCGTTCGGTCGGCGAGCTGCTGCAGAACCAGTTCCGCGTCGGCTTGCTGCGCCTCGAACGCGTGGTGCGCGAGCGCATGACGGTGCAAGACATTGAAACGGTCACGCCGCAGGCGCTGATCAACATTCGGCCGGTCGTGGCAGCGATCAAAGAGTTTTTCGGCTCGTCGCAGCTCTCGCAGTTCATGGATCAGACCAACTCGTTGGCGGAGCTGACGCACAAGCGGCGCTTGTCGGCACTCGGCCCGGGTGGCCTCTCCCGCGAGCGTGCGGGCTTCGAAGTGCGTGACGTGCATCACTCGCACTACGGGCGCATCTGTCCCATCGAAACGCCGGAGGGCCCGAACATCGGTTTGATCGGTTCGCTGGCGACCTACGGGCGCGTGAACCGGTTCGGGTTCATCGAAACGCCCTATCGCGTCGTGCGCGACGGTATCGTTACCGACGAGATCGTCTATCTCACGGCCGATCGCGAAGACGAATACATCATCGCGCAGGCCAACACGGCGGTCGATGCGGCGAGTGGAAAGATCACCGCCGACTCGGTCGTCTGCCGCTATGCCGAGGAATATATCGAAGAGCCGGCGGCGCGCGTCCAGTTGATGGACGTTTCGCCCAAGCAGATCGTCTCGGTCGCGACGGCGTTGATTCCGTTCTTGGAACACGACGACGCCAACCGGGCGCTGATGGGCGCGAACATGCAGCGTCAGGCCGTGCCGCTGCTTCGCCCCGACGCCCCGATCGTCGGCACCGGTATGGAGTACCGGGCCGCCAAAGACTCCGGCGCGCTGCTCGTCGCCGACGAAGCCGGCGCCGTTACGTCGGTGGACGCCAAGGGCATTACCGTGCGCAACGCCGAGGGGATCGACAAGACGTACGATCTCCTCAAGTTCGTGCGCAGCAACGCCGGCACGTGCATCAACCAGCGTCCGATCGTCGCGGTCGGCGACGAAGTCGAGTCGGGTCAAGTGCTCGTCGACGGTCCTTCGTCCGACCAGGGCGAACTCGCACTGGGCCAAAACGTGCTCGTGGCATTTATGCCGTGGGAAGGCTATAACTACGAAGACGCCATCCTGATCAGCGAGCGCATGGTCAAAGAGGATCGCTTCACCTCGATTCACATCGAGGAGTACGAATGCGAAGCGCGCGACACGAAGCTTGGACCCGAAGAGATCACGCGCGATATTCCCAACGTCGGCGAAGATGCGCTCAAGGATCTCGACGAGCGCGGCATCATTCGGATCGGCGCCGAGGTGCGTCCGGAAGACATTCTCGTCGGAAAGGTCACCCCCAAGGGCGAAACCGAGCTGACCGCGGAGGAGCGGCTCCTGCGCGCGATCTTCGGCGAAAAGTCTCGCGAAGTTCGCGACACGAGCCTCAAAGTGCCGCACGGCGAGAAGGGCAAGATCATCGACGTCAAGGTCTTCTCGCGCGAGAACGGCGACGAGCTTTCGCCCGGCGTCAATCACTTGGTGCGCGTCTACGTAGCGCAGAAACGCAAGATTCTCCAGGGCGATAAGATGGCGGGCCGCCACGGCAATAAAGGCGTTATCGCCAAAGTGCTCACGGAAGAGGACATGCCGTATCTCGAGGACGGCACGCCCGTCGACATCGTGCTCAACCCGCTCGGCGTGCCGTCGCGCATGAATCTGGGGCAGATCATGGAGACGCACCTGGGCTGGGCGGCGCGGATGCTCGGTATGAGCGTGGCGACGCCGGTCTTCGACGGCGCGCATGCCGAGGATATTGCCGAGTGGCTGCAGGACGCCGGTCTTCCGGCCGACGGCAAGACCTGGTTGCGCGACGGTCGCAGCGGCGAGCGTTTCTCGCGCCCGATCACCGTTGGCTTGATCTACATGCTCAAGCTCGCGCATCTCGTCGACGACAAGATCCACGCGCGTTCGACGGGTCCATACTCGATGATCACGCAACAGCCGCTCGGCGGTAAAGCGCAGTTCGGGGGTCAGCGTTTCGGCGAGATGGAAGTCTGGGCGCTGGAGGCCTACGGCGCAGCATACACGCTGCAAGAGCTGCTCACCGTGAAGTCCGACGACGTCGTCGGACGCGTCAAGACCTACGAAGCGATCGTCAAGGGCGAGAACGTGATGGAACCCGGCGTTCCCGAATCGTTCAAAGTCCTCATCAAGGAGCTGCAATCGCTGGCGCTCGACGTTAAGGTGCTCACGGAGAACCGCGAAGAGGTCGACATCAAGACGCCCGAAGACGAGATGGGCGAGAGCGAGCGTCGCGAGTACGGGCTGTTAATGGGCGACGAGCAGAGTGCCGTTTCCCAGACCGTCGTCGCGACGCGTGAAGCGGTCGCGGAAGCGCCGGCCGAGGTCGAGGAAGTCGAGGAAGAGGAAGAAGAGGAACTCGACGACAGCAAGCCGCTCGACGCAAGCGCACCGATTCCGGCACCGCCGGTGGTCGCGCCGGTTGCGGAGATCGAAGCCGAGGAAGTCTTCGAAGACGAGGCCGCCGAGGCCCCAGAAGACGAGGTCGAGGGCCCGCAAGGCTACGAGCTCGAGGAAGAGGACGAAGACGTCGTCTACGAGGACGAAAAGCCCGCGTACGAAGGCGACGAAGAGGAGACTCCGTTCACGGAAAACGCTCCCGAGGAGGAGTTCTAACTCCCCGCGTCACGCTGCCCGTGTCACCCTGAGCGCTGTCGAAGGGCGACACGGGCAGCTAGCCTTTAGCTCTTAGCTCTTAACGCAGGTCGTCGTGACGCTTACACGGCGGCCTGTTTTCGTTTCTGTGAACGACGACGAGGACGTCATTTTGGTTGCGCTCGTCTTGGTCGTGGCGATGTCGGTTTGACTGTTGATGTCGGGACCCGGCGCGAAGGAGACGTCGTGCCAGACGATCTGGTTACCGTTCCAGCCCTTCGAAAATGAAAGCCCGTATGCACCGCCGTCGCCGTACGATACGTCGACCCAACGCTTGGTGTCGGGATCGTAGGTGATCTTATCCCACGTCCGCAGCGTTGTCGGCACCCACGATGTCTTCGGCGTCGTGGAGGTTTCGCTCATCCAGTAGCCGGTCGGATCCAACGAGTACGTGGAAACGGTCGTAAACGCGGCCGGACGGCGCGAGCTTTTTGACTTGCACGTCCACGTCCCGACCATGAAGCTGACCGAGGAAAAGTCAGGTTTGACCGGAGCGGGGATCGGGGTGCTCTCGACCTGGGCGAAGCCCGAGGCCGGAATGAGGGCTGCGAGCACGGCGGCCGCAGCAATTAAGACGCGTGATGTACGCATAGATCTCCTTAAAATTAAGCGAGGGTAGTGCCCCCGGTGGGGCCAGGCGAGGAATCGCCACTTTGCAAAGTTGGGCGAATTGGAGGCAGGTGCCTGCCTTCTCACGGCTGCTGCAGGGCCGGAGGATAGGATTGCTGCATTAGCGCCCTCGTGAAGATCGGGGTCGTCGGCACGGGACGCATGGGCGCCAACCTGGCGCGCCGGATGCACGACGTTGGATATTCCATCGTCGCGTTGTACGACGTGCGGCCCGAGGCGGCAGTCGAGGTCGCCGCCGAGATCGGCGGTGAGGTGAGCTCGTCGCTCGCGCGTGTGAGCGAGCTCGCGGACGTCGTCGTGACCGTGGTGACCGATGACGCGGCGATGTATCGAATCTTTGCGCCGCACGGCGACTCGCTCTTGAACAACGCCCAGGGCCGCGTCTTTTTAAACTGCGCAACCGTCACGCCCCAGGTCCATCGCGATGTCGAGCGGATGGTGGCGGAGCGCGGCGGCAACGCGCTCGAAGCCTGTATGGCCAGCTCGATTCCGCAGGCGCGAAACGGCACGCTGTATTTGATGATCGGCGGGCGGCCGGAGATCTTCGAGCGCGTCAAGCCGTTGCTCGAGAAGATGAGCGAGTCACTGAAGTACGTCGGCGAGTCCGGCACGGCGGCGCAGGTCAAAGCGCTCGTGAATATGGTCATGAACGTCAACACCGCCGGTCTTGCCGAAGGGCTCGGCTTGGGGGACGCGCTCGGCTTGGATCTCGACCTGCTGCGCGAAGTCTTCTCGCAAACCGGTGCGAACTCTCGAGTGCTCGAAACCGACGGTGCCGACATGGAGCACCGCGAGCACGACGTCTATTTCTCGGCCGCGCATGCCGCGAAGGACTGTGGCATCGCATTGTCTCTCGCAAAAGAGGCGGGACTTGCGCTTCCGTTGGCAACCGCCGCTTTCGAGCAGTACGAGCGCATGAAAGCCGCTGGATTGGGCGAGCTGGACAAATCCGGCGTGTCGGAACTCACCTTCAAGTCCCGGCGCGGCGGTTCCACCGCGCCTGGCATCTAACCGCGGAGGAAACGCCTTGAATCAGACTCGAGAACCGATCGTCCCTCTCGTAAGCTCCGGCGTCGCCGGGCCACTCGGTGCGATTCATCTGCCGCGGCTCTGGCTCAAGCTTTCGCTGGCGGCGGCCGGCGCGCTGCAAGAGGGCTACGATGAATGTGGAAGCGGCTTTGACGCTATGACTCTTGCTGCGTTGGGCTTGGACCGCGCCAAGACGATGGATTTCGTTCGAACGGCAAAGCCGACGTACATGGCCTTCGAGCGCTGGGTGATCGCCAACGGCAAGACCGATCGGGAGACGATCGACCGCCACAACGCGGCGATCCGCGCGTACAACCATGGCGACGACCACGCGCAGAAGATGCGTGAAGCTTCGACGATCGCCGATTCGTCGATCGCAGATGCGGTAACGCTAAATGCCCTCGAAGATTTCGACGAGCTTCACCGGCGTCTCGCTCGCTCATAATCGTTAACGCCAATGACGACGAAGAGTTCGATACTGGACGCTGCGATCGCGGATTACATCGTTAGCGCGACGGTCCGAGAGCACCCGATGCTTCGCGAGTTGCGCGAAGAAACGGCGCGTCTCTCGCAGTGGCGGATGGCAATCGGCCCCGAGCAGGGCCAGCTCATGGCGCTCTTAGCGCATACCATCGGTGCGCGGCGGTATTTGGAAATCGGCGTTTTCACCGGCTATAGCTCGCTGGCGATGGCGCTGGCGCTGCCGCCCGATGGTTACATCCTGGCCTGCGACGTCGATGAGGCGACGAGCGCGGTCGCGCGCCGCTATTGGGAGTCGGCCGGCGTGGCGAGCAAGATCGACCTGCGCATCGCCCCCGCCGCGCAGACGCTCGAGGGCCTGCGGCGCGAGAACGTCGAGGCTTTCGACATGGCATTTATCGATGCCGACAAAGCCAACGTCGACACGTATTACGAACGCGCGCTGGAACTGGTGCGAGGCGGCGGCTTGATTTTGGTCGACAACGTGTTGTGGGACGGCGCCGTGCTCGACCCGTCCGTGGATGATACCGACACGCGAGCGCTGCGCGACATCAGTTTCAAGGCCGGCCGCGACGCGAGAGTGGAAGTCGCGCTCGTGCCGGTCTGCGACGGGCTGCTCATCGCCCGCAAGAACCTGTCATTCTGAACTCCCAGTGTCATCCTGAGCTTGTCGAAGGATGGCTCAGCACTCACGCCTCCTGATGTCACCCTTCGACAGGCTCAGGGTGACAATGGCAAATCCTTAGGGCGAGCGCAAGTTATTAAAGCGAGACCACGCTTGCGAAAAGCTTGCGACGTCGAAGCACATTCGCCGATGGGGGTAGTCGACCGCCATCGCGTGGACATCGGGGAGGTTGGTCTCGATGATTCCGTTGTACCCGTCGGGGCGCTCCTCTTCGGTGCACATCGGCATCGAGCTCGTCGCGGTCCCCGTGGCGAACCTCACGAAAGCGGAGGCTCCGCAGGAGAAACCGTGGCTCAGCGGCGGCTGATCCACGTCGCCGGCGCCGGAAAGCAACGGGCTGCGCAAGCGTTCGCGCACGCCGTCCCAGAGCGCTCCGCCGCCCGACATGCCCGAATCGAGCACGATCTGATTCAGCCAGGTACCGTTAATCTCGACCGTCGCTAACGGCACGCGGGGAGCGAGATCGACGCGAAGACAATGCATGCGCGCGACTTTTGAAGGCGCGGGGAAGAGCGTGACCGTCCTGCGATCGCGATCGATGAGCGACGGAAAGCGGGTGAAGAAATCGTAACCGCAGAGTGCGTTGTATCCGGTCAAATTCGAAGAGATCAACGCGTGGACGTCGGGCACCGCGAACCGGGAGACCGTGAAACGCGAGATCTCGGTTTCGCGGTCAGCGTACGTCCGGCCATCGGGCGCAACCTCAAACGTTCCATCCTTCCCGGAGAGTCCCGCGTCGCGTGCCAGCATTGGCGAGACCAAAATGGCGGAACTGCCGGTATCTAAAACGCAGGAGGCGCGCCGGCCGTTGATGCGTATGGGGATCGTCGCGCGGGATGCGGACAGTCCGCTCGAGAGCGTCACCGGGACCGCGGCTCGAGCCGCCACCGCTCCGCGCTCGACTACGAGAAGCACGGCGAAACAGGAGAGGAACAAACCGAGTGCAATCGCCGGTCTCATCACTTTTCGAGCGTAGAATACCACGGCGCGGCGGGATTCGTCTGCGGCTCTCATCAAAGTGTAAGCGTCCTTCATGCGCGTAACCTGCATCGGCGGCGGTCCCGCGGGCCTCTACCTTGGAATACTCATCAAGGCCCGCTTCCCTTCGTGGCCCGTTCGCATCGCCGAACGTAATCGGCCTCTCGATACCTTTGGATGGGGCGTCGTCTTCTCCGATGCGGCGCTGGAGAATCTGCGGCTCGCCGACGAGCCGACGCAGCGCGAAATCACCCAGGCGTTCGCGCACTGGGACGATATCGAGATTCATTTCAACGGGCATACGATTCGCTCGGGGGGTCACGGTTTCAGCGGGATTTCGCGAAAGCGGCTGCTCGCGATTTTACAACGTCGAGCGGCGGAGCTCGGCGTCGAGCTGAACTTTCAAACCGACGTCACCGATATCGCGTCCGAGCGCGAGAACTGCGATCTCCTCGTTGGTGCCGACGGTGCCAACAGCCGAGTCCGTCAGAGCCTCGCCGATCGCTTCCAGCCGACGCTCGAGCGGCGCGGCTGCCGCTACGTGTGGCTCGGAACGACGCTGCCGCTCGACGCCTTCACGTTTATTTTCGAGCGCAGCGAACACGGGTGGTTCACGGTTCACGCCTATCGCTTCGACGAAGAGCTCAGCACGTTCATCGTCGAGTGCCGCGAGGAGACGTGGCTCGCGCACGGCCTCGATGCGGCAGACTCGCAGCAGACGATTGCGTTTTGCGAAGCGCTCTTCGAACCGTATCTGCACGGCCATCGTCTGCTGACCAACAGCGCGCACCTGCGCGGCCGCGACTGGCTCAACTTCACCCGAGTGAGCAACGAGCGCTGGAGCGCCGGCAACGTCGTGCTCCTGGGTGATGCCGCGCATACCGCGCACTTTTCGGTCGGTTCCGGAACCAAGCTGGCATTGGAAGATGCCATCGGTTTGGCGGACGCCCTGGCAGGCGCGCAGTCGGGCGGTCTCGAGAAAGCGCTGCAGCAGTATGAGGCAAGCCGGAAAGTGGAGGTGCTCAAGCTGCAGAACGCCGCGCGCAACTCGACGGAGTGGTTCGAAAACGTAGCCCGTTACGCGACGCTTCCGCCCGAGCAGTTCGCGTATAGCCTGTTGACGCGCAGCCAGCGAATCGGTCATGAAAACCTGCGCTTGCGCGATACGACCTACGTCGATCGCATCGAACGCTGGTTTGGCGGCCGCGCCGTTCCGCCGATGTTCGTGCCGTTTCGACTCCGAGGACTGGAGCTGCAAAACCGGATCGTCGTTTCACCGATGGACATGTACAGCTCGGTCGACGGGACGCCGGGCGATTTTCATCTCGTGCATCTGGGAACGCGCGCGCTCGGCGGGGCCGGATTGGTCTTTACGGAGATGACCTGCGTGACGCGCGAAGGACGGATCTCGCCGGGATGCGCCGGGATGTACCTTCCCGAACACGTGCCGGCTTGGAAGCGAATCGTCGATTTCGTTCACGCATCCTCGCGCGCGAAGATCTGCCTGCAGCTCGGGCATTCCGGCCCGAAAGGTTCGACGAAGTTGCTGTGGGAGGGGATGGACGAACCGCTCGACGAGGGGAACTGGCCGCTCGTCGCGCCTTCGGCGATCCCGTACGCGGACCGAAATCAGGCGCCGTCGGAATTGACGCGAGCGGAGATGGTGGAGATTCGCGAGGCCTTCGTGCGCGCCGCGGGAATGGGCTTGGAAGCCGGTTTCGATATGCTGGAGCTGCACTGCGCGCACGGCTATCTGCTTTCGTCGTTTATCACGCCGCTGCGCAACCATCGTCGCGACGAGTACGGCGGCTCGCTGGCGAATCGCCTGCGCTATCCGTTGGAAGTCTTTCGTGCGATGCGCATGGTTTGGCCGGAGGAGCGGCCGATGTCGGTGCGGATATCGGCGACGGATTGGGTAGACGGCGGCATCGACGGCGAAGATGCCGTAGAGATCGCGCGCGCGTTTAAGCTCGAGGGCGCCGGATCTCATCGACGTCTCTGCGGGGCAGACGACGCCGGACGCAAAACCGGTGTACGGGCGCATGTTTCAAACGCCGTATTCGGACAAGATTCGCAATGAAGTCGGGATCGCGACGATGGCGGTCGGCAACATTACCGACGCCGATCAGGTCGACGCGATTCTCGCAGGCGCCCGCGCGGATCTGGTCGCGCTCGGGCGTCCGCATCTCGCCGATCCCTTTTGGACGCTGCATGCCGCGGCGGAACTCGGCTACGAAGAGGCGCCCTGGCCCGTACAGTATCTTTCCGGAAAAGAGCAGCTCGAGCGGCTGGTAGCGAGAGCGAAGGAGGCGGCTTCGTGAGCATCGTCGCGGGAAAGCATGCCGTCGTCACGGGCGCGACGCGCGGCATCGGTCGCGCCATCGCGGAACGCCTCTACCAAGAGGGCGCGCGCGTCA
Organism: Vulcanimicrobiota bacterium; assembly: GCA_963725605.1. Lineage (GTDB taxonomy): Bacteria > Vulcanimicrobiota > Vulcanimicrobiia > Vulcanimicrobiales > Vulcanimicrobiaceae > Cybelea. The sequence continues at coordinate 231,500 of CAVRYW010000006.1, read as the reverse complement.
GCATCGTTAGCCGCAGTCCTGTCAGCGCAAGCCCCAACCCTGTTAACCCAAGCCCCAACCCTGTCACCCTGAGCCTGTCGAAGGGCGACAAGGTTTTTCGTACTACGGTCGACGTTTGCAACGAAGATGAAGTGCGGCGCGGCTTCCAGGAGTGTCGCGAGGCAAACGGCGCGATCGACATTCTGGTCAACAATGCCGGCATCGTGGAGTCGGCCACGCTTTCGCGCACGTCCTCCGAAATGTGGGACCGAATCATCGCAACGAATTTGACCGGCACATTTCTCTGCACGCGCGAAGTCTTCGCGGAAATGACGGCGGCAAAGTGGGGACGCATCGTGAACGTCGCGAGCACTGCCGGGCTTGCGGGTGCGCCGTACATCTCGGCCTATTGCGCGAGCAAACACGGCGTCGTCGGCTTCACGCGAGCCGTCGCCGCGGAAGCGGCCGGAACGGGCATCACCATCAACGCGATCTGTCCCGGCTACACGGAGACCGATATCCTTCGCAACGCCGTGAGCAACATCACGGCGAAAACCGGAAGAGACGAAGAGGAAACGCGCCGGCTGTTAGCCGCAAGCAATCCCGAAGGCCGCATTGCAACCGCCGAGGAGGTCGCCGAAGGAGTCCTGATGCTCATTCGCGCCTCAGAAACCGGGATCGCGCTGATCGTCCCCGGTTTCCTCGCGGCGCCATCCTGAGCTTGTCGTTGTCATCCTGGCCTCCCTATGTCATCCTGGCCTCCCTAGCATGACATTAGGCGCCGTACCAGCGGAGGTGCGGCCAGATCTCCGATAACGGCGCGATCGGGGCGCGGCAAAGATAGATCGGCGCCGGTCCTTCGACGACCCACTTCAACGGTTCGGCCGACGTGCTCATCAGGCGCACGCTTCGAAAATAGCGTCGCAGCACGTCAATGCGCGTCGCGCCGATCGCCACCAGGGTCGCGCCGTCGTAGCCGTGCGTGCCCCAAAGGTAGTAGTTGTTTTGGCTCGAGATTGCCGGCGGCAACCCGTAGCGCGGTCCAAAGAAATCTAAGGCCCCGGCGTCGCCGTACGTGTCGGCGTAAATCGCCGTGCGAGCGCGGATGTCGTCCGGGAGCGCAAGATAGACTCGCGCGACATCCCGCGCGAGCCGGTCCCAGCCGAACTCTTCGGCAAAGACCGGCTGAATGAGATGCGCCGGCGTTCCGTCTCGTCCGGTGAGACCGAGAAGCCTGGTATACGCGACGAGGTTCTCGATCGGGAGAACCGGCAGCGATAACGGAAGCGCGAGGACCGCGACTGCGACCAGTGCGGCGAGCAGTGCCGACCGCAGAGGAACCGCAGCGCGCTCGAGCGCCACGGCACCGATTGCCAGCAACGTCGCATAGATGCCGATGATGTAGTAGCCCTTTGCGCCCAGCGCCACGGCCGCGAAGAAGAGCACGATGTACCCAAGCGCGATAAAGCGCACATCGCGCAGCGCCGCTATACGAAACGGTGCGACGATCCCGGCCAACCAGATTGGGGCCGCGAGCGGATTGGCGTACAGCAGTTGCTCCAGCGCAAAGGCCGTCGCGTTATTCGTGAGGTTGCGATACTCCAGTGTCAGGCCGTTTGCAAAGGCGAGTCGATGCGCCGCGTCGCCGCGCACGGCTTCGAGAAACGGCCATCCATGAGCCGCCTGCCAGGCGAGGTTCGGAGCGAGCAGCAGCAGGCTGAGGCCCGCGGCGTAGAGTGCGTACGGTGTGAACAGCGTGCGGCGCTCTTTCGTCAACAACAAACCGGCGAGCAGCGCGCCAACGAGCAAAGCAATCGAATACTTCGCGTATGCCCCCAGCGCCAGCGTACCCGCTACCGCGAGCCATAGCCGCGGCCGCGCCGCCGCCTGCGCGCGCACCAGTCGAATCGTGAGGTAGATCGCGAGCGTCCAGAAGAACGGCTCGAAGGAAGTCGTCGTCAGCGTGTTTCCGAGCAGCAGATAGGCCGGCATCAAGAGCGTCGCGAGGCCGGCGAGCGTCTGCGCGAACGCACCACCGCCCAGCTCCTTGGTGACGCGCGCGGCAAGATAAACGGTTCCCCCGGCGGCGAGAATTGGAAGGGCCCGCAACGCTACGAGCTGATAGCCGGCCGGCGCGGCGAGCCAGGCAGCGACGGCAACGAGCGGCGGCTGGTCGACGTACCCCCACGCCAGATGCTTCGAACAGGCGATGAAGTAGAGCTCGTCGCGGAAGTAGCCGTAACGCCACGCCGTTGCGCCGTGCAGCAGCAGCGCGGCACAGAGCAGAGCGAGGGCGATCACGCCGTTCGGCGAGCGGTGATCAGCAGGCTCAGCGCGAAACCGCAGACCCCCGACCAAATCCACGTGCCCAGCGCCACGTTCCAATCCCACCAGATGCCGTCGGCGAAAAAGGTCGCCAGCAGATAGACGCCGGTGTACGACATTGGAACGGCGATTGCAAAACTCCGAAACGCGACGGTCTTAGCCGAAGAAGGATATGGATCGTAGCGTGCCACGAGAACGTCGGCCACGATGCCGGTGATCAAGGATTGAACGACCGTCACGATCAGTAACGGCGTCTGATTGGTGAATGCCGCCGCCGCCGGGGTATTGCCGATGACGAAGAGCACGGTCAGCATGCCGGGCGTCGGACGAATTCGCGAGATAAACCAAAGCGCGAAGCCGCCGATCAAAAGACTCTCGAGAATGATGCTGAGAACACCGCTGGCAATCTTGTAGTATCCGATCGAGAGCGCCGTGAGGTAATCCGGCGTGAACGGAACGATGGGCGGCGGAGCATTGGTTCGGCCCGCGCCCGGATCGAATCCGTAGGCCGTGCCGAAATGCGTCAGGATCAGCCAAGTTGCGAGACCGAGCACGAGTGGCAACTGGCGCGATGGCGTCGTGGCATCGCGCTGCGCCAGCACCGAGCGGATGGGGCCGCTCGCAACGAGAAAGATTCCAAGCCCCAGAATTTGATGCGTCGGGCTGAGCAGCGCGTCGACGCCCACCTCGATTCCGAAGAAGCGATGCCAGAGCATATCTCCGAATCCGGCGGCGATGAAAATCGGAATGCCCAGCAGCGCGACCCGATAGCGCCGGGGGATCGTCTCGGGCCAAGGATAACCGAGGCGATGCGAGTGCAATACGAAGGCTCCGACGGTAATGACCAAGGCCATCATGCCCGAATAGAAGACCGCATGATACGGCGTGAAGAAGCTTTCCACGGGTACGTGCCCGTGCGCCCATGCATCGAGAAAAAAACCGCCGGAAATCCAGACGCTGCAAATGCCGACCGCGTAATCGAGCGCTAAGCTTCGCGGAGCCGCGTTCTGCATGATGCCCGGCCTTTAGGCTCTATGCTCGGAGGCGCCTTCTAAGCTGAGCAGGTGGCGTCGCGGTAAGGCCGTACGACCGTAGGCGTGCTGCTTCGCATCGGGGCGTGTTGGCTCGCACTGCTGTCGGTCGCATGCGGATCGCGCCTTCCGCTGGCCATGCCTTCGAACGCGATCGTCGGTGCCGTAACGGCGCTGCCCACGCCGAAGGTCGAGCCGAACGGCGCGCTGCCGAAGATGCTCGGCATGCGGTTTTCCTCACTCGACGTCCGCCGCGGCGAGCACTGGTCCGGCTGGTTCGTGACGAGCACGAACGTGGCGAGCGTTGAGGTGCGCACGAGTCTGTTTTCGATCAACGCTCCCCACGTAGGCCCCGGACGCTTCCAGTTCACGCTCGACGTGCTCGATACGCCGCCGATCTTCGTTCGCTCGTATCATCTGCGCGTGATCGCGCGCAACAGCGCGGGCGATGAATACGAAGAGGATCTGCCATTTCGTATCAGATGAACGGAGCGCGCACGCAGCTCGATACGAAGGTATTGACGGTCACGCTGGATCGGCCCGCTCGAAAGAACGCGCTGACGTTCGAGCTCTACCGCGAGCTGAGCCGATCTCTTCGCGTCTTTGCAAACTGATGCAACCGTTAAGGCCGTCGTGCTGACCGGCGCCGGTGCGGACTTCTGTTCGGGCGGTGACGTACACGAAATCATCGGGCCGTTGACTCAGAGCACGCCACAACAGCTTCTCGAGTTCACGCAGATGACCGGAGACCTGGTGAAGGCGATGCGCGCGTGTCCGCAACCGATCGTGGCCGCAATCGACGGTACCTGCGCCGGCGCCGGAGCGATTCTAGCCATGGCGAGCGATCTGCGCTTTGGAACGAAGCGCTCGCGCGTTGCTTTCCTCTTCGTGCGCGTCGGTCTGGCTGGATGCGACATGGGCGCCTGCACGATGCTGCCGCGGATTGTGGGGCTCGGCCGCGCGAGCGAGCTGCTCTACAGCGGTCGCGCGCTGCGCGGAAAAGAGGCGCACGAGTGGGGATTTTATAACGAGCTATGCGCGCCCGATGCGTTGCACGGCCACGCCCTCGAGTTTGCGCGCGCGATCGCGCAGGGTCCGACTGCAGCGCACGCAATGACGAAGCGCATGCTGCACGACGAATGGTCGCTGCCGCTCGACGCGGCAATCGACGCGGAGGCGCGAGCGCAAGCCGCCTGTATGGAGAGCAACGACTTCCGCCGCGCCTACGAAGCCTTCGTCGGCAAACGGCCGCCGCAGTTCGAAGGAGACTAGGAGCTCGCGAAATGCTCGACCTTCCGCTGTTTGACGAAGAGCACCGCGCGTTTTCCGCAGGCCTCAAAGCTTGGCTCGACGGTGCCGCAGTTGCCGACGACGAGTCCGATGCCGCTACGACCTCACGCGCTTGGGTACGCGCGTTGGCCGAGGGCGGCTGGCTGCGTGCGTGCGTTCCGGGCGCATACGGCGGCCTTCGCGCGGAGCTCGACGTTCGAACGCTGTGTCTGGCGCGCGAGCGGCTTGCGTATCGTTCCGCGCTTGCCGATTTCGCTTTCGCGATGCAGGGTTTGGGCGCCGGGCCGATCGCGTTATTCGGCAGTGCCGAGCTGAAGCGGCGGTATCTGCGCGAGATCGCCGCGGGCCGCTGCATCGCCGCCTTTGCGCTATCGGAGTTGGAGGCCGGCTCCGACGTCGGCGCGCTGACGACGCGCGCGCGGCGCGAAAACGGCAGCTACGTCCTCGAGGGCGAGAAGGCGTGGATATCCAACGCCGGCATCGCGAATTGCTACGTCGTCTTCGCACGCACCGGCGGAAGCGGTCCCAAAGGTCTAAGTGCCTTTGCGGTCGATGCCGCGACAAACGGCTGTCGCGCGGAGGGAGAAATCGAAACGATCTCGCCGCATCCGCTCGGGACGCTGCGATTAGAGGGCGTTCGCGTTCCGAACGAGTGCCGGATCGGCGAGGAAGGCGAAGGCTTCAAAATCGCAATGGCGGTGCTCGACGTCTTTCGCAGCACGGTCGGTGCCGCGGCCGTTGGTTTCGCACGACGGGCGTTGGACGAATCGGTTACGCACGCGAAAACGCGGCAGCTCTTTGGTAAGCCGCTGGCCGACTTGCAGCTCACGCAAGCCGCAATTGCGACGATGGCCACCGACGTCGATGCGAGCGCGCTCCTCGTCTACCGTGCCGCGTGGACCAAGGACAGCGGCCGGGCGCGCATCACCAAGGAAGCCGCGATGGCAAAATGGTTTGCCACGGAGGCGGCCGGGCGCGTCTGCGATCGTGCCGTGCAGCTTTTTGGAGGGCGCGGCGTCACCCGCGGCGAGATCGTCGAACGCTTATATCGCGACGTTCGCGCCTTGCGCATCTACGAAGGTGCAAGCGAGATTCAACAGCTCGTCATCGCAAAGCAGCTCTTGGCAACGTGAGAGGACGCATCCGGGTTGCAGACGATCACCAAGGGCATCGACGTCGTCGAAACGCTGGCGATTTACTGACCGCACATCTCGATCGGTTCGCGCGGGATCGCCTGCCGCCACCCCACGAGTTGCCGGATCTGCGCTTCGACTTCCCCGGACTGCAGTATTCCGAACGTCTCAACGCGGCGACGGAGTTGCTCGACCGGCGCGTGGAGGAGGGTGGCGGTAACCGTCGGTGCATCGTTGCGCCGGGAGGCCTCTCCTGGAGCTATGCCGATCTTCGCGATGCGTCGAATCGCATCGCCAACGTGCTGGTCGACGATCTGGCAATCGTGCCCGGAAATCGCGTCCTGCTGCGCGCGCCGAACACCCCGATGCTGGCAGCGTGCTGGTTCGCCGTATTGAAAGCGGGCGGCATCGCGGTGACGACGGTACCGCAGTATCGCGCCGCCGAGCTGCGCTTCATCATGGCGAAGGCGCAGGTCACGCACGCGCTCTGCGATGTTCGGTTGTGCGATGAACTCGAGCAGGCGTGCAATGGTTTAAGCGGCGTGCAAACGCTCTATTTCAACGGGGAGGCGACGGCGGAAGGTTCGCTCGAGCGCCGCATGCGCGAGGCGTCGACCCGTTTTGCAAACGTGCCGACGGCTGCGGAGGACGTCGCCCTCATAGCCTTCACCTCCGGAACCACCGGCACGCCCAAAGCCGCGATGCATTACCACCGCGATGTGCTGGCGATCTGCGATACGTATTGCGACCGCGTGCTGCAGCCGCGGGGCGACGATCTCTTCTGCGGAAGTCCGCCGCTGGCGTTTACGTTTGGCCTGGGCGGTCTGCTGCTGTTTCCGCTGCACGCCGGCGCCGCAACTTTCTTGCTGGAGAAGGCCGGCCCGATCGAACTGCTCGAGGCGATCGCGGCCTTCGGGGTCACGACGATCTTCACCGCGCCGGTTGCGTACCGGACGATGGCAGCGAAAGCGCTCGAGTACGATCTCTCAACGCTGCGCGCGTGCGTCTCCGCCGGCGAGACGCTTCCGAAAGCCGTCTGGGAGCAATGGCAAGCAACGACCGGCCTGAAGATTCTCGACGGGATCGGCAGCACCGAGATGCTTCACATTTTCGTCGGTTCGCCGCAGCACGAAGTCCGGGCCGGCGCAACGGGACGCGTCGTTCCCGGATACATCGCCGAGATTCACGACGAGGCCGGGCTGCGGGTTCCCGACGGCACGGTCGGGCGTCTCGCGGTAAAAGGGCCGACGGGCTGCAAGTATTTGCAGGACGAGCGCCAGCGGAACTACGTGCAGGGCGGCTGGAACTATCCCGGCGACGCATATCGACGAGACTCCGACGGATACTACTGGTACGTCTCGCGCATGGACGACATGATTCTCTCGGCCGGTTATAACATCTCAGGTCCCGAGGTCGAGCAGGCGCTGATCGCACACGCCGACGTGAAAGAGGTGGCGGTCGTGGGCAAGCGCGATCCGATAAAGGAGACGAACTTCGTGAAAGCGTTCGTCGTGCTCGTGGACGGCTGCGCGGCAACCGACGCGAAGGCCGACGAGCTGCGCGAGTTCTGCAAATCGCAGATCGCGCCGTTCAAAGCGCCGCGCGAGATCGAGTTCCTCAGCGAGCTTCCGCGAACCGAAACCGGCAAACTCCAACGCTATAAACTCCGCGCACCGTCATCCTGACACTAACGAACGAGGCGCCGCATTACTGCGGCGCCTCGCGCGTTTCGATGTGTTGCTGGCCCGACACTAGGCCGACATTAGCACATCATCAACGACTTCGCAACAGGACGAGCTGCGCGGCTGGAGCGCCCGGGAATCGAACCCGGAGCTGCTTGGCGTGTCGAGCCAGCAACGCATCGAAACGCCCTAGCTGCGTTCCATCCCTCGCTCGGACGTTGATAGCAATTCCTGAGAAAGCGAAATCGAAGCGCTCAGGATGACAGAGGAGGCAAAACCGCGGTCGCTTCGATCTCTACTTTTGCGCCGTCTTCGAGCAGATCGGCGACCTGCACGAGCGCCATCGCCGGATAGTGGGTGCCGACGATCTCGCGATAGGCTGCGCCAAGCGCCGCAGCATTATCGCGGTACTCTTGTTTATCGGTCACGTACCAGGTCAGCCGGACGAGATCCGCGGGCTCCCCGCCCGCCGCGCGAAGCACGGTGACGACGTTGCGCAGTGCCTGCCCGGCTTGCACGAGAAAGTCGTTGCTCACCAGCTCGAGCCGCTCGTTCCAGCCGATCTGACCGGCGATGGCGAGGTAGCGGCCTTCGGCGACGATGCCGTGCGCGTAGCCGCTGGCCCGCGGCCAGCCCTCGGGTTCGATCTTTTGGCTCACCGCCCAGCCCTTCTCACACGCTCGGGATGCAGCCTGTTGCGAGCGAGCGCTAGATAAAGGTTCGGCCCCGCTGCAAAGCAAAGCAGCACCCACAAGTTTACAACTTGCGTTTGAGCCGAAAGGGGCAGCATTTATGTCCGTAACCGAACCTCCCAAAGATACGCCATTCGGGCTCGAGCCGAATGTGGCGGCCGGGCTCGCTTACCTGTTCTGCCTCCTCGGCGGCATCATTATGCTCGTCGGCGGCGGGACGAATAAATTCGTCAAGTGGGCCGCGGCGCAGTCGATCACCATATGGGCCCTCTACATCATCCTCGGGTTCGTATTGAGCTTCATTCACCTCTGGGTGCTCTATCCGATCCTGTGGATTCTTGCGTTGGTCGTTTGGATTTGGACCACCGTTACGGGATTTCAGGGTAAAGAAGTGCGCGTTCCGGGCATCGCCAATCTGACCGAGAGCATTTTCAAGTCGCAGCTCTGATCGGATCTCCCGCTCGGCGCGGTCCCTTCAGCCGTAACAGCGGGCGTTCGAAAAGATAGGTCGTCGCCGTCCCAACCGCGATTGCAGCCGCAAAGGCGAGCCCCGTATAGTGGGCTTGCCATTGCGCGTTGCGATGGAAATTTCCGGTATACGGGGGAATGTGATGCAAGACGAGCTCGCGCGCGACGATCTGGTGATACAGATAAAGATTGTACGAGATCGCCGCGAGGAAACGCATCGGCGCGTTATCGAGAAGGATCTGCCACCATCGCGGGCTCGCAAGCGAACCTAAAGCGATCGCGCTGAATGCGACGCCGAGCAGCGGCCGGCGATCGATCTGCCACACGCCCGCCCACTGATCGGTAAGCCGATACGAATAGCAGTTCTCGAGAAGCAGCGCGAGCATCGCGAATCCGCCGAGGGCAACCAACGGCGCGATGCCGCGTATCGACGGTGCTCGCAGCAGGCTGGCGCGCGTAACGAAAAGATATGCGCTGAGCATTCCTAACGCAAAGATGTCGAGATATCCCGGGAGGTTCTCTTCGTACTGCCCGAAGAGCGTGGCGTAGCAGCAGTGGGCCGCCCACGCTCGCCACATCCAAGCGAGCGCGATCATCGAGCCAGCGCAGAGCCAGGGTTGGCGCCGAAACGCCCACCAGATCAACGGGAAGACGCAGTAAAACTCAATCTCCACCGCGAGCGTCCACAAGACGCCGTTGATGCTGCCGTACCGATCGGGAAACCACGTATGAATGAAGAGCAGGTGGGTGGCAAGGTCGGGCAGGAGCGCGGCGTTGGGTTGCCGTTGCGCGTAGCCCAACGCATATGCGACCGCGATCGAGAGGACGTAGGAGGGTACGATCTTGATGAAGCGTCGCCAGGCAAAATGGCCCCACGACGGCGACGGCGCCCCGAGCTGCTCCGCTCGAAAGAACGGGTACGAGATGACGAAGCCCGAGAGAAAGAAGAAGAGCGTGACGCCGACAAAGCCGGTGGCGGGCACGAAAGCGAGCGGCTTCGGCGGCGAGAGCCACGAGATTTCCCACACGTGGTACCACAAGACGAGCAGGACGGCCAGGCCGCGCAAGCCGTCCAGAACGCCCAACCTCGGATTCTCCATAAAATCTGTCATCCTGAGCGAGGCGGCCAGCGGCCGCCTAGTCGAAGGACGCTTGCCGCCATTGCGCCCCCCATTTGACGCCAAAAAGAGGCCCTGATATAGTTGATGCTCGGTCCCACCTGCGGGTGAGGCCGTTGTTTGTGTCGTTTACTTTTGTGGGGAGCAAGCCATTCCGACGATCAACCAGCTGGTGCGCCGCGGGCGAGAGAAGACCGAGCAGAAGGTCAAGACGCGGGCATTTCGCGTGATCCTGACCGGGCCCAAGCCCGGCCATCCGGATTTGCCGACCCGCGCATTCGAAGTGACCGGCAATCCCCAGCGGCGTGGCGTTTGCACGCAAGTCAAGACCGTTACTCCCAAGAAACCGAACTCGGCGCTCCGTAAGGTCGCGCGCGTCCGGCTGACCAACGGTGAAGAGGTTACCGCCTACATCCCGGGCATCGGTCACAATTTGCAAGAGCACTCGGTCGTCTTAGTGCGCGGCGGGCGCGTCAAGGATCTGCCCGGCGTTCGCTATCACATCATTCGCGGCACGCTCGACACCGCGGGCACGGCGAACCGCAAGCAAGGCCGCTCCAAGTACGGCGCGAAGCGCGAGAAGAAGAAGTAATGCCTCGTAAAGGACCGGCTCCAAAGCGGCAGATTCTGCCCGACCCGAAGTTCAACTCGAAAGTGTTGGCGCGCTTCATCAATAAGGTCATGCTTTGCGGGAAGAAATCGACCGCCGAGCACATCACCTATGGGGCACTCGAGATCGTCTCTGAAAAGACGGGGCGCGACCCGATGGAGATTTTTTCGCAGGCGCTCTCCAACGCGATGCCCCTGGTAGAAGTGCGTCCTCGCCGCGTCGGCGGCGCGACGTACCAAGTGCCGATGGAAGTGCGGCCGGATCGCCGCCAGGCGATGGCCATGCGCTGGCTCATCGGTTTCGCGCGCGCCCGCAACGGGCGCTCGATGGAAGAAAAGCTCGCGGGCGAGTTGCTCGACGCATCCAATAACACCGGTGCCACGATCAAGAAGCGTGAAGACACGCACAAAATGGCTGAAGCCAACAAAGCTTTTGCCCATTATCGTTGGTAGCGGCTCACTAGACTAAGAGACCATGGCTACAAGGGAATATCCGCTCGAACGCACGAGGAATATCGGCATTGCCGCGCACATCGATGCCGGCAAGACGACCTGCACCGAACGCATTCTTTTCTTCACCGGACGCGTGCACAAGATGGGCGAAGTGCACGACGGCGCGGCGACGATGGATTGGATGGTTCAAGAGCAGGAGCGCGGCATTACGATTACCTCGGCCGCAACGGCAACGACCTGGCGCGACACGCGCATCAACATCATCGACACGCCGGGGCACGTCGACTTCACGGTTGAAGTCGAGCGGTCGCTCCGCGTCCTCGACGGCTTGGTAGCGCTCTTCGATTCCGTGGCGGCCGTGCAGCCGCAATCGGAGACCGTCTGGCGCCAAGCCAACAAGTATAAGGTGCCGCGGATCGTCTTCGTCAACAAGATGGATCGGGTCGGAGCTGACTTTTTCAACGTCGTCGATAAGATTCGCGAGCGCCTGGGCGCGCGCGTCGTTCCCATTCAAGTGCCGATCGGCGCCGAGGACAAGTTCCGCGGCATCGTCGACCTCTTCACGATGAAGAAGACCGTCTATACGGACGACCTCGGCTCGACGACGGCACAAGAGGATGTGGATGGCGAACTCCGAGAGCTGGCGATGGAATGGCGTCAGCATCTGGTCGAGGCGATCGCCGAGCAAGACGACGAACTGCTGGAGATGTTCTTCGAGGGCAAAGAACTCCCGATCGACCGCATGAAGACCGCCCTGCGCAAGGCGACGATCGAAGGAACGGTTCTCCCGATGCTGTGCGGCTCCGCGTTTAAGAATAAGGGAATCCAGCCGCTGCTCGATGCCGTGGTCGAATACATGCCCTCGCCGCTGGAGGCCAAACCGATCGTCGGCCGCTCGCCGAAAACCGGCGACGAAATCACTCGCAAGACCGACGATGCGGAGCCGTTCTGCGCACTCGCCTTCAAGATCGCGACCGATCCCTACGGGAATCTCACGTACTTTCGCGTCTATTCGGGCGTGTTGAACAAAGGCAGCTACGTACTCAACTCGCGGTCCGGCCGTAAGGAACGAATCGGACGCATCCTGCGAATGCACGCCAATCATCGCGAGGATATCGACTCCATCGGTGCCGGCGATATCGCCGCGGCAGTCGGACTCTCCGACACCCGCACCGGCGACACGCTCTGCGACGAGCGCTCGCCCATCGCCCTCGAATCGATTACCTTCCCCGAGCCGGTCATTCACCAGGCGATCGAGCCCAAGAGTAAGGCGGATCAGGACAAGCTTGGGTTAGCGCTGACGCGGCTCGCGCAAGAGGATCCGACCTTCCGGATGCGGACCGACGAGGAAACTCAGCAGACGATTATCGCCGGCATGGGCGAGCTGCATCTCGAGATCATCCTGGATCGGTTACGCCGCGAGTTCAAGGTCGAGGCCAACGTCGGGAAGCCGCAGGTCGCCTATAAGGAAGCGATCACCAAGACGATCGAAAAGGAAGGCCGCTTCGTGCGCCAGTCGGGCGGCAAAGGACAGTACGGCGATGTTTGGCTGCGCGTGGAGCCGCAGCCGCCCGGAACGGGATTCGTCTTCGAATGGAAGATCGTCGGCGGCGCCGTTCCCAAGGAGTACAGCAAAGCCGTCCAGGAAGGCGTCCGAGAGTCGGCCCAAAGCGGTGTTCTTGCCGGCTTTCCGGTCATGGATTTCAAGGTCGTGGCCTTCGACGGGTCCTACCACGAGGTCGACTCGTCGGAAATGGCCTTTAAGATTGCCGCCTCGATGGCCTGGAAAGAAGCAAACCGCGCGGCCGGACCGATCTTGCTCGAACCGATTATGAAGGTCGAAGTTACGACGCCCAAGGAGTACATGGGCGCGATCAACGGTGACCTGAACCGCCGCCGCGGAGCCATCCATGCCACCGAGGAGGCGCCGGGCGGTGCCCAGGTGATCACCGCGCACGTGCCGCTCTCGGAGATGTTCGGCTACGCGACGGATATGCGTTCGGCGACGCAGGGGCGGGCGACGTACACCATGGAGTTCTCGCACTACGAAAAGGCGCCGAAATCGGTCGAAGAGGAGATCGTGGCAAAGGCCGCCGGCAAGAAACTGGCGCCGGCGTAAGCCCGCTTTGCAGCAGTAAAGGCAAGCTTAGCAGTACGTTGACTTAGAGGGTTTTCATTGGTACTATTCGGGTCGTGGCGCCCCCTCGACGGGGGCGTTTACCGCGTAAAGCGGGAAAAAAGAGGCGCCAAATACGCCTGGACCCGTGTACTTGTGATAAGGCGCACTGCGCGATAGCGTAGTGCACTAAAACTGGAGACCCGCACCGACCTGAAGTGGGCGGGAGACGTTCTTAACCGGGGACCCGCGCCGCGGAGTAGGCGCGGGGGCGCGCAGCCTCGTTCCGGGGGCGAAGGTCCCGGAAGCGAGGCGTAGCGCCAAAGCGTTGCGCGTAGTGCAACGCGTTCTTAAAAAGAAGGAAAGAGATGGCCAAGCAAAAGTTCGAGCGGAACAAGCCGCACGTCAATATCGGCACGACCGGTCACGTCGATCATGGAAAGACGACGTTGACGGCCGCGATCATGCATTGCCTTTCGACGGAGGGGCTCGCGCAGAAAGTCGGCGTCGATCAGATCGACAACGCTCCGGAAGAGAAGGAGCGTGGGATTACGATTGCCATCTCGCATCAGGAATACGAAACGGGTAAGCGCCATTACGCGCACGTCGACTGCCCGGGTCACGCCGACTACATCAAGAACATGATCACCGGCGCCGCCCAAATGGACGGTGCGGTCCTCGTAGTCGCTGCGACCGACGGGCCGATGCCGCAGACGCGCGAACACATTCTGTTGATGCGCCAGGTCGGCGTACCGCGGATCGTCGTCTTCCTCAACAAAGTAGATATGGTCGACGACGAAGAGCTGCTCGAGCTGGTCGAGTTGGAGATCCGCGAGCTGCTTTCGCAATACGATTTCCCCGGCGACGACACCCCAATCATTCGTGGTTCGGCCCTCAAAGCGCTCAACTCGAGCGGGCGGAAGGGCGACGCGGATGCCGATCAGATCTTTAAGCTCATGGATACCATCGACGACTACATTCCGCAACCGGAACGTCAGGTCGATAAGCCATTCTTGATGCCCGTCGAGGACGTCTTCACGATCACCGGGCGCGGCACCGTCGGAACCGGTCGCGTCGAGCGCGGTCAGGTGAAGGTGGGCGAGGAAGTCGAGATCGTCGGTCTCAAAGAGGAGACGAAGAAGACGGTCGTGACCGGCATCGAGATGTTCCGTAAGCTGCTCGACTCCGGAATCGCCGGCGATAACATCGGCGTGCTGCTTCGCGGCGTCGATCGCAACGAGATCGAGCGCGGCCAAGTGTTGGCCAAGCCGGGCTCCGTCAAGCCGCACAAGAAGTTCAAAGCCGAAGTCTACGTGCTTTCCAAGGAGGAGGGCGGACGTCACACGCCGTTCTTCGGAAACTATCGCCCGCAGTTTTATTTTCGGACGACCGACGTGACCGGAACGATCAAGCTGCCAGACGGCGTCGAGATGGTGATGCCGGGCGACAACGTGCAGATGGACGTGGAGCTGCACACGCCGATCGCGTGTGAAGAGGGTCTGCGTTTCGCGATCCGCGAGGGCGGCCGCACCGTCGGGGCGGGCGTCGTAACGTCCGTCAGCGAATAGAGCGGCTATCCTATAATGGCGAAGCAAATGATCCGCATACGCCTCAAGGCGTACGACCACAAAGTGCTCGATCAATCGGCCGAGCGGATCGTTGAGACCGCCAAACGCACCGGCGCTTTCGTCAGCGGTCCGGTGCCCCTACCGACCGAGATCAATCGCTTTTGCGTGCAGCGCTCGACGAACAACGACAAGAAGTCGCGCGAGCACTTCGAAATGCGTACCCATAAGCGGTTGATCGACATCCTCCAGGCGTCGCCGAAGACGATGGACGCGCTGATGCATCTCGATCTGCCCGCCGGCGTGGACATCGAACTCAAGGCCTAGCCGTTAATATTTGTTGACGGGTTAGCATCGGACGTGCTACGTTTACTTAACAGCCAGGAAGGCTCTCCGCGGCAGTCATCTCTTAGCATCCTCGTCTGACACTGACTTCCTCTCTAGAGAAGCCGGCTCGCGTAATCTAGTTAGCAGGAAGGCAGCATGAAAGCCCACCAGGCCCTACCCTACGGGGTTCTTTTTCTTACGTTAGCGTTCGCCGGCTGCGCCGGCGGCGCGCCGCTGCCGCAGGGTGCCGTTGCGAGCGCGCTGCATCGCGAAGCCTGCGCGGCGAGCTCGACCTCGGTAAACTTCAACGGAACGCCGATCTCAAAGGATTCGTGGCTCCTGTTTTCGAGCGTTCTCTCCGAGGAGGGAACGAAGGGGACCCTTCGGCTTGCGGTGCGTCAATCGTTCGTTACGTTCAGCGTCGGCCAAACGCACTATACGATTGAAGGTCCGAACATGGACCTCGCGCTCGATGGCGGCAAAGCCGTCCGCTTGAGCTTTCCGGCGTACGGAGACCACTGGCGGATGATCGCACCCTATAGCGCGATCGGCTCGGACTTCCTCAATAACATCGCATACCAGGCTCCCAACCACCTCCCCGGCTCTCTCACCAACGTGACTTGGTCGGCAAAGTTCTACGGGCGGGACGACCGCCCGATCAAATGGCGGTGGGGCGCCGCAGTCTACACCAAGCTTTCGAACCAGTATGCTGCGCTTAAGACGGAGCCGCTCACCGATCCTCGCTATCCTCCGCACAACAGCGATCCCGCCGGTACGCCCGAAGCCTTCAAACAGTACGTTATCGGCGGCGGAACGGGCGACGGCGGAAAAAGCTACACCGGCTCGATGAGCCGGGCGGTCACCATCACTCCCTGCGACGGTTAGCAACGCTCCAACTGCGAAGGCATCGGGCCCGCACCATTTAATTAGCCTCGCATGGAAGTTAAATCGACCTACCTCGGCACGATGATCGGCCTGGCGACGATCGCCTTCGGCCTTATCGCCGCCGGTGCGTGGAATAAATTCATCAGCGACACGATCGCGCTCTTCCTCAAGCCGGGCAACGGCGTGCTGGCAGAGCTCATCTATGCCGTCATCGTAACGATCGTCGCCATCGTCGTGGTCCAGAGCCTGGCAAAGTTGGCTGAGAAGGAAGCGCTTTTGACGGCGAAGCTGCCGTTCGTCAAAAAGCCTGAGGAGTAGCTCCGGCGTTACTGCGCGAACGAACGGCCATGCCCATCGACCTTCACGAACTCCGGTCGCGTTCGTTCCACGGCACCAAACGGCGTATCTACCATTTGCTCGAAGAGATGGGTACCTCGGGCGACCAGATCTGGCCTTTTGCCTCGCAGCCGTTCATGCGTTCTCCGGGTCCCCTCGCGCCCGGCCGGACCGAAGAATGGCACCTGGGGATCCACAGCATTTTGGAAGAGACCGTTCCCGAGGAACGGATCGTCTGGCGCTTCCAAAACGAAGGGCTCGACGGGACCCACGGGTTTCACTTGTCCACCGTGGGCAAAGAGACCGTCGTGGAGTATCGCGTCGACGCAATCTTGTCGGACACCGATGGGCGATTGCTCTGGCGCCGCTTCGAGGATCAGTTCGAGCGCTCGACCGAGGCGCTCTTCGATAAACTCGCGCGCGTCTTAAAGCGCTAGGTCACCAGCCCTGTGCCCGACCCGGTCGACTTCATCGACGTCGCGGGGTTGTTCTCCGACGAAGAGCGACTCGTCCGCGACACCGTGCGCGCATACGTACGCGACCGCATCGTGCCCAACATCGCGCAATGGTTCGAGGAAGGAACGCTTCCGCGCGAACTCGGCGCAGAGCTCGGGCGGCTCGGGCTGCTCGGCATGCACCTCGAGGGCTATGGCTGCGCGGGAGCGAGCGCGGTCGCCTATGGCATCGCCTGTTTGGAACTCGAAGCGGGCGATTCAGGGGTTCGCAGCTTTGCGTCGGTTCAGGGATCGCTCGCGATGTATGCGATCCATCGCTGGGGCGACGAGGCGCAGAAGCGGACGTGGCTTGCGCCGATGGCGCGAGGCGAGCTGATCGGCTGTTTCGGCCTTACCGAGCCCGACTTTGGCAGCAATCCGGCCGGCATGCGAACCTACGCCCGCAAGGACGGATCCGATTGGGTCATCGACGGGACAAAGATGTGGATCACAAACGGATCGATCGCCGATCTTGCCATCGTTTGGGCGCAAACCGATGCGGGCATTCGAGGCTTCATCGTTCCGCGCGACGCGCGAGGCTTTTCGGCAACGAACATCGAGCGAAAGCTGTCGCTGCGCGCATCGGTTACGAGCGAGCTCGTCCTCGCCGGGTGCCGCCTTCCGGCCGACGCGCTGCTGCCGCTCGGGGAAGGCTTGGTCGCGCCACTCTCCTGTTTGAACGAAGCGCGCTTCGGCATCGTGTGGGGAGCGATCGGCGCGGCGCGAAGCTGCTACGAATCGGCGCTCGAGTACAGCAAGACGCGCATTGTCTTCGATCGGCCTATCGGCGGCTTTCAAATGACCCAAGCGAAGCTCGTCGACATGCTGTTGGAGTTGAACAAGGGCGCGCTCTTGGCACTGCATCTCGGGCGCGCAAAAGACGGTGGGCGCCTTCACCCGTCTCAGGTTAGTCTCGCAAAACTCAACAACGTCCGCGAGGCGCTCGCGATTGCCCGTGAGGCCCGAACTATTCTCGGCGCAAACGGCGTCACGCTGGAGTACCCCGTCATTCGCCACATGAACAACCTGGAGTCGGTGCTGACCTACGAGGGCACCAGCGAAATGCACGCACTCGTCGTCGGCAAAGAGATAACCGGGTTGGGCGCCTTTACGTAGGAAGCGCCCCGGGGCTCAGCGGGGCCGGGGGCGATCGAGCAAGCAACTAAGCTGTGATTCTGCGGCCGTTGTGACAGGCCGCCTTGACCTCGCGCGACGGCCCTGATACACTGCCGAAGTTGCGATTCCGTGCCGGTTCGCTTTCCAATGCGCGCCGGCGAAAAAAATACTACAGTACGCCTGGCTCCGTGGCCTGGCGATTCTCACAGAAACGGGCGAATGAAGAACATCCTTGGCCGTAAAGTCGGGATGACCAGCGTCTTCACCGACGACGGCCGACACGTGCCGGTCACGGTGATCGCGGCCGGTCCCTGCACGGTCGTCGGTCTGCGAACGAAGGAAAAAGACGGCTACGCGGCCGTTGCTTTGGGCTTTGAGCCAATCAAACGCCGTCGCCTGACCCGCGCACAGGCTGGACACTTCAAGAAGCAAGGCGTCGAGCCGGTTCGCGTCGTCCGCGAGTTTCGGGGCGAAGGTGCGGAGTCCGAGCTGGGTCAAACGGTGACCGTCTCCGGCTTCGAGCCGGGGGACCGCGTCGACGTCGTCGGCGTCTCCAAAGGCCACGGGTTCTCCGGAGCGATCAAACGCCATAACTTTAGCGGCGGTGGCGCAAGCCACGGCTCGATGATCCATCGTCAGCCGGCGTCCAACGGCGACACCAATGCGGGGCGCACCGTGCTGGGCAGCCGCCGGCCGGGGCATTACGGCGTCGATCGCACGACCTGTCAGAACCTCGAAGTGGTGCGGGCCGATGGCGAGCGAAATCTCTTGCTCGTGCGCGGCGCGGTGCCCGGCGGCAAGAACGCGCTGGTAGTAGTGCGTCAGAGCGTCAAATCGCTCCGTCCTTCGTCCTTCGACAAGCTCAGGATGACAAAGCCCGAGGCGAAAGGGTAGTGCCCAACGTCATCGACGCCTCCGGAAAGGTCGTCCGGGAGATTGAATCGCCCGCGGTTCTCAATGAAGATTTTGGCGACAAGCTCACCGTCGTCTACCGCGCGGTGCACCGCGAGTTCGCCAACTGCCGCGCCGGAACCGCGTCGACGCTCAAGCGCGATGAAGTGCGGGGCGGCGGACGTAAGCCGTGGCGGCAGAAGGGTACCGGCCGCGCGCGTCAGGGTTCCATTCGTTCACCGCAATGGCGTCACGGCGGAGTGGTCTTCGGCCCCCAGCCGCGCAGCTTCGTGGAGTCGCTCAATAAGAAGGAACGCCGCGTCGCCTTTATAGCGGCATTGGCGGACCGCTTTCGTAACGATGCCGTCACTTTGTTGGAGACGGCCGATTTTTCGATTGGAAAGACGGCGGCCTTCGCCAAGCTGCTCTTCGGAAGCGCCAAAGCCGCGCGCGAGGGTCCCACGACACTGATCGTCTGTCGCCGCGGCGAAACGCACGCCGCCGAGATCGAGCGGGTCGGCCGGAACCTGACGCGAGTCGGGATCACCAACGACGGCGCGCTCGACGTCAAGGACGTACTGCGCTTCGAACGGCTATTTTTTACGACCGCTGCGTACGACGCCCTTACGCAGCGCCTTGCCGAAAAACGGGAGCAAGCCGATGGACGCGCGTGACGTCATCGTAGCGCCGCGGATCACCGAAAAGGCGATGGCCGACGCGCTCGGGCAGCAATATACGTTTGTCGTGCACCCCCGCGCGACGAAGACACAGATCCGCCATGCGGTCGAAGAGATTTTTCACGTCAACGTTTTGCAAGTCAACACCGTCAACGTGCGAGGCAAGTCGCGCAATTCCGCGCGCCGAGGCGTTCGGGTTAGCGGCAAGATGAGCGACTACAAGAAAGCGATCGTAACCATCAAGGCCGGTCAGAAGATCGAGCTCGGCGGAGTGAACTATTTTGAGCAATAAAGATGCCCGTTAAGAAATATAGACCGACTTCGCCCGGCAAGCGTTTTTTAACCACGCTCGATTTTTCGGATCTCTCCAAGGTTGAGCCCGAACGCTCGCTGATCGAGGTTCGTAAAAAACATTCAGGCCGCAACAACAACGGCCACATCACGGTGCGTCATCGTGGCGGAGGCACGCGCAAGATCTATCGCATCATCGACTTCAAGCGTGCGAAGGATGGCGTGCCGGCGAAGGTCGCAACGGTCGAGTACGATCCGAATCGTTCCTGCCGCATTGCGCTGCTGCACTACCGCGATGGCGAAAAGCGCTATATCCTGGCGCCGCTCGGTTTGCGCGCCGGCGAGCTCGTCGAATCCGGGCCGGCCGCGGACATCAAAATCGGAAACGCGCTGCCGATCAAGAATATTCCCGTGGGCACCGTCATCCACAACATCGAACTGCGCCCCGGCGAGGGCGGCAAGCTCGTACGTTCTGCTGGCGTGTCGGCACAACTGATGGCCAAGGAGGACCAATACTCGCAGGTCCGCATGCCATCGGGCGAAGTGCGGCGGATCCACATCAATTGTCGCGCGACCATCGGACAGCTCGGGAACGTGGAGCACGAAAACCAAGTCATCGGTAAAGCCGGGCGTTCGCGCCATCTCGGAAAGCGCCCGGCCGTGCGCGGCATTGCGATGAATCCCGTCGATCATCCGCATGGCGGCGGCGAAGCGCGCTCGACCTCGGGCCGTCCGCCGACGACGCCCTGGGGCGTGATGACGATGGGCAAAAAGACCCGGCGCAACAAGCGCACGACGAAGATGATCGTCCGCAAGAGAGGCTCGAAGTAATGTCGCGTTCGCTAAAAAAGGGCCCATACGTCGCGCCCAACCTCGTGCGGAAAATCGAGAAGCTCAACGAGACGCGCGAGCGGCGAGTGATCAAGACGTGGAGCCGCGATTCGACGGTGCTTCCGACGATGGTCGGTCACACCATCGGCGTGCACAACGGCAAGACCCACATCCCCGTCTACGTTACCGAGAACATGGTCGGGCACAAGCTGGGCGAGTTTTCTCCGACGCGGCACTTCCGCGGTCACGGCGGGGACAAGGCGACGGTGAAAACGTGACGGAGCGGGCGCCGCAGGCGGTCGCGCATTTGCGCTTCGTACGCACCGGACCGCGCAAACTACGGCGCGTCGCCGACGCAATTCGCGGCAAGAGCGTGCGCGAAGCTCTCGTGCTCTTGAAGTTCGCCGAAGTCTTTGCCGCCGAACCGATTGAGAAGCTCGTTCGCAGCGCTGTGGCCAATGCCGGCAACAATCACGACATGAATGCCGACGAGCTTTACATCACTCGCATTACGGTCGACGGCGGCCCCGGGGGCCGCTTCACGAAGCGAATCGATCCGCGCGCGCAAGGTCGCGCGTATTTTAAGCGTAAGCGCCTCTCGCACGTAACGGTGATCGTAAGCGAGACGCCGCCGGCGAAGCCCCGCAAGAAGAGCGCGGGTGCGTCGGTCCAGGCGGCACGCATCACGCGCCGTGCAGCTCCGGCAGCCGCCTCGGCGGAGAAATCACCTCGGAAGAAACCCGGCGCGCGCAAACGCGCGGCAAGCGCCAAGGGAGCCTAAGTGGGACAAAAGATCCATCCGGTCGGCATGCGCCTGGGAATCACGCGAACCTGGGACAGCCGATGGTTCGAGAAAAAGCACTACGTGGAATGGCTGCACGAAGATATTGCCATTCGTAAGTCTTTCAATCGCTGGATGCGCTCCGCTTCGATCAGCAAGATCGAAATCGAGCGCCGCGCCAATCAGGCTCGGGTGATCGTCAATACCGCCAAGCCCGGCATCATCATCGGTAAGCGCGGCGTCGGTATCGACGAGATTCGCAAGACGCTCGAGCAGCTGACCGGCAAGAGCGTCGCCGTGAACGTGATGGAAATTTCACACCCCGAGCTCGATGCCAGGCTGGTTGCGCAGAATATCGTGGATCAGCTCGAAAAGCGAATCGCGTTTCGCCGCGCGATGAAGCAGGCGATCATGCGCACGATGCGTGCCGGCGCGCGCGGAATCAAAGTGCAGGTCTCGGGCCGTCTCGGCGGCGCCGAAATCGCACGTACCGAGCATAATGCCGACGGCAAAGTGCCGCTGCATACGCTGCGCGCGGACATCGACTACGCGCAAGTCGAAGCCTTTACGACCTTCGGGCGCATCGGCGTCAAAGTCTGGATTTATCGCGGCGAAGTGCTGCCGGATCAGCCTCGCGGCGACGGAGCCCTGCGCGATCGTCCGGGCCGCGAGCGTCGCGAACGCGGCGGCCGCGGACGCCGCGACGGTCGCGCTCCAAGCCCCGCGGCGCGTCCCGCCGGGCCTGCGGAAGCGCCGTACGAACCGGTTATGGCTGTGCCGGAACCTTCGATGCCCGAGCCGCAGGCCGTCATCCCCGAGCCCGAACCCCCGACGCCTGCACCCGAGCCCGTGAGGTCTGCGCCCGAACCCGTGGTGGCCGCACCCGAGCCCGAGCTGCCCGCGCCCGAGCCCGAGCCTGAGTTGCCGCCTGCCCCACCCGCGGAGGTGACCGAGTAACATGCTGACTCCGAAACGCGTAAAGTGGCGCAAAGTTCAACGCGGTCGAATGACCGGCGCGGCCAGCCGCGGGAACTCTCTGACGTTTGGCGATTTCGGCCTACAAGCGATGGAGCCGTGTTGGATGACGAGCCGTCAGATCGAGGCCGCTCGTATCGCCATGACGCGCCATATCAAACGCGGCGGCAAAGTGTGGATCAAGGTCTTTCCGGATAAGCCGGCGACGAAGAAGCCGGCCGAAGTGCGCATGGGATCCGGCAAAGGAAACCCGGAGTTTTGGGTCGCGGTCGTCAGGCCCGGACGCGTGCTCTTCGAGCTCTCCGGCGTTGCGCCGGCCGTCGCGCGCGAAGCGCTGGAGCGGGCGGCCGCAAAACTCCCGATCGGCACCAAGATCGTCTCACGCGAGGAAACATCGTGAAAAAAAGTGAGCTCGACGGATTGCGCGATCTCACCGTCAAGGAGCTGCAGCAAAAGGCTCGCGATACAAAGTCTGAGCTTTTCACGCTGCGCTTCGCGCTGCGCACCGGCCATTTGACCGACTTCAGCAAGATTCGCGCGATGCGCCGCTCGTACGCGCAGATTCAAACCGTTATTTTCGAGAAGCGTCTCGCCGAGGGAGAGCATGGAGCAGCCTAATAACTCCTCGACGGACCGCGCGAAGCGGCGCGTCAAGCAAGGGCGCGTAGCCTCCAATAAGATGGACAAGACGATCGTCGTGGTCGCGGAGACGCGCGTGCCGCACTCCGTCTACGGCAAGATCGTCCGCAAGTCGACTCGCTTCAAGGCACACGACGAGCGCAACGAAGCGAATATCGGCGACGTCGTCCGCATCGCCGAGTGCCGCCCGCTGTCGCGCGAGAAGCGCTGGCGTCTGGTCGAGATCGTGGAGCGGGCCAAGTGATTCAACAAGAGAGTCGCCTGAAGGTTGCCGACAACAGCGGCGCTCGCGAGCTGCTCGTGATTCACATTACCGGCGGCGGACGTCACGTTTACGCACACGTGGGCGACGTGATCGTCGGCACCGTCAAGAGCGCAATCCCCGGCGCGGCGGTGAAAAAGGGTCAGGTCGTCAAAGCCGTGGTCGTGCGGACCAGCGCGCCGATTCGGCGAGTGGACGGCTCCGTGGTTCGCTGCGACGATAATGCGTGCGTGATCATCAAGGGGGAGAAAGACAATTTAGACCCGCGTGGCACGCGAGTCTTCGGGCCGGTGATGCGCGAGCTCCGCGAGCGCGGCTTCTTGAAGATCGCTTCCCTCGCACCCGAGGTACTTTAGGATGGCGAAGGCCTACGTTGTTAAAGGCGATACGGTGATGATTCGGCGCGGCAAGGAACGCGGGAAGCGCGGAACCGTGAAGGCCGTGCAGATCGAGGCCGGCACCGCGACCGTTGAAGGGGCCAATGTCGTCAAGCGGCATACCAAACAAGGCACGAAGTCCTCGAATATGGGCGGTTCCTCGCAGACCGGGGGCATCATCGAGAAGGAGTCTCCGCTGCCGCTTTCGGTCTTACAGTACGTCTGTGAGAAGTGTAAAGCCCCGTCACGCCTGCGTCGCGGCCGCAGCACCGATGGCGCCGTGCATCGCATCTGTGCGCGCTGCGGCGAGCCCGCGCGCGAATCGGCAAAGGGAGCGTAAAGCGATGGCAGAGCGTCTCAGAGAGCGCTACGAGCAGCAGATTCGCGGTCAGTTGCAGGAACGTTTTGGCTACAAGAACGTCAATGAGATTCCGAAGTTGGAGAAAGTCGTCGTGAACATGAGCGTCGGCGAGGCGATCGTCAATCCGAAAGCGCTCGATGCGGCGGTCAGTGAGTTAACCGCGATCACCGGCCAAAAGCCCGTGGTTGCCAAGGCGAAGAAATCCATCGCGGCGTTCAAACTGCGTGCCGGGATGAACATCGCCGCCAAGGTGACGCTGCGCGGCGACCGGATGTACGTGTTCGTGGACAAGCTCTTCAACGTAGTTCTGCCGCGTATCCGCGATTTTCGCGGGCTTCCGGCCAAGTCGTTCGACGGTCGCGGCAACTACAACTTAGGCTTGCGCGAACAGCTCGTGTTTCCGGAGATCAATTACGACAAGGTCGACAAGACGCGTGGCATGGACGTCACGATCGTCACGACGGCCAAAACCGACGAAGAGGCCTCCGAGTTTTTGGTTGCGATGGGCTTGCCGTTGCAAAAGGCCGCGTCGAGTACCACGGGACCGCAGAGGTAGCTGGAGTAATGGCAAAGACGAGTTTGATCGTTAAGTCGCGGCGCACGCCGAAGTTCGCGGTGCGCGGGCACAATCGCTGCAAATCCTGCGGGCGCCCGCGCGGCTACCTGCGCAAGTTTGCCATGTGCCGGATCTGCTTCCGGGAAAACGCCCATTCCGGCGTGGTTCCCGGCGTCACGAAGGCCTCATGGTAAGGAGGGCGAGCACATGTCGATAACCGACCCGATCGCCGATATGCTGACGCGCATCCGCAACGCCAACACGGCCAACCACAAGACGGTCGACGTGCCGGCCTCGCGAGCGAAACAGGCCATCGCGCAAATTCTGCAAGACGAAGGTTTCATCGAGAGCTTCGAACGGGTTGCCGAAGGTCCGCAGGGCAAGATTCGAATTCAGCTCCGGTACGGTCCCGAGAAGGAGAAGATCATCACGGGTCTTCGCCGCATTTCTCGCCCCGGGTTGCGCGTCTACACCCCCAAGACGGAGATACCACGAGTCCTCGGCGGACTCGGTTTGGTGATCATCTCGACGCCGCAAGGCATCATGTCGGGGAAACGCGCGAAGAAGCAGGGCGTCGGAGGAGAGGTCCTTGCATACGTCTGGTAAGGTGGTGCGGCTGTGTCTCGCATAGGTAAGCTGCCGGTCGTCGTGCCGTCCGGCGTCAACGTGAACGTCGAGGACGACGTCGTGCGCGTCAGCGGCCCGAAGGGGGAGCTGCGCCAGCAGATCCTCTCCCGCGTCATCGACGTGGAACTGCAGGACGGAAGAATCCTCGTCGCTCGCAAGGGCGATGCAAAGGAGCACCGCAGCGCACATGGTTTAACGCGCACGCTCATTGCGAACATGGTCGAGGGCGTGAGCAAGGGCTTTCGCAAGAGTCTGGAGATTAGCGGCGTGGGCTACCGCGTCGCGAAGTCCGGCGAGAAGTTGACGCTGAGCCTGGGCTACTCGCATCCGGTTGCCTTCGAAGCGCCGAAAGGTGTCGTGCTTTCCGTCGAGGGCCAGACGAAGATTCACGTTGACGGCATCGATAAGCAGGCCGTGGGCCAAGTTGCCGCCGACATCCGGCGCTTGCGCGAGCCCGAGCCGTATAAGGGCAAGGGCATCCGCTACGAGGGCGAGCGAATTCGCAAGAAGCTCGGTAAGGCCGGAAAGGCTGGAAAGAAGTGATCGGTAAGGGCGAGGCTCGGCGCGAGCGCCACATGCGTCTGCGAAAGAAGCTCTCCGGCACGCCGGAGCGGCCGCGGCTTTTCGTGCGCCGCTCGCTGCATCATATCTATGCCGTCCTGATTGACGACGCGAAGGGTCACACGCTGGCGACGGCGTCGACGCTCGACGAAGCGCTGGCAACCGGGTTGAGTTCCAAGACGAATCTCGCGGCCGCCCAAGCCGTCGGCTCGGCGATCGCAAGCAAAGCGAAGGAAGCCGGCATTTCCCAAGTCGTCTTCGACCGCGGCGGATACAAATACCATGGCCGCGTCCGCGCGCTTGCAGACGCTGCCCGCGAAGCGGGGTTGACTTTCTGATGCAATACCGGGGTCGCGAACGCGACAATAGCGGCTTTGAAGAGACTGTCGTGCGCGTCAATCGCGTCGCGAAGGTCGTCAAAGGCGGCAAACGTTTCAGTTTTAGCGCGCTCGTCGTCGTCGGCGACCGCAAAGGCAAGGTCGGCTTCGCGATCGGCAAGGCGGCCGAGGTGCCCGAGGCGATTCGCAAGGCCGTGGAGCAGGCACGCAAGAGTCTGATCACCGTCGCGATGGTCGAACGAACGATTCCCCACGAGGTGCGTCACGAACTCGGCGCCGCGACGATTCTGCTCAAGCCCGCCGCGCCCGGTACCGGCGTCATTGCCGGGGGATCGGTGCGCGCCGTACTCGAGCTGGCCGGCATCCACGACATTCTCACGAAGTGTTTGGGGACGACCAATCCGATCAACGTGGTGAGGGCGACGATCTCGGCGCTCGCGTCGCTGCGGACCGTCGAGCAAGTTGCCGCGATGCGCGGCAAAACCGTTAAGGAAATCTACGCGGCGTAAGAACATGGCAGAAAAGCAAATTCTCAAACTCGGCGCGCTCAAACCCGCGGCCGGCAGCCGGCCGAAGCGCCAGCGCATCGGTCGCGGTCACGGGTCCGGCATGGTCAAGACCGGCGGGGAAGGCGGCAAGGGTCAAACGGTGCGTTCCGGTGGCGGCAAGGGTCCGGCCTTCGAGGGCGGGCAAACCCCTTGGGCGCGGCGGTTGCCGCATGGACGCGGATACTCGCAGAAGGCGCGCGACACCGGTCACTTCGGCACGCGGCTCGCAGTCGTCAAACTGAGCCGGCTCTCGGAGTGGGATGCGGACGTTGAAATAACGCCGGAATCCTTGCGCGAACGCGGAGTACTCAAGGCGCTGCGCGACGGCGTGAAGATTCTCGGTGACGGCGGTCCGAGCGTCGCCCTTCCGTCTGGTCTGCGTTTCCGCGACGTGCTCTTCTCAAAGGGCGCGCGCGAGGCGTTGGTCGCCGCCGGAGCCGACCTCTCCCAGTGTCATCCTGAGCCGGTCGAAGGATGACGGAGCGATAACCCGTGTTCGATAACCTGCGGGCGGCGGTGCTCGTGCCGGAGATCCGCCAGCGGATCCTCTTCGTTTTCTTCGCGTTTGCGTGGTTCGTCTTCATGATCCACGTGCAGCTGCCCAACGTAAACCAAGAAGCGTGGCAGCGCGTGCTGCAGAGCGGTGCCTTCTACAACCTGCTCGGTTTCCTGTCCGGAGGCGCGCTGCAGAAGCTTTCCATCATCGCGATGGGCATCACCCCGTACATTAACGCTTCCATCATCATGCAGCTCATGACGGTCGTGATGCCGCAGCTCGAAGAGATGGCGAAGAAAGGCGGCGAGGAAGGCCGTAAGAAGATCAGCCAGTATACGCGTTGGCTGACGATCGTGCTCGGCACGATTCAGGCGACCTTTATGGCGATCTCGATGGAGCGCTCCGGAGTCTTTTACGACACGAGCATTTGGTATCTGCTCTACGCAATCGTCGCGATGGTGGGTGGCACGCTCTTCCTGATGTGGCTCGGCGAGCAGATCAGCGACAAAGGCATCGGCAACGGCGTATCCCTGATCATCTTCATCGGCATCGTCTTGCGTTACCCGCAGTACGTTACGCAGACCTACGCCTCGGCGAGTCAGGGTGCGGAGTCGCTGCTCAACTTGCTGCTCTATATCGCCGTCGCGATCTTCATCATCATCTCGATCATCTTCTTGTATCAAGGGCAGCGCCGCGTGCCAGTCCAGCAAGCACGCCGGACGGTCGGGCGAAAGATGTTTGCCGGGCGATCGACCTACATCCCGTTGCGCCTCAACAACGCGGGCGTGATCTCGATCATCTTTGCGATCTCAATTTTACTCTTGCCGCAGCAAGCGTTGTCGTGGTTCGGTCGCGGTCAAGTAATCGTCGGCAGCGGTCTTTGGCCGGCGATCGAACGGGGAATGCAGGGCTTCTCGGCGTGGCTCAACGTCTGGTTCACGCCCAACGGGTTCCTGTATAACATCGTCTATTTTCTGCTGGTCGTGGTCTTCACGTTCTTTTACAGCTCGATCGTCCTCAACACGCGCGACGTGGCCGACAATCTGAAGAAGACGGGCGCCTTCGTTCCCGGTATTCGCCCCGGCCAGCCGACCGTGGATTACCTCAACAGGATCCTGATGCGAATCACCACGGCAGCCGCAATCTATCTCGGAATCCTCGCGGTCTTACCGGGAGCGCTGCAACGCGGCCTTTCCGTGACCACCTTCTATCTCGGCTCGACCTCGCTGCTGATCGTGGTCGGCGTGGCCCTCGATACGATCACGCAGATCGAAGCGCGCTTGGCGATGCGCGACTATCGCGGATTCATCAAGCGATAGGAACGCAAGAGTAAGTCATGCGCGTCGTCTTTCTTGGGCCGCCCGGCGCCGGTAAAGGGACGCAGGCCCGCATCCTTCACGAGCGATTCGGCCTCGAACAAATTTCGACCGGAGATCTGCTGCGCCGCAACTGCACCGAGCAAACGGAGCTCGGCCATCAAGCGGAAGGCTATATGGCGCGAGGGGAGCTCGTTCCCGACGCGCTCGTCATCGCGATGATCGAACGCGAGCTGCGCCGGCTGCCAACCGGTTTCGTCATGGACGGCTTCCCGCGCAACGTGGTCCAAGCAGAGGCCCTCGACGCGCTGCTCGCGCGGCGCGGATGGCCGCTCGACGCCGCGATTCTCTTCACGGCGGACCGGCCGACGCTCATCGCACGACTTGCGTCGCGTTGGACCAATCCGCGCAACGGCAGGACGTACAACGTCTTGACCAACCCGCCGAAGCTCGCCGGCATCGACGACGAGGATGGCGGGGAGTTGATGCAGCGCGACGACGATCGTGCCGAGACGGTCGCGACGCGCCTCGACGTCTACGACGCGCAGACGCGGCCGCTCATCGAATACTATCGGAAGACCGGCAAGCTCGTCGACGTAAACGCTCTGGCGAGCGTCGAGGCCGTTGCCGAACGAATCGCTTCTGCCATCGGCACCACGCACGTTCCGGGGACGAGATGGTAACCCTCAAGTCGCCACGCGAAATCGAGATCATGCGCGCCAGCGGGAAGATCACGTCGCGCGTCTTGGCCGGGCTTATGAAAGCCGCGCGGCCGGGCATGACGACGGGCGAGCTGGACAGCCTTGCCGAGCGCGGGATTCGTGACGCCGGCGGCATTCCTACATTTAAGGGTTACAATGGATTTCCGGGATCGATCTGCGCTTCGGTCAACGACGAAGTCGTCCATGGAATTCCGGGGCCGCGCGTTCTTTCCGACGGCGATCTGCTGTCGATCGATATCGGCACCACGCTCGAGGGTTACGTCAGCGATAGTGCCGTGACGATTCCGATCGGCAACATTTCTCAAACGGCGCAACGCCTGCTCGAGGTGACGCGCGAGTGCTTGACGATCGGGATCGCGCAGATGAAACGCGGCAAACGAGTCGGCGATATCGGCGCGGCGGTCCAGGCGCATGCCGAGGCGCATGGCTTCGGCGTCGTGCGCGAGCTCGTGGGCCACGGCGTGGGCCGCGCGATGCACGAAGAGCCTCAGGTGCCCAACTACGGCGAGCCGGGGACGGGACTGGAGTTGCGCGCCGGCTTGGTGCTTGCCATCGAGCCAATGATCACGCAGGGGGGACCCAAGGTCCGGATTCTGGAGGACGGCTGGACAGTCGTTACCGCAGATGGTAAACTCGCAGCGCACTTCGAGCACACGATCGCGGTGACGGAGGACGGGCCTCAGATTCTGACGCTGCGCGATTACGCGGAGGATCCGGCGATCGAACGGTACCGGCCCCCGAGCGAAGCCATTGCGTAAGGTCCTTCGACAGGGCTCAGGATTATAAAGGTCCTTCGACAGGGCTCAGGATTAAAAAGGTATTTGAAATGAAAGTTAGACCATCGGTTAAGAAAATTTGCGAAAAATGCAAGATCATACGGCGGCACGGAAAAGTGCGGGTGATCTGCGACGTCAATCCAAAGCACAAACAGGTTCAAGGATAGTCCTTCGACCCTTCGACAAGCTCAGGGCAGGCTAGCTCAGGATTAGAGAGAGGAATTTAAGTAAAGATGGCTCGTATCGCTGGTATCGATCTGCCGCGCGAAAAACGCGTGGAAGTTGCGCTTACGTACATTTACGGTATCGGCGAAGCAACCGCGCGCAAACTGCTCGACTTCGCGCGCGTCGACCCGAACGTACGCGTCAAAGCCCTCAGCGAAGAGGACGAGAAGAAGCTGCGCGATGCGATCGACGCGCTTTCGCTGCGAGTCGAGGGAGATCTGCGCCGAGAAGTCCAGGGCAACATCAAACGCTTGATGGATATCGGATGCTATCGCGGCATTCGCCACCGTCGCGGTCTGCCGGTTCGCGGCCAGCGAACCAAGACGAACGCTCGCACCCGAAAGGGTCCAAAGCGCACCGTCGCCGGCAAGAAGAAAACGATAGCCAAGAAGTAATCTGCCTCCGTGAAAGCGGTCGTCACCGCGGGAGGCCGAATCGACGGCGCCTTTGCATCCGCAGCCGGAACGCGGGTCAAGGCGCTGGCTTCGTTGCATGGCGCGACGATGCTCGCGCGCGTGCTCGGTGCGCTTCGCGAGAGCGGCGCGACCCGGATCGCCGTGGTCGGGGGCGAGGAAGTTCGCAGTGCCTGCGGTGCGGCCGTCGAGCGATTTATCGACGAGAGCCCCTCTGGAAGCGAGAACCTCCTGCGGGCGTTGCGAGCTTGGCCCGAAGACGGAGAGCCGTTGCTGTATGCAACGAGTGATTTGCCGTACATCACCGCCGATGCGATCCGCGACTTCACGCAACGAACTCCCGACGGGACGCTGGCCGTGCCGCTCGTTGAGTCTGCAGACTACGCCGCACGCTTTCCGCACGCGCCCGCCTGCGGAATTACGCTGGCCGGAGAGCGCGTGGTCAACGGCGGCATCTTTCTCTTGCCGCCCGATAGCGCGCCGCGGCTCGCCAGAGCGGCAAGCGGTTTTTTCGAGGCGCGTAAACGGCCGTGGCGCATGGCAAGCCTGGTCGGTCCTCTGGCACTGATTCGTTTTGCCGCGGGGCGCTTAAGCGTCACGGATTTGGAGCGGACGGCGCAGCGGGTCTTGCAGATGCCGGCGAGCGCGGTGCGCCGCTGCGCCGCAGAGCTGGGCTTCGACGTCGACACCGCGGCGGAATACGCGTATGCAACAGCGCAGCGTTAGTCCGTTTCGTCTCGCACTTTTCTGGCTTGGCATTCAGGCGGTTTGGGGTGCGTTGCTTGGGATTTCGCTGCAATCGCGCACCATCGAGCTGGCTCCTGGGAACGCGCTGATCGCCTATGGCCGCCTGGCTACGGCCGGTGCAATCGTTGCAGCGATCGTGCAAGTCGTCGTCGGTTTCTATTCGGACGCGCGTCGCCGGCAGGGCAGCCGGCGCGTCGAGTTCTATGTCACCGGCGCGATTGGCGGCGCTGGCGCGATCGGGTTCTTCTATGGTGCCCACACGCTGGTCGCGCTGATGGTCGCCTACATCGCGGTGCAAGCCGCCCTCAACCTAGCGATCGGGCCCTATCAGGCGATCATTCCGGATTTCGTCGAGCGCGATCGCACCGGTATTGCGTCCTCGTGGATGGCCGCCTTTCAGGGCGCGGGCAATGCCGTCGGGGCGCTGGCTGCGAGCTTCATCGCGAATGCGCGCTGGCTCGGCGCGGCCTTGAGCGCGCTACTGCTCACGACGTGTCTCGTTACGTCGGCGCACGTGCGACGGCTGGCGCTATCCGTCTCGCCGCCGGGAGCGGAGAAGCGACTGCCGGTCACGCGGGCGTTCGTGGATTTGTTCGTTTCGCGCGCCCTCGTGTACGTTGGCTTTTACACCTTGTTGGGCTATTTGCTGTTCTACGTCAACGGCGTGCTCGGCGCGGCGACGTTAGCCGATGGCCGGCGCGAGACGGGCATACTGATCGTCAGCTTCACCCTCGTCGGTGCGGTGGGCGCCGCACTTGCCGCCCGCCCGAGCGACAGGATGGATAAGCGGCTCGTCGCGACGGCCGGCGCAGCGGGGTTCATCGTGGCGTTGGCGCTCTTCATCGGCTCGCACGGCCTCGCCGCCGTCGTCGTGGCGACGCTGCTTGCCGGCTTGGGCTGGGGAGTCTTTCTCGTGGCCGACTGGGCAATCGCTTGCCGGCTGCTCCCATTGAATGCGATGGCGGCGGCGATGGGGATCTGGAACCTCGCCATTGTGTTGCCGCAGATCATCGCTCCGGCCCTGACGACGGCGGTCCTCCAGGCCCTCCGGTTGGGCGCGGGGCACCAGGCCCCCCGGGTGGCGTTCGCGATGGCCCTCTGTGAGACGTTAGTCGGGGCGGCGTGGCTCTGGCGCTTACCACGTTGCGTAATCGAGCAATAACGCGTATCGTGTCCTTGTACGAGAGGCTGCGCTTTGGGCGCCGGCTCGTGCCTTGGCATGTGGTAAGGCAGCCGCCTTACCCGGCAAAACGTCATCTTCTAAGGAGGTACTCGTGAAACGACTGAGCACCGGATTACTCGCCGCGCTAATCGTAGCGTTCTGTGGGTTAAGTGCGGTTGCGGCTCCGTCGAACGCGACGTCTGGAAACAATGGCAACAGCGTCGCGCAGATGAGCTCAACGCCAACGGCGGACTTTGGATCTCCGCCATCCGGCCAGATTCCGATTCTTTTTAACGATCATCACGTCTACAGCAAACCCGACATCGACAAGCAAGGACGCGTATTGTCCGCGCTGGTTGTAGGCGGTACGCTGTTGATTCCGTTGCGCTCGATGTTCGAGCAAATGGGCGCGACGGTTACTTGGGATGCGGGAAGCCAGACGGCAACCGTATCGAAACCCGGCGCCGAGGTGAAAGTCACCGTCGGCAAGCCGGAGGTAGTGATCAACGGCGAGTCGCGTCCCCTGGACGTGCCGCCGATGATGTATAAGGGCGCCGTGCTCGTGCCGGTCCGCGTTATTTCGGAAGGCATGGGCGCCTATGTGCTGTGGGTGTCCGATCGCCACTTAGTGGTCGTTCGTTACGTTCCAGCGACGCCGCCGCCGAGCCCGGCGCCGCCGCCGCCCCCGCCGCCGCCGCCCCCGCCGCCGCCCCCGCCGCCACCGCCGCCGAAACCGGCCAACCTGTTCTTCGTCGCGGGCGACTACATGATCTCACCGAAAATCTACAACCAGTTCTCCCCGGGCAACTCGGGCACGGGCTCGTGGACTGCTCGCGGCGGCGTAGAGTTCAACGCCGGCGGTCTGCCGTTCATGGTCGAAGTCGACTATAAGAACTGGCAGTATCCGCATAACTGCGGCGTTCCGCCGTCGGCCGCTTACAGCGCTGGACCGCAGTGCTACGTGACCGTCATCGGTAGCCGGGGTTCGGCCTACGTACCGTCGTTCACGGCAGTCAATCGTGACGGTGACGTCCGTCTCGGCTATCGGATATTCCAGCCGCACGTCTACATCGCGGTCGGATATCTTTGGAACTCCAACAACTTCGGTTACCCAAACATGAACGCGGTCGGCGGCGGCATCGAAAAGCTGCCCGATCCCGGACAGGCGTTCAACTATTACGGCAGCGTGTTCTACTATCCCAACGTTAACGGTTCGTACACCACGACCTCAACGGAGGGTCCGCCGAACACGACGTATGGCCTTGGGTATAACGTGCTGAAGTATCAAGTGGGGATCTCGTGGGCATTCATTCCCGCGGTCGCCATCGATCTCGGCTGGGCCGGCGAGAACGGAGCCAATAAGAATAACGCTCCGATCTCATACACGTTCAACGGGCCGTACGCCGGCCTCGCGTTCTACCTTCCCTTCTAACAGAGAGGCGCTCTCCGGCGACGCCGGCTGCAATCCGCAGCCGGCGTCGTTTTATTTTGAATGCATGCATGCGTTCGGCAGCATGACGTTTTGATTGGCTTTCCGTGAGAGTTTGAGCCATAGCGAGCATGAAGGGGTGTTTGTGACGTTGCGACCTGGGGAAATAGCGGATATCGTGTCTTTATTGCGAGAGGGTGCATTTCGGGCACCCGCTCGCGTTCAAGCATTAAGGAGGCACTCGTGAAACGACTGAGCACCGGATTACTCGCCGCGCTAATCGTAGCGCTCTGCGGGTTAAGTGCGGTTGCGGCTCCGTCGAACGCGACGTCTGGAAACAATGGCAACAGCGTCGCGCAGATGAGCTCAACGCCAACGGCGGACTTCGGATCTCCGCCATCCGGGCAAATACCGATTCTTTTTAACGATCATCACGTCTACAGCAAACCCGACATCGACAAGCAAGGACGCGTACTGTCTGCGCTCGTCCGAGGGGGTACGCTGTTGATTCCGCTGCGCTCGATGTTCGAGCAAATGGGCGCGACGGTTACTTGGGATGCGGGAAGTCAGACGGCAACCGTATCGAAACCCGGCGCCGAGGTGAAAGTCACCGTCGGCAAGCCGGAGGTAGTGATCAACGGCGAATCGCGTCCCCTGGACGTGCCGCCGATGATGTATAAGGGCACGGTGCTCGTGCCGGTCCGCGTTATTTCGGAAGGCATGGGCGCCTATGTGCTGTGGGTAGCGGATCGCCACTTAGTGGTTGTTCGCTACGTTCCAGCGACGCCGCCGCCGAGCCCGGCTCCGCCGCCGCCGGCACCACCGCCGCCGCCCCCACCGCCCCCGCCGCCGACACCTCGGCCGCTTCTAGGCGAAGCCTTTGTGGCCGGCGATTACATCATCTCGCCCAAGGTCTACAACGAATTTAGTCCCGGGAATACCGGCACGAACTCGTTTGCGGTTCGCGGCGCGGGTGAGTTCAGTCTCGGCAGCATTCCCTTCATGCTCGAGGGTACGTTCGAGCGCTATCAGTATCCGCACAACTGTAACGGCAAGATTCCGGGCTCGTCGGCCTACTATCCGGAATGCTACGTTACGACCATCGGAGGGCAAGGCAGCTCGCCGGTACTGGTTTCGCAACCATTAGACGACCAGGATGCCGAGGCGCGCTTCGCCGTACGAGTTCTTCAGCCGCGAATCTACATCGGCGTGGGCTATATGTGGCTCTCGAACAACTACGGCTATCCGAATATGAACACGTTTGGTTTCGGTGCGGAGAAGCTGCCGGATCTCAACCAGCCGCTCTCGTTCTTCGGCAGCGTTTGGTACTATCCGAACGCCAAGGGGACGTACAACAATCTCTCCACCGCCTCCATCAGCCCGACCTCGTACGATCTCGCCTACAACATTCTCAAGTATCAGGTTGGAATCGATTACGTCGTCGGGAAGAGCCCGGTCTTTATCGATCTGGGGTGGATGGGCGACAATTGGAGCAACAAACAGAACGCTCCAGTCAATCGCAACTATAACGGCCCGTTTGCGGGAATCGGCTTCCGGATACTCTATCCATAACTCGCTAGCTAAGGAGCGAAAAGGGGGGCCCGGTCGCATCGACCGGGCCCTCACCTTGGGCTCGCTCGCCTGGACTCAGGATCGGAGCGCGTCAGCTGGATTACGCGCCTCGATTTGACCGGGCCGCGCCCGCTGCGGTAAGATACCTTCTTGGCGCCTTCAAGGCGCCGGCGACCCATCACGTCGTAAATCGGGAGAGATTTTGGCTGCCAAGAAGCAAACGAAGTCGCGCAAGAAACGCGAAGTAAAGAACGTTGCCTCGGGCGTCGCACACGTCCATGCCTCGTTTAACAATACCATCGTCACGATCAGCGATCCGCATGGCGGCGTCATCTCATGGGCCTCCGCGGGAAACCTCGGGTTCAAGGGATCGAAGAAGTCCACGCCGTTTGCGGCTCAGATGGCCGCCGAAGCGGCGGCCCGCAAAGCGATGGAACACGGGATGAAGTCGACCGAAGTCCTGGTCAAGGGGCCCGGTGCCGGAAGAGAGGCCGCGATTCGTTCGCTTCAGGCCGCCGGCCTGGAGATCACGATGATCAAAGACGTGACGCCGATACCGTATAACGGTTGCCGTCCGCCGAAGCGGCGCCGGGTGTAGGCCGATGTCGCGATATACGGGGCCGGTCTGCCGGCTCTGCCGCCGAGAAACCGCGGCCAGTAAAACGGGCGAGAAGATCAAGTTGTTCCTCAAGGGCGACCGCTGCCTTTCCCGCATGTGTGCGGTCGAGCGGCGCGGCACGGCTCCCGGTCAGAAGACGACCGGCAAGTCGCGGACGAAGGTCTCGGAGTACGGACGTCAGCTGCGCGAGAAGCAGAAGATGCGCCGTTATTACGGCGTTCACGAGACGCAGTTCAGAAACTATTTCCGTGAGGCCGCGCGCGTTCCGGGTCAAACCGGGCGCACGTTCCTGCAACTGCTCGAGCGGCGACTCGATAACGTGATCTACCGGCTGAACTTGGCGCAGAGCCGCGCGCAGGCGCGCCAACTCGTCACGCATCGCCACTTCAGAGTCAACGGCCGCATCGTAAACATCCCGTCGTACGTCGTACGAGCGGGCGACACGATCACGATCGCACCGGCGAGTCTGAAGTCGCCGGTCTTCGGATCGAATCTCGAAGTGGCACAGAGCCGGCGGCCACCGGAGTGGCTCGAATGGAACGATGAAGAGAAGACCGCGAAGGTGCTGCAAGCGCCGCCGCGCGAGCAGATCGACACGCCGGTCGACGAGCAGCTCATCGTAGAATATTACTCGCGCTAACAACACTACACCGCCGCTAGGCGTACGATCGTCTGTCGTCGTGGACGGCGGGCGGATAACGTAAGCGGCAATAAAGGATACGACCACTCAAAATGACCATGTTGGAAACGCCGGTTGGCGCAACCATCGAAGTTCGCGAGCGTCGCGACAACTACGCCAAGTTCGTTATCGAACCGCTCGAGCGCGGCTTTGGAATCACGCTCGGGAACGCGCTGCGGCGCGTCTTGCTTAGCTCGATTCCGGGCGCGGCGGTCACGTACATGAAGATCGACGGCGTGCTGCACGAGTTTTCGACCATCCCCGGGATGGTCGAAGATACGATCGCATTGATGCTTAACCTCAAGGGCTTGCCGGTCAAGCTCAACAGCGACGAGCCCAAGGTCCTGACGCTCGCGGTGAGCGGGGCTCGCGAAGTGACTGCCGGCGATATCGTGCCCGACGCCGACGTCGAGGTTCTGGAACCGAACTACCGGCTCGCCACGCTCTCGTCGAAAGACGCGAAGCTGACGATGGAGATCGGCGTGGAGAAGGGCCGCGGCTACGTGATGGCCGACCGTCAGCGCAACGTCGAGCACATGATCGGATTGATTCCCTTGGACTCGATCTTTTCGCCGATTCGCAAGGTCAACTTTACCGTCGACGATACGCGCGTGGGACAGAGCGTCGATTTCGACCGCCTGACCGTCGAAGTCGAGACCAACGGCTCGATCACCCCCGATGAGGCGCTTTCGACCGCCGCGACGATCATGCAGGAGCAACTCGATCTCTTCGTTTCGTTTACCAACCGCGCGGAGCCGTTACCCGAGGCGCCGCCAAACGAGTGGGATATTCCGGTCGAGACGCTCAACCTCTCGGTTCGCTCGTTCAACTGCCTCAAACGCGCCGGTATTTCGAAGGTCTCCGAGTTGCTGGACTTGACCGAAGACGAAATTATGAAGATGCGCAACTTCGGCAAGAAGTCGCTCGACGAGATAAAACTGGTTCTTGCTGAGAGGGGGTTGGCGCTGCGCCAGTCGTAGCGTTGTAACGAACATGCCGCATTCTATCGCGTACAAGCGACTCTCCCGCACCGACGGTCACCGTAAGGCGTTGTTGCGCAATCTCGCGACGTCGCTCTTCAAGCACGAAAAGATCGAGACGACTTCAACGAAGGCGAAGGAGATCAGCAAGATCGCCGAGCGATTGATCACGACGGCCATGGCCGGCGATCTTGCCGCTCGGCGCCAGATCGCGGAGTTTCTTACCGAGCCCGCGGTCGTGAAGAAGCTCGTCGAACAGATCGCTCCGGCACTCAAAGGCCGAACCGGCGGTTACACGCGCATCACCAAGACGCGCGTTCGCCCCGGCGACGCCGCCGAACTCTCGCTCGTCGAGCTGCTTTCCGCGTCCACTTAAGCCTCCTGGTGTCACCCTGACCGATCCCGGTGTCACCCTGACCGATCCCGGTGTCGCCCTGAGCCTCTCGAAGGGTGAACGGTGTTACAACTTGGACTATCATAGCGAATCACAGGCGTTCGATCGCGAAATCCTCGGCGTCATAAACGCTTGGCACCGCGACGGTGCCGAACTAACGCAGGGCGAGTTCAATGACCTCGCCCTCCGGCTTTTCGATTACCAACTTCGCTATAATGCGCCCTACGCGCGGTACTGCGAGCGGCTCGGAGTGACGTGCGACGCACCTCCGGCGTCGTGGGAAGCGATCCCAGCGCTTCCGGCACCTGCCTTCAAGGAAGCAACGCTCGCAACATTCGACCTGCGTGATGCCGCGCTCGCGTTTGAAACCAGCGGCACCACCGACGGCAAACCCGGGCGGCACTACCTCGAAACCGCGGCTCTGTACGACGCGGCGCTGCTAGCCGGCTTCGATCGCCTCATGCTCGTCGACGGCGCCGCGCTGCGCTACTTGAACTGCGTGCCGAATCCGCGCGAGGCGCCGCATTCGTCACTCGGATACATGATGAAACGGGTGGCCGAGAAGCGCGGCGATGGAAAGACCGGCTGGTATCTGCGCGACGGCGACCTGCTTTTTGAAGCGTTTAAGGGTGATCTGCGCCTCGCGATCGCGCAGGGTCAACCGATCTGCCTAGCAGCGACCGCCTTTGCGCTCGTGCATGTGCTCGACGCGATGGAAGGCGAGGAGTTGCGCGTCTCATTGCCGCCGGGTTCGCGGATCATGGAGACCGGCGGTTTCAAAGGACGCTCGCGCATGGTATCGCGTGAGGAGCTGTACGAACGAACTTGCGACCGCTTCGGAGTTAGTCCCGAGGCGATCGTGGCCGAGTACGGGATGACGGAACTGTCGTCGCAGTATTACGATCGCATGCCAGCCGATGCTGTGCTCGCGCAGCGGCGCAAAGTTGCGCCGCCATGGCTGCGCGCGCGCGTCGTCGGGCCGGATCGTAAAACGCTTGCGAAAGGCGAGATCGGCGCGATCCTTCACGTCGATCTGGCGAACCGCTCGTCGTGCATTGCAGTTCAAACCGAAGATCTCGGCATACAGTACGACGATGGGTTCGTGCTCATCGGGCGCGACATCGATGTCGAGCCACGCGGTTGTTCGCTAGATGCCGAGGACCTTAGGTCGTTTACGCCGGCCGACTGACGATTGACCCGGAGGCCCTTCCGATGCTATCATAAACGCTTTCATGGGAGACATTCTCATCCGAAACGTGCCCGAAGCGACGGTTGCGCGGCTCAAAACGCGTGCAAAACGCAACGGGCGATCGCTACAAGCTGAAGCGTTAGCGGCGCTCCAAGCTGAAGGTCCGTATTCCGGCACCGCGCTCGTCAATGAGCTCGATCGACTGCGGGAGCAAGGCCAGTTGAACTTCGACGTCGACGCGGCCCTCGCGGCGCTGCGCGAGGACCGGGCACGTTGATCGTTGACGCGAGCGCTCTGGTAGCTTCGTTGGGCAACCCGAAGTCGGAGCGACTGCTGTTCGGGGAAGGACTGGCCGCTCCCGATCTCTTGATTCCCGAAACACTGAATGCTTTTTGGAAACTGCAGCGCGCGGGCCGAAGCATTCCCGCGCTTTCAATCCTTCTTAGCACGCTCGATCACGTTCGGATCGTACCCTCACGGCCTCATGCGGCGCGAGCCGCCGAGCTGGCGGATCGGTTGGATCACCCCGTCTACGACTGTCTGTATCTTGCGCTTGCGGAAGCTGAGGGCGACGTGCTGTTGACTGCCGATGCGGCCTTCGAGCGAAAGACCCGCGTCCCCGGCCTCCGCAAGCGCGTCCGCCTTATGCCGGCCTGACCTTCACGTCCTCCCGACGACGCGACGTGATCAAGCCGCTGTTCAGCCCGCTTGTCGAAAGTCCGCCGCGGAAGCGCGCGTGCTCGACCTTCATGCAACGATCGATGACGACGTCGAGACCCGCCTGGTCGGCGAGTGCGATTGCCTCGTCGTTGATGACGCCGTATTGGAACCAGATCGCTCGTGCGCCGGCAGCGATTGCATCGTTCGCGACGCCGACCAGTTCGCTGGGCTTGCGAAAGACGTCCACGACGTCGGGCGCTCCGCGTTGCTCGGAATATGCGGCGAGCGTTGGATAGGCCTCGGTCCCGTCGATCTCGGTGAGCGTTGGATTGATCGGCGCGACGTCGTACGGCGTCTGCGTTCGCAAATAGGAGAAGACCGTGTAGCTCGGGCGCAGCGGATTGCTCGATGCGCCGACCATCGCCACGGTGCGCACGCGCGCGAGGAGATCGCGCAGCTGGGAAGGCGTTGAAAGGATCATGCTATATCATCCTTCGACAGGCTCAGGATGACATTCCTTAGCGCCTGCGCGGAGCGCAGTCCTGAGCGAGCGTAGCGAGTCGAAGGGTCAGGATGACACGGCGGCCGCGCGCAGGCCGTTATCGAGGTCCCAGAGCAAATCGTCGATGTCTTCCAGACCGACTGAGAGCCGAATGCTCTCGGGCTCGACTCCCGCCAGGCGCAACTCTTCGTCGGAAAGCTGCGAATGCGTCGTCGACGCTGGATGGATCACCAAGCTCTTCGCGTCCCCGATATTGGCGAGGTGACTCCACAGCTCGAGCGCGTCGATGAAGCGGCGGCCGGCCTCGCGACCGCCGCCCAGCCCGAACGTAAAAACGGAGCCCATCTGCGGCGCGCGTACCCACGCAACTTCAGGGCGATTGCGAAGAAAGTCCACGACCGCGCGCGCGTTGCGCACGTGACGGTCCATCCGCAGTTCCAGTGTTTCCAGGCCCAGGAGCATCAGCCACGCATCCATCGGCGACATCGCGGCGCCGACGTCGCGTGAGACTTCGGCGCGCGCTCGCATGAGGAACGCGTACTCTCCGAAGGTTTCGGTGAAGACCTTGCCATGGTAGCCGGGGCTCGGCGTGTCGAGCAGTGGAAAGCGGCCGTTGCCCCATGGGAACTTTCCCGATTCGATCAAGACGCCGCCAATTGCCGTGCCGTGCCCGTTGATGAACTTGGTCGCGGAGTGCAGGACGATATCGGCGCCCAGCTCGATCGGCCGGCAGAGGTAGGGCGTCGCGAACGTGTTGTCGACCACCAGCGGAATGCCGGCTTCATGGGCTACCGCCGCGAAGGCGCGCAAATCTGCGACGACGCCCGACGGATTGCCGATCGTTTCTACGAAAAGAAACTTCGTTTTGGCCCCGATCGCCGCGCGAGCCGCGTCCGGATTCTCGGCGGAGATGAACGTCGTGTCGATTCCCATTCGTTTGACCGTCACGCTGAGCTGAGTTACCGTGCCGCCGTAGACGTTTTGCGCGCAGACTAAGTGGTCGCCGGCCTGTGCCAGCGAGAGAATCGTGCAGAGCTGCGCCGCCAGGCCGCTGGAAAACGCGATCGCGCCGAGCCCGCCTTCGAGACTGGCCATGCGCTCTTCGAACGCGGCGACCGTCGGATTGCTGATCCGGCTGTAGATGTAGCCGTAACTGCGCAATGCAAAAAGCTCGGCCGCCTGCTCGGTCGAGCCGAAGACGTACGCCGCCGTTTGGTAGATCGGGGCGGCGCGGGATCCCGTCGCCGGATCGGGTGGCGTTCCGGCGTGAATCGCGCGCGTTGCAAAGCCAAATCCGTGCTCGTGCTGCATATAAATCGAAGGTCTCGGAGCCTACTTCGCGCTATAATGCTCTTATCATGGGGATGACACTGACTGAAAAATTCTCGCGCGGCATGCCGGCCTCAACGGAGTTGAGCCGGGACAAATCATCAACGCGAAGGTAGATCTGGTCCTCGCAAACGAGCTCTCCGCCGCCGTCGCCATCGGCGTCATGCGCAACATCAAAGGGGCCAGCAAGGTTTTCGATCCGAGTAAGATCGCACTGGTCGCAGACCACTTCGTGCCCGCGAAGGACGCGCAATCGGCCGGCCTCGCCCGCCTGATGAAAGAGTTTGCGGCCGAGCAGAAGGTCGAGCACTTCTTCGATGTGGGCCGGGGCGGGATCGAACACGTCGTGCTTCCGGAGGAGGGTTTGGTCGCGCCTGGGGAGCTGATCGTTGGCGGTGACTCGCATACCTGTACCTACGGTGCGTTCGGCGCCTTCGCGACGGGAATGGGGTCGACGGATATCGCTGCGGCGTTCGTCCTAGGCGAAGTCTGGCTGAAGGTTCCGGCTTCGATCAAGCTGGTCTACAGCGGCAAACCGGGTCCGTTCGTGTACGCAAAGGACATCATGCTGCGGACCGTTGGCGAGTTGGGCATCGACGGCGCGACCTATCGCGCGATCGAGTATCACGGCTCGACCGTCGACGAGCTCTCGATCACCGGGCGCATCACCATGGCCAACATGGCGATCGAGGCCGGTGCCAAGAACGGCATCTTCCACGCCGACGCAAAGACGATCGCATACGTGGAAGAACGCACCGATCGGCCGTTCGTCCTGGAGCGGGCCGATACCAACGCCGTCTACGAGCGCGTGATCTCCATCGACATTAGCGAGCTGGAGCCGCAGGTCGCGTGTCCGCATACGCCCGATAACGTGCATCCGATCTCGGATGTCACGCGCGACGACTTGAAGGTCGATCAGGTCTTCATCGGCTCGTGCACCAACGGCTATATCGACGACCTGCGCGTCGTCGCAAAGATCCTCGCCGGTAAACGGATCGCTCCCAACCTTCGCGTGATCGTCAACCCGGGCTCGCAGAAGGTCTGGATGCAGGCCGCCGACGAGGGCATTCTGACGACGCTGGCTGCCGCGGGTTGTGCCGTAAATACACCCGGCTGCGGCGCCTGTTTCGGTGGCCACATGGGCACGCTGGGAGACGGTGAACGCGCAATTTCGACGACCAATCGAAACTACGTTGGGCGGATGGGTTCGCCGAAGGCCGAGATCTATCTCGCCTCGCCGGCCACGTGCGCGGCATCGGCGCTCACCGGGCGCATCACAGACCCGCGCGTCGTAGAAGCGGTACCGGTGTAGGAATGGAAGCGACGCTACGCGGCCACGCGCACAAGTATGGCAAGAACGTCGACACCGACGTGATCATTCCCGGAAAATACTGCAACATCATCGATAAGACGGAGCTCGGGAAGCATGCGCTCGAAGGGCTCGATCCCGAATACACGGCCAAGATGAAGCCCGGCGACATCATCGTTGCCGATACGAACTTCGGCTGCGGATCGAGTCGCGAGGTCGCCCCGATCGCCATCAAGGCTTCGGGAACCTCGGCGGTCATCGCCAAGAGCTTTGCCCGAATCTTCTACCGCAACGCGCTCAACATTGGGTTTCCGATCTTCGAGTCGGCCGAAGCAGTCGACGGAATCGAGCCGGGCGACGAAATCGAAGTCGAACCTGCTAGCGGAATCGTCCGTAACCTGACTAAGGGCACGACCTATCGGGCCGCGGAGTTTCCGCCCTTCATGCAATCGCTCATCGACGCCGGCGGCTTGGTTCCGTACGTCGAACGCCGCCTAGCCGAAAACGCTCAATGAGCCCTAGATTCCGA
The DNA here is from genome assembly GCA_963725605.1 of Vulcanimicrobiota bacterium. Taxonomy (GTDB): domain Bacteria; phylum Vulcanimicrobiota; class Vulcanimicrobiia; order Vulcanimicrobiales; family Vulcanimicrobiaceae; genus Cybelea. Next base: position 188,118 of record CAVRYW010000006.1, on the reverse strand, counting down.
AGCCGACTTGGTTGCATTCGGCGTCGGACACATTCGTCGCGCCACCTCCATGCGGCGCTCCTATCGGCTGCCTCGCGCCTCCGCGATCCTGCTCCGGCGCTCGGTCAGAGGGTCCTCCTTCCGAACGCAACCAAGTGGGCTTCTAATTCTAAACTTAGGGCGGAGTGTAGGCACCCGGTTGCGAGACGCCACCCGGTGAGGGATTGACGTTTTCAATCCATTTCTCTTTGGCCCGATAGGCCGCGGTAAATGGCAACTGCCCGCCGGCCGACGTCAGCATTCCGACCATGTCGGTCGTGCCGTCCAGCTTGCCCTCCATGAGGAGGGTCGTGCCGTTGGGCAGCGAGACGATGAGGCGCACGTCTTGGCCGTCAACCGTTCCCACCAGCGGATACTGCTTCTTTTTCGCATCGAGGTAGGTGCCGGTTAGCGCGCCGCCTTGTTGATGCAGTTGAATGTGCGTGTAGTCGGTCGTCATGGGATGCTGAATCTGAACCTCCCAGACTCCGTCCAGCCCCTTTCGCGCGTTGGGGGGCGGGCTTGGCGTTGCCGTGCTCTTGGTACTCTTGGGGGACGACCCGAGCGGGAAGAGCGTCGCCGCCGGCTGGGGCAGCGTCGAGGAATCCGGCTGGGGAGTCATTGCGGCTGTCGAGTCGATAGGGGGCGGCGTCGGCGGTGGCGTTGCGGCCATCGCTGCGATGCGGCCTTGCGGTAGGCCGCCAAATAGGGCGATGGCGACGATCGCGCCGCCGGCGAAAGCAAGCAAGGAAGACGATTTCACACCTCTTGGCTTTGGGGGCAGCGCGGCGGCCTCCTGTGGATTTGGCGCTTGCCCTCTCTGATATAATGCTAAAGCTGTGAAGAGTAAGATTCATCCCAAATGGTATCCAGAGGCGCGCGTTCACTGTGCGTGCGGCAACACTTTCGTAACCGGTTCGACGCTGCCGGAGATCGCCGTCGAGATATGCGCCGCGTGCCATCCGCTTTTCACTGGTCAGCAGAAGCTCGTCGATACGGCGGGTCGCGTCGATAAGTTCAATCAACGCTCGGCCGCCGCGCAGAAGAAACAAGAGGAGGCCGCAGCCCGCCAGAAGACGCGCGAAGCTAAAAAGGCGGCTGCCGCACTCTAACTGGCATCCCAGACTGACGCGCTGACGGAGCGCCTGGCGACGATGGCGCGCCGCTTCGACGAGATCGAAGCCGACCTCGCCAACCCTGCGGGCGGCTTCGACCAAGAGCGCTACACCGCGCTCATAAGAGAGCGCGCGCAACTCGAACCACCGGTTCAAACGCACCGGCAGATCTCCAAACTTCGCGCGGCGATCGATGCCAACGAACAGCTTGCGCGATTGGAAACGGGCGAGTTGCGAGACTTGGCGCTTGAAGAGAACCGCGCGCTGCTCGAGCGCACCGCCGCGCTCGAGGAAGAACTGGCGGCGTTGATGGTGCCGCAGGATCCCGACGATTCCAAAGACGTCTTCGTGGAAATCCGCGCCGGTACCGGAGGCGACGAAGCCGCGATCTTCGCCGGCGATCTCGCGCGAATGTATATGCGCTTTGCCGAATCGGCGGGAATGAAGGTCGAGCTCGTCTCGGAAAGCTTGAGCGACGCGGGCGGTTACAAAGAGATCGTCTTTACGGTAAACGGAAATCGGCCCTATCGCGTGTTGAAACACGAATCGGGAGTCCACCGCGTTCAACGCGTTCCCGCCACCGAAGCACAGGGTCGCATTCATACGAGCACCGCAACGGTTGCCGTCTTGCCGCAAGTAGAGAACGATGCCGAAGTGGAGATTCGGACGTCGGATCTCCAGGTCGATACGTATAAGGCTTCGGGCGCCGGCGGCCAGCACGTCAATAAGACCGAATCGGCGATTCGGATCACGCACGTCCCGACGGGAATTATCGTCGCGTCGCAACAGGAGCGCTCGCAGACGCAAAACCGCGAAAAGGCGATGCAGATGCTGCGCGCGACGCTCTACGACCGCAAACGCCGCGAGCAAGAAGAGGCGGTCGATTCGCTGCGCCGCTCGCAAGTCGGCAGCGGCGAGCGCTCGGAGAAGATTCGCACCTATAACTTTCCGCAGGACCGCGTGACCGATCACCGGATCAATCGCAGCTTCGGAAATATACGAGCGATTGTCGACGGCGATCTCGGGCGGATCGCGCAGGAGCTCATCGCCGATCAGCGGGCTCGGCAGCTCGCAGGCGAAGCGCAGTGACGAGCGTTGCGCAAGCCTTGGCAGAGGGGACGGAACTCTTGCACGACTCCAGCGCCTCGCCGCGTGCGGACGCGCTGCTGCTGTTGGCTCACGCGCTGCGTCGGGACCGCGAATGGATCGTCGCTCACGGTGATGCGACGCCGTCGCGAGAAGAGGTCCAAGCATTCGAACGGCTCAGTACGCAGCGCTCCGAGGGCGTTCCGGTGGCGTATCTACTCGAGAGCGCCGGCTTCTACGGGCGCGAGTTTGTCGTTAACGACAACGTGCTCGTCCCGCGCCCGGAGACGGAGCACCTCGTTGATGAAGCGTTACGCTTCATGGGAAACCGGCCGTTGCGCGTTCTCGACGTCGGCACCGGCTCCGGCGCAATCGCCTGCACGATCGCCGCTGAAACGCGCGCGACCGTTTGCGGAACCGATATTTCGCCTGCCGCCATCGCGATCGCGAACGAAAACGCTCGCCGCTTTGGAGTAGCCGATCGCTGTCGTTTCTACGTCGGTGACCTGACGGAGCCGGTGAGCGCGCAGCGTTTCGATCTCGTCGTCGCAAACCTGCCGTACATTCCGACCGCCGAGATTCCCAGTAAGCCCGATCCCGTTGGATTCGAGCCGCGAGAAGCGCTCGACGGCGGCCCGGACGGACTCACGCTCTATTGCCGCTTGCTCGACACGCTCGCGTTGCTGCTGAACGCAAACGCTCTGATTCTCTTGGAAGCCGCGCCGCCGACGATGACGGGCCTCGCAACGATCACGAGATTGGCTTTTCCGCACTCTGCTATCGCTGTGGGCCGGGATTACGCGGGACTCGACCGTTACCTGAAGATCAGCCGCGCATCATCTCTCCCATCATGTCCATCGTCGCATGAATCAGGCCCGTAAATACCGCGCTGCGCGCGCGTAGCGCCATGAGGCCGAGAAAATAACCGATCGGCGCATTCATCGCAATGGCGGCCGAGCCGTCACCAGACCCCACTCCTTGGACATAAATACGCGCAAATGGCTAAAGAGCGTGCCGCGCATTAAGAACTCTTCGCTAAAGCCGTTACTCAGGAGATTGCGCACGAAGAAGAAGAGCAGCAGAGCAACGCTGCCGTTTCCCCTGACAAACCAGATCCCGGTAAGAATCGCCGGAAGCGCGAGGGCCCCGAGAAGTGCAAGCGATCCACCCTTTCGCCACGGCATTAATCCCAGTTCGATCGGCTTCGCTCCCAGCGCAAACAACAACAGACCCGGCACGAGTGCGTAAAATACGAGTTCGGCAGCGCGCTGTCGTGGCCGAGGTGCACCGGCGCCGCGAAGTGCTGAATCGCGGCATAGAACGTGCTATGCCAATACCACTGCCGCCCGGGGATGACGAGCGCGATCGTCGCCGCCACAACCGCGGCGCGCAGCCATAGCCGCCAGCCCGTGGCTTGCGCTTTGAGCGCGCGCCCCTCCGACTCCAGATCCAAGCGAATGCAAAATCGGGTGATCAGCCACAGCACCGCACCGTACGCAGCGGCTCCGAGCCCGAGATACGCACTGGGGCGATCGAAAACGAACAAAAATGCTTCGCAAGCGGCACGAATCACCACAAAAACGCCCAAGGGCGATCCCACGCACGAATCTTCACCGAGCCCGCATCCCCAGACCCTCCGACCGGTGAGGCTTACCTTGAGGGGCGTCTGCCCTCAATAGGTCTGAAGCGCGAACGGGTGGAATAAGAACCTCCCGAGATGGCGAAGTACATATTCTTCACCGGGGGCGTTGTGAGTTCGCTCGGCAAGGGCATCACCGCCGCCTCCCTCGGACGGCTCCTCAAAGCCCGCGGTTTTAGCGTCTCGATCCAGAAGCTCGATCCGTACATCAACGTCGATGCCGGTACTATGAACCCGTACCAGCACGGCGAGGTCTTCGTGACCGAAGACGGGGCGGAGACCGACCTCGATCTTGGCCACTACGAGCGCTTCATCGACGAAAACCTGCAGCGGACCAATAACGTTACGACCGGTCAGGTCTACAACTCCGTTATCGAAAAGGAGCGGCGCGGCGATTATCTGGGCGCGACCGTGCAAGTAATTCCCCACATCACCAACGAGATCAAGGCGCACATCAAACGAGTGGCCGAGGCCAGCCGCGCGGACGTTTTCATCGTCGAGGTCGGCGGAACGGTCGGCGACATCGAGTCATTGCCTTTCCTGGAAGCGATTCGCCAGATGCGTTACGATGTTGGGGACGAGAACGTAATGTACGTTCACCTGACGTTGGTTCCGCATCTCGGTGCGGCCGACGAGCTCAAGACCAAGCCGACGCAACACTCGGTGCGCGAGCTGCGCGGAATCGGGATCTCGCCCGACGCCATCGTCTGCCGCACGCAATCCGCACTGCCGATGCCGCTGGAGCTGAAGGAGAAGATCGCGCTCTTCTGCGACGTTCCGCCCAGCGCGGTCGTTCAGAACGGCGATGCCCGCACGATCTATCAGGTTCCGCTCAATCTCGAGGCCGAGGGTCTGGCGCAGGCCGCGATCCGCAAGCTGAACCTTCCGCCAACGCGGCCATCCCTCAATGATTGGGTTGCGATCGCGGACCGTCTGCTTCATCCGGAGCGTCACGTCACGATCGCGTTGATCGGCAAGTACGTCGAACTCAAGGACGCCTACATCTCGATTAACGAGGCGCTCGCCCACGCGGGCGTCTTCTACCATTCGTCGGTCGAGATCAAGCGAATCGATTCGGAGCTGATTGAGAAAGAGGGCACCGACGTGCTGCGCGGCGCGCATGGGGTGCTCGTGGCTCCGGGCTTCGGAGCGCGGGGCGTCAAAGGAAAACTGCGGGCCATTCACTACGTGCGCGAACACAAGATTCCGTTTTTGGGCATCTGCTACGGGATGCAGCTGGCCTGCGTCGAGTTTGCGCGAAACGTCTGCGAGCTTCCCGAAGCCATGACGAGCGAAGTGGACGAGACGACGGTCGATCCGGTCATCGACTTCATGCCGGATCAACGCAACTTGGAGATGTACGGCGGAACGATGCGGCTGGGCACGTACGCCTGCACGCTGCAGGAAGGAAGCCAGGCCGCGCGAGCTTACGGAACGCTCGAGATCAGCGAACGGCACCGTCACCGCTACGAGTTCAACAACCGCTACCGGCCGATCTTCGAAGAGCACGGGATGCGCTTTAGCGGCCATCACACGATCGGCAAGACGCGTCTGGTCGAAGTGATCGAGCTGCCCCCCGAGATGCACCCCTGGTTCGTCGCGACGCAGGCCCATCCGGAGTTCAAATCTCGGCCCAACCGGCCCGCGCCGCTCTATCGCGACTTCATCGGTGCGGCGCTGGCGCACCAAGAACGGATCGATGAAAAGACGAGCCTTCGTGAGGCGGCGACCTGGACCCAGGCCTAATCACTGCCGTCGTCCTTACCCGCGACGAAGAGCGCAATCTGCCACGTGCCCTCACTAGCCTGCCTCGCGCAATCCACGTGTTCGTGCTCGATGCGTACTCGCGAGATCATACCGTGCAGTTCGCGCGTGGAGCCGGCGCCGTCGTCGTGCAGCGTGAATGGACGGATTTCGTCGACGCGCGCCGCTTCGCGCTCGCATCGGTCCGGACGCCTTGGGCGTTGATGCTCGATGCCGATGAAGCGCTCGACGACGTGCTCTGCGACGCGATCGGCGAAGCCCCTGACGATGTCGACGGATATAACGTGCGTCGCACGACGTATTTTTGCGGCCACCCGATGCGTATGTGGCGCAACGAGCCGCTGTTGCGTCTCTTTCGCACCGACCGCGTGATTCTCAAAGCAAACCCGGCAGCATCGGCCGATGCGCTCTTGCATGAAGCGTGGTCCTGCGCGGGTCCGGTCGGAGAACTGCGCGGCACGCTGTTGCATTTTTCGTACCCCGACGTGGCATCGTATCGAGCCAAATACGACCGGTATACCTCGCTGGAAGCGCAGCGGGTGCAGGGCTCGCTTCTCGGATTCATCGGCGCGTGCGCCAGGAGCGTACTGCGGCTGGGGTGGCTCCTGTTCGGCAAAGGTGCGCTGCTCGACGGTCCGCGCGGCTGGTACGTCGCGTACGAATCGGCGATCTATCCGGCGGTGGCAATGGGGAAAGCGTTATTTCAGTGAGGCCCGCGCGCGTTGGTCTGGACGCGCGATTGACTCGTCAGCTCTCCGTCGGAATGAAAACCTACGCTCGCGAGCTCGTCGCACGTCTGCCGCGCGTGGCTCCCGAGTTTACCTTCGTGCCGTTCGGTCGAGGGGGAAACTTCGGATGGGACGAGCAGGTGCGGCTGCCGCTGGCGATTGCGCGTTCGCGCGTCGAACTGGTCCATTTCCTTTCCCAATACGTACCGGCCGTCGTGCCCGCGCGCTTCATCGTGACGATTCACGACTTAATTCACTTGCATTTTCCTACGCACTTCAAGTCGAAGGTGCGCCCGTACTACGAGACCTTCGTTCGCTGGGCGTGCGCGCGGGCGGCCCGCGTGATCACCGACGACGAGCGCACCGTCGAGGATCTCGTGAGTTTTCTCGGCACGCGCCGCTCGAAGATCCGGGTCGTTCCGCTTGGGGTCGGCGAGGCGTTTTTGCGCGCGGGCGCACCGCACGCCGGCCCGCGACCGTACCTGCTCTACGTCGGCAACCATCGCCGCCACAAGGATCTCGCGACGCTCTTTGCGGCGTGGTCGGCGCTGCCGCCGGGTTTGAAGGTCGACCTGTACGTCACGGGCCCTGATGACTTCGGCGGCGAGCTCGAGCGCCGCAGCGACGCGACCCGCAGAATCGTGGCTCTAGGAGAGATCCGCAGCGACGAACTCGCATCCTATTACGCGGGCGCGAGGGCGCTCGTGCACCCGTCGCTGCGAGAGGGCTTCGGATTGCCGATGCTGGAGGCGATGGCCGCCGGCTGCCCGGTCCTCGCCTGCGAAGACTCGCTGCCCCGTCTGCTCGCGTCTGCCGCGCTCTCGTTTAAAGCCCGCGACGTCGACGGGCTGCGAACCCTCCTCGAGCAGATACTCAGCGACCAGGGTACGCGCGAACGCTCGGTCAACCTAGGGCGCGAGACGGCAGGCCGGCTGTCCTGGGATCGCTGCGCGCGAGCCACTGCCGACGTCTATCGTGAGGTTTTGGAGTGAGCCACTGAAAGTGAAATGGATTTTTGCATTGCTGCCGCTGCTGCTACTTGCTGCCGCAGCAAAGCCTGCCCTGAGCCCGATCGGGATCGTCATTAACGGCAACGTCCTATCGCTCGATCCCGGACCCCGTTTCGAGCACAATCTGCTGTACGTGCCCGTGCGCCGAACGATCGAGGCGCTCGGGCTGACGTTCGATCGCTCCGGCAACCGCATCGTGACGCAGATTGGATCGAAGATCGTCACGCTCACCATCGGCAGCCCGATCGCGCAGGTCGATGCCGGGGAGCTCACGTTGGAAGGACCGCTGCTGGAGATCAAGGACGTGCTCTACGTTCCATTGCGCTTCTTCACCGACATTCTGGGCGCCCAGGCGCATTTCGACCGGCGGAGCAACACGGTCACGATCGTCGCCCAGCTCGTGGGGCGTTCCAGCCGTGGCTTGGTTCCGGTCGGAACCGGCTTCGAACGATTCGGCACCGTCGAGGGAGTTGACGTGCTCTCGGATCCGCCGACGCTGACGCTCGGATATAACGGCGGCATCAAGACGATCAAAATTGGCCCCAATGCGGCCATCGACGTCGAGGACGTCAACGTCGACGTGACCTCACCCGGTGAGCTCGGCGACGTGCGCCCGGGCGACTTCGCGCGAGTCGAGATGCGCAAGGACGGCCGCGTCGAGCGCGTCGTTGACGAGTTCGGCTCGAGAAACGGTCGCATCGTGGCGATCGCCGGCGATCAGTTCGTGCTCGACGACGGTCAGGTGATTTCACCCGGCCGCACGGTGGAGATCTCGCTCAACGGAAAGGCCGCCGGCTTCGGCGACCTGCAACCCAACGATGAGGTCAGCGTTCGCTACAACGTCGAGACCAACGAAGTGCGAGAGATCCTCGCCAGCCGGCGAATAGCCACGGTCGCGCAGCGCGTCACGATCGACAGCATCGAGACCGACGTGACTCGTCCGTTGCGAGCCGGAGATACGATCGCGGTGACGATGCACGGAACGCCCGGCGCGGCCGCGACGTTCGACATCGGCTCCGATGTGGCGAATCAAGCGATGCAACAGCGAGCGCCCGGAGTGTACGATGGGAGTTACGTGATTCCGCGAGGCGCGAACTTTGACGATGACGCATTGATCGGCCGGCTTGCGTCGGGCAACGACATCGCGCACGCGGCCGCGCCGCAGACGATCTCGGCGTCGAGCACGCCGCCGGGCATTGCCGATTTTGCGCCCGACGCGGGTGCGACGGTCAATAACAATCGGCCGGCGGTCTACGCGAGCTTTGCCGCGGATGCGGTGCCCGTGAATCCGTCGAGCGCGATGCTTTGGGTCGACGGGCGCGACGTCACCTCGGAGTGCGTGCGAACCTCGCAGTTCATTCAATATCTGCCGTCATACGAATATCCGAACGGCTCGGTGCGAGTTACCGTGCGCGTCTCAGACGAAGCTGGTAACACGACGACGAAGTCGTGGAGCTTCACGATCCGCGGGCATTAATGGACGGGTGTATTTTCTGCAGGATTGCCAAAGGGGACGTACCCGCAAAAACCATTCATCGGGATGACGACGTGATCGCGATCGAGGACCTCAATCCCCAGGCGCCGTCGCACGCGCTCGTCCTCCCCATTCGGCATCACGGAACGATCGTCGACTTGATGCGAGATGAACCAGCGCTCGCGGCACGATTGATCGCCGTCGCTTCGCAGCTCGGGCGCGAGCGCGGGGGAGAGCAAGGCTTTCGCTTGGTGGTCAATACCGGCGAGTACGGAGGGCAAACCGTGGACCACGTGCACGTTCACGTGTTGGCCGGCCGTCGAATGTCGTGGCCGCCCGGCTGAGGATTTGACGCTCTGCCGGGGCTGTGTTACCCTACCGACAGGCCCTTCGGGGCCTAATTTTTCGCGCCAAAGGGCGCGCCGAGAGGGGGTCGTCAACAGAATGGAAGTTCGCATCGCTCCGGGCGAGACTATTGAGAGCGCGTTGCGCCGTTTCAAGAAGGCCACCCAGAAGGCCGGGATCCTCGCCGAGGCGCGCAAGCACGAGCATTACGAAAAGCCCAGCGTTCGCAAGAAGAAGAAGTCGGCTGCGGCACGCAAGCGCCGCGCCTAGCACGTCCCAAACGCGACGTGGGAACGCTCAAGGACCGAATCTCCGCCGATCTCAAGGACGCAATGCGCGCTCGCGATCAGCTTCGCCTCGACACGCTGCGCTCGGCCCTTTCGGGGTTTATCTACAAGCGCTCTGAAGGCGGCACCGAGCTCTCCGATGCCGACGAGCGCGAGGTCGTTACGCGGCTGGTAAAGCAGCGCGGCGATTCGCTGACGGAGTTCGAAAAGGCCGGGCGCACGGATCTTGCGGAAAAGGAGCGGGCAGAGCGGGAGATTCTGCTCGCATATTTGCCGCCGCAGCGTTCGGCCACAGAAGTGCGCGAGATCGTCCAGAGCGTCCTCGCCGAGCTGCCTCCGGAGTCGCGAAACGCCGGAGCCGTGATGAAGGTCGTGATGCCGCAACTCAAAGGCGTCGCCGATGGCAATCTCGTGCGCCAGATCGTCACCGAAGAGCTGTCCGCGTAGCGTAACTTCCGCTACTCGCCCTAGGTAGCTACCGGTATGAAGGTATTACGGCTGCGGGCATGGCTCTCGTGCGCGCTCCTGCTAGGCGGTCTGGCCGGCATCGCCGGTGCTTCTTCGATCGACAGGCCCATTATCGTCGTTCCCATCACCGGAACCGTCGACGACGGCATGGCCCATCTCGTCGAGCGCTCCGTCGACGAAGCCAACCGTTCCAACGCTCGCGCAATCTTACTGACCGTCAACAGTCCGGGCGGCCTCGTGAGCTCGGCGTTTCGGATTCGCGACGCGCTCTTTAGCGCGCAGGAACCCGTGGATGCCTACGTTTCGCAACGAGCCTATTCGGCCGCGGCATTGATCACGCTCTCCGCCAATCGGATCATCATGGCTCCGGGTGCGTCGATCGGGGCAGCCGAGCCCGTCGAAGCGGGCGGTACGGTTCCGCCGAGCGACAAGATCATCTCGGCGCTTCGCGGTGAGTTCGAATCGACCGCGGAGCGGACGCATCACAGTCCGCAGATCGCCGGGGCGATGGTCGATAAGAATGCGAGCCTTCCCCAATACAAGCGTTCGGGCATGGTGCTGACGCTCAACACCGACGACGCGGTGCGCGCGGGCGTCGCCGAAGGCACCGCAACGACGTTGGATGCGGCGCTCGCCGACCTGAAACTCGCCGGAGCGCCGTTGGTAACGCAATCCTATTCCTTTGGCGAAACGCTCGCGCGCTTCGCCACCGATCCGGTCGTTAGCGGCCTCTTGCTGACGCTGGGAATGCTCGGTCTTTTGATCGAGATGCAAACGTTGCACGGCATTGCCGGCATCATCGGCGTCGGTGCGCTTGCGCTCTTTTTCGGAAGTCACGTCTATGCCGGCTTCTCCAACGACTTCGTCGTCGGGCTGGCCGTGATCGGACTCATCGGCATTCTCTGGGAGCTGCACGTCGTTCCCGGCCACGGTCTCCCCGGAATCTTGGGGGCGGGTGCGCTCTTGGTGGCCGTCTTGCTGGCCTTCGGCTTGCCGTTTCTCTTCGTCGGCGTCGAAACGATCGCGACGGCGATCGTCCTTACGGTTATTGGATTCACGCTGACGGTCCGGGCCGTCCCCCAGAACGCGTGGGCGCAACGCCTGGCGCTCTCTGCCGCCCAGGGGCCTGAGTACGTCACGAGTACCGACTTCGGCGCGCTGCGCGGACGAGCGGGAACGGCGACGAGCTTTCTCCGCCCGGCCGGCATCGCTTCGATCGACGGACGGCGAATCGACGTTCTCACCGCCGGGGAGTTCATCGCCGCCGGTACCCCGATCCGGGTAGTGCGCGTCGAAGGCGCTCGGATTTTCGTCGAGCCACTTATTTCGTAAGGAGCACATATGATTGCCGTCAGCAGCGCCGTCGTCATCTTTGTCCTCGTCATCGCGTTCTTCGCGTTCCTGTATTATTTCCCGATCGGTCTATGGATTCGAACGATCGCGGCCGGCGTTCCGCTCGGGATTATCGCTCTGGTGAGAATGCGTCTGATCGGCATTCCGCCCAGCGTGATCGTCACCAACTACGTGCGAGCGCGCAAGGCGGGTCTCGATCTCACGGTCGATCAGATGCAGTCGCATTTTCTAGCCGGCGGAAACGTCGAGAACGTGACGTTGGCCATGATCGCAGCGCAACGCGCTCAGATTCCGTTGGAATGGCAGCGCGCGGCGGCGATCGACTTGGCCGGACGCAACGTCCTCGAGGCGCTGCAAACCTCGGTGACCCCACGGGTCATCGAAACGCCGACGTTTCAGGGCGTCGCCCAGAACGGCATCCAGCTCAACGTCAAGGCGCGAATCACGGTGCGCAGCAACCTGGATCGGTACGTCGGCGGCGCCGGCGAGCCAACGATCATCGCGCGCGTCGGCGAGGGAGTGGTCTCGGCCGTTGGCGCTGCGGTCGATCACAAGGAAGTCCTCGAATACCCCGATCGGATCAGCAAGGCCGTTCTTGCCAAGGGGCTCGACGCCGGCACGGCATTCGAGATCGTTTCCATCGACATCGCCGACGTTGACGTCGGCAAGAATATCGGTGCCGAACTGCAGACGAGTCAGGCCGAGGCCGATCGCCGGATCGCGCAGGCAAAAGCGGCAGAGCGGCAATACGCGGCACAGGCAGCCGAGCAGGAACAGAAGGCCGAGACGCAAGCGATGCGCGCAAAGGTCGTTGAAGCCGAGGCCACGATTCCCCAAGCGATCGCGCAAGCGTTTCGTAGCGGCAATCTTGGCGTCATGGATTACTATCGGCTCAAGAACGTTCAGGCCGATACCGAGATGCGCTCCTCGATCGGTGCCTCGACCGATGCGGCGACCGACTCGCAGCAACAGCCTCCTCCGCTCACGGGTCCGGCCAGCAAGTAGGCCGCCACGATGCGCGACGTCGGCATCCTGGTCTGGGTGGGCTTCCTCGTGATCGGCGTGATCGGGAGCATCGTTTCCAGCGCCCGGCGTCAGGCAGCGGCCGGGGCGCAAGCGCCGCGACCGCAAGCGCCACGGCCAACCGCGGCGGCCGCCCAGCAGCGCCTCGTCCAGGCGCTCCAGGCTCGCTCGCAGGCGCAAGTGAAGGTCCCCGCGCCGCCTCCGCGCCCGCCGCAGCCGCGTCCAGCTCCACCCCCGGCGGCTACTCCCCGCAGCGAGCCTCCGGCCGCTCTCCCGGCACACCGGGCTCGGCAGCCTTCATTCTTTGGAACCGGGCCCGCGCTGGTGCGGGCGGTCATCGCCGCGGAAGTGCTTGGAAAGCCCCGGGGCCTGCATGACGAATACCGGTAGGGTTGACCGCGCAACGATCCATTGACCTGCAGAAGCTCTCCGACCGTGTGCGCCTCTTTGGAGAGTACGATCGCAATCTTTCCGCAATTGAAGCGACGCTGGGCGTTGCGGTCCATGCCGACGGCGACCGCTTGTTGCTTGCCGGCGACGACGCCGCCGTAACCCGCGCCGAGAACGTCGTCCGGCGCGTGCTCGACGCGGCAGTCGGAGGCGCTCACATTACCCCCGACGACGTCGCGTTGGCGCTCTCGGACTCCGCAACGCAACATGCGGCGGTCGCGCTGCCGACTACGCTGCTGCGAACCGAACGCGGACGCGAGGTGCGACCGCGGACGCCCGGGCAGCGTCAGTTCGTGCGTGCGATCGAAGAATCGACGCTTACCATCGGCATCGGTCCGGCCGGCACCGGAAAGACGTATCTGGCCATCGTCATGGCGGTCCGGGCGCTCAAGCGCAAGGAAGCCTCGCGCGTGATTCTCTCGCGGCCCGCGGTCGAAGCCGGCGAACGTCTTGGCTTTCTTCCGGGTGACCTGCGGGAGAAAGTCGATCCGTACATGCGTCCGCTCTTCGATGCGCTGGGCGAGCTGCTCGACGACTCGCTGGTCGGTAAGTACATGGAACGCGGAACGCTGGAAGTGGCACCGCTAGCCTACATGCGCGGACGAACGCTCTCCGATGCGTTCGTGATTCTCGACGAGGCACAGAACGCGACCGAGGACCAGCTCAAGATGTTTCTGACGCGCTTGGGCAGCGGATCGAAGATGGTCGTAACCGGAGATGTCACACAAATCGATCTTCCGGCGGGACAGCGCAGCGGTCTTCGAACGGCTGCGGCTCGGCTCCGCGGCATCGAGGACGTCAGCGTGGTAGAACTCGGCGACCTCGATATCGTTCGTCATCCGCTCGTGGCGCGAATCGTCCGCGCATATGCTACGGGCCACTAGTGATCCACTACCGAAATGACGTGCGCCGCAGCGGCGTGGACGGGCGCGCGCTGGTCGCCACCGCCAAGCGTCTGCTCTGCGCGATGCAAGAGTCCGGCGCACTCTCGCTGACGTTGATCGGCGACGAAGCAATCCGCGCGCTCAATCGCGCTTATCGAGGGAAGGATACGCCGACCGACGTTCTCAGCTTTCCGATGGACGGCCCCGGCGCGGTTGCGGCCGGCGAGCGGCTCTTAGGAGACGTCGTGATCTCGGTCGATACCGCGCGGCGTCAGGCGGCGGAGTACGACGCCTCCCTTCAGCGCGAAATTTATCGATTACTGATTCACGGGCTGCTGCATCTCATGGGCCACGATCACGTGCTCGCCGACCAGCGGCGCGCGATGGAGCGTGAGGAACGGCGGCTGGCCGATGCAATCGCGCTACCGTGGCCGTACGCTTCCAAAACGTAATGCATCAGCCTGCTGACGAGCCCAGAAAGCGCGAACCCCACTATCTTCCCGTCGATCGCAGCCGGTTTTTTCGTTCGTTTCACCATGCGTTCGAAGGAATAATCTATGCGACGCGCACGCAGCCGAACATGCGCGTGCACTTTCTCATTGCGGCACTCGTGCTCGTTACGACGCTGGTCTTGCGCTTGGATCGCGTCTACGTTATTGCTACCGTGGGGCTGGTCGCGCTCGTGCTCAGCATGGAGCTGATGAACACCGCGATCGAGTCGATCGTCGACTTGCTGACCGTCGCACATCATCCCCTGGCCAAGAGCGCCAAGGATGCGGCCGCGGGCGCGGTGCTCGTCGCCGCGATCGGCGCAGTGCTGGCCGCATATTTGATCCTTTATCAAGGCCTCATGAGCGGTGAGGCTCGCGTCTTTGCCGCGGTGAAGGCCGTACCCGCCAACGTGGCGCTCATCGTGCTGGCGGTCGTAGCCATCGCGACGATTTTCGCCAAGGCCTGGATCGGTCGCGGCTCGGCACTCCAGGGGGGAGCCGTATCGGGCCACGCGGCGTTGGCGTTTGCTGCAGCGACGATGCTCTCGTTTTTTTACCAGAAACCGCTCGCCGCTATCCTGGCCTATTTCGTCGCCTTCTTAGTCGCCCAGAGTCGCGTAGAGGGGCAGATCCACCGCCCCTTCGAGGTCTTCTGGGGAGCCGTACTCGGCACGCTCGTCGCCTTGGCGATCTACGTGCTGGTGCGGCCTCACGTTGTGTTATAATGGCGCCGACTTGAACACGGACCCCGGTCGAAGTACCCCCGAAGGCCTGCCGTACGAGCTCATCGCGCTGGTCGTACTCGTCCTCCTCGCGGCCTTCTTTGCGGCTTCGGAGGCGGCGTTGGTCTCGATCTCACGGCTGCGCGCCCGAGCGATCGCCGACCGGCGGGTGCGCGGCGCGAGCAATCTTCAGAGCCTCGTCGAGGATAAGAACCGCTTCTTGACCTCGGTGCTGGTCGGCAACACGATCGTGCTGCTGGCCGCCGATTCGCTTGCAACCTACATCGCGATTTCGCTCGGGCTTCCGTCGGCGGCCGTCCTTTCGACGCTGGTGATGACGATCGTCTTTCTGCTCGTCGGAGAGATTATCCCGAAGACCATCGTGACCGGAGATTCCGAGCGTTGGGCGCTTCGACTTGCGCCCCCGATGCGGTACGCGTCATACGTGCTCGCGCCGATCGCGCGGACGTTTCAGGGCGCGACCGACCTTATTCTCAGGGCGCTGCGCATCAAGCACGCGCAGCATATGTACGTCACCGAAGAAGATATTCGGCTGCTGGTCAACGTGGGCGCGGAACAGCGTGTGATCGAAGAGCAGGAGCGCCAGCTGATTCACTCGGTGATGGAGTTCGGCGATACGATCGTGCGCGAAGTAATGAAGCCGCGTCCGGAGATGATCGCCGTATCGATCGACGATTCCCCGCGGCGCGTCCTCGACGTCGTCACGGCCGAGGGTTATTCGAAGCTGCCCGTCTATCAAGAGTCGAAAGACGATATCGTCGGCGTGATTCACGACCGCGAGCTTTTGGTTGCGCTCGCAAACGGCTCACTCGCTCACGCCAGCGTTCGCTCGCTGATGCGCCTGGCGGTGCACGTCCCGGAGACGAAGAAGATCGCCGAGCTGCTACGAGAGATGCAGCGAGATAAGTTTTCGCTCGCGATCGTCGTGGACGAATACGGCGGCACCGCGGGTCTGGTGACGATGGAAGACCTCTTGGAGGAGATCGTCGGGGAGATTCGGGACGAACACGACGCCGACGAGCAAGAACCAATCTCGGTGGTCTCGGAGTGTGAAGCCGTCGTTGAAGCGGGCACGAATATCGAAGACGTCAATGCGAAGCTTGGAACCGAGCTGCCGACTGAAGATTTCGAGACGATCGGCGGCTACACGGTCGGGCTCTTCGGGCGGCTTCCCAACGAGGGGGAAGAGATCGTTGCCGACGACCACACCCGCTTGCGCGTGGATCGAACGCGCGGTCGCCGCATCCTCGCGGTTCGCGTCTATACGAACGGCAGCCTTACGCAACCGCAACAATCGGAGGATTCTGACGCCGCCGCGCGCTTATAAGACTCGCGGCATCGTTCTTCGCCGGCGCCAGCTCTCAGAAGCCGATCGAATCGTGACGATTTTTACGCGCGAGCGCGGCAAGCTCGATGCGGTCGCGAAGGGCGTTCGCCGCATGCGCAGTCATTTAGCGGGGCGGCTGGAGCTTGCCAACGAGTGTGCCTTCTTGATGCACCGCGGCCGGACGCTGGACGTCATCGTCTCGGCCGAGACGCTCTCGGCGCCGTGGCCGACGCTCGTCGAGCCGGATCGTTACGCAGTCGTCTCGTTGATGGCCGAAACGATCGACGCATTCTGCGAACCCGAGCTGGCGCTTCCCGAGGTGTACGATCTGCTCGCGCGCGGGATCGGCTCGATCGCGGCTTGCGCGGATCCCCGGGCTCTCCTCCCCCGCTTTTCGCTACGTCTGCTCGACATGCTGGGCCTCGCCCCGCCGCTCGACCGTTGCGTGCACTGCGGTTCCGCGCTTCCCGGCGGCAGCGCGTGGCTCGATGCGGAGGCCGGTGGATTCATTGACGGTGCCTGCCGCGAGCGCTGGCGCGACCTGGCGGAGTTAACGGCGGAGGACCTCGTGAATCTGCGCGCGTTAGCCGTGCCGAAAGGAAGCCGCTCGGCCGCCGCACTGCATGCGACGCCGGCAGCGGCGCAGGCGGTGGCGGAGCTGGTCGCTCATCATTTGGGGCGGCGTCCCAAAGCCGTCGCGTATCTGGGCGGCCTCGGCGCATGATCATGGCGTTGGATGTCGGCAGCAAGCGCATCGGCATCGCCGTTTCGGATCCCAGTGCGACGTTCGCGCTTCCGATCGCCACGATCGACCGGACGAACCGTCGCGAGGACCTTGCGAGACTAAAAGAGCTGGTCGACTCCTACGGCGTCGACGAGTTGGTCGTGGGAGATCCATTGACGCTCGCCGGGGATCGAGGGATCGCGGCGCGCGAAATGGATTCGTTCGTCGAGAAGCTCCGCGAAGTGTTCGCGGGTACCATTCACCGTGTGGACGAGCGTCTCACGACGGCGCAGGCGACGAAGAGTCTCATCGCCGCCGACGTGTCGCGGCAGAAGCGGCGGTCGATCGTCGACCGGATGGCGGCCGCGCTGATCCTCGAATCGTTTCTCGCGCGGCGCGCAAACGAGCCCAGCGCGTGAGCTTCTTCAGGCGTTTGGCGACCGGCGTCACCGTGGTCGTCGTGGCCGGTATCGTTGCCGGTGCCTTCTTTTGGTATGCGGTCGCGGAGGACCGATCGTACCCGCAAGCGTCCGAGCAGGTCGTGATTCAGACGGGCACGACATTCGACCAAATCGCTCGCCAGCTCGTCGCCGGCGGCGTCATCGGCAATACCCTGAGCTTCCGGATTCTCGCGAGATTGCGCGATGAAGACGCGGCCGTACGAGCCGGGGAATACCGCTTCGAACCCCACGTCACGCAGAGCGAAGTCTTGCATGCTTTGGTAACCGGCGGCGCGCAAGTTGCCGCGTGGGTGACGATTCCCGAAGGCTTCACCGCCGAGCAAATCGCGGAGCGACTGCAAAGCGGCGGGTTCGGATCTTCGGCAGCGTTGCGCCGCGATTTCGTACAACAGACGCTGCTGGTCGACGGCACTCGCACGAAAAGCCTCGAAGGCTTTCTCTTTCCCAGCACCTATTTGATGCCGCTAGGAGCCTCGCCGGAACAGATCGCGGCCCTGCTCACCGCGCAGTTTCTCAAGGAACTGCCCCGCGATGCCGCATCGCGGGCGCGCGCGCTGCACGTCAGCGTCACGCAAGCCGTAACCGTCGCATCGCTCGTCGAGCGAGAGGCGAAGAGCCAAACCGACCGTCCGAAAATTGCCGCGGTAATCTACAATCGGCTTCGCCTCGGCATGCCGCTGCAGGTAGATGCGACGATCGAGTACGCGCTGCCGCAGCACAAGAGCGCACTCTCGTTCGCCGATTTACGAATCGACTCGGCCTACAATAGTTACGTCCACGCGGGGCTGCCGCCGACGCCGATCGCCAATCCCGGTCGCGCGTCGCTGGAAGCGGCCCTCCATCCCGCCAAGAGCGAGAATCTCTACTACGTCTACTGCGGCAGTGGGCGTCACGTGTTCGCCAAGACCTTGGCGGAACATCAAGCCAACGTCGCACGCTGTTTGCAATAGAAAGGGAGTTAGGCAATGCCATCCTCCAACGGAGAAAGCGCGATGCCGCACGCTCCGCTCGAGCTCAAAGAGGTGCTCTACATCGAGACGAACGAGGGCGCGTCGCTGCCGTTCGAGGTCGTGGGCATCCTAGAAGATCCGCAGGAAAGTATTTCATATGCCGTCCTGTTACACGAACCCGAAAGCGAGGGCGAGGAGCAGTTTATCGTGACCGATCTCGCCGGGAATCTCTTGGAGAATGACGCGCTCGCGCAAGAGATCCTCGACGACTTCCTGACGTACGTAAACGAAGGCGATGAGAGCGGCGCGGCCGACGAGGAGCGCAGCTAATTCGCGTCCTATTCCTTTCCGCCAGCGTCGGCGTCGGTCACGTCTCGGCGGCGAATGCGGTCGCCGACGAGCTTCGGCGACGCGACCCGGCGGCGAAAACGCGAGTCGTGGATTCGTACAAGTATGCCGCGCTGGTCGTCTCGCGTGTCGTCTCGGACGGCTATTTGCGGATGGTGAAGACCATTCCCCAAATGTACCGGTACATCTACGATCGCGCCGAGCGAGCCACCGAGGTGGGAAGATTTCGGGCCTGGGCGCACCAGTTCACCGCCGATAATTTGCGGCCGCTGATCCTGCGCGAGCGCCCCGACGCGGTCGTCTGCACGCATGCCTTCCCGTGCGGAGCCATGGCCGAATATAAACGCCGCTTTAGCGACGCGCCGCCCGTCGTCGCCATCGTGACGGATTTCGCGGTGCACGGATTCTGGATTCATCGCAACATCGATCGCTACATCGTTGCGACCGAGGCGATGCGCGATTTGCTGCTCTCGCGCCGCGTCCGGCCGGAGGCGATCGCCGTGATCGGAATCCCCGTGCGCCCCGAGTTCGCTCGATCGCAGGAGCCGCGCGATGCATTGCGGGAGCGCCTCGATCTGCCACGCGATCGTTACGTAGCGCTGCTGATGGGAGGCGGCCTCGGGATCGCTCCGCTCGAACGCATGCTCTGTGCGCTCGATTCGGTTCGCGCACCGCTAGCGGCGGTCGTCGTCGCGGGGAAAAACGCGCGGATCGGGCGCCGTCTTGTCGATGCGGCCGAAAGCGTTCGGCTTCCCGTGCGAGTATTGCGCTTCGTGGATAACGTTTACGACTACAT
Organism: Vulcanimicrobiota bacterium; assembly: GCA_963725605.1. Lineage (GTDB taxonomy): Bacteria > Vulcanimicrobiota > Vulcanimicrobiia > Vulcanimicrobiales > Vulcanimicrobiaceae > Cybelea. The sequence continues at coordinate 168,634 of CAVRYW010000006.1, read as the reverse complement.
GCACGCGGCCGACATCCTCGTGACGAAGCCTGGCGGTCTCAGCACGGCGGAGGCTCTCGTGGCCCAGGTCCCCTTGGTGCTCTGCAAGCCGTTACCGGGACAGGAGGAACGAAACGCTCGCGTGCTCGTTGAGGCCGGTGCTGCCGTACGCACCTCGCAAACGAGCGAGCTCGCGGCGATGCTCGACGCCATTTTCGGGGATAAGGATCGACAGGAGAAAATGATTGCAGCAGCAAGGCGCTTGGCGCGACCGAACGCCGCAAGCGAAGCGGCGTCGCTGATCGCACGATTAGTGCAGACCGATAAGGAGGTTGTAGCGTGAAGCTCCCCTCGTCGCGGGTCTACGGCGGATGGCTGGCATTCGCGCGATTCCTAACAGGCGCTATCTGGCTCGACCACGGCGTTCCCAAGTTTCTCAATAGCGCGCAGTTCATGCCGCCGGCGGGTGCTTTCGCGACGTACCTTCAGAATGGAGTCGCCAAAACGATGGGGCCCTATCACGACTTTCTCGTTAACACGGTCGTGCCGAATGCAGCGCTCTTCGCCGAGCTCGTGCGCTTCGGAGAAGTTTGCGTCGGCATCTCGCTGATGCTCGGCCTCTTCTCGCGCGTCGGAGGCTTCGTCGGAATTCTCTTACCTCTCAATTATCTTGCCGCTCGAGGGTCGCTCGGGACGTTCAACGGGTGGTCCTCGATTGACGGTTGTTTGATGCTCTTGTCGGCGCTAAGCTTCGTGCTGCCCACCGGACGCATTGCCGGTCTCGATGCGCTGATGTTGCGCCCGTCGGTACGCCGGACAACGGTGGTCGCGGAGGTGGTTCCCGAACGGCCGCTGGAGGGCCCAACCGCACCCCCGTAGGAAGGTCCCACCGCGCCGAATCGTTAAGCGGCTGACGGGAGGAGGATTTTGTGAAACGATTAGCTTTGCTGATGGCGCTCGTCGCGTGTAGCGGACCCACTGGGCTGAACACTAGTCCGGTATCGCGCACATCGGCGCGTCAGCTAAGCAGTAGTGGCAGTAGCAGTCCTATCCAACACGTCGTTATTATAGTTCAGGAAAATCGTTCTGTAGATAACTTATTTCAGTTCTTACCGGGCGCCAACACGCAGAGTTGGGGATATAACACGAAGGGCCAGAAGGTCAACCTGCGAGCCGTGAGCCTCACCGCGCCATTCGATTTGAATCACCAGCACCAAGATTTTTTGGCGCAGTACGATAAGGGCGCCATGGATGGATGGGACCTCGTTGGGTGTGACGGAAGCTGCCAACGCGCGACACCGTTCGGATATGTTCCGCAAACACAAGTTCAGCCATACTACGACATGGCCGAGCAATACGCATTTGCCGACGATATGTTCCAAACTAACGAAGGCCCGACGTTTCCGGCGCACCAGTATTTGGTTAGCGGCACCTCTACGATAAGCCAGGGCAGCCAGTATGTCGTGGACAACAACCCCGGCAACCTCAGCCTGTCGAAGAACGGCGGGTGCCAGTCGGCACCGAGTAGCACCGTCGAGTCGATCAACATCACCACCGGTGCTCCTGGGCCGAACGTCTATCCGTGCTTTGAGCGCCAAACGTTGATGGACCTGATTTTGGCGTCACCGCGATATACGTGGAGATATTTTCAGGAGATTGCGGGTCCTGGATTAAAACACGCTCCCGACGCCATCGAGCAGATCTTTGAGAACAAGCGCTACAGCGACTACGTAAAGTGGCCGAGCTCAAAAATCCTAACGATCATTCAATCCGGCCGACTGCCGACCGTCGCATGGGTGACCCCATCTAAGGCGGCTTCCGACCATCCTGGAGACAACGACGGTACGGGGCCCGCCTGGGTTGCCAGCGTGGTTAACGCCATCGGCGAATCGGAGTATTGGGACAACACGGCGATCTTTGTTTTGTGGGACGATTGGGGCGGTTGGTTTGACCACGTCAAGCCGCAGATATACAATGCCAACGAGCTGGGATTCAGAGTTCCTCTCATCGTTATTTCGGCGTATACGCCCAAAGGATATATCTCAACAAAGCAGCATGAGTTTGGAAGTATCCTAAAATTTACCGAGCAAACCTTTGGGCTTGGTTCACTTGGGACTACCGATCGGCGCTCTGACAATTTGTCAGACTGTTTCAATTACAAGATGACGCCGAGGAAGTTCGTTCCCATCGGGTCATCTAAGACGGCATCGTATTTCATACATCTAAAGCCCGAAACCACTCCTCTGCGAGACTGAACGCGGCGGAAGGCAGTGAAAAACTACATGCACTCTTTGAATGCGCGCATTGCGAAGCGCTCTTTCGTCGTGGCTGGTATCGCGGCTTTGTTAACCGCCTGTTCGGGCGGTTCATCCCTCTCGCCGACGACCAACGCTTTGGCCGGATTCGGGGGCGCTCTAATCGGAGCCGACGCGCACGTACGCGCCAACTTGCTCGCCGCCAGCGGGCGCTCGTTGCCGCCCGGAACGCACGGTGCTGCCGGCAGCGGCTGGCTGTCGCCGGCGGCAAAAGCGGGGTCGCGCGTGATCTATTCCGGCAGCTACGACGAAAGCACGATTACCATCTATCCATCGAAGGGCACCAATCCACCGCCGATCGGAACGATCTCGAACGGATTGACGAGTCCCGAGCGGCTCTTCGTGGACGGGAATCTCAGGCTGTACACGACCGATGAGGGCTCACCCACGTCGATCGTCGTCTACAAGCCCGGCAAAACTTCGCCTAGCTTAACTATTACCAATGGCGTCGACTATCCGACCGGTATTACCGTCGGTGCCGACGGCACCGTCTACTGCGCGAACACCGGTAACGAGACCGTGACGGAGTATCCTAAAGGCAAGACCTCGCCGTCGCTGACCGTGCCGCTGAGCGATGAAACGCCGGAGAACCTCGCGGTCGACGGCAACAACAACCTCTACGTTCAATATCTTGGCGGTACGCTAGGCAGCGGCGTGATCGAAGTGCCGCCCGGCCAGACCGGCGGTACGGATCTGAATCTTGTCATCGGCTCGGCCAGCGCGCTCTCGGTGGATAAGGCGGGCAACATCGTAATCATCGACCAAGGCGACTCGTCGCTCGACGTGTTCCCGCCCGGTCAAACGAGCCCGTCGAAGACGATCGCGCTCGGCGGTTACCCATTTGAATTGTCGATGAACAAGGCCGAGAAGCAAGTCTACATCAGCAATGAAATCTCCACCCCGTTTGAAATCCAAGTAGTCGATTATCCAAAGCTCAAGACGGTCAAGGCGCAAATCGATCCGACGCTGGGCGACTGGCCGCTCGCGGTCGCGCCCGACAACGCGCTCTAGCCGCCGAATCGCAGACGAGTGCCCGTGCGCGAAGGTGCACGGGCCACTCTGACCAAAAGCGGGCTTTGGACTTGGAGAGATGGCCGAGCGGCTGAAGGCGGCGGTTTGCTAAACCGTTATACGATGTAAAGTCGTATCGAGGGTTCGAATCCCTCTCTCTCCGAAGGCCGCCCGCGATGCCCGAAATTACGGTTCACGCGACCGAAGCATTCCAAGCCTCTCACGAGGGAATACTAGATCGGCTAAAAATGCGTAAAACGCCACAGAAGGATCCCAACCCTCGACCGTGAGGCTTGGCAGGCTCTTGGAAGTACCTTGGGGAGAACGTCGGCCATGAAAGCTCCAGGATTTGCGACCCACGCGTTGAGCTGCTGCATAGGTGTCGCAATGCTGGCAGCGTGCGGCGGATCGCAGCGGCCGTTCAGTGCGCCGGGCGCGCTGTCGCAAAGCCCCGCAATCACGACGGACGCCGCGCACGGCGGATCATGGATGCTCCCGAGGGCGAAGAGCAAAGACCTGATTTACGTTAACGGCGACCTCGGCATTTATGTTTTCACCTACCCGCAGGGCGAGCTCGTCGGACTACTAAACCCCGGCTTCTTCAAGGCTTATGGCGAGTGCGTCGACCCCTCCGGGAACATCTTCGTTGTTTCTTGGCCGAGCGCGTCGCCGACCTCAAGCACAATCTACGAATACGCACATGGCGGAACGAGCCCCATCGCGGTCTTAAGCGATCCAGATGTAGCCTGGGGCTGCGCGATAGACCCGACGACAGGAGATCTTGCGGCATCCGGCAACGGTGTTGCCGTTTACGAAAACGCCTCCGGGAGCCCAACGATCTACTCGAGTTCTAAGTTCGGCTTCGTATATTGCGGATACGATGATCAGGGAAACCTGTACCTGTCAGGCATAGATAGGTACTACGGGAGCGTTGAGCTCGTGCGAATGGCGGCGGGAAGCAATTCGTTCGAGCAAATCAGTCTTTCCGCCAAGCTTTACGCGAATCCGACAGCGCCGTCCGTACAGTGGGATGGCAGGCACCTCGCTCTATCGACCCAGCGGTACCGAGGGTATCCCGTTTCAGTCTATCGGTTACACGTCTCGGGCAGTAGTGCGAAGATTATCGATTCCTCCGAACTGAACAGCAAGAACAATGTGTTTCAAGGCCAGCTATGGATTGCCGAGCGCGCAATCTTTAGTGTCTACGATGTAAGGGGCTGGCGCGTCGGACTTTGGCCATACCCGCAGGGCGGTGGTTCCAAATCTGTCGTCCGGAGTATCACGGGACGCAGGAGAGACGCAAATCCCGTCTCCTACGGGCTAGTACTTTCGAAGTCAAGTGCGCAGTGAGGCGCCCTGCTTACAGCAGCACGTGGCAGCGGACGGTGGGGTCTCGGCACGCCAGCGGAATCTTCGGCCGCGGCCATGAGTCGAAGACGTCCTATTGGCACGTATGTTTTCGGACGGGGGCCGTTGGATGAGTGAAGACTCAAGCAGGTAGGGGAGCCACCCCCGAAGGCTGCGAAGCTATGGCTCCGATGGGGCGGAGCAGCGCAAAAAGACTTTATTTATTGACAAATAAGTAAATAAAGCAACGGGTCACTCTCTCCGAAGTCCGCCGAGATATGCGGTCGTAGCTCAATTGGATAGAGCAACAGGCTACGAACTTGTAGGTTGGGGGTTCGAGTCCCTCCGACCGCGATTCTCAAAGAGCAGCCGCAGCAAGAACCTTGCAGCGGCTGTTTTCGTGCGCATCAGTCGCGTAAATATGAGAGTACGGTCACGAGCAGCATGATCAAAGCGACGCCGAAAAATACCGGCTTTGCCGGCAAGAACGAATGCGCGAGCGGACCGAGTTGCGAGGCGCGCAAGAAATAGATCGCCCCGGCGACGCAGACGCCCAGGAGCTGCCCGGTCGTTCTCGCGGTCGCGAGAACGCCTGCCGCAATGCCGCGCCGATTCGCGGGAGCACTGCCCATGATCGTGCTGTTGTTCGGCTGAGTGAATACGGCCGTGCCTGCTCCGGTGACGAGCAGCGCGAGGATGAGAAACCGTAAATCCGGATAGGCCGGTTGCGCCGCGAGAAGCAGCGATCCGGCGAGAAAGCAGGTCGCGCCGGCCGTCGACAGGTAGCGCGCGGGCACGCGGTCCGAGAGCGCCCCCGCCACGGGCGCTAGAAACAGATTGAGTACCGAGATCGGCAAGATCAAGAGACCCGCTTGGAGCGCCGTACGGCCCATTCCGACTTGCGCGGAGAGCGGAATCGTGAAGATCACGCAGTAAAGCGCGCAGAAGTACAGGGTTCCGGCAATCACGGAAAACGCAAACGCTCGATGCTTGAACAACGCAAGATCGAGAACCGGAGCCTTAGCCCGCCGTTCCACGCTAAGGAAGGCCGCAATGCCTATGGTTCCATAAAGTAGCGCACCGATCGTAGCGACGGAGCCCCAGCCCCAAACGTGCGCGCGAGAGAGCCCGAGCGCTATCGCGAAAAGCGCCGTAAATGCGAGCAGCGTCCCGGGAATATCGAAGCCTTCGTTACCGTGACGTTCTCGCCTCAATATAAATGTCGCGACGGCGAGCGCGACGATCGAAATGGGAACGTTGATGATAAAAATCCAGTGCCAGCCCCACGAAGTGACGATGAGGCCGCCGAGAATCGGGCCGCTCGAAAGGCCGAGCGCAACCGCACCGCCGTTGAGCCCGATGGCGCGTCCGCGCTCGCGAGCGGGAAATACATCGGTAATGATCGCGGGACTTGACGACATCAGCATCGAGGCGCCGAAGCCCTGGACCGCTCGTGCTGCGACGAGCACGAAGAACGAAGGTGCGAACGCGCACGCCAGCGATGACAGGCCGAAAACGATAAAGCCGAGCGTGTACACGCGCTTCTGCCCCCACACGTCGCCGAGGCGTCCAAAAAGCACGAGCGTGGACGACGTCGTGAGCATATAGGCGATCAAAACCCATTCGGTGTTGTCGAGCGCGGTGTCGAAACCGCGACCGATTGCCGGGAGCGCCACGTTTGCGATGCTGGAATCCAGCGGTGCCATGACCGCTCCCAGCATGACCGCCGCAAGCGCGTACCATTTGTACCTCGGGCTTGTGCGGAGAGCCCCTCGTCGGATGGCCACTGGCGGCCAGAGATATACCCGAAAGAGATGCGGCCCCTGGCGCGCCAAGAAAGTAACCGCCTTGGAACCTGTTGTCGGCCAGGGCCGGTCTTGATATACTGCGGTCGCGAAAGAGGCGCGGAAGGCTAGGCTCGGTAGCTCAGTGGTAGAGCAGGGGACTCATAAGCCCTTGGTCGTAGGTTCAAGTCCTACCCGAGCCAGAACGACAGGAGTCCGGCCGCTCAAGCGGAGATGGCCGGCTTCATTCTGAGGTAATAAAGTCATGTCGACGATCCCATGCGATTTCTGCCCCCATCCGGTCGATCGGGCACAGATGGAAGAGATCGAAATCTCGCACTACGTGCCGGATAGCTCCGGCGAAGATCTCGCGTACGCGAGAACGTATTTCTTTGGACATCCCGACTGCGTTCGGAAGTTCTATCGCACGCTTATCGACCATAAGCTCGATCTGTTCAAGCACATCCCAACCGGAGCTCCGCCCGATGCGGCTCGTTGACGTCGAAGCGTGCGCCCGTAGCGTAGCTGGATAACGCACAGCCCTCCGAAGGCTGGGATCGGGGGTTCGAATCCCTCCGGGCGCGCATTGATGCATGACTGAAGACGAAGCCTATCTGCGCCGGGCGCTCGAGCTTGCCGAACAGGCGGCTCGCGCCGGCGACGTGCCAATCGGCGCGGTGCTCGTCAGCGGCGATGTCGTACTGGAAGCAAAGAATGAAAAGGAGTCCCGGCGTGACGCCACCGCGCATGCCGAGATGCTGCTCCTACGCGAGGCGGCCCAGCGTCTGGGCGCTTGGCGTTTGGGCGACGCGACACTCTACGTAACCAAAGAGCCATGCCTGATGTGCGCCGGCGCCATGCTCGCGGCCCGAATCAAACGCCTGGTTTACGGTGCGCGCGATCCCAAGGGCGGCGCCGACGGGAGCGCGTTCGACGTGCTGCGTTCGCCGCTGACGAATCATCGGCTGGAAGTAACCGAAGGAGTTCTGGAGTCCGAAGCCGCCGCTCAACTGCAAGCGTTCTTTCGCGCCAAGCGCGCCGGCGTGAAGAAGGGTTAAGACCGCGACCGTCCCAACCCTCAGCCTTGGAGAGGTGGTCGAGTGGTTGAAGGCACCCGCCTCGAAAGCGGGCGAACGTTAATAGCGTTCCGTGAGTTCGAATCTCACCCTCTCCGATTTCCCAGCCACAAAAATTTCCTTGACAAGTGATTCCCACGTCACCCTTCGACAGGCTCAGGGTGACACCACAGGCTCAGGGTGACACCACAGGCTCAGAGTGGCACGATGCGGGGCAGCTGGACGGTAAAGCGCGAGCCGTTCGGACTCGTATCGAGCGAGATCGTTCCGCCGGCGCGCTCGACGGCGCGTTTGACGATCGCGAGGCCAAGACCCGAACCTGCCACGTCGCGCTGGATGCCGCGATAAAAGCGATCGAAGACGCGCGTTGCGTCGGTTGAGGGAATCCCTGGTCCGCGATCGGCAACCTCGATGATCGCGGTTCCATCGCGTGCGCTCACGTGCACGGCAATCGCGCCTTCGCCGTACTTTACCGCGTTGTCAGCTAAATTCGTGACGACGTAGCCAAGCTCGGTCGGATCGATCGCCGCCAAGACTCCGCTTTGCGTCGAGACTTCGAAATGCCGATCCGGATGTGCGTCGGCAATCGGAGAGATCAGATCGGCGACGAGTGTTCCGACGTCGATTGGCGCAGCGGCCTGCGGAGTCTGCACGCTCTCCCAACGCTCCAAAAGGATCAGCTTATCGATCAGCGCACCCATGATGCGGCTCTGATCGGTCATCGTATCCAAGATGCGATCGCGGTCGGGCGCGCTCTCGATCCCACCGCGGCGAAGGATCGCGATGAACCCTTGCACGACCGTCAGCGGAGTGCGCAGCTGATGACCGGCGTCGGCAATGAACTGGCGCATCGACGCGTTCGCGCGGTCGCGCGCCGCAAATGCGCGCTCCATCTGGTCGATGGCACCGTTATAGGCGGCGGCGAGCGACCCAAGCTCGTGACGTTCGTCGGCGGCGATCGGCTGCGGCGTTAAGTCACCCGATGCAAAGCGCGCTAGCGCAGAGGTAACGTCGTCGAGCGGCCGCAACGCCTGTCTGGTAAGCGTTCGCGCGACCAGTGTGGCGCATATGACGGCGAGCACTAGCGCGATCAGCAAGGGCATCGTCGACGATGCAACCGTGCGTACGAGCGCGGCATCGTTGCTCTTGACGATCACGTAGACGCTCCCGACGTGCGCGAAGAGCGACTGGAGTCCGAACGCGGTCGCGAGACCAAGGATAACCCGTGCAAGCGGACCCGAGGCGCGCGGATCGCCGGAGAGGTCTCCGCGCGGCCGCAGAGTGACCACCGGCTTTGGGTCGGCTCGGTGAGCCCGGTAGACGGTGACGCGGGTGTTTGCATCCAGAAAGACGATTTCGCTGCCGCTTCCGAGCAACAGCGACGCTGCTAAGGCGCCCCCGGCTCGCGCGTCGGGCAGCGGCGTGCGCGTCAGCGCGGTTTGGAGTTGCGCCAGCGTGCCGCTCAGCTCGTTCGACACACTGCGGACGTAGGCGCCGAAGGCAAAAAGCGCTCCGGCGAGGATCACGGCGGCGAGCACGATCGAGATCTCGATGGCCGCAAGCGTCTGCATGCGGCGCGCCAGTCGCGTTCTCATTGCGCGCCGGACCTCAGCGAGTAGCCGACGCCGCGAAGCGTGTGGATGAGCTTGATCGGCTCGCCGCTATCGACCTTCGCCCGCAGAAACGAGACGTAGGTCTCGACGGTGTTGGGAATCACGTCGCGATCGACGCCCCACACGAGATCGAGCAGCTCAGAGCGCGTCAGCACCTCTTCGGCGCGTTGGGCGAGAACGTGAAGCAAATCGAACTCGCGCGCGGACAGCTCGATTCGCCGGTTGCCGCGGTAGACCGCGCGGCTCGGTGTGTCGATGCTGAGATCGGCATACGTTAGCGTTTCGCGCAGCTCCATCGCCGGCCGGCGCAGGAGAGTGCGCAGGCGCGCGACGAGCTCTTCAAAATCGAACGGCTTTCCGACGTAATCATCGGCGCCTGCCGAAAGCCCGGCAACTCTTTCCGCGACTTCGGTGCGCGCCGTCAGCATCACGACGGGTGCCGTGGTCAAACGGCGGATCTCGGGCAAGAGCGTGAAACCATCACTACCGGGCAGCATGACGTCGAGCACGATCACATCGGGCGGCCAGGAACCCAAGAGCGCCAGAGCCGCCGAGCCTTCGGTTACGCTACGCACGGCGAAGCCTGCCCGGGCGAGGCCATACTCGAGAAGCTCTCGCAGGCCCCGCTCGTCGTCGATCACCAGCACCCGCGGCCTTTGGCCTGCCACGTCCATTCTCAGACTCACTCCAGGACTGCGGACCGGCGCTTTCGGTAGAATCTTCAAAGTCCATGAAACGAAGCGACGGCCCCTCGTCACTCTTCCTCGTTCCCGCGTTGATCTTCCTAGCCGTAACCGGTTGCGGGGGGCGGCCGGCCGCGCAGCCTACCCAGCCGCCCTACGTGCAAACGACGCTTTCGTCCTATGGCAGCGTGGAACCGGACCGGCGGTTGGCCGGCATCGTCGCGCCGTACCAAAACGTTGCCGTCCAAAGTAGTCTCTCGGAACCCACCGACGCCGTGTACGTGCGCGAAGGCGACTCCGTGCACGCCGGAGAGGTGTTGGCGCTGCTGGACACCGCCGATCTGCAAGCGCAGCTGCAATCCGATCTTGCGACGGCAAATAGCAATCATGCCAATACCGTCCATACCGTCTATCAAGGTTCGCTCTCGATCGCCCAAGGCGTCGATACGGTGCGCAGCGACGAAGCCGCGGTCCAACAAGCGCAAAAGACGCTCGCCAACGATGCGCTGAACTTGACGCGCGATCGAAACCTTCTGGCTCAGGGCTACGTATCGCAGCAATCCGTCGACGCGCAAGCGACGCTGGTTCAAAACGACCAACAAGCGCTCAATACGGCCAACTCAAACCTTGCTTCAGCTCGATCGAACGTTACGGCGAATGGATCGCTCTCGGGCCAGGGGTTGCAAGCGTCGGCCGTGCAGCAGTCGGCGGCCCAAGAAAAGGTCGCGCTCGCGCAGGCCGATCAAGTGCGCGTTGGGATCGCCAAGGCGTCTATCGTCTCGCCGATCGACGGCGTCGTCGTCAACCGCAACCTCAACCCTGGCGAGTATCCGGGCTCGCGTGAAATCTTTACGCTGCAGCAAGTCAACCCGATCTATGCGGTGCTCCACGCCTCGAGCGAAGAGGTCGCGCGCATCGAAAACGGCGCGCCGGCGACCGTAACGGCCCCCGATCTCAACGGCAGCAACCGCTTCAGCGGCCACGTCGTCGGCGTTCTCAACGAGATCAATCCCGGCTCGACGGACTTTCAGGTCAAGGTGCTGCTCGCCAATCCCGGGCAACGGCTGCGTCCGGGCATGGTCGTCCAAGGAATGATTGCCACGCTGCCCGTTTCGGGCGTACGCGTGCCGGTCACCGCCTTCACCGACGATAATCACGACGCGCTCATCATGGTGCAGAGCGACGACACCGTCAAAACGGTTACGGTCACCGAGGTCGGAAGCGACGGAACGACGTCGGTCGTCAGCGGGCTGCGTCCAGGAGTCCGCATCGTCAGCAACGGCCAAGCCAGCATCGGCGACGGCGAAAAGGTTTCGTACCGCCCGTGAAGTTCAGCCTCACGCGGCTCTTCATCGAGCGGCCGACGCTCGTGTTTGTCATCGTCGCGTTGATGATGTTCGCGGGCATTCTCTCGACGGCAACGATCGTCAAGGAGCTCTATCCCGACGTCAGTCAGCCGACCGTCACCATTTCGGTGCAATATAACGGCGCATCCGTGACCGAGATGCGCGACAACATCGTCCAGCCCATCGAGCAGAACCTAGCAGGAACCGCCGATCTGCAAACGTTCAACTCGGTCGTCGAACAAGGGCAAGCGTCGATCACCGCCATCTTCGATATCAGCTCCGATTCCGCGACCGATCTGGCGCTAACGAACAAAGCCATTCAGGCGGCCGAGAAGTACCTTCCAACCAATCTCACGCCGCCGACGGTCAACCTCTACGATCCGACGCAGTCCGTCGTGGTAACGCTGGCGATCTACTCGCAGAAGCTCTCGCTGTCGCGTTTGGCGCTCTACGCAGTCAACGTCATCGCGCCCCAACTCGAGCAAGTACCGGGCATTTCCTTCGCCAACGTCGGCGGCCTCGTGACGCCGGCCTACGAAGTCGTCGTCGATCCGGTCCGGCTCGCGGCAGCCGGTCTGACCCTCAACGACGTCATCAACACGCTGCAATTGGACAATCAGCGCGTGCCCGGCGGATTTGCCTACGAGCCGAATCGTCAGACGACGATCGATATCCGCGGGGACATTCAAAGCCTCGATAGCGTTCGCAGCCTGGCGATCATTCCGGCGACCAGCGCGAGCAGCTCGAGCGCGGCCAACTCGACCGGATCGCAAGTCCAGAGTTACGCCGGAGGACTCGCCGCGCTGCCGGGAACCGTCAATCCGTGGAGCGCAACCAACGCGGTCGTGCGCGTCGGCGACGTGGCGACCGTGACGGAAGGCTACGAGCCTCGTCTGCAATACGCCCACATCAGCGGCAAACCCGGGCTCTTCTTGCAGATCCAGAAGTCTGCGACCGGGAGCGAGGTCGACGCCTCCAACAACGTGCTGCGCGCTCTTCCGGCCGTCGAGCGTCAGTTCCCGGAGATCAAGTTCCGGGTCATCAACGTTCAATCGAAGTTTACCGAGCAGCAGATCAACATCGTCACGCGCACGCTGATGCTGGCGATCCTGCTGACCGGCATCGCGATGATTTTCTTTCTACGTTCGTGGCGCAGCGCGATCGTCGTCTGCGTTTCGATTCCGACCTCCTTGGCGATCGCGATTACGGTCATGAAGGCGATGCACCTCACGATCGATACGATCTCGCTCTTGGGCATGTCGCTCGTGATCGGGATTCTCGTCGACGACTCGACCGTCGTGCTCGAGAACATCGAGCGCCATTTTACCGAGCTCAAACAGCCGCCGAAGGAAGCCGCCGTCCACGGCCGCGAGGAGATCGGGGCCGCGGCGGTCGTCATTACGCTCGTCGACGTCGTCGTCTTTTTGCCGATTGCGTTCATTCAAGGACAGGTCGGCCGGCAGATCGCGGAGTTTGCGATCGTCGTCGTGATCTCGACCCTCACCTCGTTGTTCGTTTCCTTCACGATCACGCCGACGCTCGCGGGCCTCTGGGCGCTGCGCTCGCACTGGAAACCGTGGCGGGTCGTCGACTGGTTCGGGAATAAGTTCGACGACCTTCGGGCCTGGTACACGCAGCGCGCGTTGCCCTGGAGCCTCGACCACGGCCGTCTGGTCGCACTCTTCTGTGCGGGCACCTTTGCCCTCGCGATCGCGATGGTGGGCTTGGGCGCGGTCGGTGAAGAGTTCATTCCGCCGGTCGATCGCGGTGAGATATTCATTCAGCTGATGTATCCGATCGGAACGCCAATCCAGACCGTCGAGAAAGGCACGTTCGGTTTAGAGCAAAAAATCCTCAGCACCTCCGATACGTTTGCGAATACCGCCGTCGCCGGAGCGTACGCGGCGCCCTTTGGAGGTTTCGTCTCGCAGAACAACGTGGGCCAGGTGCACATCTGGCTCAAAGACGGTCGCAAGCACTCGACCGACTATTGGTTAGGACAGTTCCGCGCGATCGCGAAGAAGAATCTCCCGGGCGACGTGCAGGCCGTCGTCGTTCCGTCGACGTCGACGACCGGCGGAAACGCGCAACCGATCGACTTTCTCGTCACCGACGTAACGGGCGGCGATCCGACACCATACGCTCAGAAGGTGCTGGCGCTGCTGGAGAAAGTGCCGGGCGCGACGAGCGCGAACAGCACGGGTACGCAGCTCGCGCCGGAGATCTCGATTCAGTTCGACCGCAACAAAGCGCAAGCGCTGGGCGTGGATCTCGGACAGGCTGCGGAAGCGGCAGGCGCCGCGTTTGGCGGCAACGTCGCAACGCAGTTCGAGACGACCGCCGGTTTGGAACAGGTCCAGGTCATCTACCCGCAGTCGTATCAAACGAGCATCGACATCCTGAAATCGGTTGCGATTCGTTCGTCGAGCGGCGGAATCGTCTACTTGAGCGACATCGCTCGCTTCGAATCGACTCCCACGTCGCCGCTGATCACCCGCACCGATCGTAACAACGTCATTCACGTCGAAGGAAACTACGCTCCAAACTCCTCGCTGTCGGCCGTCGAAAACGGACTGCTCAAGCGTCTGCCGTCGCTCGAGCTACCGCCCAATATCGTCGTTCGCCCGGCACCGCTGGGACAGCAGGACTTCATGCACCAGACGCTCCTGGGAATGGGGCTGTCGATGATCGTCTCGGTCATCCTCGTCTACTTGCTGATGGTCGCGCTCTATAACAGCTACGTATCGCCGTTCATCATCATCTTTTCGGTGCCGGTCGCCGCGATCGGGGCGATCGGCGCGCTCTTCGTGACCCACCGTACGCTCAATCTCTTCTCGCTCATCGGTACGATTCTCTTGATCGGCATCGCCTCGAAGAACGGCATCCTGCTGGTCGATTACGCCAATACGCTGCGAGATCGCGGCCTCGATAAGCTCTCGGCGATCAAGGAGAGCGCGCATACGCGGTTTCGGCCGATCATCATGACGAGCTTTTCGGTGATGGCCGGAAACCTGCCGCTGGCGCTCGCACTCGATCCCGGGGCCTCGTCTCGTTCGAGCCTCGGCATCGTCGTCATCGGCGGCGTGCTGAGTTCGCTGGTGCTGACGCTGTTGTTGATTCCCAACGTGTACATGTGGGTCGCACCCAAAGATCATCCCTCGAAAAATGGCGTCGGCCACCCGGCACAGGAGGAGCTTAGGCTCGAACCGCAAGCACCGCGGCCGGCACCGTCGCCGTCGTGAACGAGCGCCTTTGGTATTGGCTACGTCGGCGCGGGGGATGGCGTCGGCGTCCCCGCGAGCCGCGGATCCGGGGCCTCTGAGGGGAACGCAATATCGCTGAACGTGACGTCGGCGACAACCTTGAACGTCATAAATGCGACGTGCTCGGTCTGCCTAAACGTGCCATGCACGATGACCCAGTGGCCTTCGATGACTTTGTAGTCGAGCGAGAAATCCTCGTCGCCTTCGGTGGCGCGCATTTCTATATGTGCCGGTAAACGCGTGTCTGGATCTTCGACGACGTCGGCCGGATAGAGGCCGGGCTGCAAGCGCGGGGTCGGCTCGATGAGCAGATGCAGCGCGGCGTCGGTGGAATCGGGCGCGTAGCTAACCGCCCAGTAACTGTTATACGGGACGACCACGTTCACGCTGGGATCGGGCTCGGGTATCGGAAAGACCCCCGGTTTGCCGCGCTGCAAAGTGATGTCGACTCGCTTGAGATTGGCGAAGTAGCCGAAACTGAAGCTGGAGAACGGGTCGAAATATGCCACGATCGGGAACGCCTGACCGGTTCGCTGCTCGCCGTTAGGCAAGTCTTGCATAACGGCAAAGTTGTCCGCCGCGCGCACCGCGATCGAGCGATCGATACTCTGCGCCCGGCCCAGCGTGGGCGCCGTCACGCGCGTATGCTCCGTATAGGTCATGTAGACCGGCGGGTTTGCGTCATAAAACGCGCTCGTGCGGTTGATCAAGAGCGCAAGGGCGAGGTCGGCAGTCATCATCGCGAGCCGAAAGCTTCGGCGGCGGGAAGCCGAGTACCGGTCCGTTAAATGCGTTTGGAATGTCAATGACCGAGAAAGAAGCGCGCTTTGGGCGGATCGTCGAGCTGCGGCGGGCCATCCATCGCCGGCCCGAGCTAGGCTTTGAAGAGAACGAAACGGCGGCGTTGGTGGAGCGCGAGCTCGACGCTTTGGGAATCGGGCACCGTCGCATCGCCAAGACGGGCGTTGTCGCAAGAATAGACGGGGGCGTCGCCGGACGCTTCGTCGCGTTGCGTGCCGATATGGATGCGTTGCCGATCCTTGAGAAAACCGGCCTGCCGTATGCTTCGGAGATCGACGGAAAGATGCACGCCTGCGGACACGACGCGCATACCGCGATGCTGCTCGGAGCCGCCGCAGAGCTGCAATCGCAGCGAGCCGAGCTAGCGGGCAGCGTGGTGCTGATCTTCCAACCTGCAGAGGAAGGTCCGGGCGGCGCGCTGCCGATGATCGAAGCCGGTGCGCTCGAGGACCCCGCCGTTGAAGCCATCGCAATGCTGCACGTCGATTCGCGTCTCGACGTTGGAACGATCGGCATCGTGCCCGGACCGGTCAACGCTTCGGCCGACGAGCTTTACGTCGACATTCGAGGCGTCGGCGGTCACGGTGCGTACCCGCACACTGCCGTTGATGCGATCCCTGCTGCTGCCGCGGTCGTCCTTGCCTTGCAAAACGTCGTCGCACGCGAGACCGATCCGCTGGCAAGCGCGGTCGTAACAATCGGAACGATCTCCGGCGGATATCGCAACAACGTCATTGCGGATGAAGTCGAGATGACCGGGACGCTACGAGCGCACGACCCGATCGTACGCGATGCCCTCGAAGAGCGAGTTCGCCGCATCATTGCGGGAGTGGCCGCTGCATACAACGTCGATGCACAAGTGCGCGTCGTGCGCGGATATCCGCCGGTCGTCAACGACGAACCACTCGCGCAACGCTTTGCCGAGTACGTGCGCGCGAACAGCGCGCTACGGGTGGAACGCCCGCAGCCGACGATGGGCGGCGAGGACTTCGCCTATTTTGCGCAACGCGTACCGGGCCTCTTGATCCGCCTGGGCGTACGCAGCGAGTCGTCCGGCGCCGTGCATCCAGCGCACAGCCCGCTCTTCCGCATCGATGAAGACGCGTTGCCGGTAGGCGTTAGCACGCTGGTTCTGTTTGCGCGATCGTTCGTGGCTGTGGACTCCAGTTCATAAGAATCCACACATAAATGTGCATAAAGTCATAAAGGACGGTTAAGGGCGTAGCCGCGAATACTCACGCCACTATGCTCATCGCAGATACTGCGTTTGTGACTGGGCTTCAATCGCACAGTGCCAGTCTCGAGCTCGATTGTCCCCCCGAGGACGCCTTCGCACTTCTGTGTGCCGTCGAGAAATGGCCGGTCTGGCTTTCGTTCTTGCGTAGCGCGCGGCGTCAGAGCTCGCAATCCGAGCTGAACGTGGGCAGCGAAGTAGTGATTCGTTCGTGCCTACCGGGCGATGAGGAGCAGCTTTTTGAAGTCGACGCGTTCATCGCGAACTACCGGCTCTCGCTGGTCGGCGCGTTTTCGTTGCGGCGGCGTCTCGATTTCCGAATCGAGCGCCGGACCTCGTGTTCGAAGCTGCACGTGCTCCTCGCGTATCCCGCCTATCACGGAAAGCTCGGGGGCCTCTTGGATCGCTGGCAACGAGGGCGGCGCTTCTCGAGCGCGCTCGACGATTCGCTGGTTCACTTCAAGGGGCTGGTAGAGTATAAACGCGATGCGCCGGTCTTGGCGGATTTCTAGAAAGGAAGCAGCCGAGCTAGCAGTCATTGACCATGAGTGCTAAGACCGCTATACTCTGACCATGCCGCTCTATGACTATGCGTGCACGAAATGCGGACGGACATTCGAAGTACGTCGCGGCTTTAATGAGACGCACGAGGAGCCGTGCGCGGCCTGCGGAGCGCCGGTTCGCCGCCTCTTTAATGCCGCCCCGGTGCTCTTTAAGGGCTCGGGCTTTTATGTAACTGACTCGCGCCGCCCGGCGCCGGGCGTCAAGGCCGAAAAGCCCGAAAAAACCGACAAACCGCCTAGCGAAGGGAGCGCGCCCGCGGCCGCCGCGCCCGCCGAGAACGCGCCGGCGAAAACCGAGCCGAAAAAGGCCTCCGAGCCGGCCGCTTAGGCGTCGCGAAGGCGCTCCAGCGCCCGCGCGAAGCCGGGAAAACTGACGTCGATGCTGGCGTCGCTGTCGACGGTAAGCGGTCCCGCGGCGCACGCGAGGACGGCCGCCGCCATCACAATACGATGGTCATCATCGGTCTGCAGCGCCACGCACGCGGGAGCCGGCGTTCCCCCGGCGATGGTGAGGCGCTTGGTCCCCGACGTCATTTCGATTCCAACCGTGCCGAGGAGCCGCTCGATGGCGGCGACTCGGTCCGACTCCTTCGAGCGTAAGGGCTCGATCCCGGAAATCGTCGTCGTGCCCGACGCAAAGGCCGCGGCGATGGCCAAAAGCGGGAGCTCGTCGATGGCTCGCAAGGCGAGATCAGTGTCGATCGTGATCGCCCGAAGCGGCCGATACTCCACCGCGATGTCGGCGACCGGCTCGCCGCTCCAGTTCCGAGGATTGCGCAACTCGATAGCGCCGCCCATCTGCGCGAGCGCATCGAGCAGCCCGGTCCGCGTTGGATTTACGCCGGCGTTGCGAACGACGATCGAGCTTCCAGGCGTGATTGCAGCCGCCGTCACGAAGAAGGCCGCCGAAGAGAAATCGCCTGCAACCTCAATCGGATTGCTTTGCAGCGGCTCGGCTCCGAGACTGACGGAACGCGGGTCCCATTCGATCGTCGCACCGAGAAAGCCAAGGAGCCGTTCGCTGTGGTCGCGAGAGCCGCGATCGCCGTCCACCCGCACCGGAACTCCCGCGAACAGACCGGCGAAGAGCAGCGCCGATTTTACTTGAGCCGAAGGCGAAAGCAGAATGAAGCGGCGCGTCTCGATTTGCGGCGTCCCGTCGAGCTGCGCCGGAAGGCATCCCTCAGTGGTCTCGATCTTTGCGCCGAAGGCGCGAAGTTGCGCTGCAACCGGCTCCATGGGGCGGCGCCGTAGCGACTCATCGCCGTCGAATCGAGCCGCAATGCCGGCCCCGGCGCAGGCCCCGAGGAGCATCCGGGCCGTCGACCCGGAGTTCATGCAGTCAAGCGTGCGCCGTGGACCGGCGAGCGCCGCTGGGTGCACGATGTGTTCGTTACCGGCGTTCTCGATCCGAACTCCCAGCGCGACGAGCGCGTCGCGCGTAGCCTCGACGTCTCGCCCTGGATTCAGATTGGAGACCACAAGCGGCGCGTCGCAGCGAGCGCCGGCGATGAGCGCCCGATGGGAGATGGATTTGTCCCCGGGAACGCCGACGCTTCCGCGCAGACGCCCAGAATGAAAAGTCACCAAAAGGAGTCCCTCAGCATTTCGTAGCAAGCAGCGCGGAACAATCTAGCTCGATTGCAGGCTGCTTTTTCACACGAAAGGAAGCGATGAATAAACAAGATCTCGTGCGCTCGGCGACGGAACGCCTCGGACTCTCGCGCAAAGATGCCGTTGAGCTCGTCGACGGCCTTTTCGATGACATTCAGGCGGCGGTCGTTTCGGGCGATGCGGTCAAGATTCCCGGTTTTGGGCAGTTCAAAGTGAGAGACCGCGCGGCCCGCATGGCACGGAATCCCGCAACGGGAGCACAAGTAAAAGTCCCCGCGAAACGGGTCTTCAAGTTCCTCCCCGCCAAAGCGCTCAAGGAAGCGGTCATGTCCAAACGTGGTTCGCGCGCCGGTACGGCGCGCAAGAAGAGCAAAGCGAAAACCGGAAAGGCCGCGGCCGGCGCAAGGAAAACCACGACCAGAAAGAAGCGGTAAGCAACGTCTTCCAGCGCTGTTGCTGGTTCTAGGAGCTATTGTATGTCACGTTTACATCTCGTCGTTTCAGGCCTTGTAACGGCGTCGTTACTCGCTGCTTGCAGCGGAGCCAATTCGACTGCGCCGGTTGCAGGCATTCCGCAGGCGCCGGCGGGCGCCGCGCATTCCAAACTTCCAAAGTTTCTCCGGTTGGAACATACCCCGCCACGCCCGCCGCCGCATCGGCGTGCCATTACCTCCGCGATGCGCGAGCGCGCGAAAGCGGGCGGCTGGGAGCAACTTGCCAATTCCGCTCCGTGGGCTAGCGGTCCCGGCAGCCAAATTTTGATGACGGACGGCACTGTTTTAGTTCAGGACAGCTGCACGCCGAATTGGTTCCGGTTGACCCCCGACAGCACGGGAAACTACCAAGACGGCACATGGACCGAGATCGCGGGAATGCCCTCGAACTACGGGCCGCTCTACTTTGCATCGGCGGTACTTGCCGACGGGAAGCTGATCGTAAATGGCGGCGAGTACAACTTCTGCAACGGGGCTGAGACAAATCTGGGAGCGATCTACGATCCGGTCGCAAACTCCTGGACCGCGGTCACTGGTCCCAGCGGCTGGGGGCAAATCGGCGACGGCCAAAGCGTCGTTCTTACGAATGGCACGTACATGATCGGGAACTGCTGCACGAACGTTCAAGCGCAGCTCGACGAATCGACCATGACGTGGACTCAAGTCGGAACCGGCAAGCAGGATAACAATAGCGAAGAAGGCTGGACGCTGCTACGTAACGGCGACATCCTAACGGCAGATGTTATCGACGCGCCGAACTCGGAGCTGTTTAATCCAAAGAGCGCCGCGTGGTCGTCGGCTGGAGACCTTCCCGCGAATATCACACAAGCCACCGAGATCGGCCCGCAGACGATGCGGCCGAACGACACCGTCTACGTTGAGGGCGCGAACGGCTTGACCGCGATCTACAACGCCTCCAACGGTACCTGGACGCAAGGCCCGAACATGCCCACCGTCGCCGGCCAGCAACTCAACGCTGCCGACGCGCCGTCGACGCTGCTGACCGACGGAACGGTCATGGCCGTCGGCAGCCCGGGAGTCTATCAAACGCCGGCGTCGTTCTACATCTTCAACGGCAAGAAGAACGTCACCATCGCGAATCCGCCGGATGCTCCAAACGATTCGAGCTACAACGTGCGTCTATTGATGCTGCCTACCGGTCAGGTTCTCGAGGACGACGGCTCCGGCGACATCGAGATCTACACGGGCAACCACAAGACAATGTCCGGGATCGCCCCCGTAATCGCAAAGGTTCCGAAGACGCTTACCGCCGGGAGCACGTACAAGCTCTCAGGCCGGCGCCTCAACGGGTTTTCGCAAGCGAACTTCTACGGCGATGACGACCAGCAAGCGACGAACTATCCGCTCGTCAGAATAACCAACGTCGCATCGGGAGCCGTCGTTTATGCTCGTACGCACAACCACTCTTACATGGGCGTCGGCTCGAATCACGTCGTCTCGACGATGTTCGACGTTCCATCCACCATCGCCACGGGAATCAGCACGTTGGCCGTCGTGACGAACGGGATCGCATCGCAAGCAACCCGCGTCACGATCGAAGCGAGTAAGTAAGGTAACGAAGCGAACCATCGCAGCTGTCGCGGCAACGGTGCTTAGCTGCACCGTTCCGCGGCCTGCGCTTGCAGTCGATACGATCCCCTTTACGCAAGTCAACGGGGGATTGATCGAAGTCCAGGGTTCGGTCGACGGAGCAGCGCCGGTGCCGATGCTCGTCAACCTTGGGGCCGGCGTCGACGTGCTCTCAACGGAGCTGGGGCGGCGATTCGTCGTCGTTAAGGGCAAGTACGTGAGCCTGCGGCTCACCGGGGAACGCGTCGATCTGCCGATCGGAAGCGTTCTGACCCTGACGCTCGGCCCCGTGCGTTTAGAGGCGCCGAACGTGGGAATCTGGAGTGGCCTCGACGGCACTGGCATCGGCGGACTGATCTCGGCGACGGCTTTTCGCAATATCGCGACGACGTTCGATTTTCACAATCATCAGATCGTGATCGAAGACGCGCAGACGTTCCCGGACCGCGTTCGCACGGCCATCCGGCTTCCCGTCATCCTGCAGGACGATCTCGGGATCGCGCTGGGTATCTTCGCGCGCTTTGACTTTGGCGGAGGCAAGACCGGGCTCTGCGAAATCGATACGGGCTCGCAAGGCATCACGATCGACAGAACGTTTGCGGCCTCGTTGGGGCTCAATCCAAGCGGCAGTTCGAGCGTTCGGGTCGCCTCGATTTCGCTCGCCGGCGCGCGTGAAACTACCGTCGAGCAACCGGTGGTAAGCGTTGGGAACCTGATCTACGACTGCGACGTCGGGAACTCGTTCTGGGAGGGACGTACCTTCACGCTCGATCTTCCGAATCTACGGATCTACGTAACGACGACCTCCCCCTAATCCGCCTGCCCGGGCAGGACTCGCGCGCATCGGGTGAGTATCTTGCCGACGGGAGCGTCGCCTTTGTGGCAGCGCTGCTGTTGACACTTCGTTTGGTTCTTATGAACCAACGCCGACGCTTCATGAGGTTGCGCTTGGATGAGTAAGGATACGCGCCTCGTTTGGTTAGCCGTCATCTTTAGCGGTGTTGCCGCGCTTTGCAGTTTGCTCGTCGCCGGAGCGGTGCTCTTGGTGACGTACGAGGCTCGTCAGTCCGCGAAGACCGCTGTGGCGACTCCGTCAGCGCCGCCGGTTGCGGATGCCGTCATCAGAACGTGCGGCGTCGAACGCGCTTCGCTGATGCGTACCGGGGACGATCTCTTCTTGATCGACGGCGCGGCCGGCGACTCGCAGTATATCTCTCAAGCAGAACGCGGCGCGCTCGTCGCGGTCTCCGCCTCTCGCTCGAAGTACTTCTTGGAGTGTCGCCTGAAGAACCCGACTCGCGGGTCGATCTTTAACGTGACCTTCTATTGCGGCGTATCGTATCACGGTGGACGGTTGCGGACGAGAAAACACAACACCGACGCGATCGAGGTCATCGGCCCGGGAAGAACGCGAACGATCTGGATCGAGGACAAGGACAACGACTCGGTCATCGTTCACGATCCGGGACGCGTCCAATACTACCGGTTCCCGGATATGGATACGCTTCAAGATCAAGCGCTGCAGCCGCCCGACGATGCGTTCTGGACGTTAAGGCGCGACGCCGATCCCGTTCCCAGCCAATAGAATAAGGGGCCTACATCGCTTTGCCGCCGAACGTTTCGGCGTCGAGTGCGTCGAGAAACCGTTCGAGCGCGGCGGCTCGCCGGGCACCTATCTTCTGGGCCGTCTTCGTTATGAGGCGCGGCGGAATATCGTGCACGAACGCGCGAAGCGTCTTGACCGCGCGCGCGAAGCTTTCGGCGTTTGCACCGACGAGCGACAGCATCCGGGCAGCCCCGATCTCGCCCAAGAAATCGAGCGAGTCGGCATCGTGGAGGACGATAGCCTCCGGCTCGGTGCCCGGGTCGCTGTAGTACATGTGACCGCGCTCGGCGGCCTGAACGGCCGGTAGCTTCGCCACGGGGAATCCGGCCGCTGCTAGGATCGCGCCGCTCTGCTGCGCGGCGCACACGCCGTGCTCGATTTTGCTATCCTGGCACGGCATGAAGGCCGCCATATCGTGCAAGAACGCGGCGGCGAAGAGTACGTCGGTGTCGATACGTAAGCCGTCACCCTGTGCCAGCTCCAGCGCAATGCGGTAGTTGCGCTCCGAGTGTTGCCATCCCCACGCCGGATGATGGAACTTCGAGCGCGCGAGATCGTAGATCGTTACTTTCCAGGGCGCATCGAGCGGGATCCCGGTAGCGGTCTGCTGGGGTTGCGCGGTCGCGAGCAATACCACCGCGACCAGGCTCTGAGCAAACGTCATGATCGTACCTTTTTCGTAAAGTGGGCTTGGCCTCGAAGGTATCTCTAAGAGGGGTCGCTGTAAAGGTCTCCGCCAATGCTGAAATCATTTTTGCTCGAGAACTGGCTGGAGGCGCATGCCGAGCCGATGCCGGAGTTTCCTCTGGCCGGAAGCACGGGGCCGCCCTGGATACTAAGGAATCTGCTCGAGCTGGACGGACGCTCGAGCTTCGAGCGTATGCTCCAATCCGATATTCTGTATTCGCGAGCGGCCGGAGGGACGGCTCTCCGGCAGGCCATTGCGCAAATGCAGGACGTTCCAGTCGAACACGTTCTTATCATGACCGGCGCCGCAGAGGCCTTGAGCCACATCTTTGCCGCCGCCGCGGAGCCCGGTGCAAATGTGATCGTGCCGCTGCCCTGCTTTCCTCCGTACACTGCGCTGCCCCAGGCGCTCGGTTTCGAGGTGCGCACCTACCGATTATGTCGTGAGCAGTCGTATGCGATCGACCTCGATCAGATACGGCGACTCACCGATTCGCACACGAAGCTTATCCTCGTCAACTCGCCGCATAATCCTACGGGAAGCGTTATCGACGATAAAACGATGGAAGCGCTCCACGATTTTGCGGCGGAACGCGGCGTGCAGTTTGTCTGCGACGAGGTATACCATCCGATTTATCACGGACCGAGTGCCGCTTCAGCCTCACGCCTAGCGAACGCCACGATCGTCGGAGATTTGTCGAAGGCGTTTGCGCTCAGCGGCTTGCGCGTCGGCTGGATCGTTGACTCCGACCACCGGCGACGCAACCTCTATTTGACGGCGCGCGAATACGTCACCGTCTCGAACTCGCCGATCACCGAGTTTCTCGGCGAGATCGCCGTTCGTCATCGCCAAGCCGTTCTCGAGCATACGCGCGAGGTGGCCCAAACGCACCTTAAGCTTCTGGAGCAGGTGCTCGAAGAGCACGCGGGCGTTGTAGGCTGGGTTCGCCCGCGCGGCGGGATGACGACATTTCCATGGCTCAAATCGGGCGCCGATTCGCGGAAGTTCTGCGAGCACGCCGCCGCGCAAGGATTGTTGCTGGCTCCGGGCGATTGCTTCGGCGTACGGGATCATTTTCGCATCGCCTTTGGCGTTGGCCAAGCGTGGTATGCAGTCGCGATGCAGCGGCTTGGGGAGCTGCTTAGTCAGTTATCGTCGTCGGGGCTTTCGTAGCTGACCGGAAGAGTCTCAAAATAGCGAACCGAGTACTTTGCCGCGATCCGCCTAAACGCTCTGGCTTTGGCGCCGAAGTCGAAGCAATCCGAGAGATCGTTGGCCCGGACGTCGGTCGTTCCCAACGACGCGAGACCAAACGTCCGCTCGATGAACTTCAGGATACTTCCGAACTCGTAGGGCGTGTGCGAGACGTAGCCGCGCTTTGCATACGGTGAAATTACAATCATCGGTACGCGGAACCCCAACTCGTAGGAGTTGTAGATTTGCGGGGGGACGTGATCGTACCATCCTCCCCAGTCATCCCAGGTCACGATGATGGCCGTGCTGTTCCAGTACGAGCTCTTGCCGATCGCGTTGACGATGGATGCGACCCACGATGGCCCGGTACCGTCGTTCTTACCGGCGTGATCGGACTCGGCCGCACTGGGGGTTACAAACGTCACCTGTGCCAGTCTGTCCGACGCGATATCCCTCAAAACTTGCGACGACGGCCAGCGCACGTTTTCGTAGCTCGGTCCTTCCCGAATGGTTTTGATGGCGTCAACCGCGTGCCACAGCCCCGAACCGCCGTACTCCTGGTAGTAGCGCCAGCTAATATCGCGCTGGTTCATCGAGTTCATGATCGATACGCGGTCGAAACACGGGTATACGGGGTGCCCCTCTACGCCTTTTGGGTCAATCGTGACGACTCTTGTACCGCGTAGGGAATTGCAGCCGCCCTGGCCACCCTTGCGCCTCGGAGCCTGTGGATTCTCCGAGGCTTTGAGGTGCGAAAGGTTACTGATCGTCGACGTACCGCTGATGAGGTACTGGTGGGCTGGGAAACTCGGCCCTTGATTCGTTTGGAACATGTTGTCGGCAAAGGTGTATTCTTGCGCCAGATCCCAATACGGCTGGATCTCGCTTTCCGGAACGTACGCGTAGGCGGCGACGTCGCGCTTCGGACATCGCCCCTTCTCGTAGCAGTTGAAATTCTCCGAGCTAAAGCCATCCAATCGGCCGTGATCGTACTCGGCGACCCATGCCTTGTGCTTGTGCGAGATATCGTAAGGAGCCGTCAGCGAGACCGGTTGCAAGACGACCGTTTGCCCCTTCATGTTCTGACCGGACTGGACGGTATTCGCACCGGGAAGACCGTTGAAGAGATTGTCGACACTCCGGTTCTCTTGGACGATGACGACGAGGTGTTCGATGGTGCCGGTGCCCGCCGGTCGATGAAGTAACACACCGGCAGCGCGCGATGCGCCGTCAGAAGCCGGGGCCCCCGGAGAAAGTGCGCTCGAGCAACCGCTCAAGATAGCCAGAGCTGCAGCGAAGCCTATCAGGCGACGGCAGCAATCTGCGGCAATCATGCATGTTCCCTTTCTTAAGGCAACGGCTCGACACGTTCGGGCATTCTCGGGTGCAATTTGATAACCGTCGTTATTAGTCAATCTCGTTATTAGGTCGGTCGCGCCTTTGGGCCTGCGCCTGACGGCCAGCACGCGGGCGTGCGGGACTGTAGACCTGGGTCACTTTCTAGCGTACGATTGAGTGGTGGCCTCGATGCCTGCCGCGCTCGTCATGGAAGCGAGGAACGAAGAAGATGAAGTCTGGAGCCGTTAGCCTCTGTGCCCGAGTAGCAGGGCCAAGCGTCGTATTTGCGTCGATGCTCTGCGCGTGCGCTTCTCCAGGTAACGTAGGTGCGCCGGGCGCCGGCGTCGTCGGTCAGCCGCTCGACGGCATGGCGACGTTCACGTACACCGGGGCAAAGCAATCGTTCAAGGTTCCCGCCGGTGTGACGCGGATTACGATCGTTGCAAGCGGCGCAAACGGTGCCTCGGGCTACGGCTTCCGCTACAGCAAGTATACGGCTCCGGGCGGTCCCGGAGGTCGCGTGAAGGCCACGATAGCGGTGACTCCCGGGGAGCGTCTGGCAATCTTCGTTGGCGGGAGCGGCGGCGACGGCGGCTTCAATGGGGGCGGAGAAAGCTCGCAAGCCTATGGTGGAATCGGGGGCGGGGCCTCTGACGTGCGCCAGAGGGGTGACGGGATGGCCGACCGCGTCGTGGTGGCTGGGGGCGGCGGAGGCGGCGGTTCCGCCGGCTCCTGCATTAGCACCAGCTGCGGCTACAGCGAAGGCGGCCCGGCGGCGGCGGCGGCGGTCACAAGGGTCAACCGGGCGGCTCCGGCCAGGGCTATCTTAAGGCGGGCGGCGGGACGGGGGGTACCCAGAGCGCGGGCGGAACGGGAGGCATCGGCGGTGCCTCGGGCGGCCGCTGTAACGGCTCCAACGGAGAGCTCGGCACCGGCGGCGCGGGGCAAACCGGGTGTGGCGGCGACGGTGGCGGCGGCGGTGGCGGATACAACGGCGGCGGCGGGGGCGGCGGTGGCGGCGAATCGAGCAACAGTCCCAGCAGCTATGCCGGCGCCGGGGGCGGCGGTGGTGCCGGCTCGGGCTTCGCCGAGAGCGGTGCGACACGCGTACGGATGACGCGCGGCGTGCAGACGGGTAACGGACAGATCGTCATCACGTGGTGACACATCACGCGCGCAAACGAAGCTGCAGCAACCGACGGGGATTGCGCTCGATGAAAATGGCGATCGCCACCAGCATCATCGTTCGCTAGCTCCTTTCCTCGAAGAGTCTACGTCGCAACCCACGCCGCAATGGCCCCGGTCTAGGCGGCATGAGCGTTCCTGTCGAGACTCATCTTGCGCCCGTGGAAACGCGTGAAGAACTGCTTTACTTGCTAACGCGCGCGTCGGAGCTGGAGCACGACCTGGCTTGCTCCTACTTGTACGCCGGATATTCCATTAAGATGCGCCCCGACGAAGGCGGCATCACGCACGAGGAGTTGCTCGCGATTCGCGGGTGGAAGCAGAAGATCGCGCACGTCGCCGTCGAGGAGATGCTGCACCTCGCCCAGGTTTCGAATATTCTGACCGCGGTTGGGGGCGCCCCGCACTTTCTACGCTCGAACTTCCCATTGCCCGCGACCGCGTTTCCCTTCGGAATCGAGATCGCGCTCGAGCCGCTTTCGCACGCGCTGATCGAGCGCTTCATGTGTTACGAAATGCCGGCCGACGAGGCGATTCCGGCGAATCTTCGCCCGCTGTGCGACGAAATTCGCCGCCGCACCACCGCCAAGATCGACCACGACGATATCGTTCGCCAGCAAAACGCGATCGAGCCCTTCGACGTGGATTTCCGTACGATCGGCGAGTTCTACAAGAAGATCGAAACCGCGTTCGATACCATCAGTCCGGAGCGGCTCTTCATCGGCGATCCCGAAGACCAAGCCCGTCCCACCTATCTCGACCTCCCGCGAGAGCTGATCCGCGTTCACGATGCGGCCTCCGCACACCGAGCGGTCGAGCGTATTATCGAACAGGGGGAGGCGCCGCCGCGCCACCATCCCGGTGCGCACTTCTACGTCTTCCAGAAGATCCGTGAGGAATACGAACAGCTCGCGCAGCGCGCGAAAGCCGAAGGCCGCGTCTTCGAACCCTTCCGGAAGATGCTCACGGATCCGGTGACGCGCTTCATTGGCCAGAGCCGTGGTCTGAATCGGATCACGGACGCTTCGTCACGTGAGCTCGCCGAAATCTTCAACAGTGTTTACGAGCTGATGTTGATGATGCTGGCGCGCTTTTTCGCACACGGCGGGGAAACCGAAGAACAACTCCGCCTCCTCTCCCGCGGAACGCTGCGAATGATGGCGTCGGGGCTGCGTCCGCTCGGCGAAGCCCTCGCGCGCATGCCGGCCGGGCCCAACTATTCCGGCCTCACGGCCGGGCCGCCCTTCGGGATCACCCAGAACGTGCGCTTGCTCCCGCACCGCAAAGCCGCGTGGATCTTTTTCCTCGAACGTCTCTACGATCTCTCGATGCGTTTGACGAACCTCGCTAAAGAGGCGACGCTTCCGCAAGAGGTGCAAGAGGCCGCCGCCGCACTCGAATCGGTCGCCGAACACCTAACGCCTTTTATTCCGGCGGAGTTTGCGCAAGCCGTGCGTGAAGAGTGCGATGGCCGCGGCAACCGCACGACGATCCGCCCGGAGCTCGACGGTCCGTACATCGTACGCAACCTGCGCAAGCTCACCAACTCCAAAGGTGAGAGCCTCGATGTGCGTCCGATCCTCGCCCTCTGCCGCTGCGGCGGTTCGCACTTCAAACCCTATTGCGACGGCACGCACGCGCGGATCAACTTCTGCAGCATCAAGCAGCCGGATCGTACGCCGGACCGTCTCGATACATACGAAACCAAAGAGATTACCGTGCTCGACAATCGTGGCACGTGCTCGCACTTCGGCAACTGCACCGATCATCTGCCCGAGGTCTTCCACGTTAGCGGCGAACCATTCGTGACGCCCGACGGTGCGGCGCCGGATCAGACCGAGACGATCGTCCGGCAATGTCCCTCGGGCGCGTTGGGTTTCATCAGAGACGGGGTTCGCTACGAAGGCGAACAGCGCGAGGCCGAAATCTTCGTTTCGCATAACCAGAGCTATTGGGTACGCGGCGGAATCGAGCTGGAGGGCGAACCGCGCAATCGAGGCGCCTCTCTCGAGCATTACGCCCTCTGTCGCTGCGGCCACTCGAAGAACAAACCATTCTGCGATGGCTCGCATTACTACGCGAGCTTCAACGATCCCGATAACTAATGGAATACGGGCGAGTGCCGCTTCGCTGCGTTATTGCCAGCTAAAGAGTAGAAGACCGTTGCCCGCGGCTGTTTTCCAATTTTTCCAAGAATGAACTTGCGTGGCGGCCACCGCCGGGGCCGTAATAGGTTTCGCCCCCAAGCCCGTCGCCCCCGACGAGTACGCCCCCATAACCTGGGCAGCCCCAATCGGAGTGGTTAGTGTTGCCAAAAGATATGCCGTAACCACCACCGCCGGCCGCAACTAGAATACGGTCGCTTCGTCGTCCGGGCGCGACGCGCACATCCGAAGCGCCGCCTACGTAAATCCACAGCTTCTGATGGGGTGTCACCGGAATCACGGCATAAACTCGGCCTCCCCTGCCGGCATAGCTATGAGAGCACTCCGAGACCCCGGACGCGTCGAGCATGACGACGGTGATGCTGTCCACGTTTGCCGGCACTCGGAACACCTGGGGCTTACCGGTGTAGAGAAACGTCTTTCCACCGGAGCAACGCATAGCGCGTAAGAAGCGAGCGACGAAAGCCTCATCGTCATCCTCCAGCCTTTGCGGCAAACTCAGATATTTTGCAACGAGCCTACTTCTTCGGAAGAATCGGCGGCGAGTAAGCCGATCCTTCGGGACTGTCGAGGTCTTGCGTGATCGAATTCGCCGAAGGCGTCGTGGAGCCCGGCGCGGACTCGGCAATGCTGTTACCTAAATAGTTAGAGACGAACAGCTCGCCTTTTTTGTCGACGCTCGCACCCGCCGGGTAGTCCAAGCCGGACGTGATCGTTTGATACGGGGAGCTTTCACCAGCGCGATATTCGGTGACGGTATCGGAAGCCAGGTTCGTCACGTAGAGCGTTCCCTTGGCATCAACGGCGATTCCGCACGGGTCTGTGATCCCGCTGGTGATTGTCATTGTGGGCGAAGCGCCGCCGGGCGCATAGATCTGTACGTTTGTGCCCGAGCCGCCTGAGCGGTTCGACACGTACATATCCCCCTTGCGATCGAAGGCGATGCCGATGGGGAACGTGATGCCATCGGTGATGATCGTCGAGGAGCTGGTCGATCCCTTCGGGTACTCCGTGACGTTCACGGACCCGAGGTTTGTCACCCACAGATTGCCCGCGCCATCAATTGCGCAGAATCCTGGGGTATCCAGGCCTTCGGTTATCGTTTGAAACGGCGAAGTCTGACCCGTCTTATATTCCGGTATCGAGTTGATGTTCTCGTTCACGACGTACAGTGTTCCCTTTTTGTCGAGACAATCGGCGCTTGGGGTTTCGACGCCGTCCGTGATCGTTGCGCTCGGGCTCGGATTGTTGATCTTCGGGTCGTAAACTTCGACGTCGTTGCCCGAGAAATTCGTAACAAAGATCAAGGCCTTCTTGGCATCGTATCGCCCGCTCCCGTGGATTCGCCGTTCGGCCAACGACGGAGAGGGTGCGAGGCGCATTCCGGTGCCAATGTTCGACCTGACCGCGCCTGCGGATCCTGAGCCGGATAGGGACGGCGAGGCGGCGTTTTGGGGGCCGGAACAACCGGCAAATGCGATGACGATGACCGCGGCCACGACGCGGGCCGGCTGGTAGCAAATGCGCATGGTCTTTCTCCTCTGAGGCCGAGTTGCGAGGGGGGAGGAGATTTCGCTAGCTGGTTGGTACCGCCTTGCGCGTCGAGGACACCTCGCTGGGCGCCATTTGTGCAGGGGGTCGTGCGTGGTGGCTTACGATTATCAGTTTTGAGTTGGTATGCGCTGGGCGTTTGCGCTGCGGTTGCCGTACTGGCGGCCTGCGGCGGGGCAACACAATTCCCAAATCCAGCGGCGCAGACGCTGCTGGGCGATACAAATTGGCCGCCGGGTACGGACTTCCGCGAGATATTTCACGGAATGTCGTCACTATGCTTCTGCTAATCGCGCGAAAGAAGATTAAAGCCGCGTTGCACAAGACCAAATGAGCGAGCTAAATGCTCGAAAAAGATCATAGATGCTAACGCAAAACTGATCCAGGGTATTTTCCTGGACCAGTTGCTTCAGATTCGATTGGTGTCGCCGGCCCTACTCTTATCGCCCAAGTGTGTACGAAATCGCCAAGCCGGCACTACTTTTGTTACTCGAGGTTATTTAATGGTTCGGTTTGGAACGGTGCGTAGAACTGCCTTTGTCGCTTTGAGGCGTCGACACCGTGTCGTCGAGTAAGGTTATGGCGCCCGATCCGGCCAAGATTCGCCCTGTAACGGCGCTTCCGGTGCCGACCGAGACTGACGCTGCGGCCAAAATGGTTCCGTTGAAAACGGAGGCCGTGTTAAGGGTGGCCGAACTGCCAACCTGCCAGAAGATATTACAGGCGTTGGCTTCATTTGTTAGCGTCACGCTGCTGTCGACCGACGTCGTCAAGGTTGAAGGTATCTGAAAAACGAAGTAGCTGTCCGCGTGATTCTGCCCGTCTAGCGTGACAGTACCCGTGATGCCGAGCGACACTGGGGCATTGTACAACCCCGGTACAATTGTCGTTCCGCCAATATCGGCAGACAACAGTGTGGGGTTTTTCATTGCAACTATATGATTGTACGCGCTGGCCATGTCCATCTGGGCTTGCGCTGCGACTGGGGTGCCCGCATCGATGCTTCCGTTTACGATGCCCGGGGGAAATCCGGTGATGCTGGTGCCCGGGGAAAGGCCGAGGTCGCCGTTTAGTACGGTTAGGCCCGTGCTC
The DNA here is from genome assembly GCA_963725605.1 of Vulcanimicrobiota bacterium. GTDB lineage: Bacteria > Vulcanimicrobiota > Vulcanimicrobiia > Vulcanimicrobiales > Vulcanimicrobiaceae > Cybelea. Next base: position 137,102 of record CAVRYW010000006.1, on the reverse strand, counting down.
GTTACCGTAGACGCCCCAAGAACGGCAAACGTGCTGGACGTCTTAAGGGGTACGTATAGGCGGTTCGCACTGTACGCCGGACACGATTGCGATTGGAGTCCAACAATCGGCTGACGCTGTGCGCGTGAGGTTTGTGCAAGTGGCGCGAGAGCTGAACTACCGCCGCTTCCGGCGCCGGAACATCCGGCGAGTAATGCGAGAATCGCGCCTGCGCTTAGCGCAGAACCGAAAGGAGTTGAAGTACGCATTGGGTTCTTTCTAGAGTTTTGGATGGGCCGAGGTGCCCGACTCAGAATTGGAGCCTACACCATCTAGCGCTAAAGTTCTGTACGATACAGCGCAACGGCTTGCGGAAGTGGCAGTTTTTGTCATGCAGTCGCTGCTGGAGGGTGACGTTCGCGCGCTATCGTACAGACCGTAACCCTGCTGCAGAGTATGCTAACCGCACGAGTTTGTCCCTCGATGGGCCGTTAACGGGCTCATAAGAAAGCAAACCTAAAATGAATACGTTGCCATTCGCCTTTGCGTTAAGCATTGGCGAAAATCTTCACGCTTCTTGCTGAATGCAGCGGTGACAGTAATGCAGGCAGCGCTTCAGCTCTTAGAACGAACATAACCGGTTTCGGTACGGGCGTTGTCAAGCACGGCTCCGAAATCCGACAGCTGTGCCTCCCCAGATCGGCGGAATGACAATCGGACCGGGGCTATATAACGCTGCGATGAGCCTCGGCATTAGCGGAACGGTACGCTTACGACGGCGGTTCTCAGCAGAGTCAAACTGATCCATAAGGCCAACGCTTATAACGTGTTTTGGCAAGTTGGTACCTCGGCGACACTCAATACCGGAGCAAAGTCCGAGGAACGATCATGGCGGCGGCCTCGATCTCAGTCAGCAGTGGGGTTATAGTGAGAGGCCGGTTATTGGCGCAGCCCGGAGGTATAACGTTGATCGACGATAGGGACTTCGTCTTCTACGCTAAGAGATAGTGCGCTTACGCACACAAGCGGCGATTTCGAACCCTGAAATCCCCGGCGCGAAAGGTTTGGGGGTTCAAAGCGTCCTGGGATTACAACTTTAAGCCCTGATCTCGCTAGAACTTGCCGTTAAGGCGAGCAGGAAACGCCGGGCTCCTGCGCCACATTCAGAAACCGCGGAAACAGGCCGATAATCGCTATAGCGAGTCTCTCTGATGTCAATTAAGCAAGTAACACGCCCGACAGAAGCCAACCTGAGGCAAAATGCTGTATTGGCCGGCCTCGGGTGCGAATGGGCAGCCGACGTCATGGAACGAGGCCAGGTCGTAGTTCTCGCGACGCCGAATCCGATCTACGCGGCCTCGTGCCAAATACGCGAGGTCTATTTTCCTATAGATGCCGTCCTGTCAGTTGTAACGCACATGAATGATGGCGCCTCCATCGAGGTAGGGACCGTCGGTCGGGAGGGTGTCTCAGCGATCCCGCTGTTGCTGGGAGCCGAGACGTCCGCTAACGAGAGCTATTGTCAAGTTCCGGGGCGAGCCGTCGTCATTAGCACCAGTCACTTTCAGAGACTCCTGAGGTCCGGTAACACAGAATTTCGTATCGTCCTGAATAGGTTTCTTCAGGCCTACGTGAATATGCTTGGCCAGCTCGCCGCGTGCAATGGCCGGCACGGCGTATATGAACGGTGTGCGCGGTGGCTTTTGTTGACGCACGATCGCGTGAATTCCGACACGATTTTCCTAACGCATGAATACCTTTCAATGATGTTAGGTGCCCGACGCTCGGGCGTCACGGCTGCAGCAGCAGCCCTCCAGTTCGAGGGTTACATCAGCTACTCGCATGGGCAGATCAAGATCCTCGACCGGCGCGGCCTTGAAGCGGCAGCCTGCGAGTGCTACGCCGTGGCCCGCGAACAGTTTGGCCCTTTGCTTGGAATGACGGAACTGAGCGACCAAACAAGAGGAAAGGAAATCCGCCGACGTGCATAGTGAACGCGAGCGTCAACGCTCGTGTCGTCTGAAAGTGTCGTAGTCATTTTACTTGGTCGAATGACGGCGAGGCTAGTTCTCTCCGTCATCCCCGTTCACGCCGAGCAGACCCCAACGGTGATTGTTGAATTTGAAGAGTTTTCGCCCAGCGTGCAAGGGACGATGAAAAGCGGTCAACCTCACCGATATGCTCACTTCTTTTACGGGCATGGTGAGGGGGATGCCGGATTGTTGGCGATTACGACACTAACGATTTGCGCTGTCGGATCGCCTTGCGAGTACTGACCGGTCGTTGTGTTTTCAAAAGGCTCGGTAAAGCAAAGCCGCGGCGAAACAAACTGCGGATCGATTGGGCCCCCGAAACCTAGAGAATCTGCAAATGTCCACTCCCCCCGGCTCGCACCGTTGCCTGCGCTGAACGCGTTGAAGGTCCAAAGACTTGGCGGCGTGGGAGTCGGTGAGGCTGACGGGGACGGCGAGGGCGAGTATCCCCGAAGAACCGACTTTTGGACGAGCATTGAAAACTCTGTGCCAACACCGTTGCTGTTCGGGTTATATGAAAACTGCTGCGGGGTCGTGTATAGCGGTAGCCATCCGGGTGGGCCTTTCCCGGCATTGGGCGGGACGAACTGCACCACTTCGGCGGAGGACGCGGCGCCGTTGCCCCGCGCGATCAACGCGATTCTATAGCCCGCCCAATTTGTTTGGACCGTGTCGGTCGACGGCGTTACGTTAGTGCCGGACGTATTGAATACGAACATGTATTCATAGTTTGAAAAATTGAAAGGCTGAGCAACCTCAAAGGACAGGGCTACGTAGCCTGCGGGAGCACCTCCGGCCCCTAACCCCGGAGGGTTTGGAGTGACTTGGCGACCACAGGAACAGACCGAAAGCCCCACGGCCGAGACGACGACGAATCCTAAACCCGCTGCTTTACGCAATAACAGTCCTCCGCGACAATGGCGATGGTACATGTTCCCGCTGTGCGTATGCTTAGACAGCCAGAACCTTACTACGACGCCTGGACGCGGCCCATCATTTGGCCCAGACAATACCCCCTGGGCGACCGTATCGGAGAACCGCGGCGTCGCGCACTTTACCATCGGCGCATCACATCAAGTGCCGCTGGTCGTAGCGGCAACGGGGCCACAGCCGCTGCCGAGCCACATCTTAGTCGTAGCGCCTCACATGCGCCCGCCCACAGACATCGGCATAAGACGTGAGATGCTGATCTTCGCGCCGCTGCTTGGCGACCCGTGGCACTGCACGGCGAACGCACCCGCGATGCCTGGCTTTCCGGCATATCCCAAGACGTTTGCAATAGCCTTCACGCCGTTCGGCGGCAATACGCTAAGCCGCGTGATGACCGGGGACCGCCTTTTCATCCGCACGCTCTACGGCTCCAACGCCGGGCGCGTCGTCACGGTAACCGAACGCTACATCCATCCTTCGGCGACCCGGTTTATCATTGCTACTGCCTTCAATGACGGCCAGCGGCACGAAGGCACCATTTCTTGTAAACGGGCGCCAACACCCTTTGTTCCGGCCATTTATGAACCCTAGATCGGAGTGCGTGACAATCGCGCGGCTTGCGGCATCGTATCCTGCGGAATGATCGGCGGCTGCGACCCGCCGCAGGCTGCGATCAATGCCGCGCAATCGCGAGGCCAGCTGCGCAACACCTCTGCATCGAAATGTTCATGCTACCAGGTGATGACGACGAGGCCGTTGCCCTTTGCACTTTTCCAGCCCGACCAGGTTTGGAAGTGCTTGGCGCGGCGTTCGGCCCAGGATGATCCGCCGCCGCCGCCGCCACCCGCCCCCGACGGGTACGAGCCTTTGACAGACGCGCCACCGCCGGCACCTCCGCCCCCACCATAATAGCCGCCGCCGCCGCCGCCACCTGCGCCACCAGAATTGCCACCGCCACTGCCCCTGGCTCCTGTCCCGCCGTTGCCTCCGAGCCCTAACGCGCCGTCGCTTCCCGACTGCCCAGGCGAGCCGGAGCCATAGCCTGTGCCTTCGGCACCGCCGACGCCGCCCTCAGTTTGCGAACCGCCGCCACCGCCACCTCCGAAGGGGCTGCCACCCTTTCCGCCGTCTTGGCCGCCGCCATTCCCTCCATAGCTCCTGTAATAGGGGTTGTTGCTCGAAGCATCGCCCCCTTGTCCGCCGCCGCCGGCTGCGACGAGCACCCGATCCTTTAACGCGTCGCCGCCTTCCCGCACGTCGGAGGCACCCCCGCCACCATTACCCGGCCAAGTGTAAGTTTTGCCCGGATCGCCACCTCCGTTGAAACCACCAGCTGTAGGCGTTCCTCGGCCGCCCACATAGACGTACAGTTTTTCTCTCGGTTTTACCGGGATCTCCGCATAGATGCGCCCTCCACGGCCAAAGCAATCGGGGTCGGGGGAACAATAAGTGCGGGCGTAAGCGCCCGAACCCGACGCGCCGCGCGCAACCACGGTGATCCTCGTGACGCCAGCTGGTACTATAAACGACTGCGTCGCACCGGTGTATTTAAACGTGCGGCGGTGCGTCGGCGAATCGCTATCATCGCGTGTTGCTCCGGGCAAGCCGAGCGGCTGCGATCCGCCGCACCCTGCGAGCAATGCAGCAGCCGCGCCGATGCTAAGCGCGTAGCGAGCTAAAGTCTTCATGCGTTGTGCCTCCCGGAAGCGGAGCGGATAAGCGACTTCAGAAGTTCGCCGCAGCACCTCTCGGCCCCGGCCAAGACAGAAGGTCGGGCTGAGCGGCTGTTTCGTGCAGCAGGAAGAGCCTCCCAACCGGGCCACGCAGCATCGCGTCGCGTAGCCGCCGCCCGCTCTCCTGTGCCTAATTCTTGGTCTCTTCCTGGCATCTTTGTCGAAACAACGGAGGCCACCCCAACTGTACCCGCTTGCATCACCCCTCTTGCCCGTCGCCGTGCCGTGTAAGAGGTGATGGTTCCGGCACCCTGAGTAGTCGATAGAGGTTCGCTCAAGTCAATTCGTGGGCTGACTTTGAACTACAAGGACGAACCTGCGCTTCAAGGGGCTAGAAAGGACCGTTTGACGCCCCTCATAAATAGTTGCATTATGCAACTGTTGCCGAGCCGAACTAAATCCGAGATCACGCCAAGAGCCTTCGAGGATAGCGTCGTTGGCTTGATTCGTGCCCTCGGGCTTCATCGCCCCGATCAGACACCATGCGGTGCCCCTGTTTCCGTTGGCGAAGCTCAGGCGCTATTTGAGGTGTCGCGCCAACGGGACATCTCGCAAAACGAGCTTGCTGCACGACTTCGCTTAGAGAAAAGCACGGTTAGCCGGTTGGCCAAGATACTGGAAGAGCACGGTTGGCTAGACCGGCTACGTGATCTAAATGACACGCGTCTTTTGCGACTCCGCCTAACGTCGTCCGGCTCAAGGCTTGTGCAACGATTAGCTGCCTCACGAAAAGCACGGTTTTCGAAAGTGTTCCAAGCGATTCCAGCTGAGAAACGTGAGGCGGTTGTTGACTCCCTTTGCGTCCTTTCTGAGGTATTGAATGAACCATAACATTTCTGTAATCACGCTAGTCGTCGCAATGGCAATCACACCAGTCGTTGCGTCGGCCGATACACAGTCCAACACGGTCATGCAGCGAGGCTATCAAATCATGCCGTTTGACATGACGGCAGCTATGCACATGTTCTTGCCAGATTCAACAGGAGGTGTTCTTGAGGTCATGTTCTACAACATGGACCACCGGCAAATCACCCTGGTTCGTTCGCATCTACTTGCTGAAGCGGCAAAGTTTGCTCGCGGCGACTATTCGGACCCCGCATATATTCACGGACAAGGAATGCCTGGCTTGGGCCAGTTGGAGTCGAGCGCCTCAAGCGTCTCCGTGCGCTACTTCGAGACGCCCACCGGGGCTGCCATCACCTTTAGCAGTGCGGAGGCCGGAGTGGTCTCAGCTATTCACCAATGGCTGGCCGCGCAACAACAGGACCATGGCTCAGCCGCCATGCAGCACTGCAACATGAAAATGTAGAACCGCGGTCCGCGTCATGTTGCGACCTCCGTGGGCGGGTCATGCTCTTAGACCTAGCCACCCATCGAAATGGGGGTAGCCACGTCACACCGGCCACGCCCGCCCGGGGCAACGGGGTACAACTGCGACATTCTTACCGCTTCCGCTAAACACAACCGCTAAGTTGCCCGTTGTAGGGTCTACAGAACAGCCAATCGCGTTGCTGCCGGGTAAATCCAGCGTCGCAATCGGCTCCGTGCCGCCGTGCGCATATTCAAAAACATTATCGTCATTGGAGATGAAGACGTTACCGTTCGCGTCCGTACAGTCTCCGCTTTCACCGTAACTACCGCCGAAGCCGACATCAAAGGTTCCGACAAGCTTGCCCCGGGTACCCAAAGACACAGGTGCCCAGGGAACCCCCGGTCGCGTAAATCAAGTCCTCATTCTTAGCCTCCGGCAGTATCCACGACTTGCCACGATCGGCGTACGTTGCGCTCGCTGCAATTTGTGGCATCGCGCCGGGAGCGCTGATCGAGGACCGCGATCCGGCGCATCCTGACAGCATTGCGGCGCCTACGCAGGCGCTTACGAACGCGTAGCGGGTAAAGCCTGAAACTCTCATCCCCTGCCTCCTGAAGCCTTAACGGATCGGCGGCTGGCTAAGTTCGCTGCGGCGCGGCCCTATCCCAGCGGAGCAACCGTTTAAGTATCGATGAGCTCCGCGCAAGGCCTCCCACTCATTTGGTGCCCGTTCCTTACAGCACTACAAGGCCAATCGCCGTGGCTATCAACTCCTCGTATCTAGGGCGTGTTAACACAAGAAGCGCAATCCTTCCACGATTAGCGCGAAGTGGATGAACCCGATGAACATCACATCGAGCTTCTCGAACCGTGCAAAGATGCGCCGGAAGCCTTTTAGCCTACGGAACAGCCGCTCAACCTCGTTACGACGCTTGTAGAGCGCTCTGTCGTACTCCCACGGCTCACGGCGATTCTCTTTCGGTGGAACGACCGGAGTGTAACCCAGAGTCATCGCCAGTTGTCGCGTTTCCTCGCCTTCGTAGGCTTTATCCATGAGCAGCGCTATCGGCTCCAGCGGTAGAGTCATTTGGAAGAGTAGGCCTCGACCCTCGGCCGCATCGTGTGCCTGCCCTGGAGAAAGCGAGAACGTCATCGCAGTTCTTGCATCTGCGGCAACCATATGAATTTTGGTTGTCCATCCTCCGCGCGATTTCCCAATGGCTTGCGGGCCGTTTTTTTTAAAGCACCGGTACCATCTGGATGTACCTTGACGATCGTGCTGTCCATGGAAATCGCTTCGATCTTGATGCGCACGAGTTGGGCCCGTTGCAACTCCTCAAAGACCTTTTCCAGCACGCCCTTCTTGGCCCAGCGGCTCAGCCGCGTGTAGATCGTATGCCAATTCCCAAATCGCTTCGGGAGGCTGCGCCACTTGCAACCGTTCTCGGCGACGAAAAGAACGGCGTTCAGGACATCCAGATTCTCGAGCTCGACGTTGCCGCGCTGCCTTGGCAAGCAATGTTTGATTCGTTCATACTGTTCTGCGCTGATTTCCACACTTGAATTATATCACATAGAAATGTATTTGTGTTAACACGCCCTAGTTGCAATCTCGGCTTGCGCAGCTTAAGTAGGGCGCAGGCGGCCTGTCGCCGCGGAGGCCCTCGCACGAACCTCGCTTGCGATCGAAACGGGGTCAAGCCGCTCGATCGTCTTAAAGCTCGGGGCCGGATGGTCGGAAAAGTACGTAATGATAGCTCGCGACAGCCTCTTGGTTCTCTCGCGTCGGAGTACTGCGTCCGCGACGTGTCATCTCGATCATACGCTCTCCGAGACGCGTGAGCGACACAAGGTCTCGCTTTGGGATTGCCCGCAGAAGGACGCGATAACGATCGAATGGCACGTCGCTGCGGTCCTTGCAGTGGCCCCTTTTTAGTTGCGGCATCAGCCGGCCCCGTATTCTGGCTCCCGCGCCAGAGCTGAAGTGTATCGTGATTTACACTATAGCCCAATCCTTCAAGATAGCACATCATGACTTTCAGGGAGTCTCGACCGTGCGCAGCGGCTTGGGCTGTTCGCAGTCGTAGCGAGAGTCTCATGTGCCGCGCTGCGAATCGTTGCTCGGGCGGCGATGGGCACTGCTTATTTTCAGAAGATGCGTGGCAGTGCGCACGATGAAGCATTCGCTCATTGGCGAGCGCCCAATACTTTCTCTAAAACTCGGAGTTGACAATGAGGATATTCTACCTAATACTTTGCGGCATCATTCTTGCAAGCTGCTCGCGTACGGGGGGAACCTCTGTCGTCCCGGCTGCCCTGCCGAACGGCGGCGCGTCAGTCTTGAATGCGCATAGCGGGGATCACGGCTACAAGCAACTTTACGCCTTCCCTGGAGGCAGCGGGAGCCCCGGGCTCCCGGTTACGGCCCTGCTCAACGTGGCCGGCGAGTTCTACGGCACCACGGAGGAGGGCGGCTCAGCAAGCTGCGGCTGTGGGACCGTCTTCAAAGTGAGCAAGTCCGGCACGGAAAGCACTCTCTATAGCTTCGAAGGTTCCCCGGACGGCGCGTATCCGGCAGCGAGCCTGACTGCTCTGAACGGCGAGTTCTACGGCACCACGGAGGAGGGCGGTTCGGGATGCAGCCCTAGCGGCGGGTGCGGGACCGTCTTCGAAATCAGCCCGTCCGGAATGGAAAGCATACTCTACTCCTTCAAAGGCGGCACCGACGGCTTACAACCGACGGCGGGCCTAACCGTTGTGAACGGTGAGCTCTACGGCACCACAACTGGCGGTGGTACAGCTGGGTATGGGACTGTCTTCAAGGTGAGCACCTCCGGCAGCGAAAGCGTGGTCCACAGTTTCGGAAACGTCCCCGACGGCGCATACCCCTATTCTGGCCTGCTGGCCCTACACGGCTCGTTATACGGCACTACGTATTCAGGCGGAACCGGAGCGGGTTATGGAACCGTCTTTAAGATGAGCATGTCCGGTAAGGATCACGTGATCTACAACTTCAATCCGAACAGCAGCAGCGGCGACGGCGAGTCCCCGGAAGCAGGCGTGATCGCCCTGAATGGCAAGCTCTACGGAACTACCTACTACGGCGGTACGAGTGGCAAAGGGACCATCTTCGGGGTGAGCATGTCCGGTAAGGAAGAGATGCTTTACAGCTTCGCAGGCGGCGCTGACGGCGCGCTTCCGACGGGGGGCTTGATCGCTGTAAATGGCGCGCTGTACGGCGCCGCCCCCAACGGCGGCACGTATGGCGGTGGATGCGCAAACGATCCTTCTGGTTGCGGGCTCATCTTTAAAATCACCACGTCCGGTAAGAAAACGACGCTCCATACTTTTCAAGGCATCCCTGACGGCGAGATGCCGGCGGGGACCCTAATCGCTGTGAACAAGGTGCTGTACGGCACCACGGAGCTTGGGGGCGCACCCAACTTCGGCACCGTCCTCAAGATTAAGCCATGAATCAGCGCGGCCCGCGCGGCGGCCTTAACGAGCAATAGCTATAAGGCGCGTAGCGTTCAAGACGCTAAAGGAAACCCAACAGACGAGCTCGCTCCGCGGGCTCGTTGCTTTTTGAACCCCGGGCCCGACGTGCGACGTTCGCGAATCGCTGCGCCGATAAACCAAGCGGCACTTCGGTGGGGGCCACCTATCCCACGGTCGTCGTTCCCGCTTCGAGCAATGACGCAGTGATTGCGACGCAATAAAAACTCGCGTTACCAATCCGTTACCAATGAGCTCATTTTCGACCCATTTCGTGCTTAAATCTAATGGGGAAAGTGGGAGTCGAAATCGACTTCTTGATGAACGACGAGGAAATGGAGGAAGTAGAGCGTCGTCAATCTGGTCGGTTTCCCTCACGTTTTGGAAACTGAAGAAACCGAAGAAACTAAGGGCGTGGGCAGTCGTGTGGGCAGTCGGCAGCATTCTCGCCACCCATCCGTCACCCAGATCAGGCTGCCTTTGGGTCTTACGGCGAGATTTGTAAGACCGTCGCGTAGTCTCGTGGTCCGGCGCTTGCCGCTGTCGCGTAAAGCCTGCCGTTAAGTTTAAGCCCAAAAAAAGGCGGGGAGTCTCATTCTGGCCCGAATGACGCGATCACGGGCCGGGACAATCCTTCCGCCATAATGTTTTCGTGAGGAGACCAATGTGCCAGTTGAAATGGGCCTCTGGAAGATCGGGAATGGCGAGGCGCTCGTGCGGCTTGCAAAGACCCGACTTGAGAGCGAGGCTCTTCTCGAAACATGGGTGGCAGCCGAGTCCGATCTGCTAGGGAAAAAGCTCCTTATCATCGGTCGTCAGGTGATGACCGCGCACCGAACCTTTATCGACCTTCTGGCTGTTGATGCGGAGGGCCGGGTCCATATCATCGAACTGAAACGGGATCAGACGGCGCGTGACGTTGTTGCGCAGGCTCTCGACTATGCAAGTTGGGTCGTCACGCTGGAAAGCGAGGACCTTAACGATATCTGCCAGAAATATACCAAGACAGACCTTGCGACGGCTTTCCAATCGCGCTTCGGCATCGCTCTTCCAGAAACGCTGAATGAAGAGCACAGTATGATGATTGTGGCTTCGACGCTCGATGCTCAATCTGCGCGAATTGTCGAATACCTTGCGCTCTATCACTATGTAAACATCAATGTGGTGTTTTTCTCTATCTTTGGTGATAACGAAGCGAAAATGCTTGGACGGGCGTGGCTCATTAGCCCCGATGAAGTCGAGCAACGCACTGAGGCGAAACGTGAGCGCGGTCAGATCGGAGAATGGACTGGCTACTGGTTCGTTAATGTCGGCGAAGGAGAGGGGCGCAGTTGGGAAGATTGCGTTCGATACGGGTTCATCAGTGCCGGGGGAGACGAACGCGCTCAGCGGGATATGATGAAGCTCCAGCCGAATGGTAAAGTCTTCGCTTATATCAGCGAAAAAGGCTACGTCGGATACGGAGTCGTCACTGAGCCTGCAGTTATGGCTCGCGATTTCAAGACTGCAGATGGCGCAACGCTGCTGGCTCAGTCGTTAAAGGGTGCGGAAAGACTCGGCGCAGATCGCGATGATGATACTCGCGCTGAATACCTTGTAGGGGTCAAGTGGGAGAAGACTTTTGATCGCGACCACGCGCAGTGGGAATCAGGAATGTTTTACGGTCAAAGCACGATCTGTAGAATTCGAAACGCTAAGGCAATCGAATTCTTAAACCAGCGGTTTGGGGTTGTGCCCGATACCGAGACGGCTACGCAGTAAGCACGATCTTATCGGCCCTTCGGAGTTCCGTGCTACTCATCCACCCGTCACGCAAGTTGCTACGTGCAGCGGCGTGTGGCGTTAACCATATGGCACCTTAACCAGGACGCCACGCTCTACACCGATACGTCGAAGCTCTACACGGCGAGGAAAAAGACGGATGATCGTTTTCCGTAAGGCCGCGAAGGGCACGGATGGGAAGCGCGCTCACCTATAAGGCGCTGATCGCGAAAAACTAAAAGGGCTAGGCGCGGGCTCGTTTCATTTGCCGCGTATGTCTTTGACGACGCCTTTCAGATACCCGGGCACCCAACAGCCCACCCCGGCATTTGGGCCGCTCTCAATTCGTATTTTGACCGCCTCGCCGGAGACACCCATGCCGCCAGCTTTGTTATCAAGAAACCTTACATGCTCGCCAGCGGCAAGTGTGACGGATTTCCCATTCGTGGCGTCAGCGTAGCCATAAGAGTCCTTTTCAGACGCCGCGTTCTCCGCGTTCTCCATATCGCCAGTTTGAAAATAACATGGCACGCCATCACCGCCTTTGGTGGTGACAACGGCCGTCGCACCCTTGCAACAGAAGACATCCCAGATTCCTCGGTCGTCGGCTACAGCGGGACGCAACCCAGCAGCCAACACGAGCGTAAAAACTAAGATAAGAACGGGAGCCAGGGATGACCTCATTTTGCCGACATGCGCTTTTGCGCTTCGGCTTCTCGCTGGTGACGCGCCTGCGCCGCTCGGCATCTTCAACCTTGTCAGCCTCCCGTTTCGGCACGTTCGCTATTGCATGAACGAATCGCTCGAACGGCAACGGGGGAGTTGGCTTTTTGTCTATAACACCCTCCACGTTTGGCACCATGATCGAGCGGAAACGATTCGGTGTCGGCGAAGCGTCGCGGCTGCAAGAAACGTGGGCCCATTGAGGCCGAAGGAGCGCCATGAGCGATTCAACCGAACTCGACGATCTCCGCGAGCGCGTAGAAGTGGTCGAAGCGCAGATCGACCGGCTAACGATTCTAGCTCCGCAATACAAAGAAACTGCCTTTACGCACTACCTCCTTGAACTGAAGGCAAGCTCTAAACAGGAAACCTTGCTTTACGAGCTTATCGACGGCGTCGATAAAGAGGCGGCTGACGGCAAGAAGGCCGACCCGGTTGCATTTGAGACCCGCGTCGGCGAGATTCTGGGTCGCGCCCACGACCCGCACCAAACGGCAAGCTGTATCGTCATGGCGTTCGAGGAGGAGGGTCGATTCAAGGATGCCGTCCGGGCCCTCAAGGACACCTTCTGGCTCGGATAGGGGGTTTCGGTTAGCCCGTCCACCGTCAGTGCCTAGGGCGCGTTAGGCGGTCGGGCGGTGTTTGTATCGCCGGGAGATCGCCGGGCGCGCCTACGCCCTTGTACGCCGTCATCCACGCGGTCATCGGCATCTGCATACGCCGCTCGCCATCCCTCGCCGAAGTCGTAGCTCTCTTCTCCTCCGTCTTGCGACACGATGCCGACGAGGTTCGGCTTCGTGAGTTCGGCTCGCAGCCGTGCGCCGCGAATCGCGTCGAGCCGACATTTGGCCTGTTCCTCGCGCTGCCGTAGCTTTGCGTCCCTACTCTTCTCGGGGGTTGCGAAGAGTATTTTCATGTACTCTAAGAACTCGTCGCGAGTTTCGGTTTGGTCGCGGCAGACTGCAAGGATTGGCTTCGCGTACATGGCCATCTTGGCGTCGCTAAGGTTGCGCTCGCTTCGCGTAAGCTCTTCCGTCACATAGCGCACATGCTTTGTCCACACTTTGTTGCTCAGGTCCGCGAAGCGATCAGGGTGGGAGTCGTTGTAGAGTAGCTCGGCGATGTCGGCATAAAACGTAACCCCAACAGCCTGTCGCACCCTTCCCACCGCAGCGCGCCACTGCACACTTCTCTCATCGACTGTAATCTGCGCCATTTCTCGACACGTTTTACAAGTGAGGATTCTTTCCTTGGGTTATAGTCTAGTTGCAATGCCCAAGATCACCAAAAAGCCTGAGAGTCCGAAGCAAAGACGTGTTCGCCGTCCGACAATACTAAGATCGCTGCTCGAGGGGAACATCCTAACGACGGCGCGAGCATGGAATGTGCCTCGCTCCCAACTTTCCGACGGCTGCCAGGGCAAGGACATCTGCGAGACCACCCGGCGCAAAATCGAAGCCGCCACGGGACTCGATTACGCGGTATTGAGACTGCCGGTTTCGGACCTGATAGCGGTGTTTTTCAGCGCCGCGAAAGATGCCGGAGTTTTCGATGAGTAGCTCGACGTTCTGCGACGAGAAGATCGACACGTCCGAGTCGGTCGAGATCATTCCCGCTCGTTCGCCTAAGGTGCTGAAACCGCGGGACGTGAGCGAAAGCCTCGGATGTAGTCTCGTGACGGCCAGAAAACTTATGAAGAGCGGCGCCATTCCATCGGTTAGCATCGCTACGACACTTGGACGACGGCATCTTCGATGCAGCGAAGTCGCGCTTGCGCAGTACCTCTCTTCCAATACCACAAGACCCTAATAACTCATCGCCGCCGGTCGCGCCGGTCGCATTCCCCGAGAAAGAGTCAACGCTCATGCCACTTGAAACGAAACCGGCGCAACCCGCGGTCTCTTCCACCGCGCCGCCAACGCCGACTCCAACCTCGATGCCGAACACCGAACGGCTTGAGAAGCTATGCGCCGAGCGCGCCGCATTGAAAACCGAGCGCGACGACAGCATCTCCAAGGTGATCGCGTTGCAACTTTTACGTGACGGCGAAGTCGCGCCGGAAGTGAAAGCTCGACGCGATGCGACCACCGAGAGACTGCGCGACCTCGACGAACTTGAGGTCGCGTTGCGACCCTTGGTGCTGCAAGAAGAGCGGGTAAAGCTCGTCGCCGATCAACTCGCCGCGTTCGAGCTACGCAAAGAAAACCAGCGCAAGGCCGCCGCGGTGCAGGCGCATCTCGACGATCTGAAGGCGCAGGTCGCGGAAGCCGAAAAGCAGTTGCATCGTTGGAAAACTACCGAGCCAGACGGAGTCTTCGGTAGTTCGCAAAGACTCACTCGCCACCGCAACACGCATCCAGAAATCGAGGGCTAACTAAAATGAAAATCACGGCACAAAAACTTCAAGAGATCATCGCCGACGGCCTCAAAAAGGCAGAACCGACGATCAAGGCCGCCGCTGCCAAGGCCGCCGCAGCCGCTCGCGCAACGGGCGCAACGTCGAGAGCTATCGGCGCGCTCAACAACCCGCGCACGTCCTCGGCAAAGGCCGATGCGCAAGCCGCGGAGGCTGCGAGACTGATGCTGACGGGTCCGCGTCATGCGCCGGGCAAAGACGAAATCCAACGAGCAATCGGCAGTCCGGTGCCCTTGCGAAATCTTTCCGATCACGATCAGGTGCGCGCCATCATGGTTGCAAGCCGCGGCGGTAAGTGATGAGCAAAGATGTCGCGGACGAGTGGAGCCATGACTCGTCGAGCGATAAGCCGGACCCGGCGCGCTTTTCAGCGCGTCATTCCGGCGACAGCGAGACGCTCGTGCGTGAACCCGGGCGTCTCGTAACTATTCTCGGCGTCGGGCTTTAGCTCTTCGCCGAGTGAGGCGCGGGGCGCTCCGTAGCCACGCTTCGTGCCCGAACGCCGGGAGCCGGTTGGTCATGTCATCGGCTCCTCGGCGAACCACAGTCCCGACTTAATAACTAATCGAACCCGAAGAATCGCACTCAAAAATGTCAAAAGAAAAAGCCCCGGCGCGACAACGCCAGGGCCAACCGAAGACCGACTCAGGTCGGCTCACTTCTAGGCAGCGCGTCCGACACCGTCACGCGCTCGATGATGACTTCGTTCGCGCCTGCGAATCCGATTGGGAGCAATCTCTCCGCACACCCGGTGGGCTCTGCCCCAACCATAGCGTCAGTGCGACGTGGTGGAGTCGTCGAGCGGAGGCGGTGGGATGACGAGCGCGCTAGAGACGTTCAGCCAGATCAAGATGCTGCCGCGTGGCTTCTTGCAGCGTCACGGGCTCTCCGAGGAGCGCAGCGGTGGTATCCGCATCGCTTACGGACCCGACGGCAGGGAGCGCATCCGTAAGAATCCGCAGAGCGCGCACCCGACCCCGTGGGTGAAGGACGACGAGCGACCGATGCACGTCTTCGGACATCATCTCGTACCGCAGATGGCGGCCGGAGCGAACAGGACGCTCCTAATCGTCGAAGGCGAGAGCGATGCGATCACCGCGTGGTTCCATCGTTTCCCGGCGCTCGGTATACCCGGCGCGACGATGTGGAAGCTCCTTACGCTCGGGGATGTGGAGTGGTCCGAGCGCGTCGCCGTAGTGCGCGAGCCCGGCATCGCCGCAGAGAGCTTCGTCGCCGGAGTCGCCGCACACGTAGGTGCAGTTGGCTACAGCGGCGTGATCTCGACGATCACGCTCGACTACAAGGACATCAGTGACCTGCATGTCGCCCTAGGTGGCGACCGTAACAGTTTCGCTACGGCACTTGACGTTGCACTCGCCGCGGCCACGCCGGTCACGCCCGTTTCTGCGCCGAGACCGACTCGCTCCTCGCCCTCGATGTCGTCCATGCCGTCTATCGTCGAGCGCGTGACGGTCTACGACGTGCTCGCGTGGGGCGGCTTCGAGACCCCTAACCAACACGGCTTCTTGTCGTGCCCCTTGCACGTCGAGCGTTCGGCTTCGTTTCATGTCGTCGGTGACAATGCAAAAGGATTCAAATGCTTCGGATGCGGAGCGCGAACCCGACACCCCGAAGGGAGCAAACATCGTGACAGTCATACCTCAACCAATCGTCGAGGCCGCCGCGGAGGAACTCAGTCGGCGGAGTCTTCTCGACTTCTGTCGTCGGATGATTCCCGACTTTCAGTCGCCGCGTCACATCAAGCACATCGCGGGATTGCTCGAAGCGGTCGAGCGCGGCGATCAGCGTCGGCTTCTCGTAACGTTGCACCCCGGCAGTGGGAAGAGCGTCCTTTTGCAGGGGTTCGCGTCGTGGGTCTTGGGGCGTTCGCCGCGGCGCAAGATCATCGCTGCGAGTGCGGGTGCCGAACTTGCCGAGCGTAACAGTCGCGCCTCGCGTGCGCTCTTCACCGAATCCGCGTGGCCTTTTCCCGTGGAGTTATCGAGAGCGACGACGGCGATGAATAGGTGGAGCACCGCAGAAGGCGGTGGACTCTTCGCGGTCGGCGTCGGAGGTGGAATCACCGGCTGGCGTGGCGATCTGCTTCTGCTCGATGACTTGCAGAACGATGCGCTGAGTGTCGGCGAGCGAGACGGCCTGTGGAAGTGGTTTCGCGAGATATTGATGCCGCGGCTTGAGCCCAACGGTGCGGTCGTGCTCGTCCAACAGCGGTGGGGCGAAGACGATCTTCCCGGACGCATCATGGAGAGCGCGGAGGCAAAGGATTGGCTGCACGTTCGACTCCCCGCGATTGCCGAACCCGGCGACCCGCTCGGGCGCGCGCCAGGTACGTCGCTTTGGCCGCAACGCTGGCCGCTGGCTGAGTTGGAGCGCCAGCGCATAGCAATGGGCTCGCGTGCGTTCGAGTGCGCCTTCCAGGGCAATCCTGTGCCTGCTGAAGGCAACCTCATCAAAGCGGAATGGTTGCAGCGGTACGACACGCCGCCGACGGAGTTCACGAAAGTCGTCTGCGCGCTCGATGCAGCAGCGAAGACCGGCGTCGCGAACGACTATAGCGCCATCGTCAAGATCGGCGTAACGAGGGGCGCGTTCTACGTGCTCGACGTGTGGCGCGACAAGGTCGAGTTTCCGGCGCTGCTTCGTCGGGTCGCGGCGCTGCACGACGAAGACCCGAAGCCTTCGGCGATCTATGTCGAAGACGCCAGCAACGCCGTCGGCCTCATCCAAACACTCAAAGCCGAGACGCGCCTTCCCATCGTCGGCGCCCCGGCAAAGGGCAGCAAGATTAGCCGCGTTGAGGCGATCACCGGCACGCTCGAAGCCAAGCGCGTTTTCTTGCCGCGTGAAGCGCCGTGGCTGCTCGACTTCGAGCGTGAGCTTTTGAGTTTTCCCGCGGGCAAGCATGACGACATGGTCGATGCGTTTACGCTCGCGCTCTCGCAACTCAGCGGCAAGAAGCTCACGTCATGGTGGTTCGAGTTCGGCCGTTCAGGCGACAATCGCTACTACTTCGGCCCCGACGACCATTCGCCGGAGACCGAAGAGAATGTACGCTACATGGGCAGCGTGTCGGGTGCCCTCAACCGACTTGGTTTCTAACGCTGCGCCCTCAACGGCGCGAAAGATATGACGACATGACACATGACGACTCGGCGAACCAGGCGCATGACGATGCGGCGCCAACCGAAGGTCACACGATGGCGAAGTATATCGCGTGGCACACGCGCAACTGCAACTGCACCCCCGCCGACGCGGCGCACGATGACGCCGCGCAGGAGAACATACACACCGACGCCGACACGCGGTGCGACAACAATCAGGAGACAAACGAAGAGTGAGAGGCTATTTCAGAAAGCGGAACTACATCGACGATAAGACCGGCGAGGCGCGGAAAACTTCGACATGGGTCGTCGCGTATGATCTTCCGAGGGAGCCGGGCGAGCCGCGCCGACAGGCGTTCAAGTCGGGCTTCCGCACGCGCAGGGACGCCGAGGCTTGGTTCACGCAAAAGGCAGAGGAGCTACGCCAGGGCATCGCGCCACCCGACGAACGTATGACCGTCGAGCAGTACCTCAAGCAGTGGCTGGAATCGATCTCCGATAGCGTTTCCGCTTCGGCGCTTCACGCCTACCGCAACCACGTCGAGCTACACATCATCCCCGCGCTCGGCAAAGTACGGCTCACCGAACTGCGGGCGCAGCACATAGAACGTGCGAAGGCGCAATGGAGATCGAGCGATCTGAAACGTAGAAAGGGGAAAGTCGGCAAGCTCAGTGCACGCACGACGCATCACATCTTCTGCACGTTGCGCGACGCGCTCAATCGTGCGAAGCGTCAGCGAATGATCGCGATCAACCCCTGCGATCTCGTTGACCCGCCGAAGGTCGAGCGCAAAGAGA
Source organism: Vulcanimicrobiota bacterium (assembly GCA_963725605.1). GTDB lineage: Bacteria > Vulcanimicrobiota > Vulcanimicrobiia > Vulcanimicrobiales > Vulcanimicrobiaceae > Cybelea. Next base: position 118,800 of record CAVRYW010000006.1, on the reverse strand, counting down.
TGAAGCACCTCAACGCCCAGGACAGCGTCGCTTTGCTTCGCGCCCTTGGGGATAGTGACATCGGAGCCGCGATCACGGTGAGCTTGGGAGCGGGTGTACGTCGCGGTGAGTTGCTCGCGCTTAGGTGGGGCGACATCGATCTCGACGCGGGCGTGCTGAGCGTTCAGAATGCGCTTGAGCGCGACGGTGGTATCACCCGGCTCAAGCCGCCGAAGACGGAGAGTTCCCGGCGCACGATCATTCTTCCGAGGTTCGTGGTTGATCGTCTACGTCGTCATCGTATCGAGCAAACTCAGCGTTTCCCCGCCAACGTCGCGATCTTGCAGACGCCAGAAACGCTGGTCTTCGAGCGCAATGGAAAGTCTTGGGTTCCCAACACCTTTACGACGGCCTTTATGCGGGCGCTACGTGAGGCAGGCGTCAAGCGCGTTCGTCTTCACGATCTGCGGCACTCGTATGCGAGCCTCTTGCTCGAAAGCGGCGTCGATCTGAAGACTGTCTCGATGGCGCTCGGGCACTCATCGGTTGCGACCACCGCCAACATTTACGCGCACGTCACCCACTCGCTGAAGCGCGATGCAGCGGACAGGCTCGACAACGCGATCACGACGGCGATGCAGAAAGCGCCGAGAGTATCTTAGTGCGTGGGTGGCGTGGAGGTGACCGGCCCCAGGGAGGTTAAGGGGTTCCGCCGTATTCTCGAAGCAAGGAGGCTCGAATGAGAAGCGCGCTATTTGCTGTCGTTGTGTTGCTATTCGTCCTGTTCCCAGGACGCGCCGTCGCGGCGGATAGCTGTAGCCGATTCGCCTTCGAGGTCGCGGCGGCAGAGAACGCCTACGCCGACTACAGCGCGTATCTCAAAGAGGGCGATTCCGAAGAGCTGAGCATCGCCTTTAAGGTCTTCAGTCACCTGTTGGATGTAGCTGACGAATATTCGCAGCAATGCGAGATTGCGGGCCACAACAGCGTCTTCAAAAGCTACACGCGCCTTGAGTGGTACCGAAGCGAATACGAGTATGGACAGTACGTCGCGGGAGTTTCGGAGGAGAAGCGGGTCATCGCGAACGTGCAGAGCAGTGAGCTAAAACTGTTGTGGGCTTTAGGATTCGGCAAGAGCGACAGCCCAGAGTACTCGGTTATGAAGAGCACCACAGCAAACCATTTCGCTGAACTTGGTCTCACCTTTTCCTCGCCCGAGACGGGCCGCGTTCTTGTGCAAGGGAATGCCAAGCTCGCGAACTGCGACAAGAATGACCACAGGGCGGGCTTTGCTGGGGTCTCGTTAGCGTATCCAGAGGATGCAGCGAAAGCTAAGCTGGGTGGACGTTTTGACATCGATGTGGACGTCGATGAAAAGGGTGTTGCAACACGTGCGACTGCCAACGTGGAGGACGTGCCCGGCGACCCTTTAAGCAGGGAAACTCTTAACAGGGAGATGCTCGCACAGAACGTTCAAAATGAACTCGCAGCGGAAGCCATGGCGGCGACGTGGATTCCTCGTGTCACTGCATGTAAGCCCGCAGGAGACACGCTTATGCTAACCGCGACGCTCGACCCCGTGGCCGGAACCGTAACGCTGGAGCCTTGGCATTATGACCCGTAGCGTTAACGCGGCGACGGTCACACGTGCCCGTGGGCAGTCTGTGGGCAGTCGCGCTATTTTCGAGGCGGTTTCGTGCTCAAATCTGGTGGGGAAAGTGGGAGTCGAACCCACATGAGTTGCCTCGGCCGCTTTTGAGGCGGCTGCGTCTGCCATTCCGCCACTTCCCCGGAAGCTACGGTTGGTTCGCGTCGAGTAGGCGTTGAGCCTCGGCGGCACTTTGAACCGGTCGAACCCCAAGGCGCATCTCGACTGAGCGGCGCGCGAAGATCACCGTTACGAGCTCGGCACCTCGCGTTGCCCGCAGGTCCATCCGCGCCACGTCGCCGCGGCGCCAGCACAGCGTCGTTAGGCGTCGGCCATGGAGCAATCCGATCGCATCGCCGTCGGATGCCTTGAGTATCGCATCGCCGGAAACAAAGGCGAAGCCGGAGATGCTCTCGAGGCGCGCAGTGGAGTGCGCAACATGCGGCGCAAACTCCTCAGCAACGACCAGTTCGTTGGCTCCGCCTCCCAGTGTCAACGTTCGCGTAAAGAGTGCACCGCCATCGGGGAGGTCGGGCGCGTCGTAGGAACACGTGATGCGGAGGGTCGTTAGCGCGTCGTTTCTGCTGCACGTGTAGGGACGGTTAAACGTGCCCGCCGCGATAGGATGCGTGTAGGCCGCGATATAGTCGCGCGACGACGTCGGCGGCTCAGGATCGGTCGCATCTCTCAGAAGGCCGATGCTCGTCGCGGAGTTTGTCCGCCCGTCGCTAAGCTCGGCAACTCTGGCCCCGGCAAACGGAGCAAAAACAACCCGCAGGTGTCCGTTCGCGAGCGTCGTGCCGTCGGGATCTCGAAACGGCGGTGGACTTCCCAATCGCGGCACGGGCGCCCCTGCCGGACTCGCCGACGAAATGCCGACGGGAATCACTCGCGCACCACGGGCTGCAAGCTCAAAGCCAGCTACCGCAACCGTGCGATTCGCCAGACGAACGCGTATTGCAGCTATGCGGCGCCGCGCGCCGCTCGGATTGATCGCGAAGATAAAGCCATACGAGGAATCGTCGGCCAGCAAGAGCGTTACATCGGAAGCCTTCCTCGAAGACGCGGCGATCGGTACCGACGACGCATCGAAGGCGAGTCGGCCCGATCGATGTAATGCGGCCAGCCGCGCGATGGCCGCAGGTTGCATGCGACGCATGAGCGGGTCGGAGGGAACTAGCGGAAGGAGAAGTGTTTGTGAGCCTGCGATGCGCCCGCCGTCGGCGAGAAGGTCGACCAGCGTGCACGATATACCGCGAGCATTACACGCGCGCTGCATGGCAATTGTGGCGCTCGCAAGGGCGCTAAAATCGCCGGCGCTCAAACCGCCCGGAGCGAAAAGGCTTGGCGGCCAAATAATCGACGCGTCCGCCGCAACGTGAGTTCTCGCAAGCGCGGCTCCGTAGCGCCGAATGAGATCGCCGAACATCCTCGTTGGCGCGTAGCGCGGCGAGGCGCGAAGGTCGACGGTGAGCGCCGCATCCCACGCGTACGACCAGTTCGCCCATGGCGCCTCCCAGCCGTGCGGATAGATGGTATCCTGCACCGGAAAGTTGACGACTCCGTGCGCGCCGTCGCGCAACAGCTCCGCCAGCGTGAGCGCAGTATTCGACGAATCGCTCGGTTGCGGCGCGGCTTCGTCAGCACCCTGCAGCCAACCGGCTTGAAACTCGGACTGCATCACCGGAAAATGCGGTTGCGTCTGCAGCAGACCGGTTGCAAAATCGAGATCGGCGAGGTCATGGGCGCCGATGCGATACGAGTTGCCTTGATACCAGTTGCCCCACGCCCAGGCCGGCGAGGCGCTCGGAACTTTCATCTCGTACGTATTGATGAACAGCGGCACGCGCGAGCCAACGACCGCCGCCACCGTTCGGCGTAGCCAATCCACGTACGCATGCCAATGCGGCGCCGGCCAGGTGTCGTTATCGAGATAGGCACCCTGATCGTCGTCCAACGCGATCGCGATGACGTCGTGCGAGTAGGGCTCGACGCTCCGTAATACGTTGGTTAGCCATTGGCCGGCGGAGCCCAAATGCTGGGCGTTGGCGAGCCATTCCGCCGCGGCCGTATCGGCGTGCGCATTTTGAAGCGTCGCCGTGGCTGGATAGCGTCCCTCGAGGACGTCGTGCAGCGGCATGTTATACTGCGGCCGCTGCAGCAGCCACGCAGGATATCCGCCGTTGCGCCATTCGTTGCGAATCACCGGTCCGGGCCGGAGAATCAGTTTGAATCCGAGCTGGTGCGTCAGCTTCAACAGACCGAGAAGATCCCGGCGCGGATCGGTGGCACCCGTGAAATCCACGACGCCTTCGGAAGGTTCGTGCCAATTCCAGATGAGATAGAGATCGATCGTGTTGATACCGAGGCTCTTGTAGGCGACGAGCGTCGCGCGCCACTGCTCGCGCGGAATCCGCTCGTAAAAGAAGGCTGCGCCGTAAACGAAAAACGGCCGTCCTTCGACGCTAAAGACCGGATAGCCGCGCTCGGCGGAGACGCGTGAGGTGTTCCAGCTCGACCACGCCTGCGCGGAAGTTCCGGCGAGGGCCGCCGGCGGAAGAAGCAGCGATAGAAAGAGCAACGCCAGAAAGGGCCACCAGCGCTCTTTGTGCGCGGCGATGAGAAAAACGATCGCGCCGACGGCAAGCCAGCCTAGGCCCAACGCAATGGCGGCGGTGCCCGTGTAGGCAAATGCCAGCAACCATCCGGCGAGCGCTGCGAGCGCGGGCAGCGGGTAGAGCGGCATTCGAAACGGTGCCCGGATCTTGCGCATTCGCAGCAGAACGAGCGCAAAGACCTGCGCGACGCCTTGAATCAGTACGATGCCGGCGGTCAAGAACGCGATCACCTGATCGAGCGTGAACAGGCTTGCGATCAGCGATAGTACGCCAACGGCCAGGAGCGCAACGTGAGGAATCTCCTTTCGCGGGTGAAGCTTCGCAAAAGCCGGCAGGAACGCACCGTCGCGCGCTGCGGCAAACGAGATGCGCGAGAATCCGAGTAAATTGCCGTAGAGCGATGCAAACGCGGTCACCAGGACGAGCACGGTGACCGCGACGGCGGCGACACGGCCCCAGGTACGTTCGACGACGAGCGCGCCGACATATTGAGCTTCGGTCGTCGGCTGTCCGTGTGAATCGAGCAGCGACTGCCACGGCACGGCGCCGAGCACGCCGATTTGCAAGAGCACGTAGAGGACCGCGACGACCAACACCGAGAGCAGAATCGAAAGCGGGATTGTGCGCCGCGGCCGGATGACTTCGTCGCCGAGCAAGGCTACGTCGGCATACCCGACGTAGTCGTAGAGCGTGATGTAGAGGGCCGTCCCAAAGCCGGCGAGCAGGCCGCCGCCAAACCGGATCGGCTGACTCAAGTGAAACGCGCGCGTAAAGTCGGCGTGTGAGAGTCCTGCGACTGCAACTAACGCGACTGTCGCGGTCGCTGCAACGGCGAGCAACGCACTCACGGCCGAGACCTGCGACGTGCGCCGGTAGAGCAAGAACATTGTCACGCAGCCGATTGCAATGGCGGCGAGTCCGTGGGCGGGGCCGCTTCCAAGCGGCGGATAGAGGTAAGCCGCATAGTTCGCGAAGCCGATATATCCGCTGGCCAAAAGACATGGTGCGTACAAGAGGAACTGCCAGTTGAATAGGAAGGCGAGCGCCCTTCCCAGGCTTTCGGGGCCGAAGATGTTGCGCAGATAAACGTAGGTTCCACCGGAGCCGGGAAACTGCGATGAGAGCTCTGCCCACACCATACCATCGCAGAGGGCCACGATCGCGCCGGCGATCCAGCCGATAAGCGCGAGAGGGCCACCGAGCGCGGCGATGACGAGCGGAATCGTCACCAGCGGACCGATGCCGATCATCGTGATGACGTTGATCGAAACGGCACCTCGCAGGTCGATCGCGCGCTTCATACGGCACGTGGGGTTCGCGGTGCGAGGCGCGGCTTCTTGGTTCGACGAAAGGAGAATCGGATGGAGGACGCTTCTGCGCTGTCGCGCTTATTACGGTTGGAAGGAACGCTGAAGATCGATTTCGTCCAAAGCGAGGCACTCGCGAGGAATGCACTTGGCGATCCGAAAACGCGGCCGTTGGCCGTCTATCTACCGCCCGGATACGATCCTGCGGGTTCGCGGCGATATGCGGCGCTATACGTGTTACATGGCTATACCGGCGACGTCGCCGCACTCGTATCATCGCGGCCGTGGGAGACCAACGTCGTTCAATGGGCGGACCGGCTAGTCGCCGCGAAACACATGCCGCCGGTCGTGCTCGTTCTCGTTGATGGATTTACACGGTTGGGCGGTTCGCAATACGTCGACTCGATCCACAACGGTGCCTATGCGACTTACACCGTGCGCGACATCGTCGGCCACGTCGACCACAACTATCGAACGATCGCATCCGAAGGCGGACGAGCCGTCTTGGGCAAATCCTCGGGCGGGTTCGGCGCCATGCACCTCGTGCTCGAGCATCCCGGCGTCTTCGGCGCGTTCGCCTCACATAGCGGCGACTCGTATTTTCGTTACGCTCACATTCCGGCGTTTGCAACGGTGCAGCGCACGCTTGAAGCGCACGATTTCGACATCGGCGCCTACGTCGACGCATTCGAACGCAAGCCGAAGCGCGGCCCCGCCGACTATACGACGATGGAGATGCTGGCCTATGCGTCCGCGTACTCGCCGCGCAGCGACACGGCCTACGACCTCGACTTGCCCTTCGACCGGAGCACCGGGGAGCTGCGTGAAGACGTTTTCTCACGCTGGCTTGCTTTCGACCCGGCGGAGCGCGTCGTCCATGGCCGCGATGCGTTGGCTCGATTGCGGCTACGCTATCTCGACTGCGGGCGGCGCGACGAATATAATCTCGATAGCGGCGCCCGGGTCGTTACCGAGCGCATTCGTGGGCTGGGGCTCGCGGTGCGCCACGAGGAATTTGACGACGATCACCGCAACACCGGTTACCGATACGAAACTTCGCTTCCGGCGCTCGCCGCCGTGTTGGATCAGGAATGAAACGATTCGGACTTTTCTTCGTTCTACTGCTGACTGCGGCGGGCTTCGCGCGCGTCTTCGCGCAGATTCCCCCGCCGCCGACCCCGACTCCGGACCCGCATACCTATAGCGATCCCGGGATGAACTTCACGGCGCCGGCCGGTGCCGTGCTGGTGAATCGCCAGGAGATCCCGTTGGCGCAACTTAGCGAGGACTTGCAGCCTGTTGCCGCATGGGTGCTCAACCCCGGCAAAGAAGATGCGCGGACCATTACGCTTTCGATGGAAGCCTATACGAACGCACCCAATGAGTGGGAGGGCCAGTTTGAAAGCCAGACGCATGGCGCGCAAGAGGGAACGCTCATTCGCAACAAGACGCCGATGACGCTGCTCAACGGCATGCCGGCGACGTTCGTCGAGGTCGCCTATGGCAGCGGGTTCGACGCGAAAAAAGAGTACGCTATTGTTTGGGCCGACGGTCAGCGCGGAATCGTGCTTGCCGAGACCACCCGCATGGGCGACGGGAACGACGAAGAGGCGCGCAGCGTCCTCAAGCAAGTAACGGCCGTTCAGTACCCGCTCTATCAGCCGTAGCGTCGAGCGTCGCGCGAAGATCGCCGAGTAGATCCTCCACATCTTCGATTCCGACCGAGAGCCGCAGGAGCGCGTCGGTGATCCCGCGGCGTTCGCGCTCTTCTTTTGGAATCGAACCGTGCGTCATGCGGGCCGGATGGGAGATAAGTGATTCGACGCCGCCGAGGCTTTCGGCAAGGCTGAAATACGTAAGCCGGCTCGCGAAATCGAGTGCGCGCTCGACCGCACCGTCCAAGATGAAGGAAAGCATGCCGCCAAAGCCGCTCATCTGCCGGCGTGCGAGCTCGTGCTGCGGATGCGACGGAAGGCCCGGATAGTAGACCCGTGCAACGTCGTCACGCGACTCGAGGAACTCGGCGATCATTTGGGCGTTGCGCGCGTGCTCGCGCATGCGCACGGCGAGGGTCTTGGCACCGCGCATCGTCAGCCAGGCGTCGTGCGGCCCGGGAACGCCGCCGGCTGCGTTCTGCGCGAACTTGATCCGCTCGTATAGCTCAACGTCGTCGGTGATCGCCACGCCGCCGACGACGTCGCTGTGGCCGCCGATATACTTGGTCGTTGAATGGACGGCGATCTGTGCGCCGAGTGCGAGCGGCTGCTGAAAATACGGTGTCGCGAAGGTATTGTCGACTGCGACGAGCTGATCGGGACGGCGTAGCGACGCCACCGCCGCGATATCGACGATGTTCAGCAGCGGGTTGCTTGGGGTTTCGATCCAGAAGAGCCGGGTATTCGGCCGCACGGCGGCGGCGACGGCTTCGAGATCGCGCATATCGACGTAGGTGAACGTGAGGCCGTAACGCGTGAAGATGCGTTCGAAGAGCCGGTACGTGCCGCCGTAAAGATCGTCGCCCACGACGACGTGATCTCCGGATGAAAGCAGGTTCATCACCGCCGACGTTGCCGCCATGCCGCTAGAAAAGGCGCTGGCAAAGCGCGCTCCCTCGAGCGACGCCAACTGACGCTCCAGCGCCACGCGAGTCGGGTTCACCGTGCGGCTGTAATCGAAGCCCTTGTGCTCTCCGACTTTGGCCTGCGTAAACGTGGAGGTCTGGTAGATCGGAACGATCGTGGCGCCGGTGGCCGGATCGGCCTCTTGCCCGACGTGAATCGCCTTAGTCGCGAACTTCACGGTGTCGAAGGACGAACGACGTCGGAGCTGGTGGAGAGGAAGCTGATGATGTCTTGGCGAGTCAGCACGCCGATCGGCTCTCCGTCGTCCGTTACCACGATCGCCGGATTGGCCAGCGTCAGCAGCTTATACGCGAGCTCGATCTCCTCGGACTGCTCGAGTGCCGGGAAGGGCCGGCCCATCACCTCGCTGACCGGTTGATGGAGGATGTCCGCGTGATCGAAGACGCTGCGCATAACGCCGACGTCGTTGACGCTTCCAACTTGGTCGCGTCCCTGCATCACGGGAAGCTGCGAGATCTCGTACTGGCGCAGCAGGTCGAGCGCGGTCTTAACGGTGTCGTCCTGCTGCACGGTGAGCAGCGGTGGCAAGGGCGTCTTGCTCCGGAGGACGTTTCCGACCGTCGCGCGCCGCTTTGCATCGGCCAGAAAGCCGTTGGCGATCATCCAGTCGTCGTTGAAAATCTTCGACATGTAGCCGCGGCCGGAGTCGGGCAAGATGACGACGACGATCGCGTCGGGCCCGAGGGTGTGGGCGAGCCGCACCGCCGCGACACCGGCAGTTCCCGAAGAACCGCCGACGAGTAAGCCCTCCTCGCGCGCGATCCGGCGCGCCATCAAGAATGAATCGCGATCTGAGACGCGCACCATCTCGTCGATCACGCGTAAGTCTACGGTCTCCGGCAAGTAGCTCATGCCGATGCCTTCGACGGCGTACGAGCGCGGAATATCTCCGGAATAGATCGACCCTTCGGGATCCGCGCCGACGACGTGGATCGCCGGATTCTTTTCCTTCAAAAAGCGAGCCGTGCCCGAGATCGTTCCTCCGGTTCCAATGCCTGCGACGAAATGCGTGATCGCTCCGCCGGTCTGCTCCCAGATCTCGGGACCGGTCGTATGATAGTGCGCTTCGGGATTGAAATGATTGTGGAACTGATTGGGTTGAAATGCGCCCGGGATCTCCGATGCGAGGCGGTTGGCGACGCCGTAATACGACTCCGGTGAATCGGGAGGAACGTTGGTCGGGGTGATTACGACGTCTGCGCCATAGGCGCGCAGAAGGTCGATCTTTTCTCTCGACATCTTGTCGGGCATCACCAAGATGCAGCGGTAGCCGCGAATCGCGGCGGCCATTGCCAAGCCGGTACCGGTGTTACCGCTCGTCGGCTCGACGATCGTGCCGCCCGGTTTGAGCAGACCCTGGCGCTCTGCGGCATCCAGCATTGCGACCGCGGGGCGGTCCTTGACGCTGCCGCCGGGATTAACGTACTCGACCTTGCCCAGCACCAGGCACGCCGCGCCGTCGACGACTTTGTTCAGTCGTACCAGCGGCGTGTGGCCAATGGCGTCTAACGCCGTTTCGCAATATGCGAGTTTCGACGTCTGGGGGGATGGCGCGGTGCTTGCCATAGGAGCGCCGCCTTCAGCGCGGCGAACACCTTCACCTATGAATTCACTCGGGGGCAGTCTCTTCATTGGAATAGCGTTGTTGCTATTGGGTACGTCGGGATGCAACACCGATGAATTGCCGCCGGCCGCCGGTTTTGCGAGCCTGTCGGGCACGGTCGTCGATTCGGCCACGAACGTACCGATCCGCGGTGCCGTCGTTACGGTCGATACCGTTTTGACGGCAACCAGCGACGCAACCGGACGCTTCTCGATCGACAAGGTTCCCAGCGGCATCGCCGACTACGCGGTCGAGGCGACCGGCTATCAAGCGCTGTCGTCCACCACGACCATCGAACCGGGCAAACCGTTCACCCTAAACTTGACGTTGAGCACGCAACCCTCTCCGCCGCCTCACTGACGTCCTAGTTTGAGCTGATCGCCGTCGAGCGGCGATATGCGCTCGCGGGTTTTACCAGCGTCGCCCGGTCGGCAACGGTGCGGTCGATGATGCCCATGACCACGGTGGCGAGGTGATCGGGGTCGTGGCGAACCGTCTCCGTCTCGCCGATTACCGCTGCCGTGACGGGGTGGAATCCCATCTTGGAAATTCGCTCCGTATCGGGTTCCACGGGCACTTGACCCTCCTGCGCGTACGCCGACAACAAGCGCGACGGCGGTTCGTCGTTCACGATCACGTAGTCGCAGACGCGTTCGCCGGCGTTGGCAATCAACGCCTCGAGGTGATCGGCAGCCGTCATCCCATCGGTCTCGCCGGGCTGCGTCATGACGTTACAAACGTAAATCTTTACGGCCGATGCGTCGGCGACTTCGCGCGCGATCCGGCTCACCAAGAAGTTGGGGACGACCGACGTGAAGAGCGAGCCGGGCCCCAGCACGATGGCATCCGCATCGCGAATTGCGGAGATCACTTCCTCCAGCGGTGCCGCGGCCGGCGGATCGAAGAAGACGCGTTTGATCGGGCGCTTCGCGAGCGAGATATTCGACTCGCCCTCCAGAATCGTGCCGTCGTCGAGCTCCGCACAGAGCCGCACGACTCCTAACGTCGCCGGTAAGACGCGCCCCACGACGTTAAGCACCCGGCTCGATTCCTTGATCGCACGATCGAAGTTTCCGGTGATGCCGCTCATTGCGGCTAAGAAAAGATTCCCGAACGAATGTCCGCTCAGCCCTTCCCCTTCGGTGAATCGGTAGCGGAAAAGGTCGGTGACCATTGCCTCGTCGTCGGCGAGCGCGACGAGGCAATTGCGAACGTCGCCCGGGGGCAGAACGCCGAGTTCTTTTTGAAGGCGCCCCGAGGAGCCGCCGTCGTCGCTAACCGTTACGATCGCCGTCAGATTGCTCGAGCGGCGTTTGAGGCCGCGCAGCAACGTCGAAAGCCCGGTGCCGCCGCCGATTGCAACGACTTTGTAGCCCTGCTGAAGCCGCCGGCCCGCCAGTGCGTCGCGAAATCCTTTGGGCTGCCGGCTGCCGGCGATTCGAGCGACGGTGCGCATCCACATGAAGACGCCGAGGCCAAGGAATAGGATGCCGGCGGTACCCAGAACTCCGGTGAGATAGGCCGGCGAGAAATAATCGACGACGATGCTGTCGAGAGTCTCGTTGACGTGAATCCCGCTGCCCTCTGCAATGAACCACCGCGTGATGCCGTCGAGCAGCAGGACGATGCCGAAAACCGCGAGCAGAATCCACCGCTTGACGCCGACGCCGGGCAACAGCCACTGAAACGAACGAACGAAGCGTTGGCGCATTAGGCTGCCCGCACGAGATCGCGAGCCTCGAGTGCTACATCGATCCGGCGATCGGCGGCGAAACGTTGCGCGAGCCGGCCGGCGATATATACCGAGCGGTGGCGACCGCCGGTGCAGCCCACGCCAATGGTGAGCTGCGACTTGCCTTCGGCGAGATAACACGGCAGCAAGAAATCGATCAGATCGGTAACCTTGGCAAGAAATGGGGCGAGAGAGTCGTCCTCCTCGATAAAGGCTGCAACCGCTGCATCGTCGCCGGATTTAGCGGCGAGCGACTCCACGTAGTTCGGGTTGCGCAGGAAGCGCACGTCAAAGAGGAGATCGAGATCGGTCGGCAACCCGAACTTGAAGCCAAAGGCGACGAACGTAACGGCGAGGCGCATCGGACGATCCGTCACAAAGGCCGCGGCGATTCGCTCCTTGAGCGTGCCGTGCGTCAGGTTCGTCGTGTCGATGACGACGTCGGCGAGCTCGCGCAACGGGGCCAGCAACCGCCGGTCGGCCTCGATGGCTTCTCGAACGGAGCCCGTCTGCGCGAAAGGATGACGCCGCCGCGTCTGACTGAATCGCCGAACGAGCAGGTCGTCGGCGGCGTCGAGGAAGAGCACCTGCACCAAATGGGTGGCTCTGATGCGATCGATTGCGGTTCGAGCATCGCCAAGTCGCGCGTCAGCGCGCACGTCGAGCGCCACCGCAACGTCCGTCACCCCGGACTGCTCGAGCGCCGCCACGGCGCTTTCGAGAACGGCGGGAGGAAGGTGCTCGATACAGTAAAAGCCCAAATCCTCAAACGATTTTATTGACTGGCTCAGGCCGGCACCGGAGAGCCCCGTGACGAAGACGATGCGCAGGGAACCCATATGAAGCTCTTTTCGCCCGAGCGCGCCAACGCCCTCATTTGTAAGCTGGAGCCGCTGATTGAAGAGTTGCTGACAAAGCGCAGAGAGCTCGCGATCAAGCTTCTCGAATCGGATCCAGCGCTTCACCATGCCAAGCCGGCGAGCCGCCCCCGCCTGGCGGGTATGCGCTCCGCGTTGCCCGAGCCGCGCTTCGCCGAGCTCAAACAAGAGATCGGGCGCCTAATCTATCGGGTCGAAGCCTATGGCTGCGTCGTCAAAGACATCGACCTTGGGCTGATCGATTTCCCGTCGATGCGGGGCGATGAGCCGGTTTATCTCTGTTGGAAGCTAGGCGAGGAAGAGGTCGGCTACTGGCATGGCATGGACGAAGGCTTCACCACCCGCCAGCCGCTCTAAATCAGGACTTTTCAGTTTGGTGCGGGTTCGGGTTCGACGGCGATAAAGTCCTCGGCTAGCCCTTGGAGGCGCACGTCGCCAAAGTCGGCCGTATAGGCGCCGCCTTCGGCGCCGGTGATCTCGCCGATCTCGACGACGTCTGCGAGTTGCGGAATCTTCGAACGGATTTCGTCGGGAATGCGCACGCGGTCGCCGACCGAAAGCGTACGCTGGTCGAAGAGCGCATTGAGGTTGTCGAGGAGCATTGGCAACGGGATCCCATAATCGACGCTGATCGCTCCGATCGTGTGGGATTCGCTTATCGCGCAGTTCGAGCAACCGCCTAAATGGAAGCGCGCAAAGACGCGGCGCGCACCGGCGTGGAGCTTGAACGCTTCGTCCACGGTCATTTCGGGAGTAAAATGCTGCTGCTGGTTCATTATCTGCTTTCTCTCATTCGTCAAGACGCGCTAAGCGACCCACCGGTTTCAAACCCTTAGAGGCGGTCGAAGTGCGGAGCGCGCCTGTAAGCCGGATTCTGTTCCCCCAAGGGGCGATGACCATCTCTCTGGGGCGCGCGTTACCGAGCGCCTCGATGCGACGTGGCTCGTTCGGACGGGCCGTCCCTAAAATCGAGCGATCTTGCTTCAGGTGGGGTTTGCCCGAGTGCGCGTCACCGCGCGACTCCGTGAGCTCTTACCTCACGATTTCACCCTTGCGTGGACTCCAGGGGAGTCCACGCGGTATGTTTCTGTGGCACTTTCCTTCGAGTTGCCCCGACAGGACGTTATCCTGCACCCTGCCCTATGAAGCCCGGACTTTCCTCACCCTCTACCGACTCTCGTCGATGAAAGCGCGGTCATCCAGCGTACTCCGCGCCGCCAGTATACCACCGCTCGACAATCTCGGCCGCATCGATCAGACGCGGCCCGGGCCGGCTTAGGTAGGCGTTTCCATCAAGGGCTAGGACTCGACCGGCACGCCGCGCCGCAAGCGATCGCCACGTCTCGATCGCCTCGAGCTCGGCGATGGCACGGTGCGTTTTGGCAAGATCGAAACCACACGGTGCGACGATGATTGCCTCCGGGCCGGCGCGCGCGATCGCGGCCCACTCCAGTCGCTGCGAGTTCGCACCGGGATTGGCCAAAAGCGGGACGCCCCCGGCTAGCTCGACCAGTTCGGGAATCCAATGGCCGGCGCTCATCGGCGGATCGGTCCACTCGAGAACGAGCGTTCGCGGCCTCTGCGCTCTTGCCGCAGTCCCGGCGCGCAGCGCGGCCGCGCGCGACTCCAGCTTGGCAAGCAGGGTGCGAGCGCCTTTTGCGTGACCCGTGATCTCGCCGAGCGTCGCAATGTTCGCAAAGACGTCTGCCAGCGAAGCGGGTTCGAGGGAAATAATACGTGGGTCGCATCGCAAGCGTTTTGCGGCGGAGTCGACGATCTCATACGAAACCGCGCACACCGCGCAGAGCTCTTGCGTAACGATGAGGTCGGGATCGAGTCGCGCGAGCAGCGCGCTGTCGAGACGATACAAGCTCGATCCGGCGTGTACGGCTGCGCGAACGTGACGGTCGATTTCCGCGGAGGTCGCGCCGGCAGGCGTGGAGGCGGATGTCAGTGCGGGAAGTCCGAGCGCTTCGGGCGGATAATCGCATTCGTGCGTAACGCCTACGACTTCTTCGCCCGCGCCGATTCCAAAGAGAATCTCCGTCGCGCTCGGCAGCAGGCTGACGATTCTCACGTTTGAGGCCTTATACGCGAACGAGCTGAGGTAAGTGGTCGAAATGCTTATCCCGATCGTGCAAGGCCAGATCGTGTTGTAGCGCAAGCGCCGCCAGCCACATATCGTTGGTCGGTATCGCTGTCCCTTGTTTGCGCAGTTGCCGGTAAATCGCTGCGTATTGATGTGTCGTTCGGTCGTCAGCAAAGAGCGTGGAAATTCCATCGCGCGAAAGAAACTGCCGCAGGATGTGCTCGTTTTCGGCTTGACGGCGACCGTAAACGAATCCGGCGCGCAGCTCCGCTAGGACCACGAAGGGCACGAATACGGTCTCCGCGTGCTCGACGAGCTCGACGGTCTGAGCAACGCCTAGGAAAAAATCGCCGTAGCGGTTCGGATCGAGAAGGATCCTCATCGCCAAAGCTCGGGATCGACACGATCTTGGTCGGCGATCGCTTCCTCGAGTGCACGATCGGGCTTCCAGGTGCCAATTAGGTCGCTAAGATCGCGACGCTTCTTCGCTACAGGAGTGAGCCCCAGACCATCCGCGAGGGTCTCCAAGACCGCCTCGTTGAGGCTTTTGCCTGCCTGGCGCGCCCGCTTCCGAAGTGCGCTGTCAACTGCCGGGGAGATTCCGCGGATCGTGTATTGCATACACCCATTGTAGGCAATGCCTGCACCACTTGCAAGCAGACGGACAAGAGCGGTTACTCTCCTTGGGCGAGCGAGTAGCCGCGCTCGCCGTCGAAGGTGTAGAGCCCTTCGGTCTTGATCACGTCGAAGTCCGCGCGGTTTGCCGCATCGAGCAGCGCAACGACATGATCGGCGGTAAAAGGCATGCCGTCGGATTCGAATCGGCACGACCAGTGATCGCTCCAATACGTATCGGGGTTGCCGTTGGGCCAAACCTTCGTGCCGCGATTGCTGATGGTCGTCAGGCGCGCGCCTTCGACGCCCAGACGCTGCATCGCCGAAGCAATGACGTCGGGATTGCCGTTCGGCCGGTCGATGAAGAGGTCGACCCCGGCCCGCGCCTTCGACGCTGCGGTGCCCGCGGGCCGGATTGCGAGATCCATGTGCGCGCCCTTTGCATATTCGACCGCCTTGAGGTGGTTTGGTTTTTTCCCTAAGCGCGCGATCACCGCATCGGCGAACTCGCTCGTACCGACCTTCTCGCTCGACGTGCCTTCTTTGTAAATATCGTAGGTGTGCACGCCGTCTTCAATCGTTGCCAGCCAGGCGTTGTGCACGCGCTCGGCGACGTCGGACTGTCCGATGTGAACGAGCATCAGGATGGCGCCGTGCAGCAGGCCCGACGGATTGGCGAGGTTTTGCCCGGCGCGACGCGGTGCGGAGCCGTGGATCGCTTCGAACATCGAGCAATGATCGCCGATGTTCGCCGAACCGGCAAGTCCCACGGAACCGGTGATTTGAGCGGCGACGTCCGAGAGAATATCGCCGTAGAGATTCGGCATAACGAGGACGTCGAATGCCTCGGGCGTGTCGGCCATCTTCGCCGCCCCGATGTCGACGATCCAGTGCTCGTGTTCGATCTCGGGATACTCGGGCGCGATCTCGTCGAACGTTCGATGGAACAGGCCGTCCGTGAGCTTCATGATGTTGTCTTTGGTGAAGCACGTGACTTTCTGGCGCTTATTGACGCGCGCGTACTCGAACGCGTACCGGACGATCCGCTCGCTCCCGGGGCGGGAGATCAGTTTGAGACACTGCGCCACTTGGTTGGTCTGACGATGCTCGATGCCGCCATAGACGTCTTCCTCGTTCTCGCGGACGATGACGATGTCCATGCGCGGATGCTTGGTCGCGACGTAGGGATAAAGCGAAGCGCACGGCCGAACGTTGGCGTACATCGCCAGCGTCTTGCGAACGGTGACGTTAAGGCTCTTGAAGCCGCCGCCTTGCGGAGTCGTGATCGGTGCCTTGAGGAACACCTTCGTGCGGCGCAGGGACTCCCAGGAAGCGGGTTCGATGCCGTTGCTCAAGCCCTTCTTGTAGATCGTCTCGCCGATCTCGATGCGCTCGAGCTCGAGCTGCGCCCCTGCTGCATCGAGGATGCGCAGCGTCGCCGTCATGATTTCGGGCCCGATACCGTCGCCGTACGCAACGGTTATAGGGGTCTTCAAATCGACACGCAACGGAACTTTGCGTACATGTAGGGATAATCGTCGAAGAACCAGTTTCGCAGGGAACGGCGGATCAGTTCGCGTGCCGTCACCGGACTGGCTCCCTTCATCACGTAGTGTTTGCCGTCGAAAAAGTCGGCCGAATACTGCGGATACGATGCCATCGGCTCGAAGCCGGGAAACGGCGCAAACGGCGTCGAGGTCCATTCCCAGCCGTTGCCGATCAAGTCGGCAACGCCCCAGGCGCTGACACCCGCGGGGTGCGCGTCGACCGGCTCCGGGTCGAAGCGCTGAAAATCGAAGTTCCCATGCGCAGGCGCCGGCGGCTCGGATCCCCACGGGAAGGGGCGCTCGTCGCCTTGCGGCGTCCCGAACGCCGCACGGTGATACTCGGCCTCGGTCGGCAATCTCGAGCCCGCCCAGCGCGCGTACGCCTCGGCCTGCCGGTGTGTGACGTAGACCGGCCACGATTGCGGCAACGCAATCTCCTCGAAGAGTAGCCGGAGAAGCCACGCGCCGTCGCGCTTCTTCCAGAAGTGCGGGACCGGCCCACCATCGGCGACGAACCGCAGCCAGTCGGCGTTGGTGACGGGATACGCCGCGATCTCGAAGGCGGGAACCTCGACTTCCACGCGTCCGAACTCGTTATCCCAGCCGAAGGCAATTTCACCGGGTTGTGCTCCCAACGTTGCGATGCCGCGTTCTACGGTGCGCGGATGGCTTGGGGGCGCCGCGTAGTCGTGGTGATCCTGCGCGACGAATCCCTTACGGGTGGGGTCGAGCTGATGAACGATGTAGAGCAGCGTTTCGTCGTGCATGGCCTCGTGTTCGAGGATCGTATAGGCCGACTGAGCTCGCACCAGCCGTGGAACCGTCGAGTCTTCGATCGAGCTCGACGCGAGTGCGCGCAGAACCTGTTCGTCGCACGCTGCCGCAAAAGCCGCGACGGCGCGCCGGTGGGGCCAATCGGTCCGTTCGTGACGCCGCGCTTCGTCGACCGTCGATGGGTCGATCCCGCGCTCGAAGAGGCGCTCGAGAACCGGGTCGAGCGATTCCTCCTGGAGACCGCGCTCGTTGAGGGTCAGATAGCTAAACGCCGGAATGTGGCCTTCGTAAAAAGCGAAAGGGTGACGCAGGGGAATCGGCCGATCGTAGAACGCCTCGTCGTGAACCAACGCGAAGAGCGCCGTCGAACGCTTTCGATTCCTCCGGTACCAGTCGAGCAGTTTCGGCCGGTCGAGCGCGGCGCTGGTTATCATAACGTTCCGCGTTTCTCTTGCTCGCGCTCGATCGAGACGAAGAGCGCCTTGAAGTTGCCTTTCCCAAACGATAAGCTGCCCTTGCGCTGAATAATCTCGAAAAAGAGCGTCGGGCGATCTTGCAGCGGCTTGGTGAAGATCTGCAGCATATAGCCCATGTCGTCGCGATCGACGAGGATGCGCAACTCGCGCAAGGTCTCCATTGCCTCGTCAATCTTTCCGATACGCTCTTCGAGCATGTCGTAGTACGAGTCGGGAGTGTCGAGGAACTCCACGCCGTTATGCTTCAATGCCCGGACGGTAGCGGCGATGTCGTCCGTACGGATGGCCATGTGCTGAACGCCGGCGCCGCGGTAGAAATCCAGGTACTCCTCAATTTGGGATTTCTTCTTGCCTTGTGCCGGCTCGTTGATCGGAAACTTCACGAGGTGGCGGGGATCCGTCATCACCTTCGAGCGAAGTGCCGTGTATTCGGTCGAGATGTCCTTATCGTCGAACGAGACGAGCTGCGAGAAGCCGAAGACCCGGCTGTAGAAATCGCCCCAGGCGTCCATCTCGCCCCAACCGACGTTGCCGACGCAATGATCGATGAACGAGAGACCGGGTTTCTTCGCAGTCGGGATGCTCTTGCGTGCTTCGACGAAGCCAGGCGCGAAGATGCCGGCGTAGCCGTCGCGCTGGATGAAGGAGTGGACGGTATCGCCATATGTCGCGATGGTCGCTCGGATGAGGCGGCCGCTGGCATCTTCGAAAGCGGTCGGACGCTGCAGGACGCGGGCGCCCCCGCGCACGGCCATCTCGAAGGCGGCCTCCGCATCCTCGACGAGAATCGCGATGTCTTTGACGCCGTCGCCATGCAAGGCCACGTGTCGCGCGACCTCATCGTCGGGAACCAAACTCGCGGTAAGCACGAAACGCAGTTTATTCTGCGTCAAGAGATAGCTGACGCGATCTCGCACGCCCGTTTCGGGACCCGCGTAGGCGACTTGATCGAATCCGAAGGCTGACATGTAATAATGGGCCGCCTGTTTGGCGTTGCCGACGTAGAACTCGACATAGTCCCAGTCGATTTGCGCGAGCGGATTGCTGCGCGCCTCGGTCGCTGTGCTCATGCGAGCGGACTTGGCGAAGCTTCGCCGGGTGCCCTGTCGAAAGCGGCGGCATGGAGACGTCGGCCGCGCTGCGCCCATCGGTGCGAACTGCTTTCGCGAGATTAGTCGATTACGCCGGGCTCTTCCCGCCCGCGCAGCTCCCGCTCGTGCAAGCAACCGCGCAATACCGCGAAGCGCGGCGCGGACCGCATGCGTGGATGCTCGGGCGCTTCATCATCCCGGCAACGACCTTGGCATCCTCGCCGCCGGCCGGTGACGCTCCGTTCTCCGTCATCCTCGACGGCGGCGGCTCCGATTCGGCCGAATGGCTCGATTCCATTAAACCGCGCATCGATTCGGCGGCGGCGCTGCGACGCGAGGGCGTCGCAATCGAAGCGATCGAGGTTCCGTTGCCGGCGGTTTTCACCGAGGATTGCGCGCCGGAGGAGCCGCTCCAAGGCCTGCGCGACTACCTGGAGAGCGCGAGGGTGTCCGATCTGCCGGTCTACGTCGAGTTTGCGCGCCGCGGGCCGTGGAAGGCCGTAGTCGAGCGCGCGATGCGCGCCGCCATGCATGCCGGTTGCGGTGCAAAGTTGCGTTGTGGCGGATTGGCGGCGGAGGCCTTTCCAAGCGTGGATGAAGTCGTGGAGTTTCTGGTTGCCGCCGCTGCATCGCGCGTGCCGTTCAAGGCGACCGCAGGGCTGCATCATCCGGTGCGTCACGTGGATGCGTCCAGCGGCTTCACGATGCACGGCTTCTTGAATATTTTGGCGGCGGCTGCCCTGGCACCGCGCGGCGGCCGTGCGATGCTGCAGCGGATCGTCGCAGAGGATGATCCGACCGCATTTCACTTTGAAGATGCGGCGCTTTGCTGGAGGGATGAACGCATCGAGCTCGGTGAGTTGGAATCGAGCCGGCGCACTGCGTTTGTCGCCTACGGCAGTTGCAGCTTCTCCGAGCCGGTCGACGACTTGGAAGCGCTCGGACTTTTCGCGCCATGATCGCGCCGGGAGATACGATCGACCCGCACCTCGAGTCGTGGGTTCCGGTCTCGCCGCACAGCGACTTTCCGATCCAAAACTTGCCGTTTGGCGTCTTTGTGCGTGAGGAACGCGCACGCATCGGCGTCGCGATCGGCGAGCAGATCCTCGATCTTGCTGAAGCCGCGGAGGCCGGATTCCTGGACGACGTGGGCGAGCGGGAACTGCTGCAGGCTCCGGTGCTCAATCCGCTGCTCGCCGCGGGAACCGGCACGTGGAGAGCGCTTCGCGAACGGCTCTCGGCGCTTCTTCGTAGCGGCGGCGACGCTCGTTTGCGCGAGGCCAACGTCGAGCGTTTCCTCTGCTGGCAAGCTGGGGTTGAGATGCGCCTGCCGATGGAGATCGGCGACTACGTCGACTTTTACTCTTCGATCGAGCATGCGACGAATCTGGGACGGCTCTTCCGGCCCGACGCCGACCCGCTACTCCCGAACTGGCGATGGCTTCCGGTCGGCTATCACGGGCGCTCGAGTACCGTGCTCATTGACGGAACCCCGATTCGCCGCCCGTGCGGACAGCGAAAAACGCCGAGTGAGGCGGCGCCGGAGTTTGGGCCGAGCCGCCGTCTGGACATCGAGCTCGAAGTCGGCTTTGTCGAGGGCCCAGGAAATCGGCTCGGGAGCCCGATTGCCGTGGGCGACGCGGCCGATCATATCTTCGGGCTGGTCTTGGTCAACGATTGGAGCGCGCGCGATATTCAAGCGTGGGAGTACCAGCCTCTCGGGCCTTTCTTGGGGAAATCATTTGCGACGACGATCTCGCCGTGGATCGTGACGCTCGACGCGCTGGAGCCGTTTCGCGTGCAAGGCCCGCTCCAGGAACCGCAGCCGCTCGCGTACTTGCGCGCCGACGAAGCGTGGGCGTACGCGATCTCCCTAGCCGTCGATCTTCGAACGCAGCAGATGGAAGAGCGCGGGATCGCGGCGCAAACGATCTCGCAGACGACCTTTGCCGGCATGTACTGGAACGTCGCGCAACAACTCGCGCACGCGACGGCCAACGGCGCGGTCACGCGGCCGGGTGATCTCTTCGCGTCGGGAACGATCAGCGGCTCCGAAGCAAGAACCCAGGGAAGTTTGATCGAGCTAACCTGGAACGGCGCGCGTCCGATCGCACTTTCCAACGGCGAGAACCGTACCTTTTTGGAGGACGGGGACGAAGTTACACTACGCGGATGGTGCGAGAAGGCGGGCGCGCGCCGAATCGGATTCGGCGCGGCGCGCGGGCGAATCGAGCCGGCCTAAACCGCGCTCGGAGCTTCGACCCAGGAGCGGAAGTAGCTCGGATCCTCGCACGCAACGGCCGCTTCGGCGAGGAGCAGCGGTTTAAACGTGTCGACCATAACGGCGATCTCGTCGGTTGACGTCTTACCGAGGCTCGATTCTACGGCGCCAGGCTGCGGTCCATGCGGCGCACCCGACGAATGAAGTGTGATTGAGCCCTCTTCGACGCCGCGCCGGCTCATGAAGTTTCCGCTCACGTAATAGAGCACTTCGTCACAGTCGACGCTCGAGTGGTTGTAGGGAACGGGAATCGCCAGCGGGTGGTAATCGAACATGCGCGGCACGAAGGCGCAGAATGCTGCTCCGGGCGCTTCGAAAGTCGCATGCGCGGGCGGCGGTTGGTGCAGTTTTCCGGTAATTGGCGCGAACTCTTCCAGGTTGAATGCGTAGGGATAGCAGTAGCCGTCCCAGCCGACGACGTCGCAGGGATGATTTTGCACGACGTAGATCGCATGGCGGCCGCCGCTGGTGACCCGAACCTCGTATTCCCCTTGAGCCTCCACGGGCGGCTTGAGCATCGGCGCGCGAAAATCTCGCTCGTAGTACGGCGCGTGCTCTTCGAGTTGTCCGAACTCGTTGCGATACTTGCGCGGCAGCGTGATCGTTCCGGTCATCTCGTGAACGAGGATGCGCGTCGGCGACGCCGGCACTAGCCGATAGGTCGTTCCGGTCGGAATGACGAGATAATCGTGCGCGCGATATGCGAGCTCGCCGAATGGGCTCTCGATGACGCCCGCGCCGGAGTGAATGAAGAGCAGCTCGTCGCCGCCGGTGTTGCGGTAGAAGTACTCCATCGGGCGCTGCGCGTTCGCGATCGAAATGACCACGTCGTCGTTGCCCAACAGCGGCGTGCGCGATTCGATGGCGTCTTCGCCGTCGCGCGCGACCTGCGGTGTTTTGAAGTGACGATTGCGTAGCGGATCGTTGGGGGAAAAGCGGATCGGCGGGCGTTCCCAGGGTCGAACCTCCAGCGTCGCGGTCGGAGGCCGGAGATGATAGATCAGCGAGTAAACGCTTTCGAAGCCCTTGGTCGAGAAGAGCTCCTCGGCGTACAAGCCGCCGTCGGGTCGTCGAAACTGAATGTGGCGCTTATGGGGCACGCGCCCTTCGCGAAGATACGACGGCACTATGGAAGGCTCTGCTCTACCACCGCCGCACGTTCGGTTGCCGCGAATCCGTTCTCACGGTGCGTTCCGTCGCAGAACGGCTTGGTTTGCGAGCCGCCGCAACGACACAGCGCGATATTTGGGCCTTCCACGGTGTAAGGGTTTCCGTCGCCGTCGGTAAGCGTGACTTTTCCACGGATGAGATAGGGACCGCTCTCGCGGACTTTGATGGTGACTTCGTCCATTACGGCTAAGCTTTCGACGTCTTCGGGATACGGTCCGGCATCGTTCGGAATCAGGGGTTGGTTGCCGCGGTCGCTTCGAGAACTCCGCGAGCGAGCACGTGGCCGTCGATGCTGCGCTCGAGTTCCGGGCCGGTGAGCGGCGTTGCCGCGGAAACAT
Source organism: Vulcanimicrobiota bacterium (assembly GCA_963725605.1). Classification (GTDB taxonomy): domain Bacteria; phylum Vulcanimicrobiota; class Vulcanimicrobiia; order Vulcanimicrobiales; family Vulcanimicrobiaceae; genus Cybelea. The sequence goes on along the minus strand of CAVRYW010000006.1, from coordinate 96,012 downwards.
GCGAAACGTCCAACGCATACACCGTTATCGTGTAGTGGTGTGCGGGGCCGGGAGGCGGACACGGACCATGGTACTCCGTGCGGCCGGCCGAGGTCTGGCCGAGTTGGCCTGCGCCAACCTTGACATCCGGTTCGAGCCGGTTCGTCCGGCTGGGCAGATTATAGAGGACCCAATGGTAGAAGCCGCCCGGAATCGGAGCGTCTGCGTCGTGCATCACGATGGCGAACGAGGCGGTCCCGTGCGGCGCGCCGCTCCAGGCAAGCGAGGGCGAGCGGTTTTCGCCACCGCACTGGCGTGCCATGAAGACCTTCGGGATGGCGTGGCCGGCAATGATATCGTTGCTTCCAACGTGCAGCCACGCCGTGGATGCGACTAACGTGATAGCCGCCGCAATCGATGCTCGGGTCATGCGGGCATCGTTGGCGACGGCAAGGCCGCTTCCTCGCACTCGCGCGGGCATATGTTATTATTGCGTGGCCATGATGGGAGTTGGGCTTCACGCGGCGTAACCTCGTGAACCCCGCCAGAACCGGAAGGTAGCAACGGTAAGCGATCCCTTACGGGTGCCGTGATCCACCTGACTCTCGTCGTGGTCTTCTAAAGCTTATGCCAGAGTTTCAATCCATTTATCCGGCTGTCGCCGCCCTCGCCGGCGCCCTCGTGGCGCTGGCGATCTATCACGTCGCGGTGGTTCGCCCGAGCCTTGCGCGCACCGGCGCGCTGCTCGAAACTCATGACGATCTGATTTCGGGCGGCGCCGGCGGGGCGGCCGGCCGGCTCGCCGGGCTCGAGAGCAGCGATGCATCGCTGCATGCAGCCCTGGAGAGCGATGGCGCAAGAATTACAGGCCTCGAGGCACTCGCCGCGACCGATCTGTCGCGCTGCGGGTTCGTGCGGTACGATGCCTTTACGGATAGCGAGGCCGGTCTCTCCTACGCGCTGGCGCTGCTCAATCGCCAAGGTGACGGCGTGGTCGTGACGAGCATCTATTCGCGCGACGGCACACGTACCTTCGGTAAACCGGTTGCAGCTTTCAAGCCGACCGTCCAGGCCTCGCCGGAGGAGTTGGAAGCCATCGAGCGGGCTCGCTCGCCGGCTTCGTAGAACGGGCCGTACGTGAATCTGCTCGTTTGCGATTTAGCACAGGCGCTGCTATGGGTCGTCAACATCTACACGATGCTCCTCTTCGTGTACGCGATCGTCTCGTGGCTTCCCGATCTGCGCCGGGGACGATGGGTCTATTACCTGGCGGCGATCATCGAGCCGGTGCTGATTCCGATACGCCGGATCGTTCCTCCGATCGGAGGACTCGATCTCGCGTTTCTGATCTTATTCTTTGGCTTGCAGCTTCTGATTCGACCGGCGCTCGGGCACCTGGCCTTCAATAGCTGCATACCGGTCTTCTAAACCTTTATAGCTTGGCTCTCAAAACCGATCGCCCCCATCGTATCGATGTCGCGAGCAACGTTCGCAACTTTTGCATCATCGCGCATATCGACCATGGTAAGACGACGCTCTCCGACCGCTTGCTCGAAATCACGAGCACGGTCGCGACGCGAGACCTCGAAGAGCAGGCGCTCGACGCGATGGACCTCGAGCGCGAGCGCGGCATTACCATTCGCATGCATCCGGTTACGCTCAACTATCGAGCGCGCAACGGTGAGCAGTACCAGCTCAATCTGATCGATACGCCGGGGCACGTCGATTTCTCGTACGAAGTCTCGCGATCTCTAGCGGCCTGCGAAGGGGCCGTGCTGATCATCGACGCCGCCCAAGGCATCGAGGCGCAGACGCTGGCAAACTATCACCTCGCGCTCGAACACGATCTAACGATTATTCCCGTGATCAACAAGATCGATCTGCCCGCTGCCGATCCGGAGCGCGTGATGGGCGAGGTCGAGGAGCTGCTGGTGATGGAACGCAGCGAATGCATCCTCGCCAGCGCCAAGAACGGCGTCGGCATCGAGGAGATCCTCGAAGCAATCGTCCATCGAATTCCACCGCCGAAAGGCCATCACGATCGCTTGCGCGCGCTGGTCTTCAACGCGCAGTTCGATCCCTATCGCGGGGTGGTTAGCTACGTGCGGGTAGTGGACGGAAAGCTTTGCGCCGGCACTCGTTTTATGTCGATGGCGCACCAACGCATCTACGAATGCACCGAGGTCGGGATCTTCGCGCCGCAGATGCGTCCGGTGGAATCGCTCGATATCGGAAGCGTGGGCTACGTCATCGGGAACATCAAGTCGCTGGGAGAGATCGACGTCGGCGATACGATTACGTCCGCCAGCGACCCGGCGCACATCGCATTGGCCGGCTATCGCAAAGCGGTGCCGATGGTCTACTGCGGCCTCTATCCAAATGAGGGGCAGTACGATCTGCTTCGCGATGCGCTCGAAAAGCTCAAGCTCAACGATGCCGCGCTCCTTTACGAGCCGGAAAGCTCGGCGGCGCTCGGCTTTGGCTTCCGCTGCGGATTCTTGGGACTGCTGCACATGGAGATCGTTCAGGAGCGTCTCGAACGCGGCTACGGCCTCGACCTGATTGCGACGGCTCCGTCCGTCCTCTTCCGCGTCGTTCGGAGCGACGGCAGTACGCTGATGGTTGACAACCCCTCGAAGCTTCCGCCGCCGACCGCGATTCGCTCGATCGAAGAGCCGTATGTCAAGGCGACGATCATCTCGCCGCCGGAGTACGTCGGCTCGATCATGGAGATCACGCAAGGCCGGCGCGGGACCCTCGACAACATGGAATACCTGCACGATGGACGCGTGATCATGACGTACGAGATGCCGTTAATCGAAGTGATCGTCGATTTCTTCGATGCGCTCAAATCGAGGACGAAGGGCTACGCCTCGCTCGACTACGAGGTGATCGGCTATCGGGAAGGGGACCTCGCCAAGCTCGAAATCTTCCTCAATGGCGAGGTGGTGGATGCGCTTTCGTTCATCGTCGCGCGCGACAAGGCCGTGATGCGCGGACGGGCGATGGCCGAGAAACTCAAAGAGCTCATTCCTCGTCAAATGTTCGAGGTGCCGATCCAGGCCGCGATCTCCGGGAAGATCGTCGCGCGCGAAACCGTTACCGCAATGCGTAAGAACGTCCTTTCGAAGTGCTACGGCGGCGATATCACGCGTAAGCGTAAGCTTCTGGAGAAACAGAAGGTCGGCAAAGAGCGGATGAAGCGCGTCGGCAAGGTCGAGCTTCCACAAGAGGCGTTCATGGCCGTCTTGCGGCTTGGCTCGTGAAGACGTTCGTCGCGACGCAGAACGCGGGAAAGCTTCGCGAACTGCGAGCGATTTTTTCGGGGAGTGCGCTTACGCTCGCGAAGCCTCGAAAGTACGCCGCCGTCGTCGAGGATGCCGATACGTATGCCGGCAACGCGCTCCTCAAGGCGCGAGCGCTCGCCGCGACGCTGGAGAAGCGTAGCATTGAAGGCATGGTACTCGCCGACGACAGCGGGCTGGAAGTCGATGCGCTGGAGGGGAGGCCCGGGGTCTATTCTGCGCGATACGGCGGAGCGGATATCGGATGGCCGGAGCGCCGCGCCGCATTGCTCGACGAACTGCGCGGCGTGCCGCCCTATCGTCGTGCGGCGCGATTTATCTGCGCGCTGGCATTGCTCGAGCCCGGCCGAGAGCCCATAATTGCGACCGGTCACGTGAACGGTTACCTGTTAGAGGTCGAGAGCGGTGCGGGCGGTTTTGGATACGATCCGTTGTTCTTCCATCCGCCATCGGGCCGCAGCTTTGCTGCACTGAGCGAGAAGGAGAAGAACGCCGTCAGCCATCGGCGGCGCGCCGCCGATGCGCTGCTCGCGGCGTTGCGCAGCCGTGTCTGATCTCGCGATCGGGCTCGGGAGTGCCGATGAAGTCCGATCGATCCAGCGCCGGCGGAACTGCGACGACACAGTCGTCCGGATTGCGCTGGCCTCGGCGGAACGCGGGACGGCCTGGATCGCGCGCGACGCCGGCGAGGCCGTGGGAATCGTGGTTGCGCACGACTCAGAGACCGAGCGATACGTGGGCGACCTCTTCGTCGAGCCTTCGTATCGTGGTACCGGTGTCGGCGGCGAACTCTTGGCTGCAGCTTTTCTCGACGCCGGAGATCGTACGCGTGCGATGATGGTCGATCCGAGCGATGCCGGGAGCTTGGCGCTGGCCTTGCGGCAACGCATGACGCTGCGCGAACCGATCGTGCGACTTGCCGGCGCAATTCCGCGAGAAGAGGAGCTCGCGAAGATGGCCGCCGGCGATCACCGGTTTGAGGTGGACGCGGTCGACTCAGTCTCGCATGGGTTCGGGCTGCGCGGGCTCGACGCCCAGACGCGCGGTACGACGCGCGATGGCGATCACGAGCGGTTCGCCGGCAACGCGACGGGCCACGCGTTCTTCCTGCGCGGGGAGTTTGTTGCCTACGCCTACGTCTGGCCCGACGGCCGCATCGGCCCGTTAGCCTGCGCGTCGCAAGCCTACCTCGTGCAGATCTTCGCCTACGCGCTGCTCTCGCTTACGCGGACATACGGAGCCTCGTGGTGTTCGGCGTTGGTGCCGGGTTCGAATCTACGAATCGCCCGCACGGCGTTACGCGCCGATCTGCGGATCGAAGCGGTTTCGCTACTTGCGGGAGATGCATTTCAAGGCGATCTCTCAACGTACGTCGGCTACCGTGCACTGCTGTTTTAGCCCGCATTTGCCAGGCGAATCCCTTCACTTGTTGCGAAAACCATCGGCGAAGCTTTCGGACGCCTTCAGAGCCTTTTTCGCGTTCCGCGGCTAATATTACGGGGATGAAAAGCATCGAAATCGCGGCCGTTGCCGTGCTGCTCATGGCCGGTTGCGGCGGTCGCGCCAACCGTTGCCCGAGGGCTCGACATACGCGTCCTCGGCGGTAGCCCCGGCGCTTACGGCGTTTGGTCTCGCCGACGGAACGTCAATCTTGAAGTTGGACAAGAAGCAGGTCGTTATCGGCTCGACGATCGACCCGAAGTACCACCAGCTCAATCCATACGGTCTAGCGGTCGCGTCGAAGACCTCGGGGCATTTGACCAAGGCGATCTCGTCGTCTGCAACTTCAACGATAAACAGAACGTGCAAGGCACGGGATTTACGATTGTCGCGCTGCATCCCTCACCAGGCTCGAAAGCGCGGTTGATTGCCGCGGACAAAACGTTAACGGGCTGCGCCTCGCTCGCGCTGGATAACCTGGACACCATTTGGGCGACTGCATTTTCTGCCAACGACGACGTGGCTTTTTCTACCCAAGGCGTGCTCCAATGGGATAACGGCGGCAAACCGTTCGACCATCCGTGGGGGCAGGCCGGCGCACCATATCCGCACTTGCCTGATGAGACATTTTACGAAAGCAACGCCGCCAACGGAGCGATCCTGCGGGTTGCCTTCGATGACGGCTACCACGCGGTCGCGATCGCCAAGGGCTTCGCCGTCAATCACGGCGAGCCGGGCAGCATTTTCGCACCGTCCGGCCTCACCTACGATCGGAAGGGCGACGTACTCTACATCGCCGACGGCACCAACAACACCATCGTCGCATTCTCGAAGGTCAGCACGATCAAATCCCACGGCATCGTCGTGGAAGCGGGCGGCAAAACGTTCGAAGGCCCCGACGCATCGCACGCGCGCCTGGTTTTCTCGGGATCGCCGCTGGACGGTCCGATCAGCATGGCGCTGCTTCCGAACCATAACCTCGTCATCGGCAACACCGGCAACGCCAGCGGTACGAACCTGATGGTGGAGATCACGCCCGCAGGCAAGCTGCTGGCCACGCGTAACGTCGACAAGGGCGCGGCGGGCGCCCTCTTCGGCATCGCCGCCAGCGGAACGACCGACTCCGATACGAGGATCTATTTCAACGACGACAACGACAACGATCTCCAAGTGCTCGAAAGATAGCCCCAGCGACCGAAGCCTTTCCAGCGTTTTTTACTTTTAACTGGTCGCATGAAAACCTTACACGTTGATTGGTTCTGAATGTACCTGTGGCACAGTGGGTTCCTGCGACTCGTCCGCGCCCGGCGTCGAATGAACGAAGCCGAGAAGTACGAAACCTCCTCGGCCTTCGTCAGCCGCGTCGGCGAGACTATCGCCTTTCCCTCAGTTGCGACTGAACGCCGAAGCCGCCAGATCGAGGTTGAGTATCTACATATGTTTGTATTAGCGACTGGGCCGCGCTTCGGTCGTAATCACTCCGGATTAGTATAGAAAGAAGGAATTCACCGAGTGCAATACTGTTGGCACTCTCGCGCGCTACGATCTTCAACGTGAAGGAATGCAGGGTTTGTCATCAGTTGCTTCCATTCGAAAGGTTTGCTAAACATCGCGATGGCCTAGCTTGCCGATGCCGAGCATGTCAGAATGAATATAGTAAAGCTCATTATCGCCGAAACAAGGCGCTCCATAATCAAAGGCGCATGATAAATACGGCGCGCTACCGCGCACGAAATCGACGCGGAGTTACGAAGTACCTCTCCTCTCACCATTGTGTCGATTGCGGTGAATCCGACGTGCGTGTCCTTGAGTTCGACCACGTGAGGGGGATTAAAGAATCAGACGTCAGCACTTTGGTCCGGGTTGGAATGGCATGGCAGAGGATAGTTCGAGAAATCGCGAAGTGTGAGGTCCGCTGCGCGAACTGCCATCGCCGGAGAACGGTCGAGACCCTTCGTTGGCCGCAGGCGTCGGGGCGTAGCTCAGCTTGGTAGAGCGCTCGCTTTGGGAGCGAGAGGTTCGCAGGTTCAAGTCCTGTCGCCCCGACCATCCACTAGCGCCCGTAGTCTAACAGGATAAGGCACGAGTCTTCTAAACTCGAAGATGGGGGTTCGAGTCCCTCCGGGCGCAGGATGGTTTGCGGCGCGAACGCGTGAATGCTCGGCAGCTGAGGGGAAAGAAGTAGCTCTCTGTGGTGACTGTAGCTCAGTTGGTTAGAGCGTCGGTCTGTGGATCCGAAGGTCGCGAGTTCGATTCTCGTCAGTCACCCCAAATTATCGCAGGCGCCTTTAGCTCAGCTGGTAGAGCACCGGACTTTTAATCCGTTGGTCCCGGGTTCGATCCCCGGAGGGCGCACGTTTTTCTTTCCCGAAGAATTGGGTGGATGCACCGCTAGCTCAATTGGTAGAGCAGGTGACTCTTAATCACTTGGTTGGGGGTTCAAGTCCCTCGCGGTGTAAAGACTAAGGAGCCTTACGGGATATGATGTTTCGTGAGGCTCTTTGTTTGTCGCTCGCCCCTGCATGTACGGCAATTGTACGGCAAAAGCACGGTCACGCGGCCTTTCCCTTTCGGACCTTTTGAAGTGCGCGCCCGAAGACGCGACTCATTGCTTCGGCGGCACTGGCCTGGAGGTTAGGCAGCCAGCTTGCATAGGTGTCCATGGTGATGATGATACCGGCATGGCCAAGGCGCTGTCGGACGATTTTCGGATCCATGTTGGCGATGAGAAGCAGGATGGCGCAGGTGTGCCGCAAGGTGTGAAACTTGACGGTCGGGATTTTCGCCTCTAGCCGAATCGGGTCCCAGACCTTCCGCAAGACGGCCGGCGGTCACGGCGGCAACGGGGGCACCGGTTGTTTCGGAAGTCATTATGGAAATGCCGGCGGTTACGGCGCGCTCGGTGCCGGAGGTCTCGGCGGAAGCGGCACCCCGGGCGGTCGCGGCCATGTCGCCGGCGGCGGCGGAGGAGGAGGCGGTTATTACGGTGGCGGCGGCGGCGGCGCGGGTTGCACGTCCTACAGCAGTTATGTTTCCGATGGCGGCGGAGGAGGCGGCGGCTCGTCGTACACTGAGCCGAGCGCCACCGACGTGCATTTGTGGCAAGGGTGGAAAAATCCAGCCCATAACGGGCTGGTCGTCCTCCGTTGGTAGTCAAAAGAATCCCGCAACTTCTACAAATGGCTTCGCGAATCGCGAGGCCATTTTACTTTGAACTTTCCGTAGCATAGCCTAAATAATCCGCATGCTTGGATGATGCATGTGGCATACGCGAATTGAGTACGCGGACGATGCAATCTCCGTCGTGGTAGCCGGTCGAGTGATTCCGGCTTGCGTACTCTTCGCGGGGCGCGAGGCGAGTTTTTCGCTGCGGTGATTTCTTGCCTCACGCTTGGGGCGGCATGTGTAGCGAAAGTCATGGCATGCCGCTCCCTTTTCTTTGTTCTCTTCGAGGTATTCAATGGCCAATGCATCCGTCAAGCCTGACTTCTCCGGCGAGCATATCGAATCTCTTTTAAGGCGATTCAAAAAGACGGTCGACAAGGCAGGCACAATCCAACAAGGGGATCGATCGCGAAGCTGTTGCTCCGAAGCGGCCGGGAGTGACAACTACTCTACGATTTTTATGTGGACCGCGTTGGACTTGTCTGAAGCAGCCGACGTGATAAAGTCAGGCGCGCCGCTCCCCTGGTTGCCCCGAACCTCCCAAGCTCCTAGAGTTGGTAGGGCGGTAATCGTATACTCGCCGGGCCGATTGAGGTCGTATCCCCAATACTTAAGGTTCGCCCACTCACTAAGCGCGTTTCTGTGCTGGGGATCCAGAAAATCCAGAAAATCCGCAACGATAGCCTCTCCGGGAGAGAACACGGCAACGTCTGCGCCCCCGAAACAAAGCCGCCACGGTTTCCCGTTGAGGACAAAGATTGACCCTCGCTGTTGAGGACCGTCAGGTCACACAGCCCCCATACCTGCATCCACATAACAGCATAACGCCTGGGCGTATTATTCCTTACGGTTACTCGTAACCTAATTGGCTCGCCTAACCGATAGACTGCTTTGTCAGACTCCAGTCGGACCACGAAGATTCCGGCATGCACCGGAAGTCCCGCAGCTGCAGAATCCATAAAGGGGCACAAGCGTGTCACAATGCGCGGTGTCGGGAGAGTGCCCAGGAACTGAAAACGGTTAATGCGATTGCGAATGCGCTGATCGAGCGGATAGGTTAGCGCGCAAGTTAAGAGGCGGAGCCCGAAAGAGCGGCTCCGCCCCCGCGTTAAAAGCATTCGTGTTGACGAATGCTTCTGGCTACGGCTTGCTGAGCAACGAACCCGTCGGCTCACCAGCATCGGTGACGGTCGCAAACGGTGTGTATGAGTTCGGTTTGAAGGCGTACACGTCGTCGTTCCCCTCGTCGCCGTAGACCGCTTCGCCTACCGGCTTACCCTGATTCTGGACGCTTACCGAATAGGGGAAGCCTTGGCCCGCGATCGTCTCGACTGGAGTGGTCGATCCAAGCTTGTAGACTTGAACCCGGTCGCCCGAGCCGTCGGTTACCCAGAGGTAGCCTGTCTTCTGGTCAACCGCACTTTGAAGCGGCTCCGTAAGATCTTGCAGACCCAAGTTGGTGACGCTCGAGCCGCCCGCGGGCAGCTCCCAGACGCACTCGCACCCGAAGTCAGGAATGTACAAGTTGCCGCTGGAGTCGAGCGAGATCCCGAAGGGCTCCGACATGCCGGTTACCGTCTTGGTCGGCGATGTACTGCCGTTGGCGTATTCTTGAATCTCGCCGCTTTCGACGAGGCTAACGTAGAGCGTGTTGTTCTTGTCGATCGCTAAGCCAGTCGGGGCTGAGAGGCCGTCGGTGATCGTCGTCTTCAGCGTCGTCGAGCCTTTGGGATACTCTTCGACTTGGTTCAAGCACTGGTCGGCCAGGTAAAGCGTTTTCTTTTTATCGAGGGCCATGTCGTATGGGCAGCCCCCCGTCGGCTCGGTGATCGTTGCAATCGGCGAGGGGTCCCCCGCCGAGAGCTGGCTGGTACGGAAGATGTTGACGCTGTAGTCAGAGAAATCCGTTTCGAACAACAGCGATTTCTTCGTACTGTATGTTGCGTGAATCGACCGCTGTACGGCGGCGTGATGCGCCACCGGGAAGAACGCGCCGGTCGGCACGGTGAGCCGGCTCACGGCGGACGAGGTCGTGCCCGACGGTGCGAGCGAGCTTTGTCCCGTGCTGCCGCCACATCCGGCGATGGTGAAGAGCGCCGCCACTACGAATGCGCGACGCGTGGACAGTGTCATAGGGAGCGTCTCCGTTAGAAGGTAGGGGGAAAGGAGCAAGACGTTCACGCCGGTGCCGCCTTTTCCTATTGCCGACTGCGTTAGCCGTTTTCACTTTCGCAGTACCCTCCCGACGCCGCGCACGATGACGCGGTTACGTGCGCGTTTACCGAGCGCACGGGGCCGGCGCGAGAACGCGGAACGCCTGCGGAGAGACGTGCGAGAGCGTAGAGCGTCGACGTTAGTGGAGGCAGCCAGAAAGCAGTTCACCGGCGCCAGTTGGCAGCGGTGCCAGGTACACCTCATACGCAACATGCTGGGGCACTGCCGCAGCCGTGAGCGCCGCGAGCTGGCTGTCGCGGCAAGGTTGATCTTTGCGTCGGCCGACGTCCTTGAAGCGCGCAGGCACTGCGACGAACGCTTTTCGAAGACGGCACCCAAGCCCGTTGCCTGTCTTGAAGATAATGCTGACTGGGCGACTCCTCGTTTGGCTTTGGCAGCGACTCTAATCCCGCACGGTCGCTAACTAACCCGGAGGGGAGCGGCGCAGCGCCTTTTTGAGGCGGCAAACCCACCAGAGGGGGAGCAGACTTTGAGGCCTGCCCCTCTGATAAGTACCCGAGGACTCTTCCCAGTTGCGACCGGGGGAGAGGAGCAACCGCACTCTTGGCCGGTGGGCCTCTCCCCGCAGACTTGGCGAGTGACAAAAGTTAACCCTGGTTAGTTTTCCTGCTTCTTGAAAACTCCGTTGGCGGCGCCCGGGTCTAGCGCTCCGTCTTCAAAAGCCGAGTTGGTTGCTTAACGCAACGCCCTGAATCACCGTGTTGAGTTTTTCCTTGACGTACGTGCGCGGGTGCGTGCGCAGGAAAGGGTACCTGATTCCATAGACGGGGCCGCCTTCCGCCGCAATGAAGAGCCTGGGCTCAGTTTGCCTGATGGCGAGTTGATTGGGAGTGTTGCGGATCGGTACCTCAACTGAGGGCGTCTGTTGACCCGGTGGAAAGACATCGATGCGGTCGGTGTCGCCGGTCTCAACGACGACAACGTTGCCTGTACTGTCGACGAGGAGACCCTGCGGCTGGTTTACAGACATTCCGAGAATTTTGCCCTGTGTCGATCCGCGCGCGAATTCCTCGATGCTGCCCGTGCCGCTGCTGGTGCGGTAGGCGACATACAGATTACCCTGTCGGTCGAAAGCCATGCCATCGGCCTCGATCCCCGGGGTCTGAAGCACGTGATATGGGCTGGTGCTCCCCGACCGATATTCGACCACCGTTCCGCCCTGCACGTAACTTGGCCCGGAAGTGGTGTAATAATATCCCCCGGCGTTACTCACGAAGACGTCGCCGCTGCTATCGACGATTGGATAGAGCGGCCGAGAAAGATCCTGCGAAAATGTGAGCGAGGGCGTCGTGGAGCCCGCCGGATAAGCCGTAACTGTGCTGGAGCCCGAGTAGTAGCCGCCCTGGTTGGCAACGTAAAGCGTACCGTGGCTGTCGATGTACAAACCCCAGGGGTCGTTGACACCCGCAGTAATCATGCCAATGGGAGATCTGCGCGCACCTTTCTCGGGATAGATAACCACGTCGTTATCATATTCTTGTGACACGTAGAGGAGGCGTCGTTGGCCCGGAACTTTCGCTGTGGGCGAAAGCCAACCGGACCGTTTCGGCCCTCTGTGATGCATCGGAATCGACGTACCTTGTGGCATCGGGCGCACCGCGGCTGGCCGCTCGGAGCTCTGCATTCCGTTCGGGGCCGTTCCATCCTGACTCGTCGAGGAGCTCAGAGGAAGGATGCCGCAGCCTACGAGCATCCCCACGGCGACCAACGCGCCGACGCCTAAGCGTGAAGCTTTCATAGTCTTCCCCTCCAGGCTGGGGAGGTTCGACGGGGCCTGACGGTTCCCGCCCAATGAGACTGTAGAAGCACGGTTGTGAGCCGGGAGGAAAAAGGCTCCCGCGGCTCCGTCAGTTGTCGTCGTCGGGGCTTTCGTAACTGATCGGAAGCGCCTCAAAATAGCGAGCCGAATACTTTGTCGCGATCGGCCTAAACACTCTGGCCTTGGCGCCGAAATCGAAGCAATCCGAGAGATCGTTGGCTCGGACATCGGTCGTGCCTAGGGATCTTAGGTCGAACGTCTCTTCGATGAACTTCAGGATACTTCCGAACTCGTAGGGAGTGTGCGAGACGTAGCCGCGCTTTGCATACGGTGAAATTACGATCATCGGTACGCGGAAACCCAATTCGTACGAGTTGTAGATTTGCGGGGGGACGTGGTCGTACCATCCGCCCCAGTCATCCCAGGTCACGATGATGGCCGTGCTGTTCCAGTACGAGCTCTTGCCGATCGCGTTGACGATGGATGCGACCCACGACGGCCCGGTACCGTCGTTCGTACCGGCGTGGTCGGACTCCGCCGCACTGGGGGTTACAAACGTCACCTGCGCCAGTCTGTCCGACGCGATATCCCTCAAGACTTGCGACGACGGCCAGCGCACGTTTTCGTAGCTCGGTCCTTCCTGAATGGTTTTGATGGCGTCAACCGCGTGCCACAATCCCGAACCGCCGTACTCCTGATAATAGTGCCAGTTAACATCGCGCTGGTTCATCAGGTCCATGATCGATACGCGATCGAAACACGGGTATACGGCGCGCCCCTCTACGCCTTTTGGATCAATCGTGACGACCGTTGCGCTGGGTAAAGAATTGCAGCCGCCCTGGCCACCCGTGCGTCTCGGATCCGATGGATTCTCCGAGGCTTTGAGGTGCGAAACGTTACTGATCGTCGACGTACCGCTGATGAGGTACTGGTGGGCTGGGAAACTCGGCCCTTGATTCGTTTGGAACATGTTGTCGGCGAACGTGTACGCCAGCGCCAAATCCCAGTACGGCTTGATTTCGCTTTGCGGGACGAAGCCGTAGGCGGCCACGTCGCGCTCTGGACAGCGTCCTTTCACGGAGCAATTCTCGTGTTCGGTGTTGAAGCCATCCATCCGGCCGTGATCGTAATCCGCGACCCATCCGGTGTGTCCGTGCGAAAGGTCGTAAGGAGCCGTCAGCGAGACCGGTCGCAAATCGATGGTTTGCCCGTCCCTGTTCTTACCGGATTGGACCGTATTCGCGCCGGGAAGCCCGTTGAAGAGATTGTCGACGGTTCGATTTTCCTGGACGATGACCACGATGTGTTCGATGCTGCCGGTGCCCGATGGTCGATTCAGTAACGCGCCGGCAGCTCGCGACACGCCGTCGGAAGGCGGACCACCCGGAGAGAATGCGCTCGAGCAACCGGTCAAGATGGCCAGAGCCGCAGCGAAGCCTACGAAACGACGGCAGCAATCTGAGGCGATCAATCTCGCGTCCCCTTTCTCAAGGCGATGGTTCGCCGCGTTCAGGCATTCTCGGTTCGGATTTTCGGCAACGGACAAAAACCTAATCTCATTTTAGCTCTTGTAGCCGTCGGCGGTCACCATCGATCGCTTCAGCGTGCTTTCGCGCAGCCACGCCGGTAGCGCGGGCCGCTCTTTATGATGGAGGTTGGCGTTCAAGCATTCGCTCATGTAATCCGAGACGGCCTCGATCTCGGAAATCTCGGCGGCGTGAACTATGGCATTGGCGTGCGCGATCGCGGCCTCGCGCGCAGCCGCTTCGACGGTGGAGCAGATTGAAACCGGCTTGGTGCCCGCATAGACGAGACGGTCGATTTCTTCCTGGGCCCAACGTTTAATCGCTTGGATAGAAGCTTCGAGATCTTCGCGGGTCATATGTCGCAAGCTAACAGATCAATCTGAGAGCAGCCTTCAGCTCGATGAAGGAAAAGCACCGGGCGCGTTCTATCTATCGGAGTCGCCGGGCAAGTGGCGGAACTGGCAGACGCGCTGGACTTAGAATCCAGTGGGGCGACCCGTCAGAGTTCGAGTCTCTGCTTGCCCAGACTGGCGGGCCCCGGGCACCTGCGTGGCATGCGGAAGTAGCTCAGTGGTAGAGCATCGCCTTGCCAAGGCGAGGGTCGCGAGTTCGAATCTCGTCTTCCGCTAATTTGCATTATTTATGACCGACTCCACCTTAACGCGGCTCGCCCCCACCCAAGTGGCGCTCGAATTTTCGATCGCCGGCCCGGAGCTTGCCGCGGCCGAGGAGCGCGCCTTCCGAAAGCTCGTGAAGAACGTTCGGCTGCCTGGCTTTCGAATGGGTAAAGTACCGCGGAAAATTTTCGAGCAAGCCTACGGCAGTGAGGCCGTCACGACTCAAGCCGTTGAGGACGTGTTGCCCGAGGTCTACGCGAAGGCGATTCGGGAACACGATCTCGACCCAGTCGACCGCCCCAAGCTCGAGGTTCTCGAGGAGAACGACGGCCGCCCCACCCGCATGAAGGCGACGGTCGAGGTGCGTCCGTCCATCGAGCTGCGGCCTTATAAGGGCGTCACGGTGACCGCTCCGCCCGTCGAGGTAACCGACGGCGACGTGGAGCGGAGCCTCCAGGCTCTGGCGAAGGAGCGGGCCACCCTCGTTCCGGTCTCGCGCCCGGCACAGCTCGGCGACGTCGCGTCGCTCGACTACGAGGGCACGATCGACGGAGTTCCCTTTGAAGGGGGCCAAGCCACTGGGGAGACGATCGAGCTTTCCGAGGGCCGATTCGTTCCGGGGTTTGTGGGGGGCATCGTCGGCATGACTCCAGGCGACAGTAAGACTGTAGAGGTGCGCTTCCCCCAGGACTATCCGTCGCCGGCCGTGGCTGGGAAATCGGCGGTCTTTGCCGTGAAGCTGCACGATCTCAAAGAGTTTGAGCTTCCGCCGCTTGACGACGAACTCGCTAAAGCCGTCTCGACCAATCAGAGCCTCGACGAGCTGAGGGCAGATTTGCGCAGCCGGCTCACGGCGGTCGCAACGGGCCGCGTGCGCCGTATAATCGGTAGCTCGATCCTCGAGCGACTTGTAGCGGAACACGATTTTGCCTTGCCGCCATCGATGGTGGAGGCGGAGCTCGACCATTTGATGGAGGACGCTGCGGCCGCGGTGGCGGGGAGCGGACCCGGTTTCGACGAGTACCTGAAACGAATCGAAAAGACCGAACCGGAACTGCGCGAGAGCTATCGCGACGCAGCGGAGTCGCGCGTGAAGACGACCCTCCTGATCGAGCAGATCGCCCGGGCAGAAAAGATTACGGCGACTCCGGCCGATATCGCTGCGGAACTCGAGGTACTCTCACGCCGCTACGGTCAGCCGCCCGCCCGAATACGCAAGGCGTTGGGGAACAATCTGCTCTCCCTCATGGACGGTATCGTGCGGAATAAGACGCTCGAACTGCTAATTGACAACGTCGAGGTCGTGCCCAACGAAGAAACTTCAGACTCGGCGTCGTAGTTAAGGCGCAATATGGGACATTTGGTGCCGATGGTCGTCGAGCAGACGGCGCGCGGCGAACGAGCGTACGACATCTATTCGAGGCTCCTCAAGGATCGCATCGTCTTCGTGGGCGGCCCGATCGACGATCACCTTGCAAGCCTTGTGATCGCGCAGCTCCTCTTTTTGGAGAAGGAAGACCCGGATAAAGATATCGACATGTATTTGAATAGCCCGGGCGGCAGCGTCACTGCCGGTCTGGCGATGTACGATGCGATGCGCTTTATCAGGCCCGACGTGGCGACGATCTGCATGGGGTTCGCCGCGTCGATGGGTTCCATTTTGTTGACGGGGGGCGCCCCGGGCAAGCGCTACGCGCTCCCGAACTCCAAGATCGTCATCCATCAGCCCTGGGTCTCGCAGATCGGCGGACAGGCCACGGACGTCGAAATCGCCGCCCGCGACCTCATCGCGACCCGCAATACGGTGGCGCGAATCTATGAAGAGACTGCGAAAAGGCCGATCGAACAGGTTCTAAAGGACATCGAACGAGATTACTATATGACTGCCCAAGAGGCCAAGGATTACGGTATAATCGACCAGATCATCTCAAGCCATACGAGCCTGCCGATGCCGGCATAAGAGGAGTGGGGGAGTCCCGGGCAAGCAATGTTCCGATTCGGAGACGATAAGGGTCAGCTCAAGTGCAGCTTCTGCGGCAAATCGCAGGAGCAGGTCCGCAAATTGATTGCAGGGCCCGGCGTTTACATTTGCGACGAATGCATCGAGCTGTGCAACGAGATCATCGAAGAGGAGCTCTACAAGAACGTCGATGACAATCTCAAGCTTCGAAACATTCCGAAGCCTAAAGAGATCAACCACATCCTCAATCAGTATGTGATCGGGCAAGAACGCGCCAAGAAATCTCTCGCGGTCGCGGTTTACAATCATTACAAGCGCGTCAACGCCGGTGCGAGCGCCGACGACGTCGAGCTGCAGAAATCGAACATCTTGCTGGTTGGTCCGACTGGATCGGGCAAAACGTACTTGGCGCAAACGCTTGCGAAGATTCTCGACGTCCCCTTAGCGATGGCAGACGCCACGTCGCTGACCGAGGCCGGCTACGTCGGCGAAGACGTCGAAAACATTTTGCTCAAGCTGATCCAAGCGGCAGACTACGATGTGAAGCGCGCGGAGAAAGGCATCGTCTACATCGACGAGATCGACAAGATCGCGCGCAAGAGCGAGAACCCTTCGATCACGCGCGACGTTTCCGGCGAGGGCGTGCAGCAGGCGCTGCTGAAGATCTTGGAAGGTACGACGGCCAACGTGCCGCCGCAGGGCGGGCGCAAGCATCCCCACCAAGAGTTCATCCAGATCGACACGACCAACGTGCTGTTCATCTGCGGCGGGGCCTTTGACGGGCTCGAGCGCATCATCGAAGCGCGCGTCGCCGCCAACAACATGGGATTTCGCGCGAATCCCGAGGGCAAGCGCGACCTGCATATTGGCAAGCTTTTCCAGCAGTTGATGCCGGAGGATTTACTCCGGTTCGGTTTGATTCCCGAGTTCATCGGCCGCCTGCCGATCGTCGTGACGCTCGACGCGCTCGACGAACTGGCTCTACGCCGGATTCTCACGGAGCCGCGCAATGCGCTCGTGCGTCAGTTCCAAAAGATCCTCGGCATGGACGGCGTCGACCTCCAGTTTACCAAAGAAGCACTGGTAGCGATCGCGCACAAAGCTCAGGGCCGAAAAACGGGCGCGCGCGGCCTGCGTTCGATTCTCGAAGAGACGATGCTCGAGGTCATGTACGATCTTCCTTCGCTTCAGAACGTCAAGAAGTGCGTCGTCAACAAAGACGTGATCGAGAAGAAGGAAGCGCCGACGTTGATTTATCACCACGCCGACCAAAAGAAAGACATGCCGGCTTAGGGGCCACATTCGCCCCATCCTTCGACAAGCTCAGGATGACAACGACAAGCTCAGGATGACAAGCGCGGCTCACCCTGCGTTCAGAGAGCCTCCTAGGACCGAAGTAAAGCGATGAAGGCTGCGTGGGTTGCAGTGCGGAACGCTGGCGCACCCATGGAACTCCCAAAGCACTACGACCCGCAGACGGTCGAACCGCGTCTGTACGAGCAATGGGAGCGTAATGGTTACTTTCACGAAGAACCCGATCCGGCACGCCCGCCGTTCATCATCTGCATGCCGCCGCCCAACGTCACCGGGCGCGCTCACTTGGGGCACGGTTCGACCTTTACGCCGATGGACGTGCTTACGCGCTACCATCGAATGCTGGGCAACAATGCCGACTGGCTTCCGGGCGTCGATCATGCGGCGATTGCCACCGAGGCCGTTCTCGTCAAGCAGTTGGCGCAGCAAGGCCTCCGGCGCGAAGATCTCGGGCGCGAAGGCTTCGTTACCCATGCGTGGGAGTGGTCGCGCACCTACGGTGGTCAGATCGACGCGCAGTTTCGCCGTCTGGGTTTCGGACCGGATTGGGAACGTTCGCGCTTCACGATGGACGAAGGGCTCTCCGCAGCGGTGCGCCGCGTCTTCGTCCAGCTCTATCGCGACGGCCTGATCTATCGCGGGACGCGTCTCGTCAACTGGGATCCCACCGCGCAAACGACCGTTTCCGATGCCGAACTCGAGTACGTGGAGCGCGACGGCACGCTTTGGCGCATCCGCTATCCGTTTTCAAAAGAGGATCGCAGCGAGGGAATCGAGATCGCGACGACGAGGCCGGAGACCATGCTCGGAGACGTCGCAATCGCGGTTCACCCGAAGGATCCACGGTACTCGAACGTCATTGGCCGCAGCGTGTGGTTGCCGCCGCTCTTCGAGCGCGAGATCCCGATCGTCGCCGACGAAGCCGTCGACGTGGAGTTCGGTACCGGAGCCGTCAAGGTAACCCCCGCGCACGACCAAGTCGATTACGAGATCGGCGTACGCCACGCCCTCGGAATGCCGTCGGTTATCGGGCTCGACGCGCGAATTACCGGCACCGACGTTGACGTCGGCCCATATGCGGGCCTCGACCGGTTCGAAGCGCGCGAACGAATCGTGACGGACTTGGAGCGGTGCGGTGTGCTTCTCGAGGCGCAACCGCATCGGCATTCGGTCGCGACCAGCGATCGCAGCGGCGACGTCACGGAGCCGTTGCTTTCGCTGCAATGGTTCGTGAAGATGGCGTCGCTGGCAAAACCGGCGCTGGCCGCCTATCGTGACGGGCGCCTTCGGTTCGTGCCGGAGCGCCACGGCCGCACCTACGAGCGGTGGTTGGAAAACATCCGCGATTGGAACGTCTCGCGCCAGATTTGGTGGGGGCACCGGCTACCGGTTTGGTACACGGCCGACGGCCGCGAAGTGGTCGCGCAGAGCGAGGAAGAGGCCCTCGAACTCGCGCGCGTCACGTATGGCACGAGCGAGCTCACGCGCGATCCCGACACGCTCGACACCTGGTTTTCCAGCGGGATTTGGCCATTCTCGATTTTGGGCTGGCCACAACAAACGGAGGAACTGCGTTGCTGGTACCCATCGCAGACGATGATTACCGGCGGAGAGATCCTCTTTCTTTGGGTGGCGCGGATGGTGATGCTGGGGCTGCATTTCATGGGACGCGTTCCCTTCCGCGACGTCGTCATCACGCCGTTGGTCTTCGATGCCGCCGGGCGCAAGATGTCGAAGTCGCTCGGGAACACCATCGACCCGATGGAGCTTGCGGAGAAGTATGGCGCGGACGCATTCCGGCTCTCGATCCTTCGGCAGATGCGTCTCGAAAGCCAAGAGGTCCGCTATCAAGAGTCGCGTTGTGAAGAAGCTCGCAACTTCAACAACAAGATTTGGAATGCAACGCGGTACATGCTCGCGCTGCCGGAGGGTTTGCCCTCGGCGATGACCCTGCCGGCCGCGGAGGCATTGACGGCGGCCGACCGTTGGGTCCTTACGCGGCTTCGTGAGAGCGTCGTGCGGATGGGTGAGCTACTGGACGCATACGATTTCGGGAGTGCGGCCGAGTGCATCTGGCGCTTCCTCTGGTACGAAATCTGCGATTGGTACGTCGAAGCGACGAAGGCGCCTGGCAATCACTCGAGTCGGGCAGCCGTGCTCTCCTTCGTTTGGAATCACGCAATGAGGCTGCTGCATCCCGTCGCGCCATTTATCAGCGAAGAGATTTGGCTCGCTCTGCCGCACGACGGGCCGACGATCGTAACGGCAACTTGGCCCGACCCGCTCGAGATTCCGGCCTTCGAAAACGAGGCGCGGAGTTTTGAAACGCTCAAGCGCACGGTCGAACGAGTGCGCAACCTGCGGGCAGAGTTAGGATTGGCTCCGAAGGAGCGAGTGACGCTCGAGGTTCCGGCGAACGTGCCTGAGGAAATGGCGCAGCTCCTCGCTCTCTTCTGCGCGGCCACGATCGAGCGATCGCCCGCGACAAGTGAGGGGTCGAACGAGGCCCTGGGCGCCGTCACCGTGCGAGCGCCGCACGGCGTGTTGGAAGAACGTTATAGCAAGGAGGTACGCCATTTGCTCTCGGAAATCGACCGTGGCGAGAAGAAATTGGGCAACGAATCCTTCGTCTCGAGGGCGGCTCCGGAGATCGTCGCCAAAGAGCGCGAAAAACTGCAAGCGTATCGAAGCGAGCTGGCGCGGGTCGAAGCGGCATTGCGCGCGCTGAAGGAACCGGCGTGACGGCGACGGCAGCACGCCGCGTCTTGGCACGCAGCGAGGAGATCGCGCGGGTCATCGCGCGTCTCGCCCACGAGATCGTCGAACCAAACCAGGCTCAAGAGGGACTCGTCGTCTTGGGGGTACGGCGTGGCGGGGAGGCGCTGGCCGTGCGGCTCGCGGCGGAGATCGAACGCATCAGTGGGTCCAGGCCCGCTCTCGGCTTTCTAAACATCAATCTTTACCGCGACGACCGCGTCACGCACGAGCTACCGGATTCACAAATTCCCGTCGACGTCTCGGGCCGGGTCGTCATCGTCGTCGATGACGTGTTGTATACCGGCCGAACGATTCGTTCGGCATTGGACGCCGTGACCGATCTCGGGCGCCCGGCCGCGATTCGGCTCTGCGTTCTTGTGGATCGCGGATTACGGGAACTCCCGATTCAGCCGGACTACGTCGGCCGCTTTACGGCGACGTCGGCGAGTCAACGAGTGCAGGTCGTACTCTCGCCCGAAAACAGCGCTTCCGACGAAGTGACCATATTAGGACACGCCGATGCGGATCCGCCGTAGCCTGATCGATCTGGACGATCTGACGGCTGAAGAGATCGCCCAAGTTTTCGAGCAGACGGCGGCGTTCGAACGAACGGCCCCGGGGCGACGGCTGGCCGGCAAGACGTGCGTCAATATGTTCTTCGAAGAGAGTACTCGGACGTTCACGTCCTTCAATATGGCCGAACTGAGATTGGGAGCCGATGTCGTCAATCTCGTACCGCGCGGCCTGAGGCTGACGAGCAAGGGCGAAACGCTGGGAGACACCGCTATCACGCTCGGCGCGATGGGGGTCTCGGTCTTAGTCGTGCGCCACCCGGAGGCGGGCTTTCCGCAACGCCTCGCACTAGGATTTGACGGGCACGTCATCAACGCGGGCGATGGCGTGCACGCGCACCCAACGCAAGCGCTGCTCGATATCTACACGCTCATCGAAGAGTTTGGCGATCTCAAAGGACGAGCGATCGCCATCGTCGGTGACGTTCTACACAGCCGCGTCGCGCATTCCGCAATCCGCGGGCTTTCCCGGCTTGGAACGACCGTCGTGCTGGTGGGGCCCGAGGGTTTCCTTCCGAGCACGTATGCCGGCGATGGCGTCCGCGTCGAGCGCGATTTCGACGCCGTCCTCCCCAACGTCGACGCCGTGATCTTGCTGCGCATTCAGCGGGAGCGTTTCGTCGCGATGCCGATCTCCGATGAAGAGTACGTCGCCGGCTACCGGCTCGATCGCCGCAGACTCGGCCTGTTGCGTAAAGAGGCGATCGTCATGCACCCCGGTCCGTACAACCGCGGCATGGAGCTCGACGATTCCGTGCTGGATTTCGCGGGTTGGCGCTACGCGCGTCAAGTGCACCACGGGGTGGCCGTCCGAATGGCGGTCCTGGATCTGCTCGTTAACGCGAGAAGCCTGTAACGGTTCAATGACGGCTCTTCTCGTCGCGGGCGGCAGAGTCGTCGATCCCGTTATGTCGCTCGATGCCGTGCGCGACGTGCGAATCCGCGACGGAATCGTCGCGGAGATCGGCGAGCACCTCGACCCCGGTGAAGGCGAAACGGTACTGCACGTCGCGGGGGCGGTAGTCGCACCCGGTTTCATCGACATGCACGTTCACTTGCGCGAACCCGGCTTTCCACAGAAGGAGACAATCGCCACCGGAACGGAGGCTGCGGTGCGTGGAGGGTTCAGCGGCGTCGCCTGCATGCCGAACACGAATCCGGCGCTCGATGGCCCAGCGACGCTGGACTGGCTGGCGCAGAGCGTGCAACGCTCCGGGCGCTGCCGCGTTTACCCAATCGGCGCGATCACCGTCGCTCGCGAAGGACGCGAGCCATGCGACTTTGCCGCGTTGGCCGGAGCCGGCGCCGTGGGCTTTTCGGACGACGGCGACACCGTGGCGGACGCCGACGTTCTGCGTGCGGCCGCATCGCGTGCGCGCGGCGTCGCCGGCGTTTTTATCTCGCACTGCGAACCCGAGGATCGGATCGTCGCCAGGGATCTCCTCATAGCGGCCGAGAGCGGCAAGGGTTGGCACCTCGCACACCTCTCCACGCGCGAGGCGCTGGAACTCGTGCGAGCAGCGCGCGCGGCCGGCGGCCACGTTACCTGCGAAGCGACACCTCACCATCTCACTTTTACGGCTGCCGATGCTCGCGAGATCGGTCCCGCCGCACGCGTTAATCCGCCGTTGCGTTCGCAGGCAGACGTAGCGGCGCTGCGCCAAGGTGTGCGTGACGGAACCATCGATGCGCTGGCCAGCGATCACGCGCCGCATACCGAAGCGGAGAAAATGGATGCCGCCAAGCCCGCCCCGGGGTTCACCGGATTGGAGGTCGCCGTCGGTGCGTACGCCGCCGCGCTGCCGGACTTATCCATGCTCCGCTTCGTGGAACTGCTATCGACGAACCCCGCGCGAATTCTCGGCATCGACGGCGGAACGCTGCGCCCGGGAGCGCCTGGCGACGTGACGATTTTTGCCGAACGCCCATGGGTCGTCGATCCCTCAAAGTTTGCATCGAAGGGAAAATCGACGCCGTTTGCGGGGCGTCGCCTGCCCCGAAGCGTGCTCGCGACCATCGTCGGCGGAGACCTGCGCTATTGCGTGGCGGAGCTGGGCGGATGACGGCTGCGCAGACTCCGGCAGCGCTGTTCCTCGCCGATGGCAGCCGCTTTGACGGTCACGCACTCGGCGTCGAGGGCGTTGCGCTCGGGGAGGCAGTTTTTTACACCGGCATGACCGGCTACGAAGAGGCCCTGACCGATCCGTCGTACGCCGGGCAAATTTTAACGTTTACCTACCCGATGATCGGAAACTACGGAATTTCCGGCAGCGCCGCGCAGTTTCGGCGCCCGTGTGCCGCGGGAACCGTGATCAAACAGATCGCCTACCATCCGTCGCACTATCTCTCAAAGCAGAGTCTTCCGTCGTGGCTCGACGAGTTCGGCGTGCCGGCGTTGATCGGTGCGGATACCCGCGCGATTACAATTGCGCTGCGCGAGCACGGAACCATTTGGGCGGCGCTTGCCGCCGGCAAAACGGCGCTCGATGATGCCGAACGCAAGCTCGCCGACTTCGTTCGGACCGCCAACACGAAGTCGCTCGTCCCGAGTGTGGCCACGCGAGAAGTCTTTTCGCAGGGAACGGAACAGGGGATGAGCATCGTTCTCATCGACTGCGGCGTCAAACGCGCTATTCTCCAGCAACTGCAAGCGCTCGGCGCACGCATTACGGTCGTTCCCTACGACGTAACCGCCGAAAAAGTGTTGGCATACGATCCCGATGCCGTCGTGATCTCACCCGGGCCCGGCGATCCGGCGGACTTGGTCGAGACGATCGAAGTTCTACGTCAACTCGTCGGACGCAAACCGCTCTTCGGCGTTTGCCTCGGCCACCAGCTCCTCGCCATCGCGTGCGGCGCACGAACGTATAAATTGCCTTACGGGCACCGGGGAGGGAATCAACCGGTGATGCAGCTCCGTGCCGGCACCGTGATCGTAACCGCGCACAATCATGGTTACGCGGTGGACGCCGACTCGCTGCCGGACGAACTGGAGGCGACGATGACGAATCTCAACGACGGCACGAACGAGGGGTTCGCGCATCGCACGTTGCCTATTGAGGCCGTACAGTTCCATCCCGAGGCCTCCCCCGGACCCTTCGACGCACGTCATCTCTTCGCGCAATGGCTCGAAAACTTACCGCGCCGCTAATCCTCGTCGCCGTCGCGTGTCTGGCTTCCGCGGGAGCCGGACGCGGCCAGACGCTGCAGCGCCTGACCGTGCAAGCCTTCGTGCTAACGGCGGACACGATGGAGCCGCAGGTCGACCAACCCTTCCATGTGGTCGTCACGCTGCACGTTCGCGAGCGCGTCAGCGCGATCAATAACCTCCAGCTTCCGATGCTCGCACAGCTCGAACTGCTCGGCGACGAACGCCAGACGCTCACCGACCCTCGGGGAACGCAGTACCGGGAGGTGGTCACCGTCGTCGTCCATGCCGCCGGGCGCTTCACGATTGCGCCCGCAACGCTTCAGGCGATCGACGCGCGCGACGGCAAGCCGAAACAATGGTTTACCAACGACCTGCCGCTCTCGGTCCGCTCGTCGCCGACGCGCATCGCCTCCGGTGTGGCCGCCGGCCTGATCCTTCACATCGCGAAGATCTTCGCGGCGCTGATTTGGCTCGCGCTGCTCGTGGGCGCCGCGCTTCTTGCGATATTCCTCCTCCGCCGCCGCACGACGGTCGCGCCGGTTTCCCCACCGCCGGCGGCTCCGGTATCGTACCAGCGGATACCGAGCGAGGCCGAGCAGCGTCGGCAGCGAATAGCGGATGCGCTTCTCGTGCTTCGCGCCGAGCGAACCAGAGCGGCTGCGGTTCGGGTTCGCGCCGGCGTTTGGCGCGTTATCGGTGCGCCCGAGGGCGAAACGTTGGGCGACGTGCTGCGCCGCCCCGGCTGCGGCGCGGGTCCCTTGCACGCCTTGCTGGTCGCGCTCGAACGCAGCGCGTTCACCTACGATGAAGATCTGGCCGCCGCCATCGACGACGCCGGCGCCGCGCTCGAACGCTATTCGGAGTCGTTGACGTGACGCTCGAGCGGCAACCCGGCGACCTGCGCGCGGCGCTCGCGAAGACGATCGTTGGGCAAGAGGGCGTACTCGAGGCGCTTCTGCTGGCGCTGCTCTGCAATGGGCATGTACTGCTCGAAGGGCCTCCCGGTTTGGCAAAAACGCTCGCGTGCCGCTCGTTGGCCGCCGCGCTGGAAGGCGATTTCAAGCGAGTTCAGTTTACGCCGGATCTCTTGCCGAGCGACATCGTGGGAACGCGTATTTTCAATCAACGCGAGAGCAGCTTTGCCACGGTCCTCGGGCCGATTTTCGCCAACGTCGTGCTCGCCGACGAGATCAATCGTGCACCCGCGAAGGTGCAGTCTGCGTTGCTCGAAGCGATGCAGGAGCGCCAAGTAACCATTGGGCCGGAGTCGCATACGCTGCCGGATCCGTTCGTGGTCATGGCGACGATGAATCCGCTGGATTCCGAAGGCACCTACGCCTTGCCGATCGCGCAGATGGACCGCTTCCTTATGAAGATCAACGTGGGCCATCCGACGCGCGAAGAGGAGTTGCAGATTCTCGACCGGTTCGCGATGGCGGATACTCAGCCGGTCCGCTGCGTAGCGACGCTCGACGACGTTCGCGCCTGGCGCGCTGCGGCTCATGCGGTGCACGTCGAGGAAAAACTCAAACGATATATCGTGGATCTGGTTGCGATCACTCGGGCCGCGCAAAGCGTCACGGTGAAATCCGCCGGCGGTGCTAGCCTGAAGGCAGCGGAGCTGATCGACTATGGTGCGAGCCCGCGTGCGACCCTCGCACTGGCTTTCTTGGCGCGCGGTCGCGCGCTCTTGGATGGGCGCGATTTTGCCCTGCCGGACGATGTACGGGCGGTCGCCGCACCGGCGCTGCGTCACCGTATCGGATTCAACTACCGGCTCGCGACGGAAAACGTGAGCGCCGACGTCGTCATCGACGCGATGATCGCCGCGATTCCTGCGCCGTGATTCCTGCGCCGTGCTGACGATTCGCGACGCACTGCTGCGGGCCCGGCGGCGACCGCGTCATTTCGGGGCCGGATCGCCAACGATTTTTCGCGGCGACGGTTACGAGTTTGTCGAGTTGCGCGGGTACGTTCCGGGCGACGACGTGCGCCGGATCGATTGGGCCTCGACCGCCCGCTCGGGCGAGCTTCAGACGCGCGTCGTGCTCGAGGATGTGACGCTGACGTTGGCAGCGATACTCGACGCCTCGCCCTCGATGCAAGTCGGTAGAAAACGGCCGTTGCTGGCGGCGGCACGCGAGGCGCTGGCCGAGTGGTTCGCTGCCGCGACCGCCGAGGATCGCTGCATTCGAGTTGCCGGCGGCTCCATCACTCCGGCCGCACTGCAACGGGGATCGCGTCGCGCCGTTGCGCTGCGCGATGATGCCGGTGAGTTCGATTTGACGCGAACCATTCGCACCGCCTACGCCGCGCTGCCGCGAGGAACGGCGCTTCTGGCAATCTCGGATTGGTACGATCTCGACGCCGCCTTGGATCGCGAACTGGCGGGACTGGGAGCGCGATTCGACTGCACCGCGCTGATCGCGCGCGACCCGTGGTACGAGCAACTCCCGCTAGCGGGCATCGTGCGTTTGCGAGGAGCGGAAGGCGGAACGGCCCGAGGCTACATCGGGGCGCGCGAGCGGACCGCATATCACACTGCCGTTCGCGCACGAGAAGCTTCGTTGTTGCGGCGTTTCGAAGCGGCGAATTGGCGCACCGGCATCCTGCGAGAAGGAGAGGGTGTCGCATCGTTGGCGGCCGCCTTTGGACTGCGATCGTGACGATCGACCATCCGCTGCGCCTCGGGCTCGGAGTCGTCGCGCTCATCGTTTTTGCGGTTCTTTATGGGATGCTCCAGCGGCGCGCCACGACGCAAGACCTGGCCTATTCAAACATCGCGTTCTTCACCGACGCAGCGAAGCCGAGAACGTGGATCCCGCGCGCGTTGCAGGCGCTTTGGATCGTCGGGTTCGCAGCGCTGGTGCTCGGCGTGGGCGGTCCGCACCTCCAGTTGATGCTTCCGGCACACGACGGCAGCGTCTTCGTCTGCATCGACACGTCGGGATCCATGGCCGCGACCGACGTCCTTCCGACACGCGCGGAAGCCTCGAAAGCCGCAGCGCGGGCCTTTATTGCCGAGAGCCCGTCGGGTACGAAGATTGGAATCATCTCGTTTGCCGGTGCGGCGGGAGTCGTCGTGCCGCTAACCGCGGATCATCAAACCATTCTTTCGGGCCTCGAGGAAATTCCGCCACCGAACGGTGCCACGGCGATTGGCGACGCGCTTGCGCTTGCCGCGCGAATGCTGCCTCGCGACGGCCATCGCGCGGTCGTTCTGATTACGGACGGCGTCAACAATAGCGGGAGCGATCCGATGGAAGTCGCGCAACGGCTGGGAATCCGGCACATCCCGGTTTACACCGTCGGCATCGGCACCGAGAACGGCGGCCTGATTCCGGGAACGAACGAAGAGGCTACGATCGACGAAGACGCGTTGCGCGGCTACGCGCAGGCGAGCGGCGGCGCCTACGCGCGAGTCGAGAACGCGACCGAGTTGCGCGACGCGCTCTCCACGCTCGGCCGAACGACGTCGCTTCAGCGCAAAGGCATCGACGCATCGCTGCAGTTCGCAGTCGCGGGCGCCTTGGGGATGGTGTGCGCGTTTTTGGTTGGTTTGGGCTTGGGGCGGTACCCGTGAGCCAGGATCCGATTCTACTGCTGAGGGAGTGGGTCGAACGGGCGAGCGGCTCAAACCGTATCGAGGCGATCGCGATGTGCCTGGCGACCGCCGGGGCGAACGATCGACCCGCTGCACGCATGGTGTTATTGCGCGGTCTCGACGACCGCGGCCTGCGCTTCTTTACGTCGTTCGAGAGCCGCAAGGGACGGGAACTTGCTGAAAACCCCTTCGCCGCCGCGTTGTTTTATTGGCCGTGGCTGGAGCGCCAAGTGCGGATCGAGGGCGCGGTCTCGATGCTTTCGGAGAGCGACTCCGACGAATACTTCGATGCGCGGCCGCGCGGGCATCAGTTGGCGGCGTGGGCCTCCGAACAGAGCGCGCCGATCGAGTCGCATGCCGTGCTTGAGGAACGCTTCGTGCACTTCGAGCAACGTTTTGAAGGTGAACCCGTACCGCGGCCGCACTCCTGGGGCGGCTATTTGCTGCTGCCGTCATATTTTGAGTTCTGGCAAGGGCGACCGAACCGCATGCACGAGCGCATCGAATACAAACGCAGCGGAAACGCCTGGGAGATGACGCGGCTTCAGCCCTAACGTCGTTTTAGGAGTCCTACAGACTCCTAAAGGGACTGACAGGCCACTCCGATAAAACAACGGCCCGAGCATGTCGCGCCGGAATGTCATGGTCATCGGGTCGGGGCCGATCGTCATCGGCCAGGCTGCCGAGTTCGACTATGCAGGCGTTCAGGCGTGTCGCGCGCTGCGTGAGGAAGGCCATCGCGTCGTCCTCGTCAACTCGAATCCCGCGACGATCATGACGGATCCCGAGATTGCCGACGCGGTCTATCTGGAGCCGCTAACGACGCAATCGATCGAAGAGATCATCGCGCGCGAGCGCCCCGATGCGTTGCTCCCCACGCTGGGCGGCCAGACCGGCCTCAATCTCGCCGTCGAGCTCGACGAGGCAGGCGTTCTTGCACGCTATGGCGTCGAGCTGCTCGGTACGCCGATCGAAACGATTCGGCTCGCCGAAGATCGGGAGCGCTTTAAACTCAAGATGCAAGAGATCGGCGAACCCGTCGCCGAGAGCGCGATCGTCACCGATATCGAGCAAGGCGCCGCGTTCGCGCTAACGGCAGGATATCCGCTCGTCGTGCGTCCCGCTTACACGCTGGCCGGCACGGGCGGCGGCATCGTTTCGAACGACGCGGAGCTGCGCGCGATGCTCGACGCCGGACTGAACGCGAGCCTGATCCATCAAGTCCTTCTCGAGACGTCGTTACTCGGATGGAAAGAGATCGAATACGAAGTGTTGCGTGACGGCAGCGACAACTGTATCGTCGTCTGCAACATGGAGAACTTCGATCCGGTCGGCGTTCACACGGGCGACTCGATCGTCGTCGCGCCGTCGCAGACCCTCTCCGATCTCGAGTATCAAATGTTGCGCAGCGCGAGCCTCAACGTGATTCGAGCGCTCGGCGTCCAAGGCGGCTGCAACATCCAGTTCGCGCTCGATCCGTACAGCAGCCAATACGCGATCATCGAAGTTAACCCGCGGGTCTCGCGCAGCTCCGCGCTGGCGTCCAAAGCGACGGGCTATCCGATCGCGAAGATTTCGACGCGAATTGCGCTGGGACAGCGGCTCGACGAGATCGAGAACCCGGTCACCGGCATTACGAAGGCCGCGTACGAACCGGCGCTCGACTACGTCGTGGTGAAGATTCCGCGCTGGCCCTTCGACAAGTTTCCCTTCGCCGATAAGGCAATCGGCACGCAGATGAAGTCGACCGGCGAAGCGATGGGTATCGGTCGAACGTTCCAAGCAGCCTTGCTCAAAGCGGTGCGGGGTCTCGACCTCGGTCGCAAGACCTTGACGGGGCCACTACTCGAGTGGAGCGATGGCGAGCTGGAGGCGATCGTCGCTCGCCCGACGCACGAGCGCCTTTTTGCCGTCTGCGAGCTGCTCCGCCGCGCCGACGATCCGGCCGTGACGATCGAGCGAATCCACGAGCTTTCGGCCATCGACCGGTTCTGGCTCTACGAACTCGCGGAACTCGTCGGAGTCGAGCGGCGCGGCGAACGGCGCGACGGCGTGGCCGCCTTCCGAATGGTCGACACGGCGGCGGCGGAGTTTCCGGCCAAATCGCCCTACTACTATCTCTCGCGCGACGAACAAGACGAGATGCGCCAAACTCCCGGGCAGGCCGTCGTCGTGGTGGGAAGCGGCCCCATTCGCATCGGTCAAGGCATCGAGTTCGACTACAGTTGCGTGCATGCGGCGTGGGCCCTCAAAGCCGCCGCCCGATCGCCGGTCGTCGTCAACAACAACCCGGAGACCGTGTCGACGGATTTTGACATATCCGATGCGCTGATCTTCGAGCCGCCGGGCGCGGATGAAGTCGAGGCCGCATATCGTGCGACGAACGCGAGCGGGGTCATGCTGGCCTTCGGCGGACAGACCGCGATCAATCTTGCCGGCGAGCTGAGCCGGCGGGGCGTGCAGATCCTGGGGAGCGATCGAAGGTCGCTCGATATGGCCGAGAATCGCGAGCAGTTCGATGCCGCACTTTCGCGCTTAGGCGTCGCGCGACCGCGAGGAAAGGCCGCGCGCAGTTTCCGTGAAGCCAGAGCGATCGCTCGCGAGCTGGGCTTTCCGGTACTCGTTCGTCCCTCATTCGTCTTGGGCGGCCGCGCGATGGAGATCGTTTATAACGAGGCGCAGCTCGCCGCGTACGCGGAATCCGCGCCTCCGATACTTCCTGAGGCACCGCTCCTGGTCGACCGCTATCTGCGCGGGCTCGAGCTCGAGGTCGATGCCGTTTTCGATGGCGAGGACGTACTGGTTCCGGGCATTTTCGAACACATCGAGCGCGCCGGCGTTCACTCCGGCGACTCGATCAGCGTCTACCCGGTGCAAATCATCGGACCCGAAATAGAAGAGCGCGTCGCGGGCATAACGCAGGCCATCGCGCGCGAGCTCGGCATTCGAGGCCTGATCAATATCCAGTTCGTGCTGCACGACGAAAAGCTGTATATCATCGAAGCTAATCCCCGCGCGAGCCGTACCGTTCCGATCATTCAAAAGGCCACCGGCATCAATCTCGTCGCCGCCGCAACGCGCGTCGCGCTCGGCGAGCGGCTACGCGATATGGAGTACGGCATCGGCCTCGTCCCTCACGTTCCGTACGTCGTGGTAAAGGTGCCGGTCTTTTCGTTTTCAAAAATGCGCGGGGTCGAGACCATCTTGGGGCCCGAAATGAAGTCGACCGGCGAGGTGCTGGGAATCGACGATTCTTTCGGTGGAGCACTGCGGAAGGGTTTTCTCGCGGCCGGCATCCGGCTGCCGGGTACCGGCGCGCGCATTCTGGCTTCGATCGCCGACGAAAGCAAGGAAGAATCCGTTGCGGTGCTTCGCAGGTATTCCGCGCTGGGGCATGCGCTGGTGGCGACGCCCGGCACGCACCGGCTCTTGGAGGCGGCGGGCATTGCGAGCCAACGGATCAACAAGATTGCAGACGGGTCGCCGCACGTACTGGATCTCATCGGTTCGCGCGCAGTCGACTTGGTTATCAACGACGCGAAAGGACTCAGAGAAATATCCGACGCTTACAAGATTCGCCGCGCTGCGGTCGAAGCGAGCATTGCGTGTTTGACGAGTTTAGATACCGCGCGGGCGCTGGCGGAGGCGCTCGCAAGCAAAGCGGGGCCGCCGCGCAGCCTGCAGGAGTATCGGAACCGCGCGTCTTTATCCTCGGTGGCAACGCTAACACGCTAGCCGGCGCGAGCAGCTTTCGCGCTGCGACCGAATCGGGTAAGGCAGCCGGCATCGTCACGGCCCGACTCATTCCGGTGGCATGGACGCCTCGCGGTGTTAGCGTGGGCGACGGTCGTCAGGATGTCGGCATTCCGGCCAACGGCATTCCCGAATGGATCGATCGCACGTTCCCGGCCGAGGACGAACACGCTTTTGTCGCCTCGCTACGCGATATCGAAATGCTCACGCGGATCGGATGGGAGACTCCCTTTCCCGAGGTCCTCGACCACCGCGCCGTGCTCAACATCGAGGATCTTCCGGAGGAAATCGTCGA
This sequence comes from Vulcanimicrobiota bacterium, assembly GCA_963725605.1. GTDB lineage: Bacteria > Vulcanimicrobiota > Vulcanimicrobiia > Vulcanimicrobiales > Vulcanimicrobiaceae > Cybelea. Next base: position 64,580 of record CAVRYW010000006.1, on the reverse strand, counting down.
GGGACTCGCCCGTCCACACGGCGATCTCGTTGCGTGCGCGGCGTGCCGGTCGCTGTGCGTGCGTGACGAGTTCGTCTGGAAGGATCGCCAACTGTGCGCTTGGGACTACCACGCGCAAGTCTTCGGCAAGCGGGGTCCGTGGCACGAAGGCCTTTATGAGGAGCGTCATTTCGAGAGCATACCGTCGTGCGCGTACGTCGCAGCCCCGTTGGTCGAAGAGCTCGGCTCGCAAGAGGTGCTGGCGATCGGCGACATTGCGCACGGCCACGCACTCTCAATCGTTAATGCGACGATCGCGGGCGAAAGCTCCCGCTCGTACCTGGCCGTCAAGACGGAGTCGGGCCTCTCCCTGCTCCGCGAAGTATGACCAACCGCGGGATCCGCGAGTTGGCGGCGTTCTTCGTTATTCTTTTTCTCGTGCTGGCGATTCGCCAAGCCTACGTGCAGTTGGTCATCGCCTCGGCAATCGCGCAGCGTCCGAGCAATCCGCGTCATGCCCTGCTCGACGCGAACCGCGGGCGGATCGTCGCGAGCGACGGGACGGTCCTGGCGCAGACGCAAGCCGGAAAGCGCGAATACCCGTTGGGCGCGCAGACGGCCGCGCTGGTGGGCTACGTTTCGCAACGGTACGGCACGAGCGGAATCGAATCGGCATTCGACCGTGCGCTCACGCCCCCGGACGCCAGCGGCGATCCAATCGCGCAACTCGAGCAAATCGCGGGCGCGCTTCGCGGCTCTACCGACGTCGCTGCCGGCGCGGACATCGTCACGACGATCGTTCCGGCGATCCAAGAGGAACTCTACTCAGGGCTGTCGCGCTACAGCCGGGCAGCGGGTGTCGTTCTGGACCCACAGACGGGAGCCGTCCTCGCGATCGCGAGCGTGCCGAGCTACGATCCCAACGACCTCGACGCTCAGTTTCCTACCCTGCGCGACGACGCCCGGGCTCCGTTGCTCGATCGCGCGCTCGACGGTCTCTATCCGCCAGGCTCTACGTTCAAGATCTTCACCGCATCGGCGGCACTCGACAGCGGCACGGTCACGGTGGATTCCCATTTCGAAGATCCGGGCTATCTGCAGATCGGCGATTTTACGCTGCATGACAACGAGAGCGAGGCGACGGGATACGCCGGCCTGACGACGGCGTTCGCGCTCTCGAGCAACGTAGACTTCGCGCAGATCGCGCTCAAAATGGGCGTGAACACGTTCTACGACTATCTCAACCGTTGGGGCATCGGAGCGCCGCTGGATTTTCAACTGCCGGCCGAACCGGCTCGGGTGCCCCCGAAGGCCGAGATCGTCCCCGGGGAGTTGGCGCAAATGGGTTTCGGCCAAGGCGCCTTGCTCGTCTCGCCGTTGCAGATGGCCTTGATCGGCGCGACGATTGCGAATGCGGGGGAGGAGCCGCGCCCGTACGTCGTCCGCCAAGTCGTGCGCGACGGCATACCCGCCAGCGTCTCCGCTACCGCAACCCTCACAAACCCGGTATCGAGCGATACGGCCGCGAAGGTGACGAACATGATGATCGCGGTGGTCCAGCGTGGAACCGGCACGCCGGCGCAACTGCCGCACGTGATCGTTGCGGGAAAGACCGGGACGGCGACCAATCCGCTGGGTCGATCGCACGCATGGTTCGTCTGCTTCGCTCCTGCGCTGCATCCGCGGGTCGCCGTAGCGATCGTCGTCGAGAATGTCGGGTACGGTGCGACCTACGCCGCACCGATCGCGCGTGACGTACTGAAGACGGCGCTGGAGAACACGGGGAATTGATCGAGGAGCGGATATTCAATAACCGATACCGTCTCGACCGAAAGCTCGGCGAAGGCGGCATGGCGATCGTTTACTGCGGTACGGATATTCTGCTCCGCCGGCGCGTTGCGGTAAAGGTCCTTCGCGAGCAATATGCGGCCGATGCCGAGTTCGTTCGCCGGTTCTATCAGGAAGCGGAGTCGGCGGCGAAGCTCTCGCATCCCAACATCGTCAATACCTTCGATGTCGGTCGCGAGGGCGAGACCTACTTCATCGTAATGGAGCTCGTCGACGGCCCGTCGCTGGCCGAGATCATTGCGGCCGACGGTTGCATTCCCGAACCCGTGGCGATCGATTATGCGGCGCAGATCGCCAGTGGCCTGGCCTACGCGCACCGGCAGGGCATTCTCCATCGCGACATCAAGCCCGCCAATATCCTCGTGACCAAAGACGATGTCGTGAAGCTTTCCGATTTCGGCATCGCGCGCGCGGTATCGCAACAAACGATGGCCTTGACCAGGCCCGGACTCGTGATGGGGAGCGTCTACTACATCTCTCCGGAACAGGCGCAGGAGCACGAGCTTCACGAGACCTCCGACTTATACAGCTTGGGCATCGTGCTCTTTCAAATGTTGACCGGCAAGCTGCCCTATACCGGAGAGTCGGCGGTAACCGTCGCGCTCAAACACATCGGCGATCCGGTTCCGGTAATCGACGTTCGCTCGAGCGGCATCAGTCCTGCCTTGGCCGCGATCGTCAATCGTTTGCTGCAGAAGAATCCGCAGCGGCGCTTTCAATCGGCAAGCGACCTTGCTACCGCGTTGCGCGAAGCCCGCGAGCGCCCGAGCATTGCGGGGTATCGCATCGCCGACGATGCGCCGGGTCACACCTCGACTGCGCGCGGACCGCTACCGCCGCGACGTTCGCCGATGCCCGATCGGCCCTACCTTTTGGAAGCGGAAGAAGAACCGCGTTCGGCCCGAAAGGCATGGATTGCGGCGGCACTGGTGCTTGCGTTGATCGGCGCGACGGGACTCGGCTACTTCTTATTCGCCCGGCCGTTGCCCTCGCTCGGAACCGGCGTCGTCGTCGAAGACTATACCGGCATGACGCAAGCGGCGGCGCAACAGGCCGTCGTGAATGCGGGCCTCCGGACCCGCTTCACCAAAAGCGCAAGCGAGACGGTTCCGCCCGATCACGTGATCCGTCAATCGCCGCCGGCGGAAACGAAGGTGGAGAAGAACCAAGTCGTCGAGCTGGTCATCAGCAACGGAAAGCCGTTGTTGGGGCTCGACGACGTGCGAGGGTACAGCGCGAACGATGCCGCGAGAACCCTGCAGCAGGACGGCTTTGCGGTGACGCTCGTACGCCGCTTCGACAATACGGTCAAGGACAACGTGATCGATCAGGCGCCAAAACCGGGGGCCAAGGTTCCCGAAGGCAGCCGCGTCACCTTGGTCGTTTCGGATGGTCCCGCGCCGGTGATCGCTCCCAACTTCGTCGGAATGAAGGTCGAAAGCGCGCAGTCAAAAGCGAGCGAACTCGGCGTAACGTTGGATACGACGCAGAGCGTGCCGGGAATGCCGCCGGATACCATCGCGTCGCAAAGTATTGCCGCGGGAACGAAGCTCGATCGCAATGCGACCGTCCACGTCGTCGTCAATAGCGGCACGCCGCTCAGCACCGCGCCACCGGCAGGCACCGGACCGCTAATCAACCTTCCCAGCGTCGCCGGCCTGGAATACAACGCCGCGCTCCAAGCGCTCATCACGGCCGGTTTTCAGTACAGCGTACGCTACGTCGCGCAAAATACGTACAACGGGAAGATCGTCGCCCAAGATCCGCCGCCCGGACAGATTCCGCAAGGAACCACCGTTACAATCACGCTCTCGGTGCCGGGACAAGTACCCGATACCGATGGAATGCTCAAAGGCGAAGCGATCAAGACGCTGTCGGAAGACGGCTACTCCATTTCGAAATGGGAGTATACGACGACTGCCGGTGCGGACGGCAAGGTCGTAGGAACCGATCCCCCGGCAGGGACGACGCTCGCACCGGGCTCGTCGGTCAGCGTCACGCTCAATGGAACGCCACCGCTATAGGCTCACATGCCCAGTAGCTCGTTGCGAATCCTCGGCATCGACCCGGCGTTGCGCATCACGGGCTACGGCGCGATCGAGCGGCGAAACGGCACGGTCCACCTGATCGAGGCCGGCGTCGTCATGCCGAGCATCCGCGGAACGCTCGAGGAGCGTTTAAACGAGCTCCATGCCGGAATTACGGAGGTGATTTCGCAGGTCGAGCCGGCCTCCATCGTGATCGAAGAACTCTACAGCAGCTACCGGAATCCGCGTGCCGCGCTCTTGATGGGGCATGCGCGCGGGGTACTCTGTTTGGCCGGCGCGCAAGCGGGAGTTGCCGTGCACACGCTCGGACACGCCCGAGTGAAGCGCGCCCTCGTGGGTTCGGGAAGCGCTAGAAAAGAGCAGATCAATGCGATGGTGACGCGTTTGCTTCGCTTGCGACGCGCGCCCGAACCGCACGACGTCTCCGACGCTTTGGCCCTGGCGCTTGCATTCCTGAACGTAATCGAGAGCCGCATCGGGCCGGCAAATGTTCGCTAGAATCTCGGGCGCGCTGATCGAGCGCAGCGGCGACGCCGCGCTCGTGGAAGCCGGAGGACTGGGATACGAGATCGTGCTTCCGCCTTGCATCGCTGAAAAACTTCCGACCAAGCCCGGCAGCGTCGTGACGCTTGAAATTTACGCCGTCGTTAATCTCGACGGCAAGAGCGGCCGGTTCACGTATTATGGATTCACCAATGCCATCGAACGCCAGTTTTTCGAAGCCTTGCTGACCGTCGCATCGATCGGGCCACGCTCGGCGGCGCGGGCATTTTCGTTGCCGATGTCGACGATCGCCGCGGCGATCGATCGGGGCGACCATGACCTGCTCAAGAAACTTCCCGGCATCGGACAACAAAAGGCGCGCGATATCGTCGCGAAGCTGCAAGGGAAGGTCGCGAAGTTCTTGCTCATTCAAGATGCCCCGCTCCCCGCGGCAGCCTCCATGCCGGATTTCGCGGATGAAGCGCTTGCCGTACTGATTCAGCTCGGCTACAAGCGCACCGAAGGCGAAACGATGATCCGCCAGACGATCGAACGCGAGCCGCAGCTCGACCAAGCGGAGCAGCTCTTGGCGGAGATATACCGCTCCAAGTCGGCGAAGCACTCGTTATGAGCGAACCAAAGGCACGCAAGCGGCTGTTGGGTCCTGCAGACGTTTCGCCGGAACCGGCGCTCGAACGCGTGGTCGATCCAACGGATACATTGGAAGACGAAGTATTTGGCGCGAGCCTGCGGCCGCGTTCCTTCGAAGAGTACGTGGGGCAAGAACGCGTCGTCGAAAATCTACGCATCGCGATCGACGCAGCGCGGCGGCGCGACGAGCCGCTCGAACACGTGCTGTTTTACGGGCCGCCCGGGCTGGGCAAGACGACGCTAGCCGGACTGATCGCTCGGGAGCTCGGGGCGAACTTTCGGCCAACCAGCGGACCCACCCTCGATAAGCCAAAGGACCTCGTGGGCATCCTCACGTCGCTCGAGCATGGCGACGTTTTCTTTGTCGATGAAGTGCATCGTTTGGGACGCGTCGTCGAAGAGTTTTTGTATCCCGCGATGGAGGATTTTCAAATTGACTTCATCGTCGATCGGGGCGCGTATGCGAAGACGCTGAAGCTTCCGCTCAAACGTTTCACGCTTGTCGGGGCGACGACGCGCGCCGGCATGCTGACCGCACCATTGCGAGAACGCTTCGGCATCGTGCACCATCTCGATTACTATGCCAACGCGGAGCTCGAGCGCATTATTCTGCGTTCCGCCGGCGTCTTGGGCGTGCCGATCGACGACGACGCGACCACGATGATCGCGGCTCGGAGCCGCGGAACCCCGCGCGTCGCGAACCGCTTGTTGCGACGCGTCCGCGACTTTGCCGAGGTGCGCGCAAATGGCCGGATCACGGCAAAAGTTGCCGACGATGCGTTGAGCCGCGAGGGCGTCGACGAACTGGGTCTCGACCGGCTGGATCGCGCGTTTCTTCAAACGCTCGTGAAGCAGTACCGCGGCGGTCCAGCCGGCATCGCCGCGATCGCCGCCTCACTCACCGAAGACGCGGAAACGCTCGAGGACGTTGTCGAGCCATATCTGCTCAAAGCTGGTTTCATCACGCGAACGGCAAGCGGGCGACGTGCGACGGCTCAAGCCTATCAGCACCTCGGCCTCGCCGGCGCCCCGCTCGCACAAGAGCGTTTGCTGTAAGTCGTGCGGCGCAGCGCCTTTCTGATGATCGCCGCCGTACCGTTGCTGCCGGCGCGACGAGTCCTCGCACAGAGCGACGCGGATCCCGCGACGAGTTCGAGCCGGCCGGCGCTGCGCGTCTTACTCGGACGCGGCGACGCGTCCACGGCCGGCAATGGTACGTTTGCATTCCAGGGGCACTTCTACCGTGGAAGCTTCACGCGCCTGGAGGACGGCCAGATCGTAAATCTCGTCGATCTCGAGGCCTACGTTTGCAGCGTCGTCCCCGCGGAGATGTCGCCGCACTGGCCGCCGGCGGCGCTGGAGAGCCAGTCGATCTGCGCGCGCACCTATGTTTTGCAGCGCAGCGATCCGCGCCGAGCCTACGATCTCGTGCCATCGGAGCTGGACCAGGTCTATCGCGGCATCGAGGGCGAGGCGCCGAACGCGACCGCAGCGGTGAGCGCCACGGCGGGCCGGGTGCTTCGCTATAACGGGAGATTTGCGCAGATTGCATATTCTTCGTGCTGTGGCGGACACACCGAGGCGTCCTCGGATGCCTGGAACAGTCTTCCGATTCCCTACCTCGCAGGCGTTGTCTGCACGTCATGCAGCGACTCTCCGTACTTTCGGTGGAGCTCTTCGCTTACACTCGAGAGCATCGCGGCAAGCCTGCCTGCGTCACTCGCCACGATCGGCGATCTCGTCGACCTCCGCATTCCCGAACGCGATGCGAGCGGACGCGCCCGGGTCTTCGAACTCGTCGGACGCAACGACAGCGTCACCGTACAAGCGAGTGCGTTTCGGCGAGCTATCGGTCCCCGCACGCTGCGCAGTCTGCTGATTACTGCGCTGCAGCACTGGCCCGACTCGCCCGAGATCGATATCGAAGGCGGCGGATTGGGCCATGGCGTCGGCCTGTGTCAATGGGGCGCGCATGGCATGGCGCTTACCGGAGCCGGCTCGCCGGCAATCTTAGCGTACTACTTTCCCGGGACGGTCGTCGAAGATCTCGAGCGATGAGCGGTACGCTGCGGCGTACGATTACGCGTTGCCCAAAGAGCTGATCGCACAGCATCCGGCACCACGGCGCGACGAGAGCCGGCTAATGGTGCTCGAGAAGAGCGGCACGCGCCATCTTTTGTTCCGAGATCTTCCAAAGCTTCTTCGCAACGATGACGTGCTGGTCGTCAACGAAACTCGCGTAATCCCCGCGCGCCTTTTTGGCGAGCGTACGCGTGGGAGGGCGAGTGTCGAACTGCTGCTCCTGCATCCCGCCGGCTCCCAGCGCTACGATAACCGAGCGTTGAACTGGCTGGCGCTGGCGCGCCCCGCGCGTCGGCTGCGCGAAGGGGATTGCATCACGTTCGGCGAGTTCGGCGAGTTCGGCGAAGCGACGGTAACCAGCGTGCTGCCCGACGGCCTGCGCGAGGTCGCGCTGTCACTGCCGGCGTCGTTGGAAGAGTTTCTCGAGTCCGCCGGTAAGCTGCCGCTGCCGCCCTATATTCGTAATGAGACGGCAGCGGCGCGGCAACGATACCAGACGGTCTTTGCGCGCGTTCCCGGCAGCGTTGCCGCGCCGACGGCGTCGCTGCACTTTACCCCCGAACTGCTGATCGAGATCGAGAAGGCCGGTATCGAGATCGTGCGCCTCGCGCTCGATGTGGGGCTTGGCACGTTTCGGCCGGTAACCGCCCAGCGGCTCGACGAGCACGTCATGCACGCCGAAGCGTACGAAATCGATGCACGCGCCGCCGAGGCCATCGAACGAGCCCGCAGCCGTGGGCGCCGGATCGTTGCGGTAGGAACGACGGTCGTCCGCGCACTCGAGGGCAACTTCCAGCATCATGGCTGCATTAAAGCCGGCGAACATTTCACGGACATCTTTATTCGTCCGGGATTTCGCTTCCGCATCGTCGAGGCGATGGTTACGAACTTCCACCTTCCGCGCTCGACGCTGCTCGCGCTGGTGAGCGCGTTTGCCGGCCGCGAGCGCGTCCTCGAGGCGTATCGCGAAGCGATCGCGCGGGAATACCGATTCTACTCGTTTGGGGATGCCATGCTCCTAACCGATCGATATGGGACGTAGCGCCCAGAGAGGCCGCTTGTGAAGATGATGCAGTTCGTTGCCTTCGATGCTCCCGGCGGACCGGAGGTATTAAAGATTGCGCAGATGCCGGCGCCGCAGGCGGCTCCCGACGACGTGCTGATTGCCGTCGAAGCGGCCGGCGTAACCCACGCCGACGTCATGCAGCGGCAGGGAAACTATCCGCCGCCCCACGGCGCGTCACCGGTCCTTGGACTCGAAGTTGCGGGAACGATCGCGGCTTGTGGTGAGCGGGTTACGCGCTGGCGAGTTGGCGACCGCGTCTGCGCGCTGACCAACGGCGGCGGCTACGCGCAGTATGTTGCGGTGCCTCAAGGCCAGGTGTTACCGGTCCCGGAGGGGTGGAGCACGATCGAGGCCGCGTCGCTTCCGGAGAACGCGTTCACCGTGTACGATAATCTCTTCACGCGCGCGCGCCTGCGGAATGGCGAGTCGGTTCTGGTGCACGGCGGCGCCAGCGGAATCGGTACGACCGCGATCATGTTCGCAACGGCGCTGGGCGCGCGGGCATTTGCGACCGCCGGCAACGCGGAGAAATGCGCGGCGTGCGAACGGTTGGGAGCCGCAGCCGCCATTAACTATCGCACCAGTGATTTCGTTGCCGAAATCGAGCGCCTCACGACGGGCCGCGGAGTCAACGTCGTGCTCGACATCGTTGGCGGCGATTATATCGCGCGCGACCTCGAGTGCCTGGCATTCGACGGCAGAATTGCCTGCGTGGCCATGCCGCGTGGCCGCCGCATCGAGCTCGACTTCGGCCAGCTATTTACGCGCCGGGCCGCGATTTTCGCGTCGAGCTTGCGTCCTCGCACCTCACAAGAGAAGGCGGCGATCGCCCACGAACTGGAGGAGCGCATTTGGCCCTTGCTGCCCAAACGCGAACGTATCGTTCCGGTGATCGACTCGGTCTATCCCTTCGAACGGGTTTCCGACGCTCAGGCTCGACTCGAAGCCAGCGCCCACGTCGGCAAAATTGTATTGGCGTGGAAGTCGTGAGCTCGTTGTCATCCTGACCTCGTTGTCATCCTGAGCTTGTCGAAGGACGACAACGACATGAGCTAAATCAGCGCTTCCATGGTCGTTAGTGGTAGATTCCTTGGGACATCGATGAAGGTCCCGTTGCCATAAAGAAGAGCATCGGAATCGAAAGCATCGTGTTCGCACGCGAGGCGAGGAACGCGAGGCGTCGAGCCTTCGCTTTTTCCTCATCCGTGGCCGGAACGATACCCAGTAGTTTCTTTTGATTTGGCCAGATCACGCCCCACACGTTGAGCAGCATGATCGTTCCGAGCCACGCTCCGAATCCGATTGGAGCCATCACACCCTGGAAAGTGAACGCGGCCAGAAAGCCGTTCATGCCGGCCGGTCCGGGAAAGTTCGCCAGCAACGCGGCGCCGAAGATCCACGTGACCACCGCTCCCCAGCGGAAGTAGAGAAGCGCCCGCGGCATGATGTATTTGGTGATCGGTCCCGCTTCGCCGGCTGCAGTTGCTTCTTTTACCGCCGCGGCGTTGACGAAGTTTAAGAAGTAGAGCAGACCGATCCACATGATGCCGGCCATGATATGAATCCAGCGAAATATCCAATCGTTCGAGCTGCTCATGCGCCGGCCCCAATTGCGTGAGAAACGATCGCTCTGGCGATTGCCCAGAGAATCGCGGTCAAGACGAAACCGCTGATGATGGTGCCCCAGAGCGAGTCCAATGGATTCTTCAACGTACCCTCCTCGGATTCGTGGTGCGATGGAGTCCAGGTTGCGCGTCGTGCGGCCGTGTCCTTCTAGGCGCGAGCGAGGCACTCGACGGACTGCGGTTGCGTTACGATAGTCTTTGCGTGAGTGTACCAGACGAGCCCGGGTGGAGCCGCCCGCTGCTTACGTACGTGCTTGCGCAACGTATAGTCTACGGCGGCCGACGCGGCGGCCTGCGCCTTCGAATAAAAGGCGGCAAGCGATGCCGCCGCCTGCAAGTCTTCTTCGGGGACTCGCCCGCGGTCGTCGCGCGAGAGAATTACGTGCGCGCCTGGGACCCCTTGCGCGTGAAACCATAAATCGTCGGGGCGCGCGACGTGAAACGTCAGCTCCGCATTCTCCACCGGCGAGCGCCCGACGACGATACGCGAGCCGCGAGAAGTACGCAGCTCGAGCAAACGCCGCTTTCGCTTGCGCGTCGCCGGACGAGTCGCAGCGCGCCGGCGCTGCAGCTCGTCAACCGCGGTTTCGACGTCCTCGATATCGTCGCTGCCGGCTCGTTGGGCTTCCCAGCGCAGGGTATCGATGATTTGCAGTGCGCCAAGGACGGTGCGTTCGCGATCGGCGATATGCGGGAGGCTACTCCCGAGCTTCTTGTATTCGGCAAAGAGTGAGGCGGCGCGCTCTTTCGCGGCCTCGCGCTCCTCATCTGCGAGGGTGTAAAGCGTTGCGAAAATGCTCTCACCTTGGGCGCGCAGATCCTCGCGCCGTTGCGCTGCCCCCCGCTTATTGGAAAGCGCCTGTAGCTCGTCGCGCAATTTGCGCTCGCGCTCGCTCAATCGACGCAGTAATGCGTCGCGTCGCCGAAGGTCTCGCGCCTTCTCGGCGTGGCGCGTCTGTTCGGCCCGCGCCCCGGCAAAGAGCTCGAGCACGGAGCCTTCGGGGGGCACGTCGAGTGTACGCGGCTGCGTGGGCAGCGGCGGCAGGGCGTACGATAAGCCCGGTGCAATCGGACGGCGCGGATTCTCGGCCGGCGAGAACTCCATGCGAGCGGCGACGACGCTCTCGCCCTTGACTAAGACGATATTTCCAAAACGCGGAACGAGCTCCACGTAAAGGTCGAGCTCTTCCCCGACTCCAAAGCGCGAGCGCGTCGAAAACCGGAATCGCAGAAGCCGATCGGAACGCCGCGAACCAACACCCGCGAGCGTCATTCCTTTCAACGAACGCGCGAGCGTTCGCGCAAACCCCGGCTCCTCGAGGATGCCGAGTTCGCCGTCTTCGAGCGTTATAAGCGGGGGCGAAGCGAAGAGATCGATCGCCAAGACGCAGCGCTCGCTCCCGCGACGAAGGATCAGTGCCGCTCGCCCGTCGGGCAGCAGGCCGGCGTCTTCGACTCGCCGGCCGCGCAGCCGCTCCTCGAGCTCGCGCGCCAGACGCGCGATAAGGACCCAATCGGTCTGCATCAAACATTCCCCAGCGTGAAAGCGCGAATCGCTCTCATCGCACTCGTCCTGACGGCCTGCAACGGTGCCTCGCCGGCGCCCAAGGGCTGGACGGCGATTCCAGGATCGAGCGATGCGTGGTCGCAAGGGCGAGGCGCCGATCGGCAAGAGTACTCATACCTTCGAAAGCGCTTTTCGGGGACGTTGCAAGACCTGGCGTCGGCCGTGGCGATCGACCTGCTGCTGCATAACCGGGGCGCCAAACTGCGCAGCAGCGAGCCCTTTGCGCCTTGTCCGGGCGCGGCTGGAGTCGCGACGGTCGCGCTGCCTGGGGGTAGGACATTGCGGGAAGGCTTCGCCGTGCACGACGCCCTGGCCGTGCAGACCGTCTACGACCGCCCGGCGGCCGCGCAGCCCGATCCCAACGTCCAGCTCGCTATGCAAAGCGTGCTCTGCTAAGCAAATTCGAGGTCCAGGGCTCGGCCGGCGTGAAGGGGTCAAGCGTTGATGACGGGGCCCGGCCTTCTGTTTGTGGTCTCGGGGCCGTCCGGGGCCGGCAAGGACACGCTCGTTGCGGCCCTGCGAGGGCGCCGGGCGAGCCTGCGGTACTCGGTTTCGGCGACGACGCGCGAGCCTCGGCCCGAGGAACGTCCGGGGGAACATTACTTCTTCGTTTCGCGCCAGGAGTTCGACCGGCTGCGCGACGGCGGGAATCTTTTGGAGTCGCGCGAGTACAATGGCAACCTTTATGGGACTCCGCGCGATTACATCGAGCGGAGTCTGACCGAGGGCTACGACGTGATCATGAAGCCCGAAGTCAACGGCGCGCTGGCCATTCAGGCGGCGTTTCCGGACGCGGTGCTGATCTTCGTCGTCCCGGATCGTTTCTCGAATCTTCGCGAGCGGCTGCTCGCGCGTCGAACCGAGACGAACGAGGAGATCGCCCGGCGGCTCGAAATTGCGACTCGCGAGATGAAGTTCATCCGCCAGTTCGATTATATCGTCGTTAACGAGCAGGATTGCCCCGAACAGGCGGTCCGCGACCTTGACGCAATCTTACAGGCGGAGCGCTTTCGCATCCACCGCTACCCCGACGACTCGATCCGGCGCGTCGAGTCATCGTAACGAAAGGAATCATGACCAAGTCCGTATTCGGAGATCTCGACGCACTCTTAGAGCACGCAGATTCGAAGTTCAGCCTCGTTAATATCGTCACGAAGCGCGCTCGGCAATTGAACAACTGGATTCGGGTCCAGCAGTTACCGGCCACGGACCGGCGCGAATACTTCGCGAGCGAGCCGCTCGTCGACCGCGAAACCATCAACCCGAACAAACCCGTCTCGATCGCGCTCGATGAAATCGCCGAAGGAAAGATCGAGTACCGGCGCACCCGTGAGGGCATCAAGTAGGTCGACATGTGCGGGATCGTCGGATACATTGGCCAGCGTGACAGCGTTCCCATCATCCTCGACGCGCTGCAGCGTCTCGAGTACCGAGGCTACGATAGCGCCGGCATCGCGGTCATCGACGCGTCGGGAAGGCTGGCGGGCACCAAGGCCGAGGGCAAACTTTCGCGCCTCGCCGAGCGCCTGAACAACGGCGAGGCGCTCTCCGGCGCGGTCGGCATCGGACACACTCGCTGGGCAACGCACGGGCGCCCCTCGGACGCCAACGCCCATCCACACCTCGATTGCACGCAGCGGATCGCCGTCGTCCACAACGGCATAATCGAAAACTACGCTTCTCTGCGCGCGCGCCTCGGCGAACTTGGCCACGTCTTTAACAGCGAGACCGACACCGAAGTGCTGGCACATCTGATCGAGCTGCATTACGACGGAGATCTGGAAGAGGCCGTGCGGCGCACGCTGCGCGAGGTGCGCGGGGCCTACGCGCTCGGCGTGATCTCCAGCGACGACCCGGAGCATCTGGTCTTTGCGCGCAACGGCGCGAGCCCGCTCGTGATCGGTATCGGCGAAGGCGAGATGTACGTCGCCTCCGACACCCCGGCGATACTGCCGTACACGCGGCGCGAGGTCATTCTGCAAGAGGGTGAAATCGCCGTCGTAGGGCGCGATGGATTCCGTTTGACCGACTATGCCGGCTCGCGCATCGAACGCGAGCCTATCGCGGTCACCTGGGACGCAGGCTCGGCCGAGAAGAGCGGTTTCAAACACTTCATGCTCAAAGAGATCTTCGAGCAGCCGCAAGTGATCAAAGAGACGTTGACCGGGCGAATCGACGATTCCGGCGACGTCCATCTCGGTGCCGAGCTCGGCGCGATCACGCCCGAGCGGCTCCAAGGACTCAGTAAGATCGCCATTACCGGCTGCGGCACCGCTTTTCATGCGGGACTGGTCGGCATGTATCTGCTGCGTTCGCTCGTGCATCTGCCCGTCGAGATGGAGCTGGCGAGCGAGTTTCGCTACGGCGACCCGGTCATCGATCCCACGACGTTGGTAATTGCGATGTCGCAGTCGGGTGAGACCGCGGACACCGTCGAGGCGGTGCGGATCGCAAAGCAATCGGGCTGCGGCGTCTTGGGTATTTGCAACGTGCTCGGATCGCATTTAACCCGGCTCGCGGACGGCATGCTCTATACCCGCGGCGGACCGGAAATCGGCGTGGCCGCAACCAAAACCTACGTCTCCCAAGTGGCTGCGTTGACGCTCTTCGCGCTCTATCTCGCGCGTTTACGCGGAACCTCCGGCGAGGCGAACCTGCGCGCGATCGCCGACGGCACGAAGCTGCTGCCGGCAGCCGTCGACGTCGTTCTCAACAGTTCGGACGAGATTCGCCGCGTGGCTCGCGAGTTGCGCAAGTCGCAGAGCGTACTCTTTATCGGCCGCTACGTCAACTTTCCGACGGCGCTGGAAGGCGCGCTCAAACTCAAGGAGATTTCGTATATCCACGCTGAGGGCTATCCGGCCGGCGAGATGAAACACGGCCCGATCGCATTGCTCGATCCGAGCGTTCCGGTCGTCGGTATCATGACCGAGGACCGCGTTCGCGAGAAGATGCTTTCGAATCTGATGGAATCGAAAGCGCGCGAAGCGCCCGTGATCGTCGTAGCGAATATCGGCGACGAGGAGGCAAAGAGCGTTGCCGATCACGTTTTTTGGGTTCCACGGGTCCACGAACTGCTCTCGCCGATCGTTAACGTCATTCCGCTCCAGCTCTTGGCCTATCACATCGCCGACATCGAAGGCAAAGACGTCGATCAGCCGCGCAACCTGGCCAAGACCGTCACGGTCGAGTGATGCCGCGCTCCGATGGAAGAAGAGCCGACGAGCTCCGGCCGGTCTCGATCGAGCCCGGCTTCCTCAAATATGCCGAGGGCAGCGCGCTGATCAGCGTGGGGAACACGCGCGTGCTCTGTGCCGCTTCGGTTGAAGATCGCGTTCCAATCTGGATGAAAGGACGCGGCCTCGGCTGGGTGACCGCCGAATATGCGATGCTGCCGCGGGCGACCCAAGAACGCACGCAGCGCGAAGTTTCCAAAGGACGGCTGGGCGGCCGAACGCACGAAATACAGCGCATTATCGGGCGCGCGCTGCGCGCCGTAACGGACACGGCGAAGCTCGGGGAACGGACGATCTGGCTGGATTGCGATGTAATTCAAGCCGACGGCGGCACGCGGACCGCAGCGGTTACCGGAGCGTACGTCGCGCTCGAACTGGCGTTGCGCACGCGCTTCGATCCGGCCGTGGCCGCGCGCTGGCCTTTACAAGCGATGGTGGCGGCGACCAGCGTGGGGATCGTGGGCGGCCGTACGCTGCTCGATCTCGCCTACGACGAGGATAGTCAGGCGCTGGTGGATATGAATGTCTTCATGACCGATGCCGGACGCTTCGTCGAGCTGCAAGGCACGGCCGAAGCGGCGCCCTTCGATCGGCGCGAGCTCGAGGCGTTGCTGGCGCTCGCCGAGGGCGGAATCCGCCGGCTCTTTGAAGTCCAGCGCGCCGTGCTGGGCCCTCCGCCCGTTCATGCCGGCTAATCCCGGGCTGCGGGATCTGGTGGCGCGCGTGGGAGCGTTCCATATCACCGACGGCGCAATGAACCGCGCGCAGCGCGCGATCGAAAAAGCGCTCGAAAAGGACGAGGTGGACGCCGGCGCACGCCACGCCTACCACAGTGCGGTACGCCGGTACTTTGAGGGCTTCGATCGGGAAGCACGCGCACATCTGCGCGACGTGGATCGCCGCCTCGAACACACCAATCAGGTCGTTTTCAACCTCACCGCCGAACGCGGCGTGGCGGTCAAGCGCATCGAAGCGACGCAGGCCGTGCTGAGCGCGCTCGACGGCGCGGAAGATTCGCGGTGAGAATTCTCGCTCAGGTCGGGCGCGTGACGAACGACTTTTTCGAATACGCGGGTGGAGTGACGCTGCTCACCTCGGAGTCGTTGGGCTTCTTGGTGCGGCTTCGCATACGCATCGCGGAGACGATCTCGCAATGCGCCTTGCTCGGGGTGCAGTCGCTCGTCATCGTCCTCTTGACCTCGCTCTTCACCGGCATGGTTATTTCGCTCGAGTCGGCACAACAGGCGGTCGCCTATGGCTTTTCGAGTTTCGTAGGAGGAGCCGTGGCGTATGCCGCCGTGCGCGAGCTCGGACCGATGCTCACGGCAGTCGTCGTGGCCGGGCGTGTCGGCGCCGCGATCGCTGCCGAAATCGGTTCCATGGTCGTGACCGAACAGGTTGAAGCGTTGCGCTCGATGGGCCTGGAACCAGCGCGGTTCCTGGTCGTGCCGCGGCTGCTGGCATTGCTCCTGATGCTGCCGTTGCTCACGATCTTCGCCGACGTGGTCTCGATTCTCGGCGGCATGTGGATCGCCCGCGAGTACGCACACATCCCGTACCATGAGTTCATCCAGTCCGTCCGTCAGGCGATCGATTTCAGCGATGTGGTCAAAGGTTTGCTCAAGACCTTCGTCTTTGCGACGATCATCGCGATGGTCGGCGCGTACCAAGGTCTCTCCACCCGCGGGGGCGCCGCAGGCGTCGGACAGTCCACGACGTTTTCCGTCGTGCTGGCGATCATTCTGATATTCGTGTCGAACTTCGTCCTCTCGTTGCTGCTCTTCGGCGGTCGATGAATTCAAACGGCCGCAGTCTCATCGCGCGAGTCGATGGTGTTACGCTGGCGTTCGGCGATCGTATCGTATTGAAGAACTGCAGCCTCGACGTCGTCGAGGGTGCCATCACCTGCATCATCGGACTTTCGGGAGCCGGCAAGTCGACGATCCTGCGCCTCCTCGACGGCTTGCTGCTTCCCAGCGAAGGCCACATTTACGTGCTCGGCAGCGACCTGTGCCACCTCTCCGAAGAGCAAATCAACGTCATGCGGCAGAAAATCGGCCTTTCGTTTCAGTTCGCCGCGCTGCTCGACAGCCTTAGCGTGGGCGATAACGTGGCACTTCCGCTGCGCGAGCACACGAAACTTTCGCGCGCGGAGATTCGGCAGACGGTCTTCGACGCGCTCGATAGCGTCGGACTCGCCCATGCGTATGACGATCTCCCCGGCGAACTTTCGGGCGGCATGCTCAAACGCGCAGGGTTTGCGCGCGCCATCGTTACGCGGCCCGCGCTGGTCCTCTACGACGAGCCCACGACCGGGCTCGATCCGATCGTCAGCAAGCTGATCACTGAGACGATTCTGAAACTCCGCTCGAAACTCAACGGGACGGCGGTCGTGATCTCACACGATCTGCCTTCGATCTTCGCGATGGCGGATTATATCGCCATGCTCTTCGAGGGAGCGATCATCGCCTACGACACGGCGGATCGTATCCGCAACTCCCCCAACCCGATCGTTCAGCAGTTCCTGCAAGGCTCCGAGGCGGGGCCGATTCAAATATAGAGTCTTTTCAAATATAGGCTCTTTGCGCCGGGAGACTAAATAAGGAGAAGTATGACGAAGCAGGCCCAGGTCGGTGCGTTCACGATTGTCGCGCTGCTCCTGCTCTTCGGAGTCTTTTATCTGGTGACCGATTTCGGGACTCGCCATACCGGATATCGCGTGGGAGTTCGCTTTGAGTCCGCGTCGGGCTTGATGCCGGGGGCGCAGGTTTACTTTAGCGGCGTCGACGCGGGTGCGGTGGAGTCGGTGCAGCTGCTGCCGGATAACACGGTCGACGTGATCTTGGCAGTGAACCACGACATCAACATACCGGTCGCCTCACGCTTTCTCATCCAAGCTCCATTGACCGGCACGCCCGCCGTGGTGATCGTGCCGCCGAGGCAGAAGCCGCCGATCGCGCTGCTTCCGCGCGAAGTCCTTCCCGTGGACGAGCAGCCGCGCGGCGCGAACGCGACGAGCATCGGCGATCTGCTGGAAGAGGGGCAAGGAGAGATCAGGCGCCTCGACTCGCTGATGGCGCTGCTGGAGAGGCGTACGCCGCGATTGCTCGATACGCTGCAGTCGACACTCGACAATGCAAACGAGCTGACGATTACGACGAAGAGCTCGATGCGGCAGCTTTCGACCGAGCTGCTGGCTTTCGGTGCAAACTTGCAGAGCAGTCTGATCACCGCCAGCACCAACGTCGAGCAGCTCTCAGCCACGCTCAATGGCGCCGCGACGACCGATTCCAAGAAGGTCGGATTTCTGCTCGACCAGTTTTCCTCGACGGCCGTCTCGCTTAACCACTCGATGGGGGCGCTCGAGAATCTGGCGACCGACCCGCGTCTAAAGGCAAACATCCTTGCGACCACGCAGAGCATTGCGGATACGACGGCCACGATCGCCGCGCTCACCAAAGACCTGCGCACGGTGACGGGTAATCCGCAAACCCAAGCGCAGGTCCGCAACACGGTTGCCAATCTCGATGCAGTCATGCAGAGAGCCAACTCGCTCCTGGGTCAGCTCGGAGGAACGAGCAGCGTCTACGGCGTTGACACGGCGGCGACGCCGGCGCCTGCCGTACTGCCGAGCGTCTCGCCGTATCCGGACGTTCTGCCGACGGGCGGTACGACTCAAGGCACCGGGATTTCGCCCTCGGCGCGCGCGCATCTTCAAGGTCAGCTCAACAAGCTGGCCAGCAATCTCATCGCCATTCAGGTGCGACTGAGCGGGCTCTCGCCGCAACACAACCCCGGATTGAATCCCGTGCTGACGAGCAGCCAAGGTCCGCTCGGAGACCTCAATCTGGTGGTGTTACCGCACGGCAGCACGAGCGTCGTCGTGGGCGCTAACGCGATCGGGAACAATACGACCTGGAACGCACTGCTCGAGGCAAATAGGGGCGACTTTCACGTCGCCGGAGGCGTTCTCTATTCGCAAATGGGCCTGCTCGGGCAGTACCAGCCGATGCACGGTTTCGGCCTTGAAACCCGAATCTACGATCTTACCTATCCCATGATCGACGTGTACGGAAACTTCAAGATCGCTCCGGGGGCGCAGCTTTTCTTCGGGCAGCGAGACATCACGCACGCGTCTCGCCGGAACACCTTCGGGCTGCAGTATCAGTTCTAGTGACAGGTCACTCGTGAATATCGGCATTATCGGCGCGGGCGCGATGGGCACCCTCTTCGGGTTTCATCTCGCCGCCCGTTGCAGCGTGACGATCCTCGACGATAACGCGGAGGTCGTCCGAGCGGTCGAGCGCAACGGCCTGCGAGTCAACGATGAGCCCGCGCGTTTCGTAGCGATCGCGGAGCGGCCTCGCGATTTGTACGGCTCGCACATGCTCTTTCTCTTCGTCAAGGCAGTCGACACGCTACGGGCGCTGCGGGCCTTCGCCGGCGAACTCGATCCCACGGCGCCGGTGATCTCGCTTCAGAACGGCGTCGGCAACGAAGATGCGATCAAGACCGCTTTGGGGGGCGCGGTTCCCGTGATCTTGGGCATCACGACGGAGTCGTCACAGACGATCGAGCCCGGGCACGTCCGCAGTTCTCAAGCGGGCAATACCATCATCGGATCGACGACCGCGTCGTCCACTATTGCGCGCACCGTTACCGAGCTTCTCACCGGGAGCGGTTTGCGTGCGGCCGTCGTCTACGACATTCGCCCGCACCTCTGGGGAAAGCTCGTCGTCAACGCGTCCATCAATGCGCTGTCGGCGATTCTCGATTGTGACGCCGGCGATATTCCCAACGACCCGAATGCCGCGCGTCTCGCCGAGGCGCTTGCCGAGGAGACGGCCGGCGTCGCTGCGGCGCTCAAGGTCAATCTTCCGTTCGTCAATCCGTGGCAGTACGTCACCGAGGTGGTGGCGCTCGGCGCGGATTCGAAGAGCTCGATGGCCTACGATCTCGAATCGGGTCATCCGAGCGAGATCGATCACATCAATGGAGCCGTCGCGGCATTCGGGCGCCGGACGGCGATGCCGACGCCGTACAACGACGCCATGGTTCGCCTAGTCAAAGCGCGGGAAGCACTCCTCGCCCGCTCACGGTTGCGGCTGCAAACGTAAGAGCTGGATTCCGCCGGACGCCGCCTCGACGTCAATCCGGCGCGCGCCTCCGCCGTTAACGCTGCCGTCGATGGTTTCGGAGCGGCCGTTCGAGCTGCCCCGAAGCCCAAAATCGGTAAAGAGGGCACCATCGTCCGTGTGCAAGTGCACGCTGAACCCAACGTTCGCACGAACCCGCAACTGCACGTCGCCATGCTGCGTCGAGAAGTGCAACGTACCGGGCCAATCGCTGGCCCCCATCGTAGCGGTGAGGTTGCCCCGGCCCACGGCGGCTTGCGCGTAACCCGGCAGCAGCAGCATGACGTTACCGTTTTGCGCAACGACGCGCACGTTACCGGTAATGTCCGTCACGTTCACGTCACCGCGCCGCGATTCGACGTCCAAGTTCACGTCGTGGGGGACCCGAACGAGCAGCGCCGCCAGCGGATTAGGAGCCGTTACCATGAGGCCCCCGCCCGCAGCCCGGAGCAGGGGCGCGGGCGGAACGGCCGCCTTTGGAAGCGCGGTCGCCGCCACCGTAAAGAGATCGCGGTGTTGTGAAGCTTCAGGCGCGAACGCGTTGAACGGCGCGTCGCCGATCCGTACGGTCAGCGTCGTTCCGGCCTTGAGAACTCCGACGGTCGTCACATAGGGGGTCGTGCCGTTGCACGCGCCCAGTCCAAGACCGATGAGAAGAAGGAGAAGCAACCGCCGACGCACGTTGGGCGCTCTTTCGATGCGCCGCTGGTGGTATACTGGCCGTAAATGATGCGCGTCACCTCTCGGGCCGTCGCGTTGTCGTTCGTCCTAGCCGGCTGCGGCGGCTCGGCCTCGTTCTCGTTCGGCGCGCCGCCGGTCGGAAGCGTGCCGCTCACCTCGTCGCGTTGGATTCCAACCGCCGGCGAGAGCATTCAGATCCAGTATGATGGGAAGCTCGATTTTAGCGTCGACGCCGCGATCTACGACCTCGATATGTTCGATACGAAGGCCTCGCTCGTTCGCAACCTCCACGGCATGGGGCGCAAGGTGCTCTGCTATATCGACGTCGGCACGTGGGAGCGGTGGCGCCCGGATGCCGGCAAGTTCCCCAAGAGCGTGATCGGAAACAAGGACGGGCATTGGGCGGGAGAACGCTGGCTCGACATTCGGCAAACTTCGATTCTGGAACCGATCATGGCCGCGCGTTATCAACTCTGCAAGAAGAAGGGCTTCGACGGGATCGATCCCGACAACATCGCCGGGTACCAGAGTAAGACGGGCTTTCCGCTAACCGCATCGGAGCAGTTGACCTACAACAAATGGGTAGCGACCGAAGCTCACGATCTGGGCCTGACCGTCGATCAGAAGAACGACAACAATCAGATCAAAGATTTGGTGAACTACTTCGACTTTGGCGTCGACGAGCAGTGCTACGTGCAGGGCTGGTGCAAACAGCTCACCGCCTACACGAATAACGACCGTCTCGTCGTCGATATCGAGTATACGAACCAAGTGACTCGCACCAGGTTCCTCGACAAGACGTGCCCGAGCGATGCGCCGTATAAGCTGACTCCGATTCTCAAAAAGCTCGAGCTAACCGCCTGGATCGTCACCTGCCCCAGCGGATGAAGAGCATAGGTTTTTCTCGCTACGCGATCGGCAACTGCGTCACCGCGGCACTGCTGGCAGGATGCGCCGCCGTCCTTCCCCTGAGCCCGTCGAAGGGTCAGGATGACATGCAGCCGCCGACCGGCGCGCCGGCAACGATACCACAGCGCCCTGCGCACGGAACGAAGACCTTCAGCTATACGGGCGCGGAGCAAAATTTCAAAGTCCCACGCGGGGTGACGCAACTGACGGTGGTCGCAACCGGCGCCAGCGGCCCAAGCGGCGGCAGCGGCTATTGCTACTACACCGGCGGCAACGGTGGTGTGATAAAGGCCACGATACCCGTTATATCCGGCGAGACGCTGTCGGTTTACGTCGGCGGGGAAGGAATTGGAGCCGGCTCAAACTGTTCGCCCGGCGGCACCGGAGGATTCAACGGTGGTGGAAATGGCGGCGGCGGCATCAGCGGCGGCGTCAACGGAACGGGCGGCGGCGGTGCGTCAGACGTGCGCGAAGGCGGCGATACGCTAGGGGACCGGGTGCTCGTGTCCGGGGGCGGTGGAGGCGGAGGACAAACGACCGGCCTCTACGGCGCGGGAGCGGGTGGCGCCGGCGGCGGCAGGGTTGGCGGCAGCGGCGGGACCGATTACAAGTGCTCGCCGGCCGGCTTCGGCGGCAAAGGCGGCAGGCAAGATGTCGGCGGCAAAGGCGGCCGCGGCGGGCAGCGCAGCTGCGGCTACTTTCATCGCGGCGCACGCGGCTATCGTGGAGCGTTAGGCGTTGGCGGCGATGGCGGCGGGTACGCTAGGAACCGCTACAGCGGTGGCGGCGGCGGTGGCGGCGGCGGCGGATACTACGGCGGCGGTGGCGGCGGTGCCGGCTCCTGGAGCACGAGCGGAGTCGGTGGCGGCGGCGGTGGCGGCGGCGGATCTTCGTACGCCGAACCTCGTGCGACGGACGTAAAAGATCGGCAGGGTGCAGCGCAGCCCGGAAACGGTCAGGTCGTGATCTCGTGGTAAGAGCTTGACATTCTTCCGCTCGAATGCGATAAAAGATTTATTATGTCGCATCCAGATGCAGAAGGCTGCGTTCGAGACCTCGCCGCCTACCTGCTGACCGAACGCAAGCGCAGCCCTTTGACGGTCGCCGCCTACGAGGGCGATCTCAAGGAGTTCGCGGCGTTCGTGCGGCGGGGCCACGACGAACGGCCGCAGGAGTTTCCGGAGGCCTCGCTGCGCGCCGTAAAATCGACGCAGGTTCGGCGCTACATCGCGTATATGTTCGGTACTCGAAAGTACGATAGCCGGACCGTCTGTCGCAAACTTTCCTCCATCAAGGCCCTTTATCGCTTTTTGAAGATTACCGGCGAGCTGCCCGACGACCCGGCGGCCGCCATCCCGGGGCCTTCGGTCGCCAAACGCAAGCCGGCGCCCCTGAAGGTCGACGAGGTGATGCGCCTCCTTCGGACCTCGCTGGCCGGGCGAACGGACGCCGCGCGCTTGCGGGATGCGGCGATCTTGGAGCTCTTTTACGCCAGCGGGATGCGGCGTGCCGAGCTTGCCGGCGCGCGCCTTGCGAACGTCGACCTCGCCGAACGGACCATTCGCGTCACCGGCAAGGGCAACAAAGAACGAACGGTGCTGATCAACCACACCGCCGCCGAGGCGATCGAGGCGTACCTGCGCGTGCGCCCTCGCAGCTCGGATCCCGCGCTGTTTTTGGGCCGCGGCGGGAAAGCGCTTACGCCGCAGCACGTCTGGCGAATCTTCACCAACATCTATCGGGTGAGCGGCATTCAAAAACATGCCAGCCCGCACACGCTGCGCCACTCCTTTGCCACCCATCTCGTCGAAAACGGCGTCGACCTGGAGACCGTTCGTGAGCTGCTCGGCCACGAAAGCCTAGCGACGACGGGCATCTACCTGCAACTCGCAATGGGACACAAACGCCGCGCCTACGACGAAGCGCACCCCCGCGATCGCATGCCCGATCGCTAGGCACTCTTCTTCTTCTCTTGCTCGCTTGGATATAATCGGCGCCTTGCGGGAAATACCGACCTATGAGTCAACTCGTGACGCGCTTTCCCGTTGCCATTACGGTCCTGCTGCTGATTTGCTCGAACGTCTTCATGACGATCGCGTGGTACGGACACCTGAAGCATACCAAGAGCCCGTTGTTCATCGCCATCGTCGCAAGCTGGGGAATCGCATTCTTCGAATACTGCTTTCAGGTTCCGGCAAATCGAGTTGGCTATACGACGCTCAGCCTCACGCAGCTAAAGATCTTGCAGGAAGTAATCACGCTCGTGGTTTTCACCGTCTTCGCGCTGTTGGTCTTCGGTCAAGTCCCCAAATGGAACTATCTCGTCAGCTACGCCCTCATCGTTGGAGCGGTGTACTTTGCGTTCAGAGCCTGAAGTTGAGCGACCCAATCAGCTGTAGAGGTTCGAGGAGGCCTAAGAAGCCCGTGTTGTTTCCGTTAAACCAGAACGAGTCCGGGTACTGCAGTTGCGGGGGCGGCACCGATGACTTGGAGTTCGGGTAAAAGTTGCCGGCCGGATACAAGAAGTTCGTCGGTAACGAGCCGTAGACGCAGAGCGATGGGTTGTCCCACGCGTAGCCGCGCTGGCCGCAAATGTCGAGGAGGTTGGTGAAGTTCAGCCGTGCCGTCAGCCGCGGGCTGACGTCGTAGCTAAACGTGCATCTACGAGTCTATTGCAAAGGCAACCGCCTGCCCTCTATGGCGCTTCGAGCCAGTCCCTCGTGAGGAAAAGCCAGAACGCGAGCCCGGCGTACTCTCCGTAGCGTGCGAAGGCTCGTCGGATGGTCGAATCGGCGGCCCGCTTCGTTCCGGTGAGGCGAAGATACTTTGGGCGCGTCCACGAGTCGAGGACGAGCAGACGATGCCGCCCGAGCAACTGCATCACGTGCGCCGCGCCGTAGGGCCCAATACCCGGCAGCGCCAGAAGCACATCCTCTGCCTCATCGTCGGGGTAGCGCGCCGGCCTCGTCAGCAGTTCGAGGTCGAGCTTTCCGCTGACGACGTCGTTTGCAATGCTCCGAACGTATGGCCCGCGATAGCCCATGCGCGCGACTTCTCGATACCAGGATTCTGAAGTTCGAGCCAGCAGCGCCGGTTCGGGAAAAGCGCCGCCGCCAAGCTCCACGAGCGCAGTCGTCATGCGGATCGTCGCAGACCACGCGCAGTTTGTCGTGCAGATCGTCTTGATGACGTCTTCGAACACCGTGGGGCTGGCTAGAAGGCGTCCGGCACCGCCGCTCGCCCATCCGAGGATTTCATCTCCGGCGACCTTTGCGTAAAAGGGCGCGAGATCGTCGTGAAAACGGAACATCCGCGCGACCAGCGCTCGCGCGCGCTCGGCGTCGTCGCGCGCGAGCCGCGGGGTCGAACGCGCAATTAGCCTGCCGTCGCGCTCTTCGAACGCAAGCTTCACAACCCGATTCCCGATGCGAAAAGAGCGCAGATAGCGAAGCGGCGATAGCTCCACCGTCGCCGGCGGCAAGCGCGCGCAGCCGTGGGAATGGATCGTGCGGGCGAATGAGATGGGCTCGCCCCCGGCGCCCACCAGGGGAAAATCGCAGAGAACGCTCACGCGCGGAACCTAGGCTACATAGGAAACGTTGACGGCGACACCCGCGGCTTGCGCTCGCATCAAAACGCCGTACACCGCGTCGAGTTCCTCCTCGATCGAAGCGATTTCACCAGCGCTCACTTGGAAGCGCGCGGCGTGGGTCCAGAGCAGGCTGCGGGCTCTTTCGAAAGCGCTGTGGAGCCGTTCGGGCGTCGCTTCCAGTACGGGCCAATCCATTTCGCCTTGAGCCGGAACCACACGCCAGCCGCGCCCCGAGACAAAGGCGACCTCTTCCTCCGGTCCCAGTGCGTGCGGAATCGCCGAGAGTACGTCGACCGCCTCTTGATCCGCAAGCGTAAGGGGCAGTCCCAACTCTCCCAGGCGCAGGATATAGCGAAAAAAGGAGATGCTGCCGACCGTATAGGCGCCCGCTGGCGAAGCAACGTTCACGTGAATGAGGTCGAGGTCGGGTTGGTTCGCCGGAGAACCGCTCATGAGCCGTACTTCGTTCGCAAGGCACACGAGTCCGTTAGTAGCTAGGCCGGAATGAGTCCAAGCTCCCGAACGGCGTCGCGTTCCCTGCGGAGTTCCTCTAGCGTTTCCTGAAGCTTGCGCTTGCCGAACTCGTCGTGCGAAACGTTTTGAACGATTTCCGAGACGCCGTTTTCGGTACGCGAAGGGAACGAAAAGATTAGCCCGGGATCGACGCCGTATTCTCCATGCGAGTAGCGTCCGACCGAATACTGCTCGCCGGCGGGCGTATCGTGAGTCAGGTTGTAAACGCCGGTGATGGCGGCGTTGGCTGCCGAGGCGGCCGACGAAGCACCCCGTGCTTTGATGACCTCGGTCCCGCGATTCTGTACGGTCGTTATGAAGTCGCCCTCGAGCCACTGCCGCTCGAGCCCATCCACGGCATTCTTCCCGGCAATTGTCGCGTGGGCAAAGTCGGGGAACTGTGTCGCCGAGTGGTTGCCCCAGACTACCATGCGAGCGATCTGCGTGGTGTCGACGCCGGCCTTGCGCGCCAACTGCGCCCGCGCACGCAACTCGTCGAGGGACGTCATCGCAAAGAAATTATCCGGGGAGATCTTCGGCGCATTGTTCATCGCGATCAGACAGTTTGTGTTGGCCGGGTTGCCGACCACGAAAACGCGCACGTCCGGCGACGCGTGGTCGTTAATGGCTCGCCCTTGCTCCGTGAAAATCTTGCCGTTGACGCGCAGGAGATCGGAACGCTGCATATCGGCTTTGCGCGGAATAGCGCCGACGAGGAGGGCCCAATCGGCCTCGTTCATCGCCTCATTGACGTCGGAGCCGCAGCGCACGGCCTTGAGTAGCGGAAACGCACAGTCCTCGAGCTCCATCACGATCCCGCGCAGCGTTCCGAGCGCCGGTTCCAGCTCCAGCAGTTGCAGCTCGAGCTCGGTCTCGGGGCCGAACATCTGACCCGAGGAGACCCGAAAGAGCAACGCATAGCCGATCTGTCCGGCCGCACCGGTCACCGCTACCTTGATCCGTTTTTTCACGCTACCTCCACTGATTTACCCGCCGATCCCGGCGGGAAAGCTCGCTCCCTGCAGGGCAAGCCACTACGTGTCAATGATCGAGCAAGACGCGTCCATCTACAATGCCTGCATTCGCTGCGGTCTCTGTCTGCCGTCCTGCCCGACCTATCTCGAAACTATGACAGAAACCTCCGGTCCACGCGGCCGGATTAGTCTCATCAAAGACGTGGCTCAGTCGAAGCTCGACCTCCGAAGCCCCGGATTTCTCGAGCAGATGTCCCAGTGCTTGGATTGCCGCGCGTGCGAGGCGGTCTGTCCATCCGGGGTCCGCTATGGAGAACTCGTCGAAACTGCCCGCGCGCAGATCCGGCAAACGGAACCCGCAGAACCGGCAAACCGCCGTTTCGCGCGCACGTTTCTCTTGCGTTCGCTCTTCCGCGATCTGCGTCTGATGCGCGCGGCGGCGCGCATCCTTCGCTTCGCGCAGCAGACGCGCTTAACGTCGCTGGCGCAAGCGGTTGGGCTCGGCGAAGCCGCGAAGCTCGCGCCGCGGATCCCGTCCACGTTCTTTGCGGCTCGCAATCAGCGATTCGAAGCGGCTAACGCCAAGGGCGTCGCGTTCCTGCACGTCGGTTGCATCATGCCGGTAGCCTTCGGCAACGTGCATGAAGCGACGGTACGAATGCTGCGCCGAGTTGGGCTCTCCACGATCGTGCCGGAGGCACAAGGCTGTTGCGGAGCAATCGCCACGCACGCCGGCGATCCGGATTTTGCTCGCGAGCTGGCCCAGCGCAACATCGTCGCGTTCGAGCAAAGCGGTGCCGACGTCTACGTGGTTAATGCCGCGGGCTGCGGCAGCGCACTCAAACACTATGGCGAACTGCTCGCCCGAGATCAACGGTGGGCACTGCGGGCTCGCGAATTCTCAAAGCGCGTGCGTGACGTCAGCGAGGTTCTCGACGCGATGGATCTCGCGCCGGCGCCGCACGCGATCGACGCCACGGTTACCTATCAGGAACCTTGCCATCTGGTGCACGCGCAGCGCATTTCAGCCGCTCCTCGCCGGCTGCTAGCGCTGATCTCCGGGCTGCGATTTGTCGAAATGGACGAGAGCGCCGTCTGCTGCGGCAGCGCCGGAATCTACAATCTAACCGAGCCGGAGATGGCGGCGCGCCTACAGCGGCGCAAGGTGGCGGCGATCGCGCGCACCGGAGCGACGATTGTGGTTACGGCCAACCCAGGTTGTGCGATGCAGGTGACCGCAGGTTTGCGGGACGCGAACTACCCGGCGACGGTCAAACATCTCGTCGAACTGCTCGACGAGGCGTACGGAGGCTCTGTAAAGCCTACAGTGCGGCGGTAAGGCGATCGCATTCGCGGCGCGCGTCTTCCATAGAGCGATAGACCGAGAACACAACGATTAGGCCCGTGATGTTCAGCAGGCGCAGGATCGGCCCGTCGTTGACGATGAGGCGCAGGCTCTTGCCGCGTTCGGTCGTCCGGCGATGCGCACCGATCAACACCCCCAGGCCCGTCGAGTCGAGAAACTCCAGCTGGGTCAAATCCACGATCATGTTGTGGCTGCCGCGCTCGGTGGCGTCCGTCAGCGCGGCTCGAACCGCAGGCGCGGTCGCGAGATCGAGACTTCCGCGCAGCCGAAAAACCAGGGTCTCTCCGCCGTCTTCGGTCTTGAGATCGATGCTCAACTCGTCATGCGACATCTTGGCGGCCGCCTTTCGCGCCCCGAATAACCTGGGCCTTGCATTGCCGCACGATATTCAGGAGCCGATTCATACGAAGCGCGTGGCGTCTTCGTCCCATCGAGTGAGGCTCGCCGGCGTCAGGTGGACTCCGCCGATCCAGCGATCGATAGGGTGCTCGTCGAGCCAATCTGCGTCACCGGCCAAGACCCGGCGGCCGAGGGCGGTCAAAAGCAAAGCGTCCTCGTCGCCTTCAATAAGCGCCCCCTCGTTCGCGCGCAGCTCCGCGAGCATGCCGCCAAAAGCGCGGCTTCCCAGAAAAGAGGCTTCTTCTCGCGCTTGCGTGCGCGTGAAGAGTTCATCCTCGCGCGCAGCTCCCTGGGCAACCGCCAAGAGCGCCTGTCGCTGCGAGCGCGAAAGGCCATCGCGCCTCGATGGATACTCCTCGCACAAGCGCTGCAGCGCGGCGCGCAAGAACGGCAGACCGATGGCATCTTCTCCGGCCGCGGCATACAGCTCGTTGGGGGACGGGGACGAGAAGCGTTCCCAGTTGCGCCGCGCGGATTTAAAGATCGCAGCCGTGGCCGTCCGCCGCTTTGGAAACAACGGCAGAATCTCGTCCACGGTCATGCTCCCCAAATACTCGTCGCTCTGAATAGTTGCTACGCGTCCCGGCTCCAGATTCAACTCCTCCAGCGAGGTTAGCACCTGGAGTAGTTGTAGTTGATCGAAAAGGTCGTGCTCGAACCAGAGCACGACTTCCTCAAAGTCCGCCGCGCGCCGAAGCTGCGCGTCGCGCCGCTCGAAGTCGTGAATCAATTTGATCGGACTGCCGTAGCCGTGCAAAGCAAGATGGTGCGCGCGGGTCTCGCTCGTTTTCTCGAGCGAAAAGCCGGATGGGACGGGGCCGTCGTTGAGCGCATCGCGCCATGCAAGACGCGTTCCCAAGATACCGGCTTTACCCAGAAGGTGGAGCGCTCCGTCGCCGTTGGTAATATGCAGCGCGTGTGCCATTAGAAGTCCGCGGCAGGCATGGCTGGGATCACGACACCTTTCATTGTATCGGCATGTCGAAATGGCATCCTATGGATTGAACAACAGGGTCTCGTCAAAGTCCGACGGCGCTGACGACATCTTCATGGCCTGCGAGCTCGAAATTAGGGCAACGAGGTCATCAAAAAGCCTGCGGGCTGGCTGCTCCTCCTCTTCGGGCGGTGGGCTATACATCGCTATCCGAGTGATTACCGCGCAGCGCTTTACCGTGAGTACAAGCTGCGCCGTATCGGTTATCATGTAATCAACGGGCGAAAGTTGAAGAAGTCATCCCGGCGCAGAATGGCTATTGCGTCGGCGAGCTTCGCGGACAGATGATACGTGCCGACCATTCCCTGTAGGTCGAACTGGCTGTATACGGTTGGGAACTTTGCCGGCCCGGTCTCCCAAAATAGAACCCAAAACGTGGATCTATCTATAGAAGGAACCGTGTGGCGGTATCTTGTGGGTCGCGCGTGCGGCTCCGTGTCGTAGTTCCGCGCCAACATGACGGCCTCGATGTCGCCATAGTCCGGCGGACTTTTGGTTCCGCATGTAGCCGAGGCCGTAGCCGTCGACAGGCAGAGAGCCAGGATGAGCGCAGCCACGCTCACGGCTCCTTGCGGTAAGGCAGCGACCTCTGACTCAGCGAGCAAAGCTGCGCTGGCTGTCATCCTGAGCTTAGCCTTCCCTGAGCTTGTCGAAGGGTCGAAGGACGAACCAACGCGAGCGAAGCTGGGGTGGCTGGACTCGAACCAACGCATGGCCCTTCGGCTTCGCTCAGGACAGGCTCCGTCAAAGTCCGCTGCCTATTTCCCAAACTGCTGTGCAGTTCGGGGACCCGAAATTTGAAGATTCCGCTTCGGCGCTGCGCGCCTACGCTGCGGTAAGGCAGCGGCCTCTGACTCCGCGAGCAAAGCTGGGGTGGCTGGATTCGAACCAACGCATGGCGGAGTCAAAGTCCGCTGCCTTTTTCCCCAAACTGCTGTGCAGTTCGGGGACCCCAAATTTGAAGATTCCGCTTCGGCGCTGCGCGCCTACGCTGCGGTAAGGCAGCGGCCTCTGACTCCGCGAGCGAAGCTGGGGTGGCTGGATTCGAACCAACGCATGGCGGAGTCAAAGTCCGCTGCCTTTTTCCCCAAACTGCTGTGCAGTTCGGGGACCCCGAAATTTGAAGATTCCGCTTCGGCGCTGCGCGCCTGCGCTGCGGTAAGGCAGCGGCCTCTGACTCCGCGAGCAAAGCTGGGGTGGCTGGATTCGAACCAACGCATGGCGGAGTCAAAGTCCGCTGCCTTACCGCTTGGCGACACCCCATCGTGCTTTAGCTTCCCAGATGGTGCGGCAAACGGCAAGCCCGATTATCGCCTTCGCGGCGAGTCCTTCGTCCTTCGACCCTTCGACAAGCTCAGGGCAGGCTAAGCTCAGGATTGACTAACAGAGGTAGGAAAGAACGCCCGAGGCCTAGCGGCTCGCGATCAGCCGTTTCGCTCCCACATATCGCGCTGCCCAGTACGAGTCCGATAGTTGACTCACCATGACTCCGTGGCTGGAGCTCGCATGGACGAACTTGCCCTTACCGAGATAGATGCCGACGTGCGAGACGCCGCCATACGTATCGAAGAAGACTAAGTCTCCCGGATGGGGACCGCCCAGTGCCGGTTTGCCGGCGTCATACTGCGCGTCGGCAGTCCGCGGCAAGCCGATGCCCAGCATCGCGAAGACGTGCTGGACGAAGCCCGAGCAATCGAATCCAGCGGTACTGGTGCCTCCGAAGACATAGGGCACGCCCAAGAAGCGCAACGCGCTGCTGGTAAGCGCCCGCGCCATCCGCGAGGTCCTGGCTAGAATGCTGCCCGCGAAGCGCCCGATGCCGCCCCGATGGCGGGTCGGCGTGGCCATGATCAAACTCGAGGTCCACTCCGCAACGTCCGGACTGACGGCCTGGATGTGGCTCGCGCTTGAGACACCGGTGTACTGGACGCTGGACGTTAGGGAATCGGCTTGGGCAACAGAACTCAAGCCCGAAATAACTAGGGCAAAGGCCCCAATAGCTAACGCGTAACGCAAGAAATCGCTCCTCTTTCACGACACTTGCGGGGTTAGTTGACGGGTTCGGGCGGGAAAGAATCGCCCTAGGGCCGACCGGCCCACTCACCCCTACCGGGATATCCCCCGCTCGGGACACTCGTCCCGACTCAGTGACCTTCTCAGGCATGAGAGTCCCGACGACCCATTTACTTTGTCGGGAAACCCTCGATGCGGGGCGCTTCGGCGTCATGCCGCCGCGCCCTCCCGGGCCTATCCCCAGATTCTTCGCGTCCTACGGGGAGGCTCGCCGCGCAATCTCCTGCTCGATTCGCGAAGCAACCCGGGCGGCGACATGCTCGATCAGCGCTCGGTCCTCGCCCTCGGCCATGACACGAATGAGCGGTTCGGTTCCGGAGGGGCGAATCAGCAGGCGCCCCGACGTGCCGAGATCTGCCTCGGCAGCAGCGATTGCATCTCGGACCGGTTGCGAAGCTAAGACGCCGTCGCCGTTGCTGCGAACGTTGACAAGGACCTGAGGCGCAACCTGAACCTCTGCGACGAGTTCGCTCAATCGCATCTGCGTGGTCGCGAGGATGCCCAACAGCGTAACGGCAGTTCTTGGACCATCGCCGGTCGTGTTGTAGCGAAAATCGATCAGATGACCCGATTGCTCGCCGCCTAACGTATATCCGCCTTCCCGCATCCGTTCGAGCACGAAGCGGTCGCCGACGGCGGTTCGGATCAGGGCGATGCCGTGGTTTCGCAGCGCGCGCTCGAAGCCGATGTTACTCATGACCGTTGCGACGATCGTATCGCCCGCCAACTCGTGGCGCGCGTGCATCGCGCACCCAATCGCGAACAGTACGTGGTCGCCGCTGGCGATCTTCCCCGTCTCGTCAACGAAGAGTGCACGATCCGCATCGCCGTCAAAAGCGACGCCCACGGCGCACCCGTTGCCGCTCGAGTTGCTGCTGCGCACTGCGGCCTGCAGTTGCCGCAGGTCCGTCGCCCCGCACTCGACGTTTATTCGAGATCCGTCGTTTTCGCAGCTGAGCTCGACGACGTTAGCGCCCAGTTTGCGCAGCACGTAGGGAGCGATCGCGTAGGCCGCGCCAAACCCGGCATCGACGATAACCGTCAGTTCGCGCAGATCGGGCTCTCCGATGCGGAGCTCGTGGTAATAGTGGCGTGCCAGGTTCTGCGCCGGCCGGGCTACACCCACTGCGGTTCCCACCGGTCGCGGAAGGTCCGGTGAGTCCATTGCCGCCTCGATGTCCCGCTCGACGTCGTCCGACAGTTTGAAACCGTCGCTTGCGAAAAACTTGATGCCGTTATCGGCCACGGGATTGTGCGATGCGCTGATGACGACGCCTGCGGCCGCTCCGGTGCAACGCGTGACGCATGCCACCGCGGGCGTCGGTACGACGCCGATCAGTAACGCGTCGCTGCCAGCCGAGGTAACGCCCGCCACGATTGCCGCTTCCAGCATGCTGCCGGACACCCGAGTATCCCGTCCGACGATGATGGGGCGTTCCCGATCGACGCCGTCATGCAGCACCGTCGCCGCGGCGCGACCGATGCGAAATGCCAGCTCGGGCGTTAGTTCGCTGTTCGCCACCCCGCGCACGCCGTCGGTTCCAAAGAGCGGGCTCACTTTGCGGCCGCGCTCACGAAGCGCATCTGGACGCGTACTAAATTGGGGGAGACCAAGGCGCCTGCAATTTCGCCGCCCGAAGCATCGACCGCAATCGGCTTGGCCATCTCGTCGATCGCCTCCGGCTGGCTGGGCAACTCGACGTCGACGTGAACGCCGGAGATCTGCGCCGACGTCGCCGCGCGCACCGTCGCAACGCTCGGGCGAACCCGCACGGCGTTCACGACGACGCCGTGCGCCGGAGAGCCCACGTAATGCACGACGATCGGAAATGCGCGCTCCTCGAGCCGCTCGATCGTCAGCGTGACCGAGGCCGGACTAAGGCTTTGCACGGCAACTTCGGGCGCCACGAGCTGCACCGGGACGTTATAGATTCCCTCACCTTTATTCGAGAGGTCCAGCACCGCCTTGATCTCGTCCGGCTTGATGGCGGACTCTCCGCGTTTGGTCGCCACGGTGACGACGGCCTCGCGGTCGGTAAAGTGAGCGACGTAGCCAGCCGGCAAGTTTGCGGAAACGATGGGGACGGATAGCTGCTGATCTTCCGGACCGCTCGCGAGAAACGGGTTCGTTGCGAAGCGAAAATAGGCCCAACCCACGATCGCAAGTCCGACGGCCAGCAGCTTGAGCCCGAAGTTCCTTCGAAGTACATTCATCAGGGTAAGAGATCGGTCCACGAAACGCGGCGTTTGGAGCGTTCGCGAGGCGCTCGTAGCCGTGCTCGAAGGTGCGCGATCAAGTCGTTCGGCCGGCGTCGTTCGTGGCGCGGCGGTCGCGTCACCGCGAGAAGCATCTTGACCAAGCGTTGCTCGTCGTCGACAGGCCGAGAGAGTTTTCCGGCGCGCGCGATTCGTATGTTTGCGCTCTCCTCCGATACCACTAGTACCACCGCATCGGTCTGTTCGCTCAAACCGAGCGCGGCTCGATGGCGCGTTCCCAGACGCACGCCGGTCAGCGCGCGTTCGGCCAGCGGGAGCAGGCACCCAGCCGCTTCGAGGCGACCTTCGTGCACGATGGCCGCGCCGTCGTGCAGCGGAGAGGCCGGAGTGAAGATCATCAGCAGCAGCTCTTCGGAAACCTCTGCGTGCAAGAACGTACCGGTTTCGCAAATTTCTCTGAGCCCGCTCTGTTGCTCGATCACGATCAAGGCGCCGCGCCTATTCTCGCTCAGAAAGAACGCGGCCCGCGCGAGCGCTCCGATGGTTCGGTCTTCGGGACGGCCCGGCCACGGTTCCCTTTCGTCGCCAGTCATTCGAAAGAGGCCGCCCCGCCCGATCTGCTCCAGCGCGCGTCGAAGTTCTGGCTGGAAAACGATCGGGATCGCGACGAGCACGCCGACGACGAGAAGGCGCAAAATCGTCCCGAGGAGATTGAGATGAAAGAGCGTCGCAATGCCGAGTAGTCCCACCAGCACCAAAATACCGATCAGGATTTGCACCGCTCGAGTACCGCGAATGAGTAACAGCACATAATAGATCAGGATGCTCGTGGCGATGACGTCCACGACGTCCGAGACGGTAACATACTGCGATAGGGTACTAAGCATCGATCAGCAGTTCTAAAATGCGATCCGCGGCAATTTCGGGCGCGCTCATGCCGGAAGCGGCAATCTTGGCCGACAGCGCCGGCGTCAAGGGCGACAGCAGCTCGGCCCGCCGTCCGCTGAAAAAGCGGCGGAGCTCGACGTCTACCACTCTCATGATGATTTCAATACCACCGGAATCCGGATTCCATTCGATGATCGCTCCTTGCGGGCACGGCCGGCAAGCGAGTACACCTACCGGGCGCCCCGGGCCGCCCAGTGCGGCGTAAAGGCTCGGCAAGGCTTCGGGAACCGTAGGGAAAACTGCCCAGGCAATGACTGCCATTTCGTATGCGACTTCCGTCGGCGCGACTGAAAGTTCGGGAAGTTCGACGCCGTCGGGCAACTCAAGCAGGGCATACGCACGCCCTGCGGCCGGATTGAAGCGCCATATCGCACGGCCGTTTCGGGTTTGCGCGATCCCTTCGATTGCATCTCGTCGTGAATCGTCCGGATTCCCCGCAATGCTGATGGTAAGGTAGATCACGTTACATCGAGCGTTCGTCGTCTCCACCGGAAAGAACTCCGCATGGATATCGATCGACGGCGAAACGCTGCCGCGAATCGCGCAACTGCGACGCATGACGGGACGACGCTCCATGCCGGTTCCGGGCGACGTCGTGCACGTGAGGATTCTGGAGGATGGACAAGCGCTTGTCGAACGCATCGAGCCGCGGATCGGCACCCTCGAGCGACGCAGCTCGAGCGGGCGTGCAAAGACCATTGCCGCCAATGTCGATCTGCTCGTCGCGGTAACCGCGCTCGCTAACCCCGCTCCCCGGCTGCCGACACTCGACCAGCTTCTCGCATTCGCCGAGCTGGAAGAGATTGAGGCCGCCGTCGTCTTTACCAAGCCTGACCTCGCTGAGCCGGCGCTGTCGCGCGATCTGGTCGCGCTCTATGCGGGTCTCGAGTACCCGAGCATTTCGATCAACCCCAAGAGCGGCGAGATCGATCCTCTTCGACAGCTCTTACGCGACCGGCGCGCATTGCTCGTGGGAAACTCGGGCGTCGGAAAGAGCACGATCTTTCGGGCGCTCGGCGGCGACACCGTCGTCGGCGAGGTCTCCCGGCACGGGCTCGGGCGGCAGACCACGACCGCCGCGCGGCTCTACCGGACGCCAAATGGCTTTTTGATCGATAGCCCGGGCATCAACGAGTTTGGCCTCGGCCGGGTCGACCCGGGCCTGCTCGCCCAGAGCTTCAGGGAGATGCGACCACTCGTAGCGGCCTGCCGCTTCACGGATTGCACCCATCTCCAGGAGCCCGATTGCGCCATCAAGGAGGCGGCCGCAGCCGGCCGAATCGCCCAAAGCCGCTACGAAAGTTATTCACGGATCCTGCTCGCTTCGCTGGACACCCGTCGCGCGACCCTGCTATGATACACGCCGTTCCACCGCCGCCATCTATACGAGGAGTCTTCTTGCCGAATATCAAGGCAGCCGAAAAATGGGCGCAGCAATCGGAGAAACGCGAGACGCGCAATAAGAGCGCTAAGAATCGTCTCAAGACGCTTTTCAAACGCGCCGTCGACTCGACCGAGAACGCCGCGGCGCTCCTGGCCGAAAGCGCCTACGACAAGGCGGCCGGCAAGGGAATCATTCATCCAAATAAGGCAGCGCGCAAGAAATCGCGCTTGGCCAAAGCGATGAAGCGCGCAACCATCGCGCCGGCCAAGTCGGCGAAGAAATCCAGCAAAGCGAAAAAGTAAACCCGTTCCCTTTAGGGATCGACGTTGATCGCGAGGCGAGTCTTCGCGTCGCCGCGAGCGGCCGAGAGAACTCGCTCCCGAATAAATGCTCTCAGCGGTTTGGGCGTCGCGGTCTTCAACGCTATTCGGTAGCGCCATTCGTCGTTCACTCGCGCGATTGGATATGGGGCGGGCCCGAGCACTTCGGCGAGACCGCTTTCCCGAAGCATCTCCGCGTAGCGCGCGGCGGCGCTCATCACGCGCGCTTGGTCTCGTCCGATGACGCCGACGTAGACGAGCCGGCGGCTCGGCGGAAAGTTCAGCTCGGCACGTTCGCGCAGTTCGAGCGCCGCGAATCCCTCATAATCGTGTTGTGCCGCAAACGCAATCGCCGGATGCTGCGGAGAGTACGTTTGCACGATCGCCTCTCCAACTCGACCGCGCCCGCTCCGGCCGCACACTTGCGCGATTAATGCAAAGCTGCGCTCGGCGGCGCGGAAGTCCGGAAGATTCAAACCCAAATCGGCTGCAACGACGGCGGCCAGCGTTACGGCCGGATAATCGAGCCCCTTGGCGACCATCTGCGTGCCGACCAATACGTCGCCCGCGGCTTCGAAGACCGAAAGAATCCGCGCATGATCGCCGATCCGCGTGGTCGTGTCCGAGTCCATTCGCAAGATTCGTGCTCGAGGGAACAGTCGCGCCACCTCATCAGCTACGCGCTGCGTGCCGATGCCGAGCGCTGCAACGTTTTTTGAGCCGCACGTGGGGCACTCCGTCACGATCGGCGTCTGAAAATCGCAATAGTGGCAGCGTAGGAGCCCCTCGGCGCGGTGCACGGAGAGTGCGACGCTGCAGCGGCGACACTGTGGAGCGGTTCCACAAGTACGGCAGATCAGCGATCCCGCGCTGCCGCGGCGATTGACGAAGAGGATGCTCTTCTCGCTGCGCTGTAGCCGCTCGCCCAGCGCCTGCACGAGCGCACCGCTGAAGATCGCGTGGTTGCCGCTTTCAAACTCCGCTCGTAAGTCGACGAGCTCAACGACGGGCATCGCCTGCGCGCCGGTGCGCTTCCGTAACTCGAGCAGCGCGATGCGCCCTTGTTTTGCGGCCGCATAACTTTCGAGCGAAGGGGTGGCGCTTCCGAGCAGCAGCATTCCGCCCTCTCGACGCATCCTCGCCGACGCGACGGCTACGGCGTGGTAGCGAGGTACGACTTCCTGCTTGTATGAAGGATCGTGCGATTCATCGACGACGATCAACCGCACGTCTTGCAACGGCGCGAAGACGGCACTACGCGCGCCGACCACAACGTCCACCGCTCCGCGCGCGCAGGCGACCCAGGCCTCGAATCGTTCGCGCTCGGAGAGTCCTGAGTGCAGCACGGCCACGCGCTCGCCAAAGGCCGCCTCGAAGCGTCGCGCGGTTTGTGGGGTGAGCGAAATTTCAGGAACCAAAACGATCGCCCGCCCGCCATCGCGCAGCACGCGCGCGATGGCCTCGACGTACACGTAGGTCTTGCCGCTTCCGGTAACGCCGTACAGGAGCGCCGTCTCGAAGCGGCGACGCTTTATCGCCGCCTCGATGGATTGCAGCGCGACGCTTTGTTCGGAGGTCGGAAGCAGCACGGGCTCCGGCGGCTCGCCGGCCGGGCGCCGGGAATCGGCTCGGAGCGTCACTTCGCGCACCGCGCCTGCCTTGACGGCTCTTGCGATTACGCCGTTGCTAAATCCGGCCAAGAGCGCCTCGGCGCGTCCGATGCCCGGCCGATCTCTGACAAAGGCAGAGAGTGCCTGAGCCTTCTTCCCATCCACGTGACCCTCTGCCGGCTCGAGTGCTCGCTTGCGGCGCTCGCTGGTGCGCGGCTCCACGACCTGTCGAACGCGGCGCAGGCTGCCGGCGCGGACGAGAGTTCTTACGTGCGCCAGCAGGGCCGTTCGGTCGGCAGCGCGGCGGGCTTCAGGATGACGCAGAAGGTATTCGAGCGGAAAACTTTCGTCGAGCTCTTCCCAAATTAAGCGCAGCAACTTTTGGGGCACGGACGGATAGCGCGCGGGAGTTGGTTCGACCTCACTGCGAACGAGCGAGTCGCGCATGCGCGGAATGGCCCCGCCGAGGACGACGGCCCCCAGTGCTTCACCCAGCGTGCAAAGATATTGCTCGGCGATGAATCGCGCGAGATGGAGGCCAGTCTCGTCGAAAGCACGCGGCACTGCCAGGCGCTCGCGCACCGCTTTGAGCGCGCCTAGTGAGTCATCGGCCTCGCGCACCGCTGAAATGATGAAACCCAGAACGTCGCGCCCGCCCAGCGGAATGCGGACGACGTCCCCCACAGCCAGCTCCAAGCTGCCCGCGTCGTAGGTAAGCGGCAGATCGAATCGGGACGAACGAATGGCCGGCAGCGCATCAACGGCGCGCACGGAAGTTCTCAGGCGGCTGCTGCATCCGTTCGAGCACGGCCCGCACCGTGCGGTCCGCAGACTCGACGCCATACTCGACGTCGCCGATCGCACGGGGTACGACGAAACGCAAGCGTCCTCCGCGCTTCTTCTTGTCGCTGCGCATTGCCGCCAAGATCGCGTCCGGCGCGAGCGACGTCTGCATTGGCAGCCCAACGAGCGCCAGCAACGTCAGCACGCGAAGATGTTCCTCGCGACTGAAGCGCTTGGTTCGCAGCGCCAGAAGCCCAGCGGCCCTCAAGCCGAGCGCGACGGCCTGTCCGTGCGCGATGGAATAGTTCGACGCGCGCTCGATCGCGTGGGCGAACGTGTGCCCGAGATTCAACGTCGCGCGTGCACCAGTTTCCAGCCGATCGTCGGCGACGGCCATGCTCTTGACCTTAATCGCGGCGGGAATCACCTCGAGCCACGGCCATTGGCGAACGGGATGGGGTGCGAGCTCCTCCAAGAGATCGAAAAGCTCGCCGCCCTCGATGATTGCAACCTTCACGATCTCGGCGAGGCCCTCTCGCAACGCGCCGGCGGAGAGCGTTGCCAGCGTGTCCGTGCTGCAAAAAACGGCGATGGGATCGCGAAAGCAACCCGCGAGGTTCTTGCCTTGGCGCAAGTCAACGCCGGTCTTGCCACCGATGGCGGCATCCACCATTGCGACCAGCGATGTGGCCACGTGCTCGTAACGGATGCCGCGCATGTAGATCGCGCACGCAAAACCGAAAAGGTCGCTCGCAACGCCCCCACCAATGCCCAGCACCAGCGCGCCGCGCTCCACGCCGGCAGCCGCCAATGCGTCGAGTACGCGCTCCACGGTCGATAGCCGCTTACGCGACTCGCCCAGCGCAAACTCCAAGACCGGAATGCTGCCGGCCGCTCTGGCAATTCCATCTGCGATAGCGCGAACGTGCCGGTTGGCGTCGCATAGGATTGCGGCGGGCAGACCGCTCGTTCGCAGGAATGCCAGGAGCTCGTCTCGTGCATCTTGCGCGATAAAGATCGGATAGCCGAGATCGTCGTTGCGCTCTAGAATGCGATGTTCTTTTCGCTTAGCCACTTCAAAATGTCATCGAGTACTGCCCGATCGCTCAAGCGCTCCGCGTCAACGACGTGATCTGCCTCTGCGTAGTGCGCTAAGCGCTCGTCATAGAGTTTCTGAATGTTCGCAAGAGTCGGGCGATTTCCCAGCAGCGGACGGCGGACGCGGCTTTGCCGCACGCGTCGAAGAATCTGCTCGGGAGAGGAGCGCAGAAAGACGCGATGAGCGCGCTCCTTCAGGAACGCCCGGGTTTCGGCGACCGTTAAAGCTCCCCCGCCCAGCGCCACAACGCCCGCTTCACCGGTTCTCAACACCTGCTCGATCGTCTCTCGCTCGTATCGGCGGAATGCGGGCTCGCCTTCATTCGCAAAGATGTCTGCTATCGCTCCGTGTTCGCGAGCGATGAGATTGTCGGTGTCGAAGAACGCGCAGCCCAGTTCGCGCGCAAGCTTACGACCGACCGTAGATTTCCCCGTCCCCATGAATCCAACGAGCGCCAAGTGGCGCTTCACTGCACGCGCGTGCCGAGATTTCGGGGGAAAAGGTCCGCCGCAGCTTGAGTGCTCCGCGCGAGATTATCGAGAGTTTCTTCGACCGAATCCCCGCCGTATTTCTCCAGGACCGGTCCCATGAGCGCCAGCCGAACCATCGCCTCCGCCACGATTGCCGCCGCCGGCACGACGCAGACGTCGCTGCGCACGATCGTCGCGGGTGCGTCGGTTTTCTCATGCAGATTGACCGAGGGAAGCGCCTTCATCAGGGTTGGAATCGGCTTTACGGAGACCCGGACGACGATCGCTTCGCCGTTGCTCATCCCGCCCTCGATGCCGCCGGCTCTATTGGTGCGCCGCACGACGCTGCCGCCGTCGAGCCCGAACGCGTCGTGAGCCCGCGAGCCGGGAATTGCGGCGACGTCGGCGCCGAGACCGATCTCCACGGCTCGCACCGTCTGCATGCCCATCAGCGCACCCGCAAGGATGCCGTCGAGTCGCTGGTCCGGCTGCCGATTGCTGCCCACGCCGACCGGCATGCCGTCGATACGAACGAGAAACTGGCCTCCCAGGGTATCGCCTGCGCGTTTTGCTTCGTCGATCGCTCCGATCATTCGCAGCGCCGCGTCGCGGTCCGGGCAGCGAACATCGCTTTCCTCTACCTCGCTTGCGTTCCAGTCGTCGATCTCGGGGGCTTCGACGCCGCCGATGCGAACGACGCAGCTGCGCGTCACGATTCCGAGAACGCCGAGCATCTGCGCGCAGATCGCTCCGAGGCAAACTCGCATCGCGGTCTCCCTCGCGCTCGCGCGCTCGAGGACGTTGCGCAGGTCGCGTTGCCGGTATTTCAACGCGCCGGCGTAGTCGGCGTGCCCTGGCCGTGGATTCGTCAGTGGATCGCCGCCGCCGAGCAATGGATCCATCAACGCGCGGACCTTGGGCGTCAGATAGTCGCGATTGCGGACCACAACGGCAATTGGCGAGCCCAGCGTCTCGCTACCGCGAACTCCGGCCAGAAACTCGACCTGATCTCGTTCGATCTTCATTCGCGCGCTGCGGCCGTATCCGCCCTGCCGTCGCGCGAGTGTTTCGTCGATCGCCGCGACGTCAAGACGCAAATGCGCGGGAATGCCGTCGAGAATCCCCACGAGCGCCGGACCGTGGGATTCGCCCGCCGTCAGGTACGCAAACATCAGGCAGCCTGCCTTCGGCGAAGGCCGCTGCCGCTACTTCACTTCGCCGGCCGCTAGCCGCAGCACGAGCTTTTCAAGCGGTCGATGGCCGCGCGATGTAAGCGCGTGACGTGTCGACGTGAGTAGCCGAGCCGTCGCGCCAGGTCCACGACCGTCACGCCGTCGAGATGAATCGATCGCACGATCTGCCGCTCCAAGGGTGAGAGCGTCGCCAGGATGCCCTCGACCGTCAAACGATCCAACACCTCGTCGATTCCGCATGGTGGCGTCCGTTGCTCTGAGTTGCCCAAAACCTCTAAGGAGATCATGTGATGGGTCGCTCGATAGGAGCGTATTTCGCGCACTTCGGCCGGCGTCGCGTTCAAAACCGCTACGATGTCACTCTCCTGCGGTTCGCGACCGAGCAACGGCCAAAGCTCGCGTTCGGCGGCCGCCCATCGGCGCTCCAGTTCGCGAACTGCGCGAGGCGCTCGCAGGAACCGCTCGCTGTCTCGAACGTAATGCATGAGCTCGCCGACGACGAGAAGCCACGCGTAAGCCTCAAACGGCGCGGTCTGCGTGCGGTCGTAGCGATCGATCGCCTTGATTAGTCCGATCGCCGCGACCTGCTCGAGATCGGCCCGATCGAGTCCCCGGCGCATGAAGCGTCGCGCCGCTCGCCGGCAGAGGTACCAATATGCGACGACCGTGTCTTCACGATCGACGAGGGTTTGCGGCGTCGGCGATGACGCCGGACAAACGCGCGCAATAGGAACGATCCGCCGAAACGGCGTTGCACGAAAGCGAAGAGCCACACCCAACCTCAGCTTTGTTTGGAAGACACCGACCGGCAATCGGAGGACTGCGATTGCCGATGTGAACGGTTATATACCAGCTCTGCATAAAGCGCAATACATTCGGAACACGATGCGCGCAGATGGCCTAACCGCCCGCAATCTGGGCACTACCTAGACGCTCGTTGCGAGTAAACGCGCCGTCGCGCGTCGAAGCGGCCACCAGAATGACGGCACGAAAGATCGTTCTGATCTTTGCATTTGGTTTGCTTGGAATCGCAGCGCTGCGCGATCTGGGCCGGCTGGGCGACGCCCTCCCTTGGCACCGCCTCTATGATTTCCAGGACTTTTACTGCGCGGGCGAAGCCGTCGACCAACACGCCGATCCGTATCGCTACGAGCCGCTTCATCGGTGCGAGCACCGCGTCAATGCAAGCGAGGCCTATCGGCTCGATCCGAACCGCGTCACTCCCGCCCCGGTTCCCCCCTACGACCTGCCGCCATTTGAGCTCGCTGCGCGGTTAGGTTTTCCCGTCGCGCGGACGATCGACGCGATCGCGATAGCGGTCGCGGTCCTCGCCGCGATCGGTGGCTTGGCTCTAATCGGCATTCCGCTCGATCTGGCCGCCCTGGCCTTGGCGCTCCCGGCGGGCTACCTTTTGCTCGACGCCGGCCAGATCGTTCCCTTCGCACTGGTCGCCCTCGTGTTTTGCGGCGTCGCGGTCGTGCAAAGACGCGATGCGCTTGCCGGTGTGCTCGCCGCCCTAACGATGATCGAGCCGCATCTGGGTTTGCCGGTGTGCCTCTCGCTGCTGCTGCTCGTTCCCCGAAGCCGCGTGGCCCTGCTCGTCCTCGGAGTTCTCCTGGCGCTTGCGGGTGTGCTTATCGTAGGCCCCGCCGGAGCGATCGAGTATGTCGCACGCGTACTGCCGGCGCAGGGCGCGGCCGAGGCGGGATATCCGTATCAGTACAGCCTCACCTATATCTTGGTCGCCGCCGGTCTGCCCCGAGGAGCCGCGCTAGCCATGGGGCAGGTTTCGTATGCGGCCTTGCTCGCAGTCGGGATCTGGCTCGGATCGAGGCTTGCAAACACGCTGCGGCGGCGCGAGCTCGTTGCCTTTCTTCCTGCGGCTTGCGCCGTCGTCGGCGGAGCGTACGTCCACATGGTGGATCTTGCGATTGCAGTGCCCGCAGCGTTGGTGCTGGCGACCTTCTCTCGCGCTGCGTCGCGAACGATTGCAACGCTGGCGCTTTGCCTGCTTGCCGTTCCGTGGATCGACGTGTGGATCACGAAGAAGCTCTTTCTCTCGAGCCTCTTCGTCGTTGCGGCGATTCTTTTTCGCCAAGGTCTTACGCCCGCACTCTCAATCGGAGCCTTCACCGCTATTGCCGCGGCGATCTATTGTTTCGAACTTCGGCCTCCGGCACCGTTTTCGGTCGTCACCATGATGACGTCGCTCCATTCCAACGATCTCGCTCAAGAGGCTTGGCGCTCGTACGTCGTCAACCTCAAGACCGCCCCAATCCCATGGCTTGCGATCAAGATACCGACGTGGGCGGCGCTGATCGGTCTGCTCGTTGCCGGGTTCCGCGCCCTTGCGCGCCCAAACGCGAAGCGGCCCGCGTGATCCTGCCACCGCGTCGCCGCGTCATCGTCGCGCTGATATTGCTCGCACTCGGAATCGCTGCGGTGCGCGATTTCAGCCGCCTCGGCGCAGCCCTACCCTGGCGAACGATGGACGACTTTCCCGATTTCTACTGCGCCGGGT
This sequence comes from Vulcanimicrobiota bacterium, assembly GCA_963725605.1. GTDB lineage: Bacteria > Vulcanimicrobiota > Vulcanimicrobiia > Vulcanimicrobiales > Vulcanimicrobiaceae > Cybelea. The sequence continues at coordinate 20,814 of CAVRYW010000006.1, read as the reverse complement.
GGTTGCTCGATCGTGGGTCGAGTCCCTACACGTACGAACCGTTGCGCAGTTGCGAACACCGCTTTCAAGCAGCCGGAACCTTTCGGAGCGCGCTCTTTATACAAAATCGGTCGGTTGCTGTACCCGCTCCGTTACCTGCATACGACTTTCCGCCCTTTATGGCGCTTGCTAATGTTCCAATCAAATACGCCCGCATCTGTTATGCTGCTGCAATAGTTATTTCGATCGCTTTATGCGTCGTGGCGCTCGGAGCTTTAAGTGTGCCGTGGGATATTGGGCTCGCGGCCTTAGCCCTATCTGCGTTATACGCCGACCTTAATACCGGTCAGATCATCTCCTTCGCTCTGCTCGCTCTCGTTCTCTGCGGCGTAGCAATTTCGCGTCGCAAATATTGGCTCGCCGGCATATTGGCCGTCTTTAGTGCAATTCAACCGATTGCCGGCGTACCAGTGATTTTGGCCACGTTTCTTTTTGTGCCCCGGACGCGCCCAGCAGTGATCCTCACTGGTAGCTTATTTGCCGTCTTGGCAGCGGGCCTGGTAGGCCAACAGGGATTGCTTCAATACGTTACCGCCGTGTTGCCTGCACAGGCCGCCTCCGAAGTGCAGTTTCCCTTCCAATACAGTCTCACGTATGGCCTTGCATTTTTCGGTGCCCCAGCTCCGCTAGCGCTCGCCGCCGGCACCATCTCGTATTGCGCACTGCTTGTAACGGCACTCTGGCTTTCGCCGCGCGTAAGCCAACAGCTAGGCAAACCCGAGCTCCTTGTTTTTATTCCAGCGCTATGCGCGGTGATCGGAGGCACCTATCTTCACCCGGAGGAGCTTTGCCTCGCTCTCCCTGCCCTGCTGGAGCTAGCGCTCTCTGCTAGAGGGCACGCGAGAACCGCCCTCGCATTATCGATTTGTTCGATAGCGATCCCTTGGATCATCATCTGGGGCTCCAAACAGCTCTTCCTTGCGGCCATGCTTGTTTGCGGTACAATTTTATTCCGGCTCGCCAATCGTAGAGCCGCGGCCGCGTGTGTCTGCCTCATCGCTGCGACCGTTTACGCCATTGAACTCCATCCACCTCACCTCCCAGTCCCCCAGCATGCTCCGGCATTTGCGCCAAGCGGCCTTGTGCAAGCAGAATGGCGCTGGTACGCAAATCAGCGCAGGACGACGGATCCTTTATGGTTTTTCATAAAAATACCCGTGTGGGCCGGGCTACTCGTTGGAGTTGCGGCGGCGGTGCGCTTCCTAGGATCTCGCATCAGGACCCAGCCAGCCGCAGAGGAACGCCACTGACCTCGGTGGCCCAAGCAGAAGGTGGTATTTCCCCGCTCAGTCGATATAGCTGCATGTCCAAATATAATCGCTCTTGCCGGGCACTGTCGACACTTGCCCTCGCCTTCGCTTGTGAGTTAGCTCTCACAACCTGCGGTCGTTCAGTGCCTAGCCCGATTCCGCTCGCGCCGCTTCCTCCCCCTCCAGCGGGCAAACACTTTACGCATATCGTCGTTCTCATTCAAGAGAATCGAACCTTTGACAATTTCTTTGCGACGTTTCCTGGTGCGGACGGAACGAGAGTAGGGAAGACGCACAATGGCAGCAGGCGCCTACGCGAGGCAGACCTTTATAGCCAAATAAATCCCAGCAACCAATATGTCAACTGGAAAAGGGACTGCAATCGCGGCTCGCAACAGCACTGCCAAATGAACGGTTTCGACACCGTCCCTATTGGACGAACGCCGGGTACCTATGTATACGAATTTGTCGATCCCGCCCAAATCAAGCCGTATTGGGACATGGCCCGACAATACGTGTTAGCCGACCACTTCTTCCAAACGCAGGGCAGTGGGAGCTTCACCGCGCACCAAGATCTTATTAGAGGTGGCACCGAGCTGTCGGATAAACCGGAGAGCCTTATCGACTTGCCGACCCAGACGCCCTGGGGCTGCGACGCGCCCGCCGGCACCGTCACCTCCCTTATCACCATGAATAACCGGTATTATGCCGACGCCGGCCCATTCCCGTGCTTATCCTACTTAACGTTACGCGACCTGCTCGACGCGGGGCAAGTACCGTGGCGCTACTACACTCCGATGCTCGGCGGAAATCTCGGCGGCAATGTCTGGAACGCTTTCGACGCGATCAAAAGCGTCCGTTATGGTCCAGAGTGGTCAACAAATGTAGTCTCGCCTGACACAGAGGTTTTCACGGACATCGGCCGCGGGACGCTCCCAGGGGTTTCCTGGGTGATCCCCACCTTCGACAACTCCGATCATGCCGGCAAGAGCGGGGACTCAGGTCCTTCCTGGGTTGCGCAGGTTGTAAATGCGATCGGTGAGACGCCGGCCTGGAAAACAACAGCGATCATAATTCTGTGGGATGATTGGGGCGGCTGGTACGACCATGTGCCGCCGCCCGGCCCACATCGAAACGGTGGTCTCGGTTTTCGCATTCCGTTGATCGTAGTGTCGCCCTTCGCAAAAGGGGGTTATGTATCTCACGAGCCGTATCAATTTGGCAGCGTTGTTAGGTTTATCGAAGATAATTGGAGTTTAGGACGGCTCGGTACGACCGATAGCACTTCGGCCGACTTCGTTAACGACTTTTTCGACTTCAACCAGAAACCGCGTACGTTTCGTCCCTTCCAGGCTAAATATTCAAGGCAATATTTCCTTCATCAACGTCCATCGAATGAACCCGTTGACAACGAATAGGTCGCGTAACATTTTCCTACGGGCTACCTCGACATTTCCCATGTCCGAGGCGCGCTCCCGCCTCGGCGATCTGCGCCTTCGCTCTGAACATTAGCAGGGCGCTGCCGAAGGATTGCAGTTAACGCGCAAGAACGCGCCCCGACATGAATCCTTCAAATGACTCGGTTTCGTTGCAGGAACGCGCAAGGGACGTCTTGGTGCAATGTCCCGAATGGTATCATTCCATTGAATTGGCGCCCGGGATTGTGACGCCCGGACGCGCGCCGCTTGAGTTGTGGAAAGCGACGTTGCGCAATCTTGGGCTACCCGATTTGTGTGGGAAATCGGTGCTGGACATCGGCGCCTATGACGGCTTCTTTTCCTTTGCGGCTGAGAAACTCGGCGCCTCGCGAGTAGTAGCGCTCGACGAACACGTGTGGGCCACAGATATGGTAGCCTACATCAAGGAGTGGAAAGACGCTCGCGCGTCGGGCAAAGCGGTTCCGGCGCCGCGGGACTCGCGGCATTGGCAGCCTCAAGCGTTGCCGGGTAAACGAACTTTCGATGCGGCGCGCGAACTACTTAACAGTAACGTAGAAGCTGTAGTAGGGAACTTTATGACGATGGATTTATCGTCGCTGGGAAGATTCGATGTTGTTCTCTTTTTGGGCATTCTCTATCACATGGAGGAGCCGCTACCTGCAATGCGTCGTGTAGCGAGCCTCTTGAATCCCGGAGGCTTTCTTGGGATCGAAACTGAGGCCGTAGACATTCCCGGCGCCCCTGATACTCCATTTTTTGAATTCTTCCCAACAAATGAGCTTAACAACGATTCCGCAAACTGGTGGGCGCCGAACGCGCAAGCACTTCAGGGCTTGACGCTTGCCGTTGGACTGCAAAGGTTTCAACTCTGTGTCGGGCCGCGGCACCTGCCGCCAGTCGGCTTGTTTCGGGCGAAGATGGCGCGCGCGCGCTTTCGCTACAGAGCTGTGGCGCATGCGTATGCGCCGAGTTGAGTTAAATCATCGCGGAACCTCGCAGGCCTGTTAGGGACACGCGGTTGGTGCGACGGGATTGTTCGCAATTTCAATGCTAATAATCTGTGCGGCCGGATCGGGCGGATTGAAGCTGTTGGATGCGTATTTCAATATCATCTGTTCCGCTCGAATTGGCAGAGAATCCGCATGAGCGCGTCAACGCCTCTCCTCCGCTATCTCACGGCGCATCTGAAGCCAACCTCGGAAGTTTGCATGGAAACCCGTGTCGCGCGCGGGCGTCGCCACGTGCTCGAACGGACTCAAGTGACGATCGCTGCGCAGGCGGTCGTACAGCTCGAGGTCTCGTTCGATCTCGCGCAAACCCTGGTGCGTGAGGTACGAGACGCGCGCGCAACGCGCGGCCGAGACGCGCCGTCGAGTCTCCAGGTCCAGCCCGCTCTCGTCCGGCTGCAAGAGGGGCGTGTGCCACTCCCCATAGCCCAGCGTTTGCGGAAGACTGGCGTTGATCGCCTCGAGCATCAAGAGCGCTGCCGCCCGAATCTCCGGCTGCGCGTTAGGCGCGCAGCGCAGCTCGAAAAAGTTCTCCCATTCGGTCGCGCTCACGATGACCGTGTGCCACAGGAACGGCTCCAATAGCCGGTTCAGCTCCTGCTTATGTACGTCGAGCTCCAACAGGCGTTGCGCGTTGCCTACGGCGGCATCCCGCGCGCTCAGCCAGATCCGCTGGGCCTCTTGCGCGAGATCGCCGCGCAAGACGTCGCTGGCCGACATCCCGGCTTTGTTCTTTCCCCACTCCAACGGAACCGCTGGGTCTTTGAGAACGCGGTCGATCAGTTTCGAGGTCGGGATTGCGCGCGAACTCGCACTATTTCTGGAGTTATGGACGATGAAGCCGTCAGCCACAAAATTATGGTACGGCCCCTCTACTTCGAGATCGTAGGTCTCCCGCATCCCTACGTAATCGATCGACTTCACAGCAACGAAATGGCGCAACATGGCGCGTTTCCTCTTCGCCGCATATGGCTTGCGCAAGTAAATGTCGCCGACCGAAAGCCAGAACGAACTCCACGGTTTGCCTTCCTCGAAATGCCGTAGAAGCGCCAACTCCAGGTTTCGTTGATGCAAGCTTCGGTGACATTCCTTACAAAGGCTCGTCAGATTGGACGGATCGTACGCGCGGGCTAAATTGTGAGCGACGGGGTCGATGTGGTGGGCGTGCAATTTCCGCCCCGAGCCACACAGGACACACTTGAAGCCATTGGCACGGTGTGTCCGGAACGCGTGTTGCATTGTCCACGCACCCATGCGCTTGCGTTCCCGCGTAATCCCGCCGCGCCAAAGGTGCGACTCTGACCCTCGTCGGATGCGCGCCTTGCTGGGGCGCCCCCTAGTCTTAATATTACTGTAGCGTCGGCCTTTGTTCCATGGTTCTTCGATGTGTGAGAGCAGCCAAACAGCCTCGGGATTCGTCGCACGCAGGCCATGCTTTCGGAACTGGTACTTGACCTGGTCGATCGTGACGCCGGCATGCTTTGCGATCAGGGTGGCGGAAAGCCCAGCGTCGCGTAAGCCGGCGAGCCACTGCGGATCCCTGTACGCTTCGATTCCGTTAACCGCAAGCTCCGCGCACCGCCTATACGTGGCGATGTTTCCTGGGCTTAAAGAGAGGCCTACGGCTTCTTCAAGGCTCTGCCAGCCGACCTTGGTCAAGAAGCGGTGATCTTTCGAGGATAGGATTTGCTGCCCGTTCGTTAGGGTGATGCGAAACACGGGTTTTTCGCCGGAGTATGTGACGTCGCGGACGTGCGTATGGTGGATTTCGCCCGTGTCCTCGTTACACGAGCGCAAATCCATTGCTGCCAGCCGCCTTTGCATCGGCTGGCGGTTCGCACCGGCGATTTCCATCCAAGCGACGAGGTTCGGCCCCAGGATACGATACGGCGCACCTGGCGTGATGATGCGCGGCATGGCGACTCGCCGCGTCAGTAAGTCGACGCCCCTGTAGTCCGCGTAGCCGGCTGCGCCCGCCAGCTCTTTAGCAGTATATTCACGCTCGGGATCGATACTTGCCGCGGTCTTCGTTTTTCTACGGTTAATTCGCGGTGCAGCACCGCGATGCCACTTCTCAAAAAACTCGCGGATCGTCATCGAGAAACGCTTCGTGCTCGCCCCCTGTCGTGAGGGAAGGTCGAAGTAAAGCTTCGTACCTCCATCGAGGCAGAATTGGCGGTGCGTGTTAAATTCGGCCAGCACAAAGCGCGGGAACGTAACCTCGAGCGTGGTCAGACGGATTCCGGCCGGACTCGTCGAGTCCAGCAGCACGCGCGCGTTATAGGCCACCGCCGAGAGCCGCCCGGCTACTCTTGACTCTTAGCCGCGATACCGCAGAAAGGCAGGGACGTCGATATCGTCCATGCTGACGGGCGCGACGGTGTCCAGCTTACTCGTTTCGAAGGCGAAGCTCTGTGCGCGATTGCGCCGCGGCCCGAAGCCGGCGGCGAGCACGGTTACCCGAACTTTTCCGGTCATCGTCGGATCGACCGACGCGCCGAAAATGATTTGCGCGTCGGAGTCGACCGCGCGGCTGATCATTTCGGCCGCCTCGTTGACTTCGTACATGGCCATGTCGGGGCCGCCGGTGATGTTGAAGATGACTCCATTTGCCCCTTCCACGGTCGTTTCGAGCAACGGCGAAGCGATCGCCTTTTGCGCGGCATCGGCGGCACGATGCTCGCCGCTGCCCTCTCCGATGCCCATCATCGCCGAGCCCGCGTCCGTCATAATCGTCTTGACGTCGGCGAAATCCAAGTTGATCAGCCCCGGCTGCGTGATCAAATCGGTGATGCCCGCAATTCCCTGACGTAGAATGTCGTCGGCGTACGAGAACGCCTCATTGAGCGGCGTCTTCTTCTCAATGACCTGCAGGATGCGCTCGTTGGGGATCGTGATTAGCGTGTCGACCTTGCTCTCGAGCTCGGCGATACCGTTCTCGGCGGCCTGCATGCGTTTTCTGCCCTCAAAGGCAAACGGCTTCGTCACCACCGCAATCGTCAGCGCACCCGACTCCCGCGCGAGTTCCGCAATAACCGGCGAGGCGCCGGTCCCCGTGCCTCCGCCCATGCCTGCGGTCAAAAAGACTAAGTCGGCGCCCTCCAAAATCAGGGAGAGGTCCTCTCGGGATGCTTCGGCCGCTTCGCGTCCGAGCGACGGGTTCGCTCCCGCACCCAAGCCGCGCGTTTGGCCGCCTCCGATATGAACGCGGTTCTCGGTCAAAGCGCCGCGCAGCGCCTGCACGTCGGAGTTAACAGCAAAGAAGTCTACGCCGGCCAAGCCGGCGGTCAGCATGCGATTGACGGCGTTACAACCCCCGCCGCCAATGCCGATCACTTTGATCGTTGCCGCGTGCGTCGGCTCCGAGATCGAACGTCGTACGTCAGCCATTTCTTTGGGTTCCTCCGTCGAAAAGAAGTTTAAGTCCATAGATCTGCCAACCATCGTTGGATTCGAGGAAAGGCTCCGCCGCGCCGTCTCACGTGCGATGCATCGTCACCCGCTCCATTAGTGCCAAAGACGACGAGTCCTATTGCCGTTGCGTATTGCGGCGATGTCATGGTGTCCGTCAAACCGCCGATCGTGTTTGCCGTCCCGATGCGAACGGGCAAGTTAAAGACTTCTTCGGCGAGCGGTTCGATGCCGGGCAAGAGCGCGCCGCCGCCCGTAAGCACGACCTCGCCGAGAACCAAATCGCGCGGCACGTTTTCAACGATTTTTTGCCGAGCCATCCGTAGCGTCTCCATGACGCGCGGTACGACGATCTGCCGGAGGTCCGCGGTGGCGTGCTCGCGGGTTGCGCGGCCGTCCAGCGTACGAACGGCAAAGACGGCTCCGTTCTCTCCCGCGCCCAAACGTTTCTTGACGTCTTCGGCCTCCGCGAGGGTCGTCTTCAACCCTAGCGAGATATCGCTCGTGAGCACGTTGCCGCCGACCGGTATGGTGGCGGTGTAGATTGCGCTGCCCAGCGAGTAGACGGCAATGTCCGTCGTGCCGCCGCCGATGTCCAGAAGCACGACGCCGACCTGCTTCTCCTCCTGGAGCAGCGTCGCGGCGGAGCTCGCGAGCGGCTCGAAGACGACGCCTTGCGTCTCTAAACCCGCACGCTCGACGCACTTGAGGACGTTGGTGATGAAGCTCGTGCTGCCCGTCACGATGTGCGTGTCGACTTCCAGACGGCCGCCGGACATGCCGACAGGGTCGCTGACGCCCTCCTGGCCGTCGACGGTAAAGTAGCGCGGAAGGGCGTGAATGATCTGCCGGTCGCTGGGCAGATTGATGATCTTGCTGGCGTCGATGACCCGCCGCACGTCTCCCGGCGTAACTTCCCGGTCTTCGCCGGAAACGGCGACGACCGCGCGATTATTCGTGCTGCGAATATGGTCGCCCGTAATCCCGACGACCGCCTCGCTGAAGTGTATCCCGGCCATTCGCTCCGCCCGTTCGGTCGCCGCTTCGATCGACTTGATCGTCTCGTCGAGATCGACGACGACGCCCTTGCGCATCCCGAGGGTCGGAGCCTCGCCGAACCCGACGATCTCGAGACCGTTGGGGCCATTCGTCGCGACGACCATACACGTCTTGGTCGTCCCGATGTCGAGCCCGCAAAGGGTCTCGTGCTTCATGCGCTGCGTTCACCCTTCCTAGAAATCCCGGTTGGCCACGATATATTGTGGTTCTGACGCCCGACTCCTACTATGGATAGCAGGGGAAGGGCGGATTGCCAAGCCTTAGCGGACCCGGCGTCTTCTCCTTGAGGACAAACCAAGCAAAGATGTGGAGAGGCTGTGCACAAAACAATTTCGAAACCGCCGGAACCCCCTAGAACCGCGGCTTAACTTCGGGTATTATCCTTTCTTAATCGCACTACTCATCTTTGGGAGTCTGCTTTTGAAACGCACGCTTTCCTTAGTCGTCGTCACGCTTGGGTTGCTCGGTCCAATGTGCGTTCGCGCAGCGACCGTCGATCCCGCGGCAATTCCCGACGGCACCTACACGGTAAAAGTAGAGAAGACTCTGGATTCCAAACACATCCAGGTGCTCATGGATAACGGCTCTGAGACGACGTTGGTCGCGGGACGAGCGACGGTCGACTTTTCAAAGATACAACCGAGCGACCAGATCAAGGTTTCGATCATCAAGGGAACGGTAATGGTCTATCTCGATCTCACGACCCACCAGTAGCGCGACGCTCTAACGATAAACGACAACCGGCGTTGCCGGCGCACGCACGTCGATGGCTGAAACGCTTTGTTGACGGTGCACGACCTGTGCGAGAATGGCGTTTATCAAGCGCACTTTTCGTTCGATGTCGTCCGATTGACCCAGAAGCAAACGTGGCCCGCCGGAGATGTCGGCGATGACGTCGCCGTAGCGATCGAAGGTCAGCGTTGCAGGCATCAGGCCGCCCGAAACCATCGTCGTGTAAACGTCGCGCAAGACGGAGGCATCACGAGCGGTGACGAACGCGCCCGGCGCCAGGCTCCCATGCAACGTCAGGACGAACGCCGGTAGTGGTTCGTCGCCCGCAGCCGGCGAAAGGACCCGCAACTCGCGATCGACGACGGCGCTCCGCCCATCGCTTCTCAAAACTGCGAAGGGCACTCGTTCGCTGACCGCAATCGTCAGCGATCCCGGCGGAAGCCGGTGAATCGAGGCCTTCGCGACGTAGGGAATCGTGCCGACACGCGCAGCAATCGCCTTGGTGTCGTCCAGCCAGATGCTTCGGTTCGGCGGGATATCGGCAACGCGTAGGATCTCGCTGCTCGCGATGCGCCGGTTCCCGGTAACCGCGACGCGGCTCGGATTGAAGCCCGACCACATCGTAAAAAAGGCACCGGCTGCCACCGACAGGAGACCGGCCAGCGCAAACATTATCCAAAAGGGCCGGATACGCGCGGCGGCGGAGCGCTTGACCCTCTTCGATTTTGTGGGGCGGCCGCTCAAGGCATCACGTAGCGTGCGATCGCTTCCGCTACACCGTCGTGCTCCAGATCCGAGACGACGGCATCGGCAACCGCTCGAAGCTCGCTCGGCGCGGAACCCATCGCGATCCCAAAACCTGCGGCCGCGAGTAGCGGAGCATCGTTCCAGGAATCGCCAACGGCCGCCGTCTGCTCGATCGGCACGCCGAGGCGCGCCGCAACGAATCGGAGCGCGGCCCCCTTGTCCACGCCCGGCTCGAGGACTTCGACGAACTCGGGCAGGCTGCGCGTAACGTAAGCGCGACTGCCCAACGCGGCGTGCAGTTTTTGCGCATACGCCGCGGCGACGGGGGCATCGGCAACAATCACGGCTTTCGTGGCGGGACTATACGCAAACGCTTCGCGCAACGACGGCACGACGACCGGCTCGCTCATCGCCAGCGATGCGTACAGGTCCGAAAAACGGTTGCGCGCCTCGCAATAGTACTCGTCGTTGCGGTAAAGCTGCAGGTGCATGCCGTCCGCCTGCGCCATGATGGCGAGCTCTTGCACCACCTCGTTGTTAAGCGCGGAATGCTGCAGCACTTCGTCGGAGGTAGGATCGACGATCGCCGCGCCCTGGTAGCAGATCAAGGGCGCCTCGAAACCGAGCTCGCGCGCGAAGGGGAGCGTGGCGCGGTACATGCGCCCCGTCACGAGGCAGCCCGTAACTCCCGCCAGCGTCATGCGCTCGATCGACTCGCGGACGGGCTTCGCGATTATAAGGTCGCGCCCGACCAGCGTTCCGTCGACATCGAAGGCTACGAGACGAATCAACTGCCGTAGCGCATTCGAGCCGCCTGAGCGTGGTGGGGTAGCCCGTCACCATCGGCTAGCGCCGCTAATGCTCGCGCATCGGTCGTCATCCGATCGGCGCTGTTTTCGACCACGCTGAGCGTGCGGGTGAAGTCGGCCAGGCAAAGGCTCGACGAAAACCGCGCCGTACCCGATGTCGGCGCGACCCGGTTCGTTCCCGCCAGATGTTCGCCGCTGACTAACGGCGTCGCGTCGCCGATAAAGACCGTCCCGGCAGTGACGATCCGCTCCAGGTACCTCCAAGCATCGCGCACCTGCAGCGCTAGATATGCAGGCGCAAAGCGGTTGAGAACATCGATAAGCTCGTCCCGCGATGAAGCCGCGATGAGACGGCAGTCCTGCAAGATCGCTCTGCTGACGTACTCGCTGCGCTCCAACGTTTGCAGGTCGAGCGTATCGATGAGCTGCGCGACTGCGTCCAGCAGCGGCCGCGATTCGGAGAGCACTGCCAAACGCGCAACCTCGGGGCGCTCGGCCGCGGAGAGAAGCTCGCCGACGACGTACTCGCTGTTGGCACCCTCGTCGGCCACGACCAGGACCTCGGGAGGGCCGGCGAGAGCGTCCACCCCACATCGGCCGAAGACTTGCCGCTTTGCTTCGGTGGTCCACCGCCCGCCGCGCCCAACGATCTTATCGACCGGCGGAAGCGAGCGCGTTCCCAGCGCTGCGGCAGCGATCGCCGTCGCACCGCCGATGGCGTAGAGCTCGTCGACGCCGCAAAGCGCGCATGCAAAGAGTACGGCAGCCGGGAATCCCGCCGCGCCGGGCGGGGAGAGCACCGCTACTCGCGATACGCCGGCAACCTTCGCGGGCACCGCGCCCATCAAAATCGAGGTTGGCGCTCCCGAGCGCGACGCGTACACCGCGACCGAACGCAAGGCTCGGCGTACGAGCGCGTAACGCGTCCCGTCCTCCTCCACGTACTCGATATCGGGTTGCCGCTGCCGGCGATGAAAACGCGCCAAGCGTTCCTTCTCCAGCTCTAGTGCGACGGCGATCTCGGGAGAAACCAGCGAGCGGGCGCTTTCGAGCATCGGAATCGGAACCCGCAGGTCGGATAGTTCGAAAGCGTCGCCCTCGAATCGCCGTGCATGCTCGAGCAGCGCATCATCGCCGCGCGCGTCGACGTCGCCGATAATAGCGGCGACCTCATCGGCGACCGATGCAGACACGCTCCAGCCGACATCGAGAACGTCGGCAAGCGCGACTCGGTCGGACGCCGGAATGACCTTCATCCGTACGCGTCCAAGCCGCCTTCGCGCACGCCGTTGGGAGCGAAGATCCGCTCGAGCTCGCCGCGAACTCGCGCGTCGCCGGCGATGGCTCGCGCAACCCGTTGAGAGCGTCCTTGCACGTGCATAACGACCGGCACCTCGCCCGGCCATTCGTCGATCAAACGTGCGAGGCGATCGATCTGATCGCGATGCGTTACGTCCACGTGCCAGCCGCTCGCACCCGCGACGACCGCGAGAGCCGGCGGCGGGACGAAGTTTGAAACCTCGTTCGCCGCAACGGAAAGCTCCACGTTGGGTTCGTCACCGGGAGTTGCGCCCGGACGTTCGCGCAACCGTAGACGCCCTTTGACAATCAGTATCGCATCGGGTTCAAAGAGGTTCGCGAACTGCGCGTATGCCTTCGAAAACAACACGACGTCGGAGAAACCCGTCGTATCCGCGAGCTGCGCGATCAAGATTTGCTGATTCGATTTCGTGAGGCTGCGTCGCACCGCGGTTACCGAACCCGCAATCGTGACGGCGGCGTCCTCCTGCAGCTTCGCCAAGTCCTTGAGCGGCTGCGCTCCGGTCCGCCGCAGCGCCGGTTCGTGTTCGGCCAGCGGATGGCCCGACACGAAAATGCCGAGCGTCTCACGCTCCCACGCCAACATCTCGCGCGTCGTCGGCGCCGCTACATTTGGAAGTTTCGGCACGAGCGTCGGCGATACGGTGTCGGTGCCCCCGAAGAGCGACACCTGGCCCAACTCGGCGTCGCGGGTCGTGCGGGCTGCCAGTTCGAGCGCCGTATCCAAGGCGGCGAGCTTTTGCGAGCGGTTTCCGGTGAGGCCGTCGAGCGCTCCGCATTTGATCAGCGCCTCGAGCACCCTCCGGTTGACGGGTCTGGCGTCGACGCGTGACGCCAGGTCGAAGATATCGCTGAAGCGTCCGTCGGTATCCCGAGCCTGGATGATCGCGCGAACGGCGCCCTCCCCGACGCCCTTGATCGCCGCCAAGCCGAATCGAATCGCATCCCCGACCACGGCGAAGTCGACGAGCGATTCATTGACGTCCGGAGGCAGCACGTCGATCCGCAGCTTCTTGGCTTCATCGATATACTCGACCAGCTTCTCGGTCTTGTCTTTCACCGACGTCATCAAGGCCGCCAAATACTGAAGCGGATGGTTGGCTTTCAAGAAGGCGGTCTGAAACGCGATCCACCCATACGCAGCCGAGTGCGCCTTGTTGAAAGCGTAGCCGGCGAACGGCTCGACGAAATGAAATATTCGCTCGGCCAGCGATCGATCGATCCCCGAAGTCGCGATCGCTCCGGCGACGAACTTCTCCTGATAGACGGGGATCTTCTCCTTCTGTTTCTTTCCGATCACCTTGCGGAGCTCGTCGACTTCGCTTAGCGTAAAGCCCGCGATCTCTCGTGCCATCTGCATTACTTGCTCTTGGTACACGGCGGTCCCATAGGTTTCCGCCAAAATCGGTTCGAGTTTTGGATGCAGGTACTGCGGTTTCGAACGTCCGTGTTTGTTGGCGATGTATTGCGGAATCCAGTCCATCGGACCAGGACGATAGAGCGCGACGAGCGCGATGATATCCTCGAAACGCGACGGCTGCAACTCCGCGCAGACGCGCTTCATACCCTCGGACTCGAGCTGAAAGACGCCCATCGTCTCACCACGGCTCAGCATCTCGAACGTTTTTTGGTCGTCGATCGCAATCTTCGAAAGATCGAAGTCCTCGTCGACCGTGCGCCGTATCTCCCGCACGGCGTTTTCCATGACCGTCAGGTTTCGAAGCCCGAGGAAATCCATCTTGAGCAGACCGATCCGCTCGATCCAATCCATGTCGTACTGTGTATTGATGCCTCCGTCCCCAAAGCGGACGAGCGGCGTGTATTCAATCAACGGTCCCGCCGAAATGACGACGCCCGCCGCGTGCGTCCCCGCATTGCGTGCCAACCCTTCGATCTCTCTCGCCGTATCCAACAGCTTGCGGATATCCGGGCGGGTGGCATAAATCGAGTTGAGCTCGGGAATCTGCTCGATCGCGCGCGAGATGCTCAAACCGCCCGGGCCCGAAGGGACCAGCTTGGCGATCCGGTCGACGTCGGGTAGGGGCACCCCCAGCGCGCGGCCAGTATCCCGAATCGCGGCGCGAGCCGCCATCGTTCCGAACGTCACGATTTGGGCGACGCGATCTTTGCCGTACTTTTCCGTCACGTACGCGATCACTTCGTCCCGCCGCTCCACGCAGAAATCCGTATCGATGTCCGGCATCGAGATTCGCTCGGGATTCAAGAAGCGTTCGAAGAGCAGGTTGAAGCGCAGCGGGTCCAGATCCGTGATTTTCAGGCAGTAGGCGACCAGCGAACCGACCGCCGACCCGCGACCCGGTCCTACCGGAATGCCCCGATCTCGCGCGTACTTGATAAAGTCCCAGACGATCAAGAAATACGACGAGAATCCCATCTTGGTGATGACGCCGAGCTCGTACTCCAGGCGCTCGCGCAGCGACGGGTCGGCCGCTATGCGTTCCTCACCGAAGCGTTGGAGCAGCCCTTCTTCACAGCGCTCGCGCAAGTATTCGGCATCGCTCTTCTCGAGTCCACCGGAATCCTGGGAAACCGGAAACTGCGGCAGATGGAAGATCTTTTCGGGGATACGGATGTCCACTCGCCGCGCAATCTCGACCGTGTTCTCGCAGGCCTCCGGAAGATCGCTCCAGAGCTCGCGCATCTCGTCGGGCGACTTCAGATAAAACTGATCGGAGTAGAACTTCATGCGGTTCGTATCGGACACGGTCTTTCCGGTTCCGATACAAAGCAACACGTCGTGTGCCGCGGCGTCTTTTTGCTCGAGGTAATGCGAATCGTTGGTCGCGACGAGCGGTACGTTCAGCTCGCGCGCAATTTGAACGAGACCGCCGTTGATCGTATCCTGCTCCGGCATGCCGTGGCGCATCACTTCGATGTAGAAACGGTCGCCGACGATCTCGCGATAGGTCTTGGCGTTTTGCAGCGCGGCCGCTTCGTCTCCGCGCAGCAGTGGTGCGGCGACCAGTCCGGACATGCAGCCGGAGAGCACGATTAGACCATCGTTATGCTTTTCGAGAAGCTCGAGATCGATGCGCGGCTTGTAATAATAGCCTTCCAAGAAGCCTTTGGATACCAAGGCGACGAGGTTTCGGTAGCCGATAAGATCGGCGGCCAGGAGGGTTACGTGAGCCTCTTCCCTCGCACTGCGATCCAGACGACCGCGCGGCGCCAGATAGGCCTCGCAACCGAGAATGGGGGTCAGGCCGAACTCGCGTGCGGCGTAGTAGAACTCCATCGCCCCGTACATCACGCCGTGGTCGGTCAGCGCGACCGCCGTTGCCCCTTCCTCCGCAGCCCGGCGGCAAAGACGATCGATCCGGCAGGCCCCGTCCAGGAGCGAGTACTCGGAGTGGACGTGTAAATGGACGAATTGGCTCACGCGCACGTCCCCGAAGAAGGCACCCTAACGTTTACCGTAAGCAGCACGAACGAACCTGCGGAACCTGGCGACGCGTGACGGAGCTCCACGTTGCTGCGGCGAAGCTGCGCGACCGAAAGGAGTGGAAAACGAATGCAACTGGAACCATATCTCTTCTTTCACGGACGCTGTGAAGAAGCGCTGAACTTTTATAAGGAGTGTCTGCGCGGCGAAATTGTCGGTATCAATCGCTTCGCTGGCTCGCCGATGGAATCCCAAGCGGATCCAAGCTTCAAGGATAAGGTCATGCACGCTAGCTTCGTCGCGGGCGACGTGAAGTTTATGGCAAGCGATGGGCGACCCGGGGCGGCACCGGACGGGGAGGACGATATCGCGCTCTCCCTCGCGACGAATGATGCCGGGGAAGGCGAACGCGTCTTTGCAGCGTTGGCCGAGGGCGGGACGGTCAGCATGCCTCTGGAGGAAGCCTTCTGGGGCGGCAAGTTCGGATCGCTTACCGACCGGTTCGGCGTCCAGTGGATGGTGAGCATTCATTCCTAGCTGACGAAGATCGTACCGGGCGAATCTAGGGAATGGCGCGGCTCGCTCGGAGCATCTCCAGCACGGTGGGCACAGGCAGTGCGTAGACCGTCGCGCCATTACGCCCCGTCATCGTCGTCGCTTCGAAGAGCGCGTCGTAGATCGATGCTTCCGTCGCCTCGGCAGTTGCGGTATAGAGTGCGTCCAGCGCATCGTCATCTTCGAGAATCGGCTGTTTCGGGGGCGCGACGGTGAAGTCGGCAATCCGTGGAAAAACGTGCGTCGTCGAAAACGCGAGAATGAGATCGCCGCTGCCGAGCGACGACGTGAGCCCGGTGCGTGCCATTCCCATCGCGGCGCGCAGCGCAAGAGCGCGCAGCTGACGGCCATCCAGCGGTGCGTCCGTAGCAATGACGATCACGATGCTGCCTTCGGCAAGACGCCCGCGCAGCGCGGTCCTCTTGGGAACCACGGGCCGGTCCTCGTGGAGGAGACGCTCTCCCACGGGAACGCCCAAAATGCGCAGTTGCCTTCGGGTGCTGCCGGTATTGTCGTTGACCAATACGCCGACTCGATAACCTCCGAGCTCGGCGGGCAGTACCCGCGACGCCGAACCGATACCGCCGCGAAAGCCAAATGCATTCATTCCGGTGCCCGCGCCGACGCTTCCGCGAGCGAACTCTCCAGGCGTTGCGGAATCGAGAAGCCGCACGACGTCGGCGGCGCTGACCGCTCGCCCCTGGATATCGTTGAGGAAGCCGTCGTCACACTCAGCCACGACGGGAAGTGGAACGTCATCGCCCCTTCCGACGCGAGGATGATGCTCGATCACCCAACTGACGACCCCGTCAACCGCGCGGCCGACGTCGAGCGTATCCGTCAATACGACTGGTTCTTCGAGGTAACCCGATTCGTCGATCCAGTGCGTCCCCGTCATTTCGCCGTTACCATTGAACGCGAAAAACGCTGCGGAAACCTTGCTATCCCATGGGTCGGCATTGGGCAGAACGGCAGTCGCGCCGGTGCGTATATCGTCGCCTGCGATTTTTGTCAGATGCGCGACCCGCACGCCAGCGACGTCGGTGATTGCGTCCAGCGGGCCGGACGCAAAAAATCCGAAATGAAAGGGCAAGACAGCAAGGGCCGGGACCAATAGCATCCACCGCATGCTGCCTGCATTGGACTCCGTCGAACGGTGGCCTGCAGGCTCGCCTGCGCGGCGTGGGAAAGCAATATGGGAAGCCTGGCAACGGCAGGTAAAGAGGAGGGATCGTCATTCTTTCGCTTCCGGAAAAACTCAAGGTCGTCAAACTGTGGGAGAACCTGTCCGCTCCCGTGCTGATCGAACACGCCATCGCTCGAGGCGAAGGTGTCCTCGGCCCCTGCGGACAGCTCATCGTGGATACGCGCCCGCATACCGGTCGCTCGCCGAAGGATAAGTACTTCGTTCGAGAACCCTCGAGCGAAGCGCACATCGATTGGAGCGAAACGAACCAGGCGATTGACGCCGATCGCTTCGACGCACTCTTCGAGCGAGTGGCGGCCTACCTCTCGGAGCGAGAAGCCTATTCTCTCGATTGCTACGCCGGTGCCGACGAGCGCTATCGCGTACCACTGCGCGTCTATACCGAAATGGCCTGGCACAATCTCTTCGCACGGCACCTCTTCATTACGCCCGAGCGCCCGGAGCCCGATTTCGTTCCCGAGTTTACCGTCGTGGACGCGGCCCTTTTCCAAGCCGACCCGGGACGCGACGGAACGCGATCCGGCACGTTCATCTTAGTAAACTTCGGGCGGCGCATGATTCTCATCGGTGGAACGCGTTATGCCGGCGAGATCAAGAAGTCGGTCTTTACCGTCATGAACTATCTCTTGCCGTTACGCGAGACGCTGCCGATGCACTGCTCGGCCAACGTCGGCCAAAGAGGAGACGTCGCGGTGCTCTTTGGACTCTCAGGAACGGGGAAGACGACGTTGTCCTCGGATTCGAAGCGGCCGCTGATCGGCGACGACGAACACGGCTGGTCGGCGGACGGCGTTTTTAACTTCGAAGGCGGGTGCTATGCGAAAGTCATTCGCCTTTCACCCACCGCGGAACCCGAGATTTGGGCTGCGACCAACCACTTCTCCACGGTGATCGAGAACGTCGTCTACGACGAACGCACGCGAGAACTCGACGTGGATTCCGACGCAAAGACCGAAAATACGCGCTCCGCCTATCCTCTGGAGTTCATTCCCAACGTTGTGCCCGGCAGCCAGGGCGGACACCCCAAGACGATCGTGATGCTGACGGCCGACGCGTTCGGCGTGTTGCCGCCGATTTCGCGGCTCTCGCGCGAGCAGGCGATGTACCACTTTCTCTCCGGCTATACGGCCAAAGTCGCCGGCACCGAACGCGGCGTCAGCGAACCGCAAGCAACGTTTTCCACGTGCTTCGGAGCGCCGTTTATGGTGCATCATCCGACGACCTATGCGCGGCTTCTCGGGCGAAAGATCGACGAGCACGACGTCGAGTGCTGGCTGGTAAATACGGGCTGGTCCGGAGGCCCCTACGGCGTGGGACACCGCATGGCGATCGCGCACACGCGAGCGATGGTCAACGCCGCAATCGAAGGCCGAATACGCGACGAGTACGAGACCGAGCGCTTCTTCGGCTTGAGAATTCCCAAGAGCGTGCCCGACGTGCCAACCGAAGTCCTTAATCCGCGCAATGCCTGGGCGGACAAGGCCGCCTACGACGAGCAAGCACGCAAGCTTGCGCAACTCTTCTACGACAACTTCAAGCGCTTCAAATCCCACGTTTCCGACGCGGTTGCGGCGGTTGCAATCGAGCCGCTTGCCCGGTCCTAATCGTGCCTTCAGGCGCATCTAAACCGCAAAGCGTAAGATCGTGCCTATGAAGACCACCTTTTTGGCAGCGGGCGCGTTCGTGGTCGCACTCGCACTGCCGTCGCTCGGCGCCTACGCCCAGCAGAGTCAGCCACAAGGCGTCGATGCCCAGCAACGCACGACTCGCAGTCCGGCGAACCTTACGCAACGTTGGATGAAACGCCTCGGAAATCTCAACCTCTCCGGCGATCAGCAACAGCGCATACAGTCGATGATCAATCAGTATTCGCAGGCTCATCCGCAAGGAAGTCCGCGCGATCGCGACGCGAGCCGCGACCTGCGACGCCAGATTATGAGCGTCCTCAGCAGCGACCAGCAGAGTCAATATCGCGCAGAGATGCGCGCACGCCACGAGCAAATGCAACACCAGCGCGCCCAGCAGCAGGGCCCCTCCGGAGAACCGCAGCCGCAGTACGGAGACCCGCGTAGTCAAGGGCCGCAAGATCAAGGCCCGCAGGATCAGGGACCGCAAGGCCAGGGGCCGCCTTCGGATCAGGGACCGCAAGGCCAGGGGCCGCCGCCGGATCAGGGACCGCAGGGTCAGGGGCCGCCTCCGGATCAGGGACCGCAGGGTCAGGGACCGCCTCCAGGTCAAGGCCAGCCTCCGGGCTAGCCCGATCCGCGCGCCGGCGCCACATTCGAAGTTAGGGTAAGACTCCCGTGAAAGGAATCGCAATGCGCTCGGGAGTCTTTTATTTTGTTCTGTTCGCTCTCGTTATCGCGGCAGATGGCTGCGCTGCGCAGGCTCGCGCAGCTGCAACGCAGCCGGTCGACTCCACGGGCCTTCACGTTCCGAACGGATTCCTTATCGAAACGATCGCGAGCATTCCCTCCGCGCGCGAGCTCGTCGCTCTTCCGGACGGCAACTTGATCGTCGGAACCCTACGCCGCGACGTGTACGTGGTTCCCGACGCGGAAGGGCTCGCCGCTAGCCCGCGAGTTTTCGCCACGCTTGACGACGATCGCGCCGCCGGTATCGCTTTTTCAAACTCTCGCTCCGAGATCTATGTAGCCACAACGAATCACGTTTGGGTTCTCGCGTACCCTGGCAAAGCGAGCGCACGCGCCGCGCGGCGTATTGCGGACGTGCGCGCTGGTGCGATTGCACCGGGGACGGACGGCGACGTCCATACGACGACGTCCCTCGCCTACACGGGCGGTCGCCTCTACGCTTCCGTCGGCTCGTCGTGCAACGCAACCGTCGATGGTGGCAAAAGTCCGTGCACGGAAGTGGACCCAACGCGCGCCGCGCTTTCCGTTATGAATCCCGATGGTTCCGGTTTCACGCAACGCGCCAAGCGCATCCGTAACGCGATCGCGCTTGCGGTCAATCCCCAGACCGG
This sequence comes from Vulcanimicrobiota bacterium, assembly GCA_963725605.1. Classification (GTDB taxonomy): domain Bacteria; phylum Vulcanimicrobiota; class Vulcanimicrobiia; order Vulcanimicrobiales; family Vulcanimicrobiaceae; genus Cybelea. The sequence goes on along the minus strand of CAVRYW010000006.1, from coordinate 850 downwards.
TTCGCTCTGGGTCGGGGACGCCGGGCAAGACGATCTTCCGTTCGGCCACCCCTACGAGTTTCTCGACAATCTTTCGGCCCATCGCGGAGATGCCGACTACCGGCTGGCCCGAATGTGAGGAGAATCACCACGCCTACTGGCCCGGCTACGATTGCTCCGCGACGGTCGAGCCGCTCGTCGAGCTTCCGGCATACTCGACGATCATCGGTGCGACGTTCTACCCCAAACTGGAGCGCGGTGCGTACGCCTTTCCCGCGCGATATCGCGGCGCGCTCTTCGCTGCGGTACACGGCTCCTGGCACCGGACGGGCGACGGCTGTTTCGCGGCCCCGCCTCGCGTCGTTTTCGTGCCGATGGACGGCGACTTACCGGTAAAGCCCGTGAATCGGAGAACCCAAATGCGCAATGGACGGATTTCCATTTCGGGGCTTCAAACCGGCTGCCAAACCAGGGACCGAGCGTCCGACCGGCATAGCAGTCGACCAAAGGGCAGTCTCTTCGTGGCGGACGACGCCGCCGGGCAGATCTATCGCATCGGCCCCTCCCCCCAGAGCATCGTTAAATGGCGCGTGAGACACTGGCGATTTTGGTCGGGGCGGCCCTGCACCCGGAATCAACGGCGTCATCGCCGCGGCGGCAATTGAACCCCTCAACTGCGACCTGCGCGCAATCGGCATCTACGACGGTTATCGCGACCTCGCAGCGGGCGGCAAGCCCAAAACCGTCGAGCTTACGTTCGATAACGTTTCGCGCGTCCGGACGACCGGCGGTTCGATCCTGCGGACGTCGCGCACTAATCCGGCGAAAGACGACGCCACGCTCGAGCGCTGTGTCACCACACTCGATACAC
>CAVRYW010000005.1:0-103986 GCA_963725605.1 Vulcanimicrobiota bacterium | reverse complement strand
ACTGCATTGGCGGAGGAGCTACTCCGTATCGACCGGGAGGCCGGAGGGCTTCTGATGCAGGAAAAACGCGCGCGAATACTTCGCGGGAATCGCCTTGAACCTGCGGGGCTTTTGCGTAAAATCGAACATATTCGAAATGCTCGTTGAGGTCGCGTCGGTGGTTCCCAGGCTTGGAAGATTCCAAGTCTCTTCGATAAACTTGATGATGCTTCCGAAACCGTAGACCGTATGCGAGATCTCGTTCGGCGGTACGTACGGCGACGCGACGATCATGCCCACGCGAAAGCCGGGGCCGCCTTGAGTATCCAGTGGCGACGGCGCGACCGCATCGTAAAGGCCGCCCCAGTCGTCCCAAACGACGATGACTGCCGTCGAGTTCCAATAGGAGCTCGCGCCGACTGCGTTGACGACGCTCGCCACCCAAGACGGCCCCTCATCGGACTTATATCCCGGATGATCGGATTCGAGCGCGTCGGGAATTACCCAGGACATCGCGGGCAGATTGCCGCTGGCAATGTCTTTTAAAACATTGGTCTGGGGACTCGAGATGCGCTCGCTCCACTCGCTCTTATTGGTATAGAGTGAGTCGATGACGAGAAACCCATTCCATAGCGCCCCGGTTGTGAAATTCTTCGGCGCCGGGGTGTAGTATTTCCACGAAACGTTGGCGCCATCGAGCAGATCCCCAAGCGTTTCGTAGGAGCTACCCGACGACGGGAACGAGTTCGTGCACGGGAACGGCCCCTTTCGCCTCTCTAGTTTGAGGCTCGTCGTGATCAGCGAGGTTTTCGTTCCGGGCGGCGAGCTGCAGCCCCAGGCAGCCGAGGAGGACGGATCGTCGATGAGGCTATCGGTCGGGTCGATCTCCGTGCCGCCGCGGATCAGGTCCTGATGCGCGGTGAAGCTTCCGCTGCCTTGCGTTTGGAAGAGATGGTCCGCGAGCGCGTAATCGGTCGCTATCGTCCAATATGGCTGGACCTGATCGGGGTTGACGTACTGGTACGGGAGTGCTCCCTCTTCTCGTTGCGTCGTCTCACGTTTGATGCGATTGAAGCTGTCCATGTTTCCGTTGTCGTACGCCGTTTTGTAGGCCGAGTAGAGGTGGTTGAGATCCTTGGGGTCGGTGAGGTTCACTTCGGTTAAGTTAATCGGGACCTGTTTAGACTTCGTTCCGTGACCGATGCGTTCCAAGCCGGTTGTCGTTCCGTCCGCGCCCGGAAAGGTTGCGAACAAATTGTTGAACGACCGGTTCTCTTGCACGATGAGTACGATGTGGGTTATGGGGTAGGTAGAGGTTTGGTGGCGAGCGCTCGTTCGCGAGGGGCTTCCCGTTCGCGCCGGGTTTCCGAAGGGACCGGCGTTCGAAGCGCCACCGCAGGCATTCAATGCGAGCGCGATCCCAATTAGCGGGGTCGCAATCGTCAGATACGATGATTTCTTCATGGCTTCTCCGATTCGTCAGTCATAGCTCTCGCGCACGGTCTCGAGTAACGTTTGCCCGAACTCCACGACGGTGCCGTCGCCGTCGAGTACGTCGACGCCAAAACCAGGGTACAGGCTGATGAAGCGATCCTGTTTCCAGCGTGCGACCGACCAGCGGTCGCGCGCCGCCTTCTCGTAGGGCCACGACGGCATCCCCTCTCGGTCCGAGCGAATATCGCGTCCGTCCGACGTACGGACTCGCACTTGGAAGCCTTCGACCCGGCCGATCTTCATTTCCAGCGTGCCGATTCTCATATGCTTTAGAGTTCGCCGTAACCGCGCGCCATCGCTGCCGCGAAGATCGGCAAGAACGCAAAGAGCACGAGCTCGGCATACAGAAATCTCTGCACGCGACCTACATCCGGGCCGCTTGGCGTTTCACCTGCGCGCTGCCACTTGATGAACTGGATCGTCGGGGGCACCGATAAGACGGCCACCAGCAAGAAAGTGCCTATCTTAGCCCAGAAGAATGCGTTGTGGGAATAGTACTGCCAACCCTTCGCGGCGAAAATCGCTCGACAAAAACCGACGACCACAATGGCGCCCGCGAGCACCCCGTACCAGATGTCGACGCGGGCGATCCGGCTAATCACATCGAGAGTAATCCCACGTCGCACCAAGACAAGCTCGGCCGCAAGGATCCCGAAGAGCGCGAAGATGATGAGGTGATGGCCGATGGCTAGCCAAAGATCAAGCACGTTGCGCTCCTATGCGCTCGTTCTTAACAAAAGTCATCTAACAGCTGCGGGTCGAGATAATCTCGGGCTGACTGGATTCGAACCAGCGATCTCTAGTCCCCCAGACTAGCGCGATAACCAAGCTTCGCTACAGCCCGCTAACCTTTTTCTCTCTCTTGGCACGCGACCGGCTCCCGCCGACGGCGTCTTTGAGCGATGTTCCGGCAACAAAGACCGGCACCTTGCGTGCGGCAATCGTTATCTTCTCGCCGGTTTTCGGATTACGCCCTTCGCGAGCTTGGCGCGCCCGAACGACAAAGCTTCCGAATGGATTGAGCGCAACGCGGTCGCCCTTTTGCAGCGCTCCTTTGATTTCGTCGAGAATCAGATCGAGAATTTCACCGGCACGGCGCCTGGAGAGCTCGGCTTCTACGGCGACGGCGTCAATCACATCGGCTTTCGTCAACGTCGCATCTCCTACTCGGGAGGGTATACGAAGCGATGCGGTCGCTTCCTTCCGTTGCACGGGCGGCTAAGCGCCGAGAATTTCGATGAGCGCGCGCAGGGCCAAGCGATAGCCCGCGACTCCGAGGCCGCTGACGACCGCTCGGCAAGCGGCCGCCGTGACGCTCGTACGCCGAAACGTCTCACGGCCGGCGATATTCGACAAATGTACTTCAACCACGGGAATGCCGATCGCCGCGATCGCATCGGCAATCGCATAGGAGTAATGGGCGTACGCGCCCGGATTGAGCACGACGCCGGCATACGCTTTGCGAGCCGCATGGAGCGCGTCGACGATCTGGCCTTCGCCGTTGTACTGCTCGCAATACACCTCGGCTCCGGCGGCGGACGCTTCGCGCGCGATCGCTTCGTTAAGCTCGTCGAGAGTCTGCCGCCCGTAGATCTCAGGCTCTCGTTCGCCGAGCAAATTGAGATTCGGTCCGTGCAGCACCAAAACGCGCATTAGAATGGCTTCGTGAAGGAAAACCTCGAGCCTTTGAGCCAGAGGTGCTCATGCCCGACACGATCGTGGCGGCGTCGGACGCCGGCGCGGCAATCACCGTAGCCGCTGCAATCACAACCGAGCTCGTCGCCGAGATTCGCGATCGGCACGATCTGTGGCCGACCGCAACTGCCGCGGTGGGGCGCCTCACAAGCGGGGCGGCACTCTTTGCGGCCACGAACTTGAAAGGGAACGAGCGAATTTCGCTGCAGATCGCGGGGAACGGTCCTCTCGGAACGGTAGCCGCGGATAGCTGGCTGCTCGACGAACAAACCATCGGAGCGCGAGGATACGCGCGCAATGCACGAGTCGACCTTCCGATCGATGCGCGTGGAAAGTTCAACGTCGCCGGAGCGATCGGCGACGGATCGCTGCACGTCACACGCTCGAGCGACGCCGGCCAACCCTATGTGGGGGTCGTACCGCTGGCATCGGGCGAGATCGCCGAAGACCTTGCGCACTATCTCGGACAATCCGAACAGACTCCCAGCGTCGTCGCGCTTGGCGTTCTCGCAAATCCGAACGGCATCGTCGCGGCCGGTGGAATTCTGGCTCGAGTGCTGCCAGGCGCCGACGAGCGAGCGCTGTCGGCACTGGAGCAGCGCGCGCTGACGATGCCGCCCGTCACGCAACTCATTGCCGACGGCGCCGACGCCACAGGCTTACTGCGCGCGTTAACCGGCGAGGCCGACCTTCGTTCGTTCCGCTCGATCGACGTCCGCTTTGCCTGCCGCTGCAGTCGCGCTAAGGTCGAATCGCTTCTCGGCATGGGAGCCGACGAACTCCTCGAGCTAACGCGCGAGCGAGATCTCACCGAAGCGATTTGCGAGTACTGCAAGACTCGCTACGTCTTCACATCCGAAGAAGTCCGGCAACTGCTAGAAGGGAATTAGTCAAGCTGTTGCTACGGCAATTCGCCTTGAGGCGATTCCAAATACGCGACGTCAGCTAGATCTTGAGGTCGCCCGACGGTTTTCTTGTTTAGGATCAGTTCAGGGCGCCCTATGTAATTAACAGGCACGCCACCGTATGTCGACGCGACCCGCCCTGCCCACGCCTCTTCAAACGTTATACCGTCTATCGACGTGATGATGTCGATCTGATTCGGGGCTCGACCCATGATATATATCGTCCCGGGCGAGGATAGATCGCCCGGTTTGAGGTCGGAAAGCGGAGCACCAAACGTTAACAGCGCTCGCCAGACCCGTTGCGCGTTATCCCGGTCTGATCCAACGAAGATATCCACGTCCTTCGTCGCGCGCGGTCGACCGTGAAACGCGAATGCGTAGGCACCTACGATTACATACTCAGCGCCCTCGGCGTTCAACGCGGCCAACAGATCGATCAAGTCGGTATTCTGCTGCATCGCTCCCCCAGGGCATGCGTAGGACGAGTTCCCAGATTGCCTCGACTCGTTGCGATGGCGAAACTGATTCTTCGGCATTGCGCGTAAGAGCCGCAGCTTCAGCATGCGACCGCGCGACGAAGCCGGTCCAGGTCGCACGCCTAACCGCAGCGCGCGCTTCGGGCGAATCCACAGAAAATAGTTCGCCATGAGACGCATTGTCGTCCTTCGACTGCGCTCAGGATGACATTTCCTTCGACCGCGCTCAGGATGACAAAGTCGAGAGGCTTAGGATGACAACGGCGGGACGACGCGGACGAAGCGGCGCGAGCCGACGGAGAGAACCGCGACTCCCGGCGCGGTCCATCGTTGGTTTTGATCCCGCACCGGATCGCCGTCCAGTTTGACCGCGTTGCCCGCGATCAGTCGCTCGGCCTCGCGCCGGCTCTGGGCGAAGCCCGCCTTAACGAGCACCTCTGCGACGCGCGTGCAATCGCCGAGCGCAATTTCGTCGAGATCCTCGGTGGGAATTTCTTTGCGTTGAACCGTGCGTTCGAAGAACTCGCGGGCCGCCGTCGCAGCCTCGTTGCCATGATAGCGCGCGACGATCTCGCACGCGAGTCGTTTCTTCTCTTCCATCGGGTTGCGCCGTCCTGCTGCCAGGTCGTCCGCCAACTGCCGAGACTCCAAATCGGGGCGAAAGGCCGCGAGACGCGCGTAGACCGGAAGCAAATCGTCGGAAATCTTCATCAGCTTTCCGAACTGCTCGGCGGGCGACTCGTCGACGCCGACGTAGTTGCCGAGCGACTTGCTCATCTTCTTCTCTCCGTCGAGTCCGACGAGCAATGGCACGGTCGCGCAAATCTGCGGGCGCTGCTCGAACTCGCGCTGAAACTGGCGCCCGAGCAGCAAGTTGAAGAGTTGATCCGTCCCTCCGAGTTCCACGTCGGCTTCGATCGCGACCGAATCGTACGCTTGAGCGACCGGATAGAGCAACTCGTGCAGCGAGATCGGCGCACCCGCGTCGTAGCGTTGCCGAAAATCGTTACGCTCGAGCATCTGCGCCACGGTCGTCTTCGCCAAGAGCTTCACCATGTCGGTGAAGTTTAGCTTGTCCAACCATTCGGAGTTGTAACGGATCTCGATTCGCTCGAGGTCGATCACCTTTCCGGCCTGTTCGGTATACGTCTGCATGTTCGCTTCGATCTCGTCTTGCGAAAGCTGCGGCCGGGTGACGTTGCGGCCGCTGGGGTCGCCGATGCGCGCCGTGAAATCGCCGATAATCAACGTGACGCGGTGTCCCGCTTGCGCGAAACGCTGCAGCGGATGCAACACGACCATGTGGCCGAGGTGCAGATCGGCGCTCGTTGGATCGATTCCGAGCTTCACGCGCAACGGACGCCCGAGTGCAAGGCGCTGCGCGAACTCGGTCGCCGTTTCGACGTGATCGAAACCGTCGAGCAGATCCCCGACGCCGTCGTTCACGAACGCAGCTCCACGATCGTAACGCCGGTCGAGCCTTCCTCCTCGGTGCCGTACCGAATGCTCGTCACGGCCGGATGCGCGCGCAAGTGCTCCTGTAAGCCGCGACCCAGCAAGCCGGTGCCTTTGCCATGGATCAATCGCAGCGGTGAGTTGCCCGCGAGAAGCGCATCGTCGATCCAGCGCTCGACCAGCGGCTCGGCTTCGGCGTAGCGCTTGCCGCGCACGTCGAGCGCCGCCGCCGTGCGGCCCGCGGCCGCCATGCGCGCGTCGGTTCCGCCGGACGCGGCGCGCCGGCCTTTCGCCGCACCGGCCTCGCGCCGAACGTCGCTCTTATCGACCATCATCTTCATGGAGCCGATCGAAACGAGCAATCTTTCATCCCAATCCTCAGCAACGACACCCTCCTGATTCACCGAAAGAATGCGAACCCGATCGCCGGGCACGTACGTTCGCTCGTCGGACGCGCGCTCTTCTTCCGGCCGAATCCCAAGGTCGCGATGGATCGCCTCGATCGTCTGACTCAGCAACGCGGTCTGCGAGGGCGTTACTCGCGCCTTTCGGGTCCGCGTTCGCTCGGAACCCGTCTCTGCCGATCGCCGCTCCAACTCCCGCACGAAATCGCGAAGCGCCTGCTGTAAACGTTCTTCGGCGCCGCTGCCGAACCGGCGGCGCTGCACATCGAGATCGGCGCGATCCCGCGCCATCAGCTCCCGTTCGCCGGCCAGGTCGCGGCGCTCGCGTTCGAAACGCAGGCGCTCCTCGCGCAACTCGCTGTTGCGCAGCGCCAGTTCGGCCAAGGCCGCTTCGTAATCGCGTTCGCGGTCTTCCATCAGCGCCGTCGCTCGCTCGACGATCTCCGAGGCGATGCCGAGCCGCACTGCCAGCGGAAAGGCCAGCGATTGACCCGGCGCGCCGAGGTCGAGTTCGAAGGTTGGCGTGAAGGTCGCCGGATCGAAGCGCACGCTGGCATTTGCAACGCCGGGCGTCGCGTGGGCGAAGAGTTTGAGCTCCGTGGAATGCGTCGAAACGATTGCCCGCGCCCCACTTGCGAGCAGCCACTCCAGCATTGCGATGGCAAGTGCGACACCGGCCGTCGGCTCGGTGCCGCCGCCGATCTCATCAACGATGGCCAGCGTACGAGAGTTCGCACCCTCCAGCACTTCGCGCATCCGTTGCAGGTGCGCCGAGAACGTCGAGGTGTTGGCGACGAGCGACTGTTCGTCGCCGATGTCGACAATGACGCGCTCGAAGCGGCCGATGCAGGTGCCGGCGACGGCCGGAACCTGCATCCCGCAGTACGCCATCACGACGAAGAGCCCGGTCATCTTTAAAGCGACGGTCTTCCCGCCCATGTTGGGCCCGCTAATGACCAGCAGGCGCGTTTGCTCGCCGAGGGTCAACGACTGCGGAACGGCTCGTTGGTCGAGTAACGGGTGGCGTCCGCCGGCGATCGCGACGGTCGGTTCGTCGCTCAACTCCGGCATAATCGCATGGCTCACGCTGGCGAGGTGCGCCTTCGCTGCGAGCAGATCGAGCGCGGCCAAGACCTCGACGTTGGCGTCGATCTCGAGAGCAAATCGGCCGACGTCCGCTGACAAGGCCTGCAACACGCGCTGCACCTCGCGCTCCTCTTCGATTTGCAGCGTGCGGACGCGGTTGTTGCTCTCGAGCGCCGCCAGCGGCTCGACGAAGAGCGTCTGGCCGCTCGAGCTGGTGTCGTGAACGATGCTCGGAAGCGCGCCCGCAAACTCCGCCTTGATCGGTATCACAAAGCGCCCGTCGCGAATCGTGACCACGCGATCCTGGATCACTTTAGCGTACTTCGCGCCGTTGAGGATCGCGCTAATGCGGTCGCGCGCCTCCGATTGCGCCTGGACGAGACTGCGCCGAATGCGCCGCAGCCCCGGCGAGGCTCGATCGAGCACCGTGCCGCGTTCGTCAATGGCGTCGGTAAGCGAATGCTGCAGCTCGCGCAGCGGCGTGTACGGCGCGACGACCGCCGTCAGATCGGGATGCTCGCGCACCGCTTTATACGCGGCAGCCGCAGCCGCGAGGGTATCGCCGATCGCCCGTAGATCGCTGGGACCCAGCGTCTGCCCCACCTTTGCAGCCTCGGTCGAGGCCGCCGTCTCTGCGGCCGGCATGATCGTGACGTCGGCGCCCGCGGCCAGCGAGCGCATCGCCTCCGTGCGAAGCTGCTCGCGGCGCACGATGTCAAAATTGGATTCCGGCAGCAGGTCGTTTGCCAAACCGCGCCCGCGCTGCGTGCGGGTCGCGCCGACGACACGGTCGCGCACGCTTGCAAAATCGAGCGCATCGAGCGTGCGGGAGTCGGCGATCGTCATCGGGAGCGTGCCTAGGATGAGAGCTTCTTCTTTACCAGCTCGTTGGCCAGCGCCGGATCAGCCTTCCCGCGCGACGCTTTCATCACTTGACCGACGAGAAAGCCGAGTACATTGATCTTGCCCGCCTTATAGTCGGCGACGACCGAGGCGTTGGCGGCCAGCACTTCGTCGACGAAACGCTCGATCGCGGAGGGATCGCTGGTCTGCGCGAGACCTTCACGCTCGACGATGGCGTTTGGCGAGCCGCCGCCGTCCCACATGCGGGTCAGCAGCTCCTTGGCAATCTTGGAGTTGATCCGCTTACTTTGCACCATTGCGATGAGCTCGGCGAGATGTTCGACCGTTACCTTTGAATCGCCGACGGCTACGCCGGTCTCGTTCGCGAGCCGGGAGAGCTCGCCGAGCACGAAGTTGCTCGACTGCTGGGGATTTCCGCTCCGCGCCACGACCGCGTCGAAATACTGCGCGAGTGCGATATTGTCGACGAGCTGCGCGGCCGCATTGACGCTCAGTCCGTACTCCCCGGTGTAGCGTTCGAAGCGCTGCCACGGCAATGTGGGGAGTCCCGCTTGCCAGCGTTCGACATCGCTGCGCGAGATCGCGAGCGGCACGAGATCGGGATCCGGGAAATAGCGGTAGTCGTGCGCCTCTTCCTTACTGCGCATCGAATGCGTCACGCCGTGCATCTCGTCCCAGCCGCGCGTCTCTTGGACGACGCGCCCGCCCGACTCGAGGATCTCGATCTGCCGCTCGATTTCGCTGGCGATCGCGCGCTCGACGGAACGAAACGAGTTCATGTTCTTGATCTCGCTCTTCGTACCGAGCTGCGTCGTGCCGGCCGGACGCAGCGAGACGTTGGCATCGCAGCGCAGCGAACCTTCCTCCATCTTGACGTCGCTGACCTCGAGTGCGAGCAGCGTCCTGCGCAGCGACTCCAAATACGCGACGGCGTCGCGAGCGCTGTGCAGCTCCGGTTCGGAGACGCACTCCATCAGCGGAACTCCCGCGCGATTGAAGTCCAGGAGCGAATAGGAGCTTCCTGCGATGCGGCCGTCGCCGGAACCCGCGTGCGTGGACTTTCCGGTGTCCTCTTCCAAGTGAATCCGCGTCAGGCGGCACTCCTTCATCGTGCCGTCCTCCAGCCAGTACTTGACGACGCCACCGATGGTCAGCGGCATGTCGTACTGCGAGATCTGGTAATCTTTGGGCATGTCCGGATAGAAATAGTTCTTGCGATCGAACTTCGAAAACGCCGGAATCTCGGCGCCAAACGCGAGACCGGTTCGGACGATCTGCTCGATCGCTTTGGCGTTGGGCACGGGCAACGCTCCGGGCATGCCCAAACACACCGGACAGGTCTTGGTGTTCGGCTCCCCGCCGAACTCATTTCGGCATCCGCAGAACATCTTGGTCGCCGTCTTGAGCTCGACGTGGCACTCGATTCCGATGACGGGCTCGTACTCGCGATTCACGCCCGCACCGGCCCGATCTGCGCGGGGTGCGCAAGCGCGTGATTCGTCGCGCGTTCGTAGGCCGCAGCGGCGCCGAGCAGCAGCTTTTCGCCGAAGAGCGGAGCGCATAGCTGCAGGCCGATGGGCATCGGCAGGCTTGCGCCTTCGGGCACCGTCCAGCCGCACGGGACCGAGAGCGCCGGCAGGCCCGCCAGCGACATTGGAATCGTGTAGTAATCCATCAAGTACATGCTGTACGGATCGCTCTTCGCAGCGAACGTAAAGGCCGGGCAGCTCGCCGCCGGACAAGCGATGAGATCGCACCGGGCAAAGGCGCGTTCGAAATCTCGCGCGATCAACGTGCGAGCCTTTTGGGCGCGGACGTAATACGCGTCGTAGTAGCCGCTCGAGAGTGCGTGCGTCCCGATCAGGATTCGCCGTTTGACTTCGGGTCCGAAGCCGGCGGCGCGCGTGTTGTCGTACATCGCTCGAACGTCGGCGCCCTCAACGCGCAATCCATAGCGGACGCCGTCGAAACGTGCAAGATTCGAAGAACACTCCGCCGGCGCAATCAGATAATACGTCGCCAATCCGTAGTCCGCGGTTGGAAGCGAGACTTCGACGAGCTCGGCTCCCAGACGCTCCAAGTCGCGATACGCCTCGCGATAAAGCGCATCGGAGCGTTCGCCCAGGGCCTTGGTATCGAACTCCCGCACGATGCCGACGCGCAGACCTGCGAGATCGGCGCGCAACGAATCCGCGGTGCGCTCTACCGGTCGATCGAGCGAAGTTGCGTCCATCGGGTCGTAACCGGCCATGATATCGTAGGCCAGGGCGGCATCCTCGACGGTTCGTGCGAGCGGGCCGATTTGATCGAGACTCGAAGCAAAAGCGATCAGACCATAGCGTGAGACTCGCCCGTAGGTCGGCTTTAATCCCACTAAGTTGCAGAATGCACCCGGCTCTCGAATCGAACCGCCGGTGTCGCTCCCCAATCCAATGGCCGCTTCGCCGGCGGCGACCGCCGCGGCCGAACCGCCGCTAGACCCGCCGGGAACGCGAGTCAAGTCGTACGGATTGCGCGTAACGCCGAGCGCCGAGTTTTCGCACGAGCTGCCCATCGCAAACTCGTCGCAATTCGCCTTGCCGATTGGAATGGCGCCGGCTTCGAGCAGCCGCGCAACGGCCGTCGCGGTATAGGGGGCGATCCATTGTTCCAAGATTTTGCTGCCGCAGGTCGTCCGCGCGCCTTGCAGACACATGTTGTCTTTGACCGCGATTGGCACGCCGGCGAGCGCGAGGCGTTCCCCGGCCGCAATTCGCTCGTCAACGCGTGCGGCGCAGGCGCGTGCGATTTCGTCGAGCACGGTGAGATATGCGCCCACGTCACCGTCGACGGCGTGCACCTGCGCCAGCGTCGTTGCGGTGATCTCCGCGGCACTGAGGCGTCTCGCGCTTACGTCGCGTGCGATCTCTGCGGCGTTCATTCGGCGATGATGCGCGGTACGCGAAAGAACCCGCCCTGCCGTTGCGGAGCACCGTCGAGCACGACCTCGCGATCGAGACAGGGCCGCTCGACGTCCTCGCGCAGAACGTTGCGCGATTCGACGACCTGCGCCGTAGCTGGAACGCTGGCCGTATCGAGCTCCTCGAGCGCACGGACGTGCCCGAGCAGTTCGCCCAGCTCCTTTGAAAAAAGCTCGATCTCGTCGTCGCTCAGCGCGATGCGCGCGAGCTTTGCGACGTATCGGATATCGATCGTATCGGGTGTCAATCTAAAAAGTGCTCCAACTGAACCAGCGTCTCGACGTGCCCGGTTTGTGGAAACATGTCGAAGGGCTGCACCACGCCGAGGCGATAGCCCTTGGATGCCAAGAACTTTAAATCCCGTGCGAGCGTCGCCGCGTCGCAAGAAAGGTACCAAACGTTGCGAACGCGCGCCTGCGCAATTGCACTCAGGACCACGCCGTCGCAACCTTTGCGCGGGGGATCGAGAAAAACGACGTCCGCCGCTTGTAAAATGCGAGCAACCCGTGGGACGCCGGCCATTCGTTCGACTCGGCCGGCCTCAAAGCGAGCGCGCCCTTCGAGCCCGCTGAGCCGCGCGTTCGCTTCGGCTTCGGCGATGGCGTGCCCGTTCTCTTCGATGCCCGTAACGCTCCAGCCGTGCCGGGCGAAGTAGAGCGCGAAGGTTCCCGATCCGCAGTAGAGATCGACGATGCTGCCGGGCCGCTTCAGCCAGGGCTCGATAAAATCGAAGATTCGCTCGAGTATCCAGACGTTGATTTGGAAGAACGAGGCGGCGGAGATCCGATACCGCACCCCGCCCACCGACTCTTCGATTTCGCCTTCGCCGTCGAGCAACTGGTAGTGCCGTCCCAGGACGGCGTTTTCGCTGGTGAGGCCGTAGGAGTTGCCGATGCCCAGCACTCCAGGCAGTTCGCGCCGAACCGCGTGTGCGTCGCGCTGCATCTGCGCGACTGGATGGTCGGTCGTCACCGTGAGCACGACCTCGCCGGTCGCGCGAGCGGCGCGCGCTACGAGGTGCCGCGCGCTGCGAAGCATTGGGGCGATCGTTGCGCTCGCCCGATTCTCGACCAAAGCCGCGAGCACCACGTCGAGCTGCGGCGTAACGATCGGGCACGCATCGATCGGCACGACCTCGTGAGAGCGTTGCCGGTAAAACCCCAGGACCGACGGCTTCGAACGATGGTCGACAACCACGGACATCTTGTTCCGGTAGGCGCGCGGCTCGCTCATGCCGATCGTTTCGCCCACGTCAACGTCGGTGAAGCCGCCGATACGCAGCAGCGCATTGCGCACGACATCGCGCTTCCAAGTTAATTGAGCGTCGTAGGCGAGATGCTGGAGCTGACATCCGCCGCAGGCTCCAAAGACCGGGCAGAACGGATGCGCTCGTTTGGGCGACTCGAGCAGTAGTTCGAGCATCTCGCCGACCGCGTACCGTTGTTTGACGGTCTCGATGCGAACGCGCGCCCGCTCGCCGGGCAACGGTCCAAAGCAAAATACAACGATGCCGAAGGCTCGACCGACACCTTGCCCGTTAGCCAGAACATCCGTGAATTCGATCTCGAGTTCGGCGCCGGCCCTCAGCGCTTCGACTGGGCTCAGCACAGGCGCTTCGACCGGGCTCAGCACAGGCTCCGTTGGGTCAGGCGCTGTGTCGCTGCTCGTCAAGCGCCTTGAGCAACGAGTTCGCTTCGTCGATCAGGTGTTGGATGCGCTGCGTCGTCGGATCTTCGCACGTTTCGTTGGATGCTAAGCGATAGACCAGGAACGCCAGCGCCGCGGCTAAACCCGCTGCGCCGACTCCCAAACCGATCCACAGCATCTTGCGCGACTGCATGGAGCTCTTCTTCGCGGCGTGGGGCACCCAGTCCCTATTTGCGAAGCGCGGAAGCGCCGGCCAGGCGCACGTCGTCCAGGAACTGTTGCGTGGAGCGACTCGAATAGCCGTCACCGTGCACCCCAAAGTACAGCCAGTAGGTTCGGCCGGCGAAGGCGCCGAGGTTCCACATGCCGCTAACCCACGATGGGTTGTTGTTGACGGATTTGTAGAGATTCACGACGACGTTTCCGCGGTTGTCGAGCAGATCGGCCTCCTGGTAGGCAAACGTTGTGTCGGCTTCGTTGGAAAGTTGATAGAGCTTCGCGGTAAGAACGCCGCCCGGCGGGATTGTTACCTCTTGGCAGACCCCGGAGTTTCCCGTTGGTTCGCCCTGCCCATTTGCCGTTCCCGAATACTCGTCGTAAGCGCCGCTAAACGGGTGGTCGCGCGTCACGTACGCACGCACGTCGCCGCACTGATGCCAGCCGCCGTCGACAATGCTGCTCTCGAAACCGGGGTTCGTGACGACGTTCGCGCCGTAGCCGGAAGGGCGTGGCGTGCTCGCTCGAGGCACATTGAAGTGGCCGGCAACGGGATGCCGAGGCGGGCGAGCAGGCGCTGCCGTAGCCGCCAGCAGCGCGACGGCTAACGGCGCCATCCAGCGGCGATCAACTCGCGTCATCGAGATGCCGCCGATCGTCGAGCGTTAGCACCGACGCGCCGCCGTCCTCGATTGCGATTCGCGTTATGCCGCCCGGCGTGAAGCGCTCGGGCGGCGCGAGAGCGAGCACCGAGAAAATCGCGTGCAACACGCCCGCGTGCGTAACGACTGCGGCGGCTCGAGGATTCTGCCGCGCGAGGTCGTCGAGGAACGACGCCACGCGCGCGGAGACCTGTGGGAACGATTCGCCTCCTTCCGGCGCGTACAGTTTCGCCATCGTCGAACGGCCGGCGAGCTGCGGATTAGCGGCGACGATTTCGTCCCACGTCAGCCCTTCCCACCGCCCAAAATCGAATTCCCGCAACCGCTCGTCAAGCGCAACCTCCGCGCCCCGAGATTCGCCGAGGATGCGCGCCGTCTCCGCCGCGCGCAGAAGATCGCTCGAATAGATCCGGTCGAAGCGTTCAGAGTGTAACGTCTCCGCGATCGCCCGCGCCGTAGCGCGTCCGCGTACCGACAACGGCATATCGGTCCTTCCTTGGAAGCGCCGCGACGCGTTCCATTCCGTCGGCCCGTGCCGAATCAGCGTGAGCCTCATACGAGGGCGAGGAGTTCGCTGCTCGGCGCCCCAATCCAGCGAGTCAGTCCGGAGAGGTGGCAGAGCGGCTGAATGCACTCGCTTGGAAAGCGAGCAGAGGTGATGAGCCTCTCGAGGGTTCGACTCCCTCCCTCTCCGCCAGCACCAGCTCAAGGTGCCCGGGCACTTCGCCGCCAATATCCCAGTACGCGGACGCCCTTTTGGGCCTTCGCGATATTGCTTATCCGGAACGATGGGAGCTGCGCTTATGCCGATACTGGCTCTGCTCGGTGGGAACGGGCCGTGACGTCGGTCGCGGCCGTCGCGCCGTCCCAGCGTCTGCTGGTCGGGCGCCTTACCGATCAGCTCATCCTGCTCTGCTTTTTGATCTCCGGATTCTGCAGTCTACTCTACGAGGTGCTCTGGACGCGCCTTGCTTTCGCGCACTTCGGTATCATAACGCCCGTCCTGTCGCTGGTCGTCTCAGTATTCATGTTGGGGCTCGGCATTGGATCGGTGCTCGGGGGGCGTCTGGCGGCGTCGGCAAATCGACGGTACAAACTCTCGCCGCTCTATCTGTACGCCGGCGCAGAGGCGTTTATTGCGCTCGGCGCATTCACCGTGCCCGCCCTATTCCGCTTGTCGGGGACGGCGCTACTCCATGCGGGCGCGACGGGTTCGGACGCGTTCCTGTTTATTTCGGCGGCATGCATCGTCGTCGCACTCTTGCCCTGGTGTGTAGCGATGGGCGCTACGATTCCGCTCATGATGGCATTCGTGCGCCGCAAGAACCCAAGCGCCGGCGGGAGCTTCAGTTTTCTCTACGCGGCCAACGTCTTAGGGGCTGCTACCGGATCCGTCATGACGGCCATCGTCTTGATCGAACTGTTAGGCCTGAGCGGCACCTACGCGCTTGCCGCTACTCTTAATTTGACGATCGCCGCGATCGCACTCGGCTTGGCAAGAGCGCTTCCGCTCGGCCGGGACAAACCGGAGGCATCCAACGCGCCCGCGGCCGCTCGCGGCACGTACGGAGCGTCTCGGGCCGAGAGCGTCCTGTTTATCACCGGGTTTTGCAGCGTCGGCATGGAGGTCTGTTGGGCCCGCGACTTCACGTTTGTGCTGCTGACGACCATCTACGCGTTTGCCTTGATTCTAGCAACGTACTTGATCGCGACCTACATCGGCTCTACGATTTACCGAAGCGCAATCGCTCGTAATCCAAAGTTGCCCGTCGAGGGTACCGTGGCATGGCTATTCCCATTGGCTTTATTGCCGGTCTTCCTCGGCGATCCGCGGACGAATCCGTCCTTCATCCAGCCGCTGCTGAGCATCGTGCCCTTCTGCGCGGCCCTGGGCTTTCTGACGCCCGGCTTGATCGATCGCTTCGGGCGAGGAGATGCCACGCTTGCGGGGCGTTTCTATGCCTGGAACATCCTGGGGGCGATCTTGGGCCCGCTGGCTGCCGGTTATCTGTTGCTGCCGCTCTTTGGAATTCGCTGGGCAATGATACTCTTGGCGCTCCCGTTGCTGGCGGCGATGATCCTTGTCAGAAGGGCCGGCACCGCCAGACTACTCGTCGCCCTTAGCGCATCCGCGGTTGCCGCGGCAGTGGCCGTGCTGCTAAGCAGGGCGTACGACGACGGCTCCCTATTCCCGAGTCCGGTGCAGGTACATCGGGATTACTCCGCCTCAGTCGTCGCCTTCGGAACCGGCTACTCTAAGCAACTCCTGGTGAACGCGGTTCACATCACGGCGCTGGGCAACACCGATGTTAAGGTGATGGCGCATCTTCCAATGGTGCTTCAAGGCCATCCGCACCGGGCACTCGTTATTTGCCTGGGAATGGGCACGACGTTCCGGTCGCTTACGACGTGGGGCAGCGAGACTACCGCGGTCGATCTGTCGCGCTCGGTGATCGATTCCTTTCCTTTTTTCTACCCGGAGGCGACGACGATACTGCGGAATCCAAACGCACGCCTCATAGCCGACGACGGCCGCCGTTACTTGATGCGAACCAACGAACGCTTCGATATTATCACGCTCGACCCGCCACCGCCCGTCGAAGCGGCCGGCTCGTCGCTGCTCTACTCGAAAGAGTTCTACGACGCCGCTAAAATGCGGCTGGCTCCCGGCGGCATCGTAGCGCAATGGCTTCCCTATACTGAAGGAGGAACCACGCAGTCGGTCGCGCTCGCGCTCAAGCAGTCCTTTCCGTATCTTCTGGCCTTTAAAGGAGCCGTTGGACTTCACCTGATCGCTTCGACGACACCGCTACGCATACCAAACGCCGATGAGTTCGTGAAACGCATGCCGCTTGCGGCGCAACGGGATTTAGTGGAGTGGGAGCACTCGACGAGTCCGCAAACCGCGGCGCGCGGCATCTTGGGCCGTCAGATTCCGTTCGACTCGTTGCTGCCGGCGCCCGACTCCCGCGTTCCAGCGCTGTCCGACGACCGGCCCTACAACGAATACAACCTGCTTCGCCGAACCTTCGGCAAAGCCGACTGAGCGAACGCGCCCCACTCGTCGTTCTTTAGCCGCCGGCGACGCGATCGAGATGCGCGAGCCAAAAGTCGAAGCTCGCGCGAGCTTGGGCCTCCAACATTGCGTCGCCGGGAATTACTTCGCGATTGAGCCGCTCCGCTAGTCGCGAGCGATCCCCGTAGTTCGCATCCATTACCAGATCGGCCCTTCGGAGCTGCGCGATCAGGTCGCCGGGTAGCGACGCGTCGGGTGGAAGCGTGCTGATGACAATCTCCGGTGGGTTCTCCGGCCACGGCTTCGCTTCGAAACGCCGGCAGGTCTGCCTCACGCGCTCCGCGTCGCGTCCCCACACAAATGCGTACGCGTCGTTCTCTTGCAACGCGGAGAGAACGGCGCGAGCCGTCGCGCCATAGCCCAGGACGCCGATCCGCTTGAGCGCGACCGGTTCGTCGAGGAGCGCCTCGATCGCCGTGCGGGCTCCGGCGCCGTCGGTAGTCGTACCCAGAATCTCGTGCCCAAAGAAAATTGTGTTGACGGCTTGCGCTCGACGCGCTTCATCGCTGCGCAACTCACTGACCTCAAACGCCTCCTCCTTGAGCGGATACGTGACGTTGCAGCCGGTGAAGCCGTCGGAGCGCAGCCGCCGAATCGCTCGAGCGCCATCGCCGCGCGCCACTCGAATCGCCACGTACTCACCGTCGATGGCGGCTTCATCGAGGAATCCGCGATGCAGCATGGGGCTCGTACTGTGCTCCACCGGATCGCCGATCAATGCCAGCCTCATCATCTTCGGCCACGCAGCATCAAGCGCTCGAAGAAACGGAAGAACCGAGTAACGGGAAAATCCTTGCCCTCGATGGGCTCGGTCAAGATCGTGTAGAGCCCGCACAACTTCCCGCCCAGCACGTCGGTAAAGAGCTGATCGCCAACCACCGCGATCTCGCGCCGGCGCATGTTTAGCCGCCGTTTTGCCCGCAAGAAACCAAAGGGCAGCGGCTTGAGCGCATTGGGGATGCACTCGACTTGCAGCTGGGCCGCTAGGAGGTTGACCCGGCCCGACTGGTTGTTCGAGAGCATCACGATGCGAAAACCCCGCTCGTGAGCCCGGGCTACCCAGCCGATATGCTCGTCGCCCAGCTCCGTCTCGCGGAAACCCAGAAGCGTGTTATCGAGGTCCACGATGAGGCCGCGGATGCCTGCGGCCTCGAGCTCCTCGTGAGGCACGTCATGCAGGCGTGGAGCGAACCGGTCGGGCCCGAACATGCGGCATGCGTTCGCACCGGTTATCCCCGGTATCCTCGGGGCTCTCCACATGCCCTCCACTTGCCTGCCCGCTTGCCCAAGGGAACTGTCCACACCTTTACCTCCGTAACCACAGCCGGCCCACAAGGACTTCGCGGAAAACCACAATATCTTGTGGTAAGTCGCTTGATGTGGCACAATAGGTAACCTAGCGGGCGATGGCGCAGCCATAGAGCTCGAACGCGTGTTCGAAATTACCGAGGAGTTCGCATGAAGTTTTCGCGCACATATTCCACCCCCGATAATCCCTATGCCGGCGTCGTTTTCGAGCCGCGGACCTCGCGGATCGTCAACCCCGACGGATCGGTGATCTTCGAGGCGCCCGACGTGATGGTCCCCGCCTCATGGAGTCAGGTCGCCGTCGACGTGCTTGCGCAAAAGTACTGCCGCAAAGCCGGCGTTCCGAAGTGCATCACGCGAGTCGCCGAGGAGGGCGTCCCGGAATGGCTCCAGCGCTCGATCGCCGACGGGAGCGCGCTGGAGGCCCTGCCTCGCGACGAGCAGTTCGGGCCGGAGCGCGATGCGCGTCAAGTCTTCAACCGCATGGCGGGATGCTGGACGTACTATGGCTGGAAGTACGGCTACTTCGATTCGGAAGGCGACGCGAAAGTCTACTTCGACGAAATGTGCGCGATGCTCGCGCGCCAAATCGGCGCGCCGAACTCGCCGCAATGGTTCAACACCGGTCTGCATTGGGCGTACGGAATTTCCGGCCCCGCGCAAGGGCACTGGTACGTCGACCCCACCGACCAAACCGCCCGCGCGTCGGCCGACACCTTTTCGCATCCACAGGTCAGCGCTTGTTATATCCTTGGAATCGAGGACGATCTCGTCAACGAGGGCGGCATCTTCGATGGCGTTTTGCGAGAGGCGCGCATCTTCAAAGGCGGCTCGGGTAGCGGAGCCAACTTTTCAAAGCTTCGCTCCGCGGGAGAGAAACTGACCGGCGGCGGCACCTCGAGCGGTTTGATGTCGTTTCTGCGAGTCTTCGATCGCGCCGCCGGCGCAATCAAATCCGGCGGGACGACGCGCCGGGCCGCCAAGATGGTCGTGCTCAACGCAGATCATCCCGATATCGAAGAGTTCGTCAATTGGAAGGTTCGCGAAGAGCGTAAGGTGGCCGATCTGGTCATCGGCTCGCGCATTTTTGAGAAGCAGCTCAACGCCATCATTTCGGCCGCTCACGATACGCGCGTCCCCGACCACGCGCGCCTCGATCCGGCCCTCAATCAATCGCTGCGCAACGCCATTCGTGAGGCGATCGATGCCGGGGTTCCGCCCGGCGCGACCCAGAGCGCGCTGGATTACGCGCGTCAAGGCTATACGCGTTTGGAGATCGAGCAGTACGACACCGCTTGGGACTCCGAAGCCTATATCACGGTCTCCGGACAGAACTCCAACAACTCCGTGCGGCTGACCAATGGGTTTTTCGATGCGCTCGACCGCGACGAGGATTGGCTGCTGACCGCGCGCACGACCGGCGACGTCGTCAAACGCATAAAGGCCGGCGATCTCTGGGAGCAAATTGCGGTCGCCGCATGGCAGTGCGCCGATCCCGGCTTACAGTTCGACGACACGATCCAAGAGTGGCATACCTGTTCCAACGACGACCGCATCAACGCCACCAACCCGTGCTCAGAATATGTTTTTATAGATGATACGGCGTGCTTCGCGCCTGAAACGCGGATAAGCACGCCCGACGGTTTACGAACGGTCGAAGAGCTTTACGAGCGGCAAGAGTCGGGACAACGGGCACTCATTACGACCGACATTCATTCGGAAGTCGATCATCGCAGGCTCAGCGCGCATCGTCCGGCCTATATAACCAAGGTCGGTGAGCGAGAGGTCTTCCGCATGAAGCTGGCCGACGGCCGCGAGATTCGCGCCACCGGCGACCACAAGTTCCTGACCGCCGACAATGGCTGGAAACGAGTCGACGAACTCAAACCCGCTCTGGATCGGATCGAGATTCGCGAGTGCGGCAACTCCGTAACGTTTGCTTCCGATGCGGCCGACGTCAAGCGCTGGCAGATGCTCGGATGGCTTACGGGTGACGGCGTCTTTAATAAAGATACCGTCGCGCTCGTCTTCGGTCCGCGCGAGCGTCGCACCGCGGAGTTCATGACCGCGCAGCTCAACGAACTGAAGGCGGCGGCGGTTAACTACTCCGGCGCCTCGCTGATTAATGTGATGCAGACGAGCGCGTCGCAAACGTCGCTCGTTTCCTATCTGGAAACGCGCTACGGCTTCAAACAAGCCACGGCCGTTCATAAGGACGTGCCCAGCGCGATCCACCGGGCGCCGGAAGATCTCAAGGTTGCCTATCTTCAGGGCCTCTTTTCGGCCGACGGCTGCATTCGCGCAAACGGCGCCGCTGCGGAAAAGGAAGTGATGCTGGCATCTTCTTCCTCCGCGTTGCTTCGCTCCGTGCAGCTCCTTTTGAGCGATCTCGGGATCACGTCGCGCATTTCGTGGACGCACCCGCCGGGACGCAAGAATCCGCAAGGTCAACTGCACCTCTATAACCAGCAATCGCGAAAGTTCAACTCGTTGATCGGGTTCCCGTGTTCGGCGGACAAGGAGCGCAAGGCGGGCGAGATCTTGGCCGGCGAGTTCAACGGTCAGCGCAAGAACCCGCGATCGCCCAAAGTCTTAACGATCGTTCCCGACGGCACGACGACGGTCTACGATGTGACCGAACCGGTCACGCACTCGGTAATCGCCGAGGGCATGATCGCGCACAACTGCAATTTGGCAAGCCTGAACCTCGTCAAGTTCCTCAACGACGACGGTAACTTCGATGCGCAGCGCTTTGCCCAAGCAGCTAGAATCTGGACGACGACGCTCGAGATCTCGGTCACGATGGGGCAGATGCCGTCGAGGCGGATCGCGGAGAAGAATCATGGCTATCGGACGCTCGGGCTCGGATACGCAAATCTCGGCACGCTGTTGATGCGGCTGGGCTTGCCTTACGATTCCGAGGAAGGCTTCGGATGGTGCGCCGCGATCACGTCGCTGATGACCGGCGCCGCGTACCGGACGTCCGCCGAAATGGCGCAGCAGCTCGGCGCATTCGCGCGCTTCGAAGCGAACCGCGATCCGATGCTGCGCGTCATCCGCAATCATCGCAACGCAGCCTATGCCGCGGACCCCGGCGCGTACGAAGCGCTCACGGTCACCCCCGTAACTCACGCGCCGACGCTCTTCACCCAAGCCACGTGGGCGCTGGCGCGCAAGATGTGGGACGACGCGATTTCGATCGGCGAGGTTGCGGGTTTCCGCAACGCTCAGACGGTCGTGATTGCGCCGACCGGATGCCTTACCGGCACCGCGTTAATTTCGACCGACCGCGGCCTCACCCGCCTACAGCGTTTGGGAAACGTGGACGGAGAGCAGTGGCAAGATATCGACGTTCGCGTGCTCACCGACGACGGCGAACAGCGCGCAAGCCAGTTCTATATCAATGGAATCTCGTCGACTCGGCGCATCAGGACCAGCAGCGGCTACACGATCACCGGAACGCCCGAACACCGAGTGAAGATCGTCGACCGCCAGTCCGGTAATTTGGTCTGGAAACGCTTCGCCGAAGTGGGACCGGGCGACACCGTCGCGCTCTCCATGGGCGGCTTCGCCGGCAGTCCCCAGGTCGTCAATTTACCGCCGCTGGGCGAAGAGCATTGGACCGCCGATTTCACGACGACGGCGCCTCAAATCCTGACGCCCGATCTCGCCGAGTTCGCCGGCTACTTCATGGGCGCCGGCACGCTGCACGCCAAGGGCCTGCGCTTGCGCGTGGCCGATGAGGATGCCGACGTTCGCGATCGGCTCATCGCGCTGGCGCGGCAGCTCTTCAACATCGAGGCAACGGTATCGCACAAGGGCGCGTATACCGAAATCGGGATTCACTCGGTTCCGCTTGCGATGTGGTGGCAAGCGTGCGGGTTCGCAAAGCATCACCCGGCCAGTGACTCGCGCAGCAAGAGTTACCTCGCCCACGTTCCCGATGCGGTACTCGCCGCGAACGATCCCGACAGCTACGGAGCGTTCCTGCGGGGCCTCTTTGAGGCCGACGGCACCGTAGTCAACGGCGCCGCGCACCTTTCGACCGCGAACGCAAGCCTGGCCGATGACGTGCGGACCGTGCTGCTCACGCTCGGCATTCCGACGAGTACCCGCATCGACAAATCCGGCTGGAGCGGCGCCGATCTCTACGTGCTGCGAGTCCGCAATGCCGACTACGTGCGCACCTTCCTTAAAACGGTGGGATTCATCGGTCACCGCAAGCGAAGGGCCGTGCGTCCGTGCGACACGTGGCAGGGAACCAAAGGCGACCGCGTCTTCCTGCGTAAAGACGTTCTGCGCACGCTCGTCCCGCATTCCAGCGAGCTCTATCCGCGGACCGCGCTCTACGGCTACCGCCATGCCGGCGCGATCAGCCGCACGGCGGCCTCCGAGTTGCTCGAGAGAACGGGCAGCCTCGAAATAAAGACCGCGCTGACGTTCTTCTACGACGACGTCGCCTCCAACGACGATGGCGGCGAGCAGTTCACCTACGATCTCTCCGTGCCGGCCAACGTCACCTATTTCGCCAACGGGTTCATCTCGCACAACACGATTGGCCTCGTCATGGACTGCGATACGACCGGAATCGAGCCGGACTTCGCTCTCGTGAAGTTCAAGAAACTCGCCGGCGGCGGCTACTTCAAGATCGTCAATCAGTCCGTCGATGCCGCGCTGCATAAGCTCGGCTACTCGCACGAACAGATCGAGGCGATCGAGACCTACGCCAAAGGCACGGGCACTTTGGAAGAGGCGCCGCACATCAACCGCGCGACGCTCAAGGCGAAAGGCTTCGACGAGGAGGCGATCGGGCGCGTCGAGGCGGTGCTTGCAAGCGCCTTCGAGCTGCCGTTCGTCTTCAATAAATTCGTGCTCGGCGAAGAGTTCTGCAAAGAGCGGCTCGGTTTGAGCGAAGCCCAGCTCAACGACTGGAGCTTCTCGCTACTTC
This sequence comes from Vulcanimicrobiota bacterium, assembly GCA_963725605.1. Taxonomy (GTDB): domain Bacteria; phylum Vulcanimicrobiota; class Vulcanimicrobiia; order Vulcanimicrobiales; family Vulcanimicrobiaceae; genus Cybelea. The sequence goes on along the minus strand of CAVRYW010000005.1, from coordinate 80,811 downwards.
GCGATGGCCTCGGCTTTTCGACGCAGCAAATCGAAGAAGCGTCGGCCCACATCTGCGGGCGAATGACCGTCGAGGGTGCGCCCTATCTCAACGACGAGCACCTGGCCGTCTTCGATTGCGCTACACCCTGCGGAAGATATGGCTCGCGCTACATCCGCCCGCTCGCACACGTCGACATGATGGCAGCCGCGCAGCCTTTTGTCAGTGGCGCCATTTCAAAGTGCGTCGTCGGAGAAACGCTACTTACGACTGAACACGGCCTCGTTCGCATCGAGTCTCTCCATCGCGGAGAAGAGGCAGATTCTTTCAGGACGCAGGCCACCGAGGTGGCCTCTCTCAATGGGCCGCGCACGACCGATGCTTTTTATTATGGCGGCGAGCGATCGGTGCGTGAAGTCAAGCTACGTTCCGGTCACCGGGTGATCGGAACTCCAAATCACCGTGTCCTTGTCTGTGGGGACACCGGCTTGGCCTGGCGACACTTATCCGACATTGAGCCCGGCGAGTACGTGGCGACGCAATATGGCGACGACATGTGGTCGAACGAAGCTGCCACCTTTGGCGATTTTAGGCCATCGTTGCCGTATGGCTGTCAAAAGACGTTCGAAACGCCGCGGCAAATGACGTCGGATCTCGCGTTTTTTCTGGGGGCTTACGCCGCAGAAGGACATACGGCACGGGTTAATTATACCGTCACGATAACGAACTCCGTAGACGTAGTACTGCAACGAGTGCTCGACGCTGCCCGCTCGGCTTTCGGGCTCGAAGGCAAGCTCTTGCGACCTGCGGACCGCTGCGCAAGCATTGTCTTCGCGTCAAAAACCCTCGTGGAGTTCCTCGAGTATCTCAAATGTGGATCGCGAGCAAGTCAGAAGCGCATTCCCGACCCGGTGCTTCGGTCGAGGCGCGAGCACGTGCTTGCATTCCTCAGCGGTCTTTTCCTCGATGCGTACGTCACGACCGAGGGGTACGCAAGGTGGGCGATCTGTCTGGATTCCGCGCCGATGCTCGACGATCTCCAAGCCGTGTTAACCAATCTTGGCGTCGTCCACAGCCGAATAGATAAGCTTAACAAGGAGTACGGGAAGACTTACGGAGAGGTCTACGCTGCGGGGCGCCAGGCGCAGAAATTGCTAAGCATGGTAGCATTCCCCGAGCCTGCTAAGCTGGCACGTGCTTGGACTCTCCTGACAGACAGCTTCTCCCAAAGTACAGCTGACATTATACCGGGCATTACAGGACGGCAGCTCTACGAGCTCATTCCACGAGTGACCCAACGCTCCGCGCCCCGGAGTCCCGTCACCCGTGGAACGCACACATACCTGTTGGATCCTCGAACCCACCACGTCTCCTGGGAAACTGCTTTCAAGTTACGCGACCAAATTGAGCTACCGGCTTGGCTCGACGAGGTCATAAACCGTAACCTGCATTTTAGCCCGGTAACGTCCGTCAGTGACGCCGGAACGGCAAAGGTCTATGATCTGTCCGTGCCTGTCACGCACGCATTCGTTGGCAACGGCATCGTCAATCACAATACGATCAACTTCCCCCAAACCGCGACGATTGAAGACGTCAAGGAAGCCTACCGCTACTCGCGCGAGCGCATGATCAAAGCCGTGGCGCTCTATCGCGACGGATCGAAGCTTTCGCAGCCGCTGGCCGCAAGTTACGACTTCGGCAACGACGGCGGCGAACAGGAAACGGCGAGCGGTTCGCAGCCGCAGCCTTTCGCAACACCGATGCAGATCGCCGAGAAGATCGTTTATCGGTACATTGCCAAACGCCGGCCGATGCCGCAGCGCCGCAGCGGCTACACGCAAAAGGCGACGATCGCCGGTCATAAGGTCTACCTCCGCACCGGCGAATACGAAGGCGGCCAGCTCGGCGAGATCTTCCTCGACATGCACAAGGAGGGCGCGGCCTTCCGCTCGCTGATGAACAACTTCGCGATTGCGATCTCGCTGGGGTTGCAGCACGGCGTGCCCCTGGAAGAGTTCGTCGAGGCCTTTACGTTCACGCGCTTCGAGCCGAACGGACCGGTCGTGGGTCACGATCATATCAAGATGGCGACCTCGATCCTCGACTATATCTTCCGAGAGCTCGCGGTCAGTTATCTCGGCCGCTACGATCTCGCGCACGTGGAGCCGTCGATGCAGATGGATGCTATGGGACCCGAGGCGCGCGAGGAGTACGTCGCCGAGGAAGAGGGAGGCGTCAACCTCCGGCCGGTGGGCGTCGCCGAGATGTTCCACCCGGTGAGCACGCATCTCCATCCCGGTCAGCAACCGCGGCCGGCGATTGCGCCGCCCGTCGCTCCAACGCTTCCAACCGGCGGTAGCGGCGGAGGTACGGCCGTCGCCGTCATGGTGAGAACCGAAGCGATCAATGCGTCGAAGGCCAAGGGTTACACCGGCAACGCGTGTTCGGAGTGCGGTCAGCTCACGATGGTGCGCAACGGCGCGTGCGAAAAATGCGACTCGTGCGGAGCAACCTCAGGCTGCAGTTAAAGTGACTATAGTCAATATTTCCCTAAGCCTAGCGCCTCGGGCTTGCAAATTTTAGAACCTGGGTCTATAACCTAGGTTACCAAGTGGCTTCGGCGGGCCCGGGTTCTCCAGCGAGGAGGGTAGGCTTGTGCAGAGATTGCGTCGTGGATGCACCATGCTCGGTAGCGCGGCGATAGTTACGCTGCTATTCGGATGCGGCGGCCCCAACGGGCCGCCGTTTGTCTCTTCGGGGGGTGGCCCAGCGGCACGAAGAGCAACGAGCGGCGATCTCTTATACGTCGCAAATTCGCTCGCCGCCAACGGCGTGACGGTTCTCACGTATCCGCAAGGCAAGTTCGTCGCAACGATCGCGAACATCGGGGGTCCGACCGGCATATGCTCCGACGCGTCGGGCAACGTCTGGGTCTCGGCGTACGATCAGGAAACTAAGAAGTTTCGCCTTTATAAGTTCGTCCACGGTGGAACGAAGCCGATTGAAAGGATCGAGGTGCCCGGAGGCGCGCGGGGCTGCGCGATCGATGCGGCGACGGGCGATTTAGTGACGTGGAACGCCTTCGCCGGTTCGGCGGGGCAGGTCGACGTCTTTCCGGGTGCGCGAAAAGGCACGCCGATCGTTTACGAGACGAACTTCGAACCGGTTGCCGGCACGTACGACAACCGCGGTAACATTTTCGCCGACGGCATCGTGAACAGCGGCGATTTCATTTTCGAGGAACTGGCGAAGGACAGCAAGAGTTTTTCGATCGTTCGGCTGAACAAGCCGGCCATCAATGGCGGCAGCGTGCAGTGGGACGGCAAGTACGTCGTCGTCGGCGAAGGCTTCCTGTCGGACAAGGGAGGGCCGCAGCTTTATCGCATGCAGGTATCCGACGATCGCGCAAGGGTCGTCCACACCGTATCCTTACAGCACGTGGCGAGCCCGGCACGATTTTGGATCCAAGGCAGCAATGTCGTCGCGAGCCGGCGCGCGTACACCGTTCGACGGATCGGGCTCTACGATTATCCGGCCGGCGGCAAGCAGCTCGCGGTCTTCTCGGGTTTCTACAATCCGATCGGAATGACCGTTAGCGTGCCGCCGAACTAGCGCTGTCCCTCGCTATTCGCTGTCGGGAATAAGATCGTCGTCGGGGTACTGCTGCATGAAGAACTTCGGCGGCAAAGGCGCCTTGATCGGGATGAATTTCGCGGGTTTTTGCGAGAAGTCGAAGCAGTCGGACGCCGGTGAGTTCGCACGAGTGTCGGCCTTGGAGAGCTGACCCAGACCGTAGAGATCTTCGGCGAAGCGCAGCACGCTGGCCGTTTCGTAGTGGATGTGCGAGACGTGATCGTGCTTGACGTACGGAGATAGCATGATCAGCGGAATCCGGAAGCCCAAGCTGTCGCGATCCTTGTACTCCGGCGCCACGGGATCGTAAAGGCCGCCCCAGTCGTCCCACTGAATGAAGATCGCTGTCGAGTTCCAGAACTTGCTTTCGCCGACGGTGTTTACGAGCGCGGAGACCCACGACGGCCCGTAGTCATCCGGGCAGTTCGTGTGGTCCGAGTCGTCGCAGACGGGCGTGATCCAGGTAAAGTTTGCGAGGTCACCCTTACGGACGTCGGTGATAAACGTCCAGTTTGGCGAGATGACGTCTTTCGTCCAGTCGGGCCCGTTGTAGATATGTTTGACGGCTTGATAGCCCGACCACGTTGCGCCGTTGCCGCTGCCCTTGCCGTACCGGCTGGCATAGAAACGCCAGGAGAGATTGGCTTTATCGAGTTCGTCGCCTAGAGTTTGATAGTCGAAGCACGCCTTCTGATAGCCGGTGACTTCGCGCTCCGTGGTAATCATTGGGACTCGGGCTGCCTCGTGGTCCTCGCATCCCCAGTAGCCACCGGGCAAATCGGCGCTCCAGGCGGCCTGCGCGGCGATGATATATTGATGCGCGACGAAGCTCTCGTCGAGCTGCGACTGGAACATGCGGTCGGCGAGCGCGCCCTCGTGCGCCATGTCGAAGTACGGCCGCGACTGATCGTGCGGCACGTACACATACTGCGGGTGCTTAAAAGCGCCATCGGACCACTCTTTGTCGAATCCGTTCATCCGGCAATCCGTACCAGGCATCGTGCCCGTACCATTGCACGCCGCGATCATCGCCGCCACAGAGTGATCGATATCGTAGAAAGCGCCGAGCTTCGACGGCTGCAGCTTGATCATATGGCCCTTCGAGTCTGCGCCTTCCGTGACCGTATACGCGCCGGGGTAGCCGTAGAAGAGGTTGTTGAAGCTGCGGTTCTCCTGAACGATGTAGACGATATGGGTGATCTTGCCCGCGCCCGTGGAGTCGAGCGCATGCAGTGCGTTGTCGCTTTGCATGTAGGGCAGCGCACCTTGCGTGCCTCGCGAGCCAAGCGAGCAGCCGCCGAGTATGGCCGCGCTCGCCCAAATGCCAAGCGAAAACCGCATGAACCCCGAGATTCTCATCTACGTAACCCTCCAACTAAGCGGCGATGGACCCGACGAGCAGCTGGATTTCGACCAGTAGCACTCAGTTCCATCGCCGCTGCGGAGTAAGGGCCCGCGCAGCCTAGGGGATCGTCGTGATATAGCCGTTCGTTAGGCCGGCTCCGACGTAGACGCCGATGACGGTGCTTTCGTAGACCGAATTGGCACTGACGGGGCCAATGACGGTGGCGGTTCCGGCGCTCCAGTTGCGAATCGGCAGAAAGAAACCATACTCGAGGGTTTTGTTTTTGAGGTCGAAGTAGTCGCCGATCACGTTGTAGTTGCCCGCTCCGCCTGCTCCGGTGATCCCTTCGAAGTGGGTAAGGATCGACTTCGGCCAGTCGTAAACGAGCATTTTGCTCCCGGCGAGGTTGCGCACGTACGCGTGCGTGCCTTTCTTATCGGTGTAGCCGCCCGCGATCGCGACGGCGTTGCCGTCCATCCAAATGCCGTAGGCCGTGGAGCTGATCGAGCCGGGGAATTTGAGCGTCGCGAACGTCGCGGTGGCCGAATCGTAGATGAATGCGTGGCCCGAAACCGGATACGTATCCGAAGGCGTCAGTAAGGGGCTGGATTTTACTGCATCGTAATTTCCAACCGCTTTGTAGGTCGTGCTGCCGTAGTTGCTATGAACGATCGTGAAGTTGCACGACTTGGGCGAGCACAGTTTTGCCGGGGCATCGACGGTGAGGTACTTCTTGGTCGTCGAGTCGTAGACGAAGCCGTCGGCGTTCGTCTCGCCTTTTTTCTCATAGCTGCCGACGAGCCGATAGCCGGTCTGCGTGACGGCCGGACCGTACACGCTGGTATTCGAGGATCGCGGATACTTAATCGGCGTCCAGACGCCCGTTTTCCGATCGTAGACGACGCCCAGGTTCGATCCGTTCGCTTGAGCGACGAAGCCCGTGATGAGGTTGCCACGGATGCCGGTCAGAAGGGTCCCGACCGCGTTCGGAAACTGGCTGAGCGGAACATCGAGCGTCTGCAGGACGGGCGCGCCCGACCCGAACTGCAAGAAGTTCGTTTGTGTCGACATCGCGGGTACGGCGCCGAAGCCGCCCGAGCGAGCGGCGCCGCCGGCGCATCCGGCCAGCAACCCGATCGAGAGTGCTACGAGCGATGCCCGCGCGCACACAAAGGTAAACGGAAAACGCATTAAAACGTCTCACTTTTCTAAAGAGAAGCGCTGCAGTCTCTTAACAGAACTGCAGGGCGGAGGAAGAGTACGCTTGAGCCATCTTACCACCAAGAGGGCAGTCTCGGAAGCCCCCAGCGTCGCGGGTCCTCCACAAGTATCGGTATTATCGCGATAACGTGTTAACGTCTGCGCTCAGCGCCCGCGGCCGAATGGCGGAGATTTAGAGGATGGCGGATATCGCCGAACGGCTAGCGGTGCAGGCGCAAGCGTGCGGCGTCATGGGCTCGCCGTTCACGGCGGACCTCATCCAAGCTGCCCTATCGGACTATTGCGCAGGCGGAGAAATTCGCGACCTACTCGACTCGTATCCACACTATAAGAGGCCCGGCCTCAAGCTCGCCGCGGCGTTGCACTATCTCGCGTTAGATGGAGAGCCGGTACTGTCAAAACACTATCCTTCAGTCGGAGGTGACGGCGACGGCCGCGCTGCGTGGGGTGCCGGTCGTGCGATTTTGGCCCAACATCGCGATCGGGTCGAGCATCTCTTCACCGCCAACGTACAGACGAACGAGCCGGCACGCTCGATGCCGATACTCGCCGCGTGCCTATGGATAGCCGCACAATTCAACCTCCCAGTTCGGCTTTTTGAGATCGCCGCCAGCGCTGGGTTGAACCTGCGATTTGACCGCTACCGCTACGAGGAGCCTGATTGGTGCTGGGGCGACCCCGATTCAGCCTTGGTTCTTCGCAACGATACCGAAAAGGGGCGTCCGAAGCACTTACACGCGGATCTCAAAGTGGCCGAGCGGCGTGGCTGCGATCTTAGCCCGATCGATTTAAATAGTAAGAGCGATCGATTACGACTGCAATCCTTCGTTTGGCCCGACCAAGCGGACCGGCTGGAGCGTCTGCGCGCCGCAATTCAGGACGCCGCGAATTTCGCAGTAACCATCGATGCCGAAGGCTTTTCGACATGGCTTCGACGCGAAGCCAGGTGCCGCGAAGGCTACGTTACGGTGATCGTGCAGACCCTCCTAGAGGAGCATTTATCGACGAAGGAACGCACAGAACTGAATGAGGCACTAGCTGCGTGCGCCACAAGCGCATCTCCACGAGCTCCGCTCGCACGCATTCGCATGGAGTTCGACGAGGGCAGCTATTCTACGGAAGTTACAACCTGGTCCGGGCCGAGATCGGGAACCACGATTTGCACCTCCGATGGGCACGCACAGCGAATCATCTGGAAGTAAGATACGAGTCTGCCGCCATCTTGATCCCCTCGGCACCCTTGCAAGTTTGATGGCCCGCGCATCGAATCTCGAGGTAGACTAATGCTTCGTTCGGCAATATCATCTCTCGTCGTGGTAGCTCTCGTCTCCGGATCTGCTCGCGCCGTGCCGGCCGCGGGCGGAATTCACACGATCCGGCACGTGATCGTCATCATGCAGGAGAATCGCTCCTTCGACAGTTACTTCGGAACGTTTCCCGGCGCCGACGGCATTCCGATGCGTGACGGGATAGCGCAAGTCTGCGTTCCCGACCGAGAAGCCAAAACGTGTGTGCAGCCCTACCACGACACGAACGATGAGGACACGGGCGGCCCGCACGGCGCGAAGGCGGCCGATCTCGATATCGACGGTGGGAAGATGGACGGCTTCGTCGAGGTCATGCAGGGAGCGCAGAGAACCGGCGGCTGCCCCACCGATATCCCGACGTGCGTCGTCAAAGGCCACGAAACGACCGTAATGGGTTATCACACCGCGCAAGAGCTTCCCAACTACTGGGCATATGCGCGCAACTTCGTTCTGCAAGACCATCTGTTCGCGCCGGTGCGATCGTGGAGTCTGCCGACGCACCTCTACATGGTTTCGGAGTGGGCGGCAGACTGCACCACGATCGGCGATCCGGCGAGCTGTAAGCCGGAGCGCACGTACTTTAACGAGGCTGATTTTCCGCGCGACCTCTTCACGAAGGACGCGCCGCAAGCGGCCGGTCGACCCGACTATCCTTGGACCGACTTAACCTATCTGCTGCACGCGAACCACGTCTCATGGGCCTACTACGTGATGGACGGGCTCGAGCCTGACTGTGAGAACGATCAGAGCAGTTGCAACCTGCACCCGCAGACCGCTCGAACGCCCGGCATCTGGAATCCGCTCCCGTCGTTTGACGATGTGAAGCAAGACGGACAGCTTTCAAATATCAAAGACACGTCGCTCTTCTTTCGCGACCTCCGCGACGGCACGTTGCCCGCGGTCTCCTGGATAACGCCCGGCAATCGCTACAGCGAACACCCGCCGGGGCGGGTGAGCGCGGGACAGGCCTACGTCACCGGCATCATCAATGCGGTCATGCGCAGCGCGTATTGGAACTCGACCGCCATATTCTTGAGCTGGGACGATTGGGGAGGCTTTTACGATCACGTCGCGCCGCCGAACGTCAACTACTTCGGTTACGGCCCCCGCGTCCCGGGCATCGTGATCAGCCCGTACGCTCGTAAGGGCTACATCGACCATCAAACGCTCAGCCACGACGCCTACGTGAAGTTCATCGAAGACGATTTTCTCGCGGGGCAGCGGCTCGATCCAAAGACCGACGGACGCCCGGATCCGCGCGCCGAGGTTGCCGAAAATGCACCGCAGCTCGGCGACTTGCGAAACGACTTCGATTTTACGCAACCGCCGAGGCCCCCACTCATTTTACAAGGCGGAATCGGCCCGCCCTACAAACCGGGTTACACCGGCGCTCCGTAACCGATCGCAATTACGGCGTCAGACTAACGATCTTGTTCGCGTCGAATTCGGTCGCCCAGATTTGGGTGGCGCCCGGCGCGATTCCCGACGGCTCGCCGCCGCTCGGCCCAGGCACGGCGTACTCGGTGATCCTACCGCCGGTCGTAATCGAGGCAAGTTTTCCGGCGTTCTGCTCCGTGAACCACAACAGGCTGCCGCTGCCCGGTTCGATCACGAAAGGGCCCGCACTCGCGGTCGGCAGCTTGTATTCCGTAAACGACCCCGCCGTCGTAAGGCGTCCGATTTTGTTCCCGTTGAACTCGACAAACCATAATGCGCCGTCCGCGCCGGGCGCGATTCCTCCAGGTTTAGCGCTCGGGGTGGGAACGTCGTACTCGGTAAATTTCCCGGCGGTCGTCATGCGTCCGACCTTATCACCGGCATCCTCCGTGAACCAAATTGCGCTATCCGGACCGATACAAATTCCTGAAGGTTCGGAATCCGGAGTCGGCACGGTGAACTCCGTGATCTTCCCCGACGTCGTGATCTCACCGATTTTATTTCCCCCGCGTTCGGTGAACCACAGCACGCTCCCGCCGCCGGAGCGGATCACGGAAGGATCGGCGCTCACCGTTGCAACCTTGTACTCCGTGAACTTTCCCGCGGTGGTAAGCTTCCCGATTTTGTCGGCATGCGCTTCGGTAAACCATAGGTTGTTGTCGGGACCAACGGTGATCCCGGAAGGCTCCGCTTGCGCGCTTGGAACGTCGTATTCGGAGAACTTCCCGGCGGTCGTGATGTTCGCAATCTTGTTCCCAGCGAACTCGGTGAACCAATACTTCCCGTCCGGCCCGAGGACCATCTTGTACGGATCCGACTGCGCAGTCGGGACCGTATATTCTTTGAACTTCGGTTTCGTGGCCGCGTCAGACACGTGCAGGGCAGCGTTGGATGGAGTCTGCGGCGCGACCGAATACGACGACGACAGCGGCGAACACGCCGCTACCGCACAAAGCGCGGCCCAGACGAGGATATTACGAGTGCGCCTCACGGGAAAAAACCTCCGTCGATCCTGGGGCCGCGGCGCCCCGATTCGCCATGTAAGCGTCCTATTCGAGCCTCCGGCGATGAATCCAGCCGCTAGGCGTTACTACCGAGCACCCAGCGCTTTGAGGCCGGCATCACCTCGCTTATCGACGAAAGGAGTCCACGTGCTTCGCTTCGGCCGTCTTGCCGCGTGCCTCCTCGTCGCCTTCGCCTTTTCGCCGTTTGCAGTCCAGAGTCAGACGGCGGGTGACGTGGCCGTTCGCGCCGCCTATCGCAGCCTCCAAACGGCAGAGCGCAAGAGTGACGCGCCGGCGTTGACGGCACTGCTCGAACCCGCATTCTCTGCTCGCGAGGTCGACGGCTCGATCGACGATCGCGCCGCCTACGTCAAGAACCAGACCGAAAACGATTCGGGCGTGACGGTCTCAAACATAGAGATCGTCTTGACAAGGCTCGACATCAAAGGTAACGCAGCGCAGGCCGATGCCACCGCTCAGGTCACCGGCACCTACGCAGTAAACGGCGCGCCCAAGCCGCTTCGAGCACTCGTGCGCTCCACCGATGAGTGGAGGCTCGACAGCGGAATGTGGCGGCTACGCTCGACGCTCGTCCACGATGTGATCACGTACGTTGACAATAAGCTCGTCCAAAACGAGCACGCCGCGGCGCACGAGCCAGTCATGCCGCCGAGCCTCGCAATCGCCCAGCTCCGAACGCAAGCCGTCGTCATCCCGACACTTTCGCCCGAAGCCGATCCCGAGCAGCTGAGCCGGATCGGAACGGCGATCGGGGCGGCCCGCATCGTCGGCATGGGTGAGGGAAGCCACGGCACGAGCGAGTTCTTTGCGTTCAAAGATCGCCTCTATCGCTATTTAGTCGAGCAGAAAGGCTTTACGGTCTTTGGGATGGAGGCGAACTGGGGCGCAGGCCTCTTTGTCGACCGCTATATCAAGACCGGGCGCGGCACCGCGCAGCAGGCCGTCGCCGCGCTTGGGTTCTGGACGTGGAACACACCCGAGGTCATCGATCTCGTGCAGTGGATGCGCAGTTACAACGCCGCGCCCGGAAAGCATCCGATTCTGAGCTTCGTAGGGTTCGACGTGCAAGACCCAAGCGATGCCATCGGTTATCTCGCCGCCTATCTGCGCGATACAAATCCGGCCGAACTTCCCGATGCGCGAGCCGCGCTCGCCTGCGTTATCGACTCCGTGGCAAGCTACCCGGCGAAGCCAGTCGCGGGCTGCCGCCGGAGCGTTGCCGCGTTTGGCGACCGGCTGTCGTCGCTGCCGCCCTCGCCCGAGGCCGCAGTCGCCCGCGAAGCCATAACCAATATTCTTCAGTATCTCGATCTCTCCACGGCGACGGCGAGCGGGATGTTTGCCGGCGCGGAGACGCGCGACCGCTTCATGGCGGAGAACGTCGAATGGCTCGCAACGCAGGCCTATCCGCACGCGAAGATTGCGTTGTGGGCGCACAACGGGCACATCGGCGCCACCGCGGAGTTGAGCTACCATTCGATGGGCACCTACCTGCGGCAGCGCTATGGCACGGATTACTACACGATCGGGCAGACGTTCGGGAGCGGAACGGTTCGCGCCATCGTTCAAGGTCAAGGTTTGAAGACCGTGACGATACCTCCGAGAGCGAGCGATACGATCGCCGCATTATTCGGGCCCCTCGATGCGGTTGCGTTCCTCGATCTGCGCGGGCTCCGGCCCGGCAGCCCGTTGCAGACCTTCTTCTCGAGCAGCCACGGCATCCAGGAGATCGGCGGCGCCGTCGATCCGCAACATCCGCCGTACCCGATGCAAATCGTGGCTCCGAACTCATTCGACGGCCTGGTCTATGTTCCAACTAGCACTGCGTCGACGTACGGTGTAGGGCCCTCGTCCATGCACCGCGACGTCTCACTGAGCGGCAACGACTGGCGAATCTCCGGTGTCGGCTACGCCGATGTTACGGTCTCGGCGACTTCGAACGGGGCGAAGCTGACCAACGACGACGGACTGAACGGAACGCCACAGCGGCTCGTTCTTCGCGTCGGCGCTACGCCGTATATTGGGCAGAGCGTCCACGTTAGCGGTGAGTTCCGGCTCGACGACCTGTTCGGTTACGCCCGACCGGTAGCGCAAGCGGCCATGGCGAGTGGCTCGGTCATCGAAGCCGTCAGCGGTAACATACTGGAGCTGGCCGCCGGTTCGGAGTGGACGTCGTTTACGCTGACCCTCAAAGTTCCCAAGGAAGCGGCCATTATCGATGCAGGTATTCAGGCGGAGGGCTTAGGCGCGGTCGAGGTGCGTAACATCACCGTTCGTTAGCGCAAGAAGGGTTTTGGCGGCGCCTTGGCACGATATCGCACGATGAAGCGCATTGGGATTTTCGCCGGCGCGATGCTGGCCCTTGTGATACCGATCGGCGCAAATGCCGCAACCCCAGCGTCCGCCTCGCAACAGCTCATCGGAAAACTGCAATGGCGAAGCATCGGGCCCTACATCGGGGGCCGGTCCGTCGCCGTTGCGGGCGTCGCGAGTAATCGCGACTTGTTCTATATGGGCGGCGTTGAGGGCGGCGTTTGGAAGAGCACCGACTACGGTCTAACGTGGACCAACATTACCGACGGCAAGATCCCCGGCATCGCGGACCCGATCGGTGCGCTCGCGGTCGCGCCTTCCAACTCGAACGTCATCTACGCCGGAACCGGCGAAGCCGACATTCGAAGCGATTTCGATACCGGCGACGGCGTATATAAAACGACCGACGCCGGCAAGACCTGGTCGTACGCCGGTCTGCGCGATACGCACATGATCGCGAAAATTGTCGTGGATCCGAATAACGCCCGCATCGCCTATGCGGCTTCGATGGGGCACGTCTTTCGGCCCAATTCGGAGCGCGGCATCTTCAAGACGACCGACGGCGGGGGCACGTGGAGCAAGGTGCTCTTCGTCAACGACGACACCGGCGCCATCGACCTCGCGATGGACTCCCGCAATCCCCACGTTCTCTACGCGGCAATGTGGCAGGCGCAACGGTTCCCGTGGAAGCTGACAAGCGGCGGACCGGGAAGCGGGCTTTACAAGACGCTCGACGGCGGCCGGCATTGGATGAAGATTTCGTCCAACCCCGGATTTGCCACGGGCCTGCTCGGAAAGATCGGCGTCGCGGTAGCGGCGAGCGACCCACGCATCGTTTACGCGATCGTGCAGGCGCACGATGGCGGAGTCTTCCGGTCGAACGACGGGGGCCGGACGTGGAAGCGCGTCAACGCGGAATGGAAGTTGCGTCAGCGCGCCTTCTACTATATGGCGCTTACGGTCGATCCTACCAACCCTCAAGTTGTCTACGCGCCCGAAGTCGACGGCATCTACAAGACGACCGATGGCGGCAAGACGTTTACCGACATGGAGATACCCCACGGCGATAATCACATCATTTGGATCAATCCCCACGATCCAAAGATTCTTCTCGTTGGAGACGATGGCGGCGGAACGGTTTCGGTTGACGGAGGCGATAACTGGAGCGACGATCACAATCAGCCCACGGGCCAGTTCTATCACGTCGCACTCGACGACCAGTTTCCATTTCACGTCTTCGGCGCCTCACAAGATGAAGGCGCGTACGAAGGCGCGAGCGCGGCCGTCGGCCCGGGCATCGGCCCCGAGCAATGGCATACGGTCGCTTTGGGCGAGAGCACGTTCGTCGCGCCCGAGCCCGGCGATCCATTCGTAACCTTCGGCAGCGGATACTTCAGCTCGTTCGTAAGCCTCAACCGCATCACCGGAGATACGAAAAACGTCAGCCCGTGGCCTCGCTATATGTCGGGCGCGTCGGCGGCGTCAACGAAATATCGCTTCGGCTGGACGCATCCGATCTTCTTCTCGCCGGCCGACCCGCGCGAGCTGCTCGTTGCGTCGCAGGTCGTCTTCTCGAGCATGGACCGCGGCCAGACTTGGAGCATCCTCAGTCCCGATCTCACGCGCAACGACCCCTCTACCGAAGGCCCGACCGGCGGACCGATCGATAACGACCAAACCGGTGCCGAAACCTTCCCGGACATCTCGTCGCTTGCCGTTTCACCGCTCGATGCCAAGGTTCTCTGGGCGGGCTCAGCTGACGGTCTCGTACACGTAACGAGCGATCACGGCGCGACCTGGAAGCTGGTAACGCCGCCGCAACTTCCGCAATGGGCTCAAATAAGCTCGATCGAGCCGTCGCATACCGACCGAGGCACGGCATTTCTCACGGCTTCGCGTTACATGTGGGACGATTACCACCCGTACGTCTTCGAAACGACCGACTTCGGCGAGCACTGGGTGCCGCTCACCAGCGGAATTCCCGACAATCAGTACGTGTTCGTCGTTCGCCAAGATCCGCTCGCGCCGCGGTTGCTCTTTGCCGGGACGCGCAGCACGGCGTACGTGAGTCTCGACGGCGGTCAAGACTGGCAACCTCTCACGATGAATTTGCCGGGCGTTCAAGTCCGCGATTTCGCGATCGACTCTCGCGAAGGAGAGCTGGTCGCGGCCACACACGGTCGCGCCTTCTGGATTCTCGATAACCTCGCGTACCTCGAACAGCTTGCGAGCAAAACGAGTTTTTCGGTCGCAAGCCTGCAGCTCTTCTCACCGCAGACCGCCTGGCTCTCCAACGCCTACGGCGGCTCAGACACTCCGATTCCGGACTTCGGCGACAATCCTAAGTACGGGGCGGCCGTTTTCTTTAACGTTCCGGCCGGCTACCACGGGGAGTCGCCGCTGACGATCTCGTTCTTGGATTCAAGCGGTGCAACGATTCGCAGCTTTACGCTGCACCCGAAAAATGCGCATGAAAAGAAGCTAACCCCAGAACAAGAAGACAATCTCGACGTGGTGACGCAGCGCGCCCGTGACTTGGAGAAGCTCACCGGCGTCAAGCCCGGGCCCAACCTCTTTCAATGGGATCTGCGCTACGAGCCCGCCTATGAAGTGCCCGGCGTCCGTGCGCTCGAAACCGACGACTTCCCGGATACGGCCGACGGACCAACGATCGTTCCCGGCGCTTACACGGTCGTGCTGCGGTACGGCGCTCAGACGCTTCAGGCTCCGTTGAAGGTCGTGCTCGACCCGCGCATTCATTCGTCAATCGGCGATCTCGAGGCACGGTTAGCCCTGGAGATGCAGATCCGTAACTCCATCGACACGCTGGATCGATCGATCGTCGCTGCAATGACCGTGGGCAAAAAGATGAGCGCCGCGCAAGCCGCCGCGATCGATAGCGCGATCGCCGATCTCGTGCTGCTCGACGTTCATTCGAGCGAAGCCGACGTGATGCACCCGACCAAGGTGCGAGAACAACTCGGCTTCCTGCTCAACTCGCTCGAAGGCGCATATCAGCGACCCACGGTCGCGGAGTATGCGGCGTACAAGGATCTTGCGGCGCTGGCGGAGGCCGGCGAGGTGCGCTTAAAGGAGCTCATGCAATGAAGAAACTCTATGTCGGTCTGGCTCTTGCTGCGGCTTGCGCGATGACGAGTTGCGGGCAGCGCGACGGTGCAGCGCTTTCGGCTGCGACGACGAGCCGGGCCGCCACCACACCTCCGCAGTGCGCGCATCAACGAACGAAAGAAAACTACGCGCAGATCGACGCGAGGCTGAAAAACCGAGCCGGCTCGTTCTGTATCCCGGCGTTTGGGGGCTTCGGGGGAACGATGCAGTACCCGGGCGTCAAGCGACCGGTGAAGCTCGTGCTTCGCTCCAGCACGCAGAACATCTACGACGAGCCGCTGCTAGGCTCGTCGGGAACGCCGATCTTCTACTTGAACCTTCACTTCCTTGCCGGAACGCATTTCCACACGAAGCTGAAGTCGGGCGGTGGCCTGACCTCGGCAACGATTCAGGCCGGCCAAACGTACACCGCCTTCGGCATCGTCGCCGTCGGGCATCTCGTTCTGATGTTTCCGCCATGCTATGCCGTCGCGACTCAAGGTCCGTACGGAGGTGTCCTTCCAGGGATCGGTCAGCTTTTCAGCGATACGACGATCACCGGCGCCGGATACGGCGTCATCGAAATTTATCCGGGCATGCAAGTCAGCCAAGGATGCTAGCAACCTCTCAGTTTTAGGAGCAAAATGCCATCTCTGGGTCATCGCCTAGCCGGATCGGTCGCGATCGCGGCAACGCTCGTCTTCTCAGCCTGCGCGCAGCATGGCAACGGACTGCTTCCGCTCTCACCGCTAGCGGTTGTAACTCCCGATCGCCTGCCGCGCAGTTGTAAGGGTCAGGTAAATAAGTCGGAATACGCCACGCTCAGCGGTAAACTCAAGACCGCGGGTGGCTCCTTTTGCATTCCGGCGTATGGCGGGTTCGGCGGTAACCTAAAGTATCCCAGCCTCAATCCGTCGATTCAACTTACACTGAGCAGCGGCACCGAGAACTTCGACAACTTTCCTGCGCTCGGCTCGGGAACGCCGATCTTCTACCTTGCGTTTTCTACCTCCGGCGGAACGACGTTCGGCAAGGATCTCAAAGCCGGCGGCGGCCTGACCGGCAAACAAGTCGTCGCAGCTCAGCCGTATACGGCCTACGGCGAGGCGCTGGTCTACGGCGACAAGGTGAAGTTCGGACCCTGCTATACGACCGCCACCAAGGGCAAGTACGGCGGCGTCATCGGCGGAATCGGAGCGCTGCTAAAGAGCGAGGACATTCCGTTTAAGGTCAGCGGCGTGATCGAAATCTATTCAGGCGAGCAGACCGCCATGCAGTGTTGATTCCAGCGCGTCGTCGGGCTCCTGCGCCGGGGTAATGACCCCGGCGAGATTTAACGGATCGTAAGCGCCAAGCGGCAACCTCTCGATGCTTGCGCCGGTTCTGCGCACGGCACGCAAGGCGTCGATCGCCTCCGGCAGCGCAAACTGTTCGCCGACAAATCCCGCAACGAAGCGTCCGCCGCGAATTTCTCCGCGCGCCTCCATCCGGCGCAACGCGAGCAGCAACTCGCGCCATCTCGGCGCGAGGCTCTCGCGAGCGATGACGTCTCGAAAGACGACGCCCCAGCGTGCCAGCAGGCGCCGCGCGAAGGCATCCGGCGTGATGGCCTCGGCCGTCGCCGCCAACTGCGTCCAGCGCCCGCTCGACGACCGCGGTCGCGCGCGAAGGCCCTTCTCGCCCAATCGGCGCTTGGCGTCGCTAAGCGATCGCAGCGCGTCGAAGCCGTCGGCCGTCACCAAACCCGCCGCGACGAGTTGCCAGAGCGCTTCTTCAACTTCGCTCGGCAGACGTTTGACGGCTCGCACGATCTCGGCAAAGAAGGGCGCGCGTAGTCGTTCCAGCTGTTCGAAGACTTCGTGGGCCGCGTGCGAGAGCGCTTCGACATTCGCTTGACGGCGAACGATGAGCTCCTCGGCGTTCGCGCGCAGAAAGAGCGCGATGGGCGCGAGACGTGTGGGACGCACGCGCCGGCTCTGCGCCACATCCCGCGGCTCTAACGCCGGATGCGGTGAAAGGCGCCCCCACATGACATCGCCGGCGTAACAGAGCCGGTCGAGATACTCGGGTTTATAGCCCGCGATGCGCGCCGGAAGAATTTGTCCCTCCCAGGCAACCGCCGGAATCTCATAGCCCTCGAGCTGCCGGACGACTTGAAGCGTGCCGTCTATTCCATGCAACCGCGTTGCGGGCGTCACGTGCTGCCAGCGTTGCAGGAAGGCCATGTACTGCGCCGCAGTAACTGCTTCGATCTCGCGGCGCAACTGCCCGATCGTCAGACGATGAATGCGCGCGAGCACGCGGCGGTTACACCACTGCTCGCTCTGCGCCGCGGCGGTAAAGCGGCCGCGCAGAACTTGACCCTGCGTTTCGAGGCGAAGGAGCGCCGCGGCAATCGTTTCGTCGTCGGTGCGCAAGCGTTCCGCCATCTCTGCCACCGTCGTTGGCCCGCTCGACTCGAGCCAGCCGCGCAAGACTTCGGTCATGGCTTCCTCGCGAGCCGGCGACGGCGCCTCGTAGGCCGCGCGCGCGATTTCGAGCCGCTCGGTACAGGTCCAAAAGTTGTTCATCGTACAAGCGCGTCGTTGCGAGACGAGCTCATCGAACCACTGCCTCCAGTGCGCGAGCGGCGGCACGACGATCAACGTCGTCAGTGCGTCGTGCAGCTCGTCGGCATCGCGCACGACCGGCCACGATTCGGCCGCCACCTGCGCGATCGCGGCGGGATCGAGGATCCCGGCACCATCGACGTCGTCGCGCGTCGTTCGCCGAAGCGCCACGGCTCGCGTCCGCCGCTCCTCCAGAGGCGCATCGTCGAGAAACGCGTACGGATTGGCGTTGAGGATCTCGTGGCAGAAGACCGACGGTTCGGGCGTGTCGATGGCGACCGTTCGTAGCGTGCCGTTCTCGATCTCGCGCAGAATTTCGAGAAAACCGTCGAGGTCCATCGCTTCGTGCAGACAGTTCGCAAGCGTCTCGCGCACCAGAACGTGGTCGGGGATGTTAATCGGGCCGGTGAGGTTTTCGGGACAAGCGGCCTGATCGGGGAAGACCGCCGCCACCAAGTCGTCGGCGCGCATCCGAATCAACTGCGGCGGCACCTTGCGCCCGCCGCTGAAGCGCAGAATCGCGAGCGCTCGCGTTGCGTTCCAACGCCAGCGCGCGGCGAACATCGGAGCGGGAAGCAGCGCCTGCGTGAGCGTTCGCTCGGCGCTCGCCGACTTCACGAACTCGAAGACCACGTCGAGCGGGAACGCATGCTGATCCGTCAAGGAGAGCACGATCCCATTGTCGGTTGCGGCAGCCTGCAGCTCGAGGTTGAACGAGCGGCAGAAGCGTTTGCGTAGCGCCAAACCCCATGCGCGGTTGATGCGCGCACCAAACGGCGTGTGCAGGATCAACTGCATGCCGCCGCCTTCGTCGAAGAAGCGCTCGGCGACCAGCGTGCGATCCGTCGGGACGACGCCGAGAATTTTCTTACCCGCTCGCACGTACGCGACCGCCTGTTCGGCGCCCGCGCGGTCGAGCGCAGCTTCCCGCTCGAGCCACGCGATCGCGCTCGCGTCGTCGCGTTCGTCGATCGCCGTGCGCACGGCGCAGACTTCGCGCGAGAGCTCGATGGTGCGGCCGCGCCCTTCGCCGTTCCAGAACGGAATGGACGGCGGCGCACCATGCGCGTCCTCCACGCGAACCACGCCCGCTTCCACGCGGCGAATCTTCCAAGAGTTGGTGCCGAGAAGAAAGATATCGCCGGCCATGCTCTCGATCGCGAAGTCTTCGTCGAGCGAGCCGATGACGTGGCCGTCCGGCTCCAGGATGACGCTATAGTTCGCCGTATCGGGAATCGCGCCGCCGCAGGTGATCGCCGCCAATCGCGCGCCCCGGCGCGCGCGCAGACGACCGTTCACACGATCGTAGTGCAGATAGGTCCCGCTGCGCCCGCGCGAGGTTGCGATACCATCTGCCAGCATGGAGAGAACGGCATCGAAATCCCGGCGCTGAAGATCGCGGTACGGAAAGGCCGTGCGAATGAGCGCGAAGAGCGTCTCGACTTCCCATTCGTGCTGCGCGCAAGCCGCGACGATCTGCTGCGCGAGAATATCCAGCGGCGCCGTCGGAATCTCGAGCGCATCGAGCGAACCGCCGCGAATCGCGCGTACCAGCGCCGCGCACTCGAGCAGCTCGTCTCGCGTCGTCACGTAGAAGATTCCCTTTGGCTTGGCTCCGACCCAGTGCCCCGAGCGCCCGATGCGCTGCAACGCGACGGCGATGGCGCGCGGCGAGCCCAGCTGAACGACGAGGTCGACCGAGCCGATATCGATGCCCAACTCGAGCGAGGCCGTCGCCACAACGACTCGCAGCTCGCCGCTTCTCAGGCGGCGTTCGACGTCGAACCGCAGCTCGCGCGCGAGACTACCGTGATGCGGCATGGCGAAGCCTTCTCCGAGGCGCTCGTTGAGCGCGAACGCAACACGCTCGCTCATGCGGCGCGTTCCGACGAAAACCAGCGTCGTCTTATGGTTGCGAATTTCGCCGGCGACCCGATCGTAAATCTCGCCCCACATCTCTTTGCTCGCGACCGGGCCCAGTTCGTCGCCGGGAACCTCCACCGAGAGCTCCATTTCGCGACGATGCCCAACGTTGACGATCGTCGCGCGCTCGCTCAAGAACTGCGCGACGCGCTCCAAGGGACGCACCGTGGCCGAAAGGCCGATGCGCTGAGGTTTTCGCCCGCTCGTCTGCGCGACCAGGTAATCCAAACGCGCGAGCGTGAGCGCCAGATGCGAGCCGCGCTTGTCCGCCGCCATCGCATGAATCTCGTCGACGATAACCGTGGCGACGGTTGCGAAAAGCGCACGCGACTTCTCGGCCGTCAGGAGGATGTAGAGCGACTCGGGCGTCGTTACGAGCACGTGCGGCGGCTTTCGCAGCATGCTTTGGCGCTGGGCGGTAGTCGTGTCGCCGGTACGCACGGCGGTGCGAATCGGCGACATCGGCAGGCCTTGGGCTCGAGCGAGGGCGGTCAGTGCCGCGAGCGGCTTCTCCAGGTTCTCGCGGACGTCGTTGGTCAGGGCCTTGAGCGGCGAGACGTACACGACCAGCGTCTGCTCCGGCAGCGTGCCCTCAGTCGAGCGGCGGACGAGGTCGTCCAAGCAGAGCGTGAAGGCCGCAAGCGTCTTTCCCGATCCCGTCGGAGCGGAGATCAGGACGTCCTGGCCGGCTCGAATTGCCGGCCAACCGAGAACCTGCGGCTCCGTCGCGGCAGAAAAACTCGAATCGAACCACTCGCGAACGAGCGGATGGAAATCGTCGCGCATCTAAAGATCAACCGCTGTAGTAAAGGTAAAGGATGCACGGCATTTTTCTGGCAGTTTCACTCGCCGTCGCTGCGGCCGGTCACGGCCCCGCGGCGCCCGCGCCGCTGGGCCTCGACGACATGGCCCGCATCGTCGATCTCGAAGAGGCGTCGATCTCTCCGGACGGGCGGCACGTCGCGCTCGTCGTCGTCACTCAAGATCGGCCGCACGATGCATACGACAACGAGCTCGCCGTCATCGACGTGAGAAGCGGACGACTGCAGGTCGTGGCTTTTCGCCACGACGTAGCGGTTCCCCGATGGTCGCCGGATGGTTCGCGCCTCGCCTACCTCGCGCGCCCCTCGCAAGGCCAGCCGCTGCAGGTGTTCGTCCGCGAAGGCGGCGCGACCGTGCAGCTCACGCACGCCAAGGGCGACGTAAGCGATGCCGCTTGGAGCCCCGACGGGCGCCGAAATTGCCTTTGTCGCCGTCGATCCGCCGAGCAGCGCGCCCTTCTTCTTTGCTGGCGACAACGACTATACCGCGGCCTCGCTGACGCCGCCGGAGCATCTCTGGATCGTTGCCGCGAGAGGCGGGAACGCGCGGCGGATTACGACCGGCGCTTGGACGATCGCGCCAACCGATCCCGGCGGTATCTTCTCGCCGCAAATCGTGTGGACGCCCGACGGCCGCTCGATCTCGTTCACGCGGTTGAAAAATACGTTCAGCGGCGACGACGAGTACTCCACGCTCTGGCAGGTCGACGCTGCGAACGCCGGGCTGCGTAAGCTGACCGCTCGCTCCGGACTCGAGCTCAGTCCGTCGTATGCGCCCGATGGATCGCGCCTGGCATTCTGGTATCCGCTCGGCGGCGACTTCAATGCGGAGAACACCGTGCGCGTCATCACGGGAGGCCACGACGTTATGATTGCGCCCACGTTGGATCGGAACATCGCCGCGTCGCTTTGGTTTCCCGATTCGAAGCGGCTGCTGCTCTGCGGCAGCGACGGAACGCAGACGCTTTTTTGGATGGCCGACTTAACGGGAGCCGTGCAGCCGGTGCCGCTCGGAGATCTCCATCCGGTCTGCGATCCATACTCGAGTTCCACGTTCGACTCCGGAAGCGCGGCCGCCATCGCGCGAGACGGTACGATCGCTTTCGTCGCGACGACGCCGGCAACCGCGCGCGAGTTATACGTGCTCCCGCCCGGCTCGATGAAGCCACGGCGCTTGACGCACGTCAATGACTTCCTGGCGGGATTGCGGCTCGGCCACATGCGCGAGCTTCGCTGGACCGGCCCAGATGGCTTCGCCGAAGACGGCGTCGTCACCGATCCACCGGTCCTTCCTCTGAGCCAGCCTGCCCTGAGCGGAGTCGCAGGGAAGAGTCAGGATGATAGGGCGAGAAAGTATCCGATCGTCGTGCTCATCCACGGCGGACCAGGCCTCTCGAGTGCGCGCGATTTCGTTTGGGAACAGTGGCCGCTCGCGCAGATGATCGCCGCGCGCGGTTACGTCGTTTTTCAGCCCAACTACCGCGGCAGCGATAATCTCGGTAACGCGTACATGACGGCAATCGTGCACGATACGGTTGCGGGCCCAAGTGCCGACATCATGTCCGGTTTAGCGGCGCTCGAACGGCGGCCGGACGTCGACGCGTCGCGCGTCGCCGTGTGCGGATGGTCCTACGGCGGCGAGCTCACGTCGTGGCTGATCGGACACTACCACAACTGGCGCGCGGCGGTCTCGGGAGCCGCGGTCAATAGCGAGTTCGACGAGTATAATCTCTCGACGTCCAACGTACAGGACCGCTATCCGCTCGGAACGTCGCCTTACACCGGCGACGGCGAGCGGATCTATCGCGAGAACTCGCCGATCACGTATTACGCGCAGATTACGACGCCGACGCTGATCTGGGGAACGACCCTGGATCCCGTCGTCCCGATCACGCAATCGTACGCCCTCTACCACGCACTGGTCGATAATCACATTCCCGTCCGATTCGCGGTTTTTCCGGCAGTAACGCACGGCCCCGACGGTCCCAAGCAGACGGCCGAACTCACCCGGCTCTGGCTGGATTGGCTCGACGAGCACCTGCGCTAGAGGGTCATCCAATTGTGCTCGCGCGGCGTTATAGAGAACGTGAAGATTCCTAAAGCCATCGCTCTCTTTCTTGCTCTCGGCATCGGCGCGGCAACGGCGCCGGCCGTCGCTACGGCCGACACGGCGCCCAGCGGCAGCCAGCAGGTCGTCCTCGCCGGCGGATGCTTCTGGGGCATGCAGCTCGTCTTCGAAGAACTCAAAGGCGTCGACCGCGTCGTGGCGGGCTATGCCGGCGGCAATGCCAATACGGCGCAGTACGAGACCGTCAGCACGGGCACGACCGGCCACGCTGAATCCGTCGAGATTACGTACGACCCGGCGAAGATTTCGTTCAAGACCCTCCTTAACGTGTACTTCAAGGTCGCCCACGACCCGACGGAGCTTAATCGCCAGGGCCCCGACGAAGGTTCGCAGTACCGGTCGGAGATTTTCTACACCACCGACGCGCAGCGCGCCGAGGCCATCGCCGCGATCGCTCACCTGCAGCAAACGCACGTCTTTACGTCACCGATCGTGACGATCGTCGCGCCCCTGCACGGATTCTACCGCGCCGAAGCCTACCATCAAGAGTTTGCGCTGCACAACCCGCACGATCCCTATATCGTCTTCAACGATCTTCCAAAGCTCAAGGTGCTGCGGGCGGACTTTCCGGATCTGATTAAGGCGAACCCGCCCTTCCCCGCTTAGGACGGCGCGTCGTCGACGTGTTGCGCGTACGACCGCGGATCGAAGTACCAATCCGGTAGCGAGTTCGGAAACGTGATATCCGTGAAGTCGTAGTCGACGGTCGCGTCGATCCCGAGATAGTCAGCGTCGGTCTGATACGTCGGCGTCCCGTGGATGTGCGTGACGATCGGCATATTATGCATCCATTCAAGCGTAACCGTGAAGAGCATCGGGTAGACGTGCTTACCGCTGTCCCCTTCGTCGTACAGCTTATCGGTTGCCACGACTTTTTGTAGCTCCAGCGTCTTTGCGTCGACGTAGAGCTCGCGCAAGCGATTTCGATCGGGATCGCGACGAGCCTGAAGGCTGACGTGAATTACATTGCCTTCGTTGGCGACCCGCGTGACGCGGTAGTCGAACTCTCCCAGCGCGGTGACCACGGCGATCGTCGGCGGCAGGCTCCCCGTCGGCTCCGGAGTCGGTACGAAGTCGCGCGGGCTCGTATGCGGATGGAGCGGTGCCGGCTCGAAGAGATCCGCCGTCGGCGGCCCCGGATCCCATGGCTCGTTAAAAGAAGGCCGCAAGAACTCGAGGGTACCGCGAGCGGAGCCCCGATAGACGCGACGACCCAACGCCGCGCGATCCGTCGTTCGGCACCAGATGTGATAGGTGTAGCTGTTGAGCAGATCGGGATAGCCGTCGTCGAGCGTTTGCTTTCGAATCAACGTATAGGTAACGTACGGCGGCGGTGGACGATGCGAACGGAACTGCCGCCGGATAAGATAGAGTAGCCGCTCGGGCGACGGCAGCGGAATCGGCGTCGCCGTCGAGTGCGGCCGCGACGTCGCAAGGTGCCCCCATGGCGGCGCGTTTTGCCCGGCCTGCGCCGACAACCCAATTACCGCGCATACCGAAGCAAACGCGCATGCTAATAATGCCTTCACGGTCGATCGAGTTCGGGATTAATAACGGGTATCTCCTCGCTAGCAGCCGCGCGGCAGAGCGCGTTATCGGCGCAAAGAAAGATTGGACCTTCCTCTTCGGACTTCGACCTTAGCGCCATGCAACCGCCCAGCTGCAGCGCGTCGTAGGCCCTTAAAGCGTGACGCTCCACGAACGCGAGGGCGAGTTCCAGGATGCCCCCCGTAATAGGTTGCCTCATAAACCGCGACTCAAGGTGCGAGGTAAATCCGGCAAGGATCGAATCTGCAATATCGCTCGGGATGTCGCCGCGTCGTTCCCTGCGCCGCACCGCGGAGCGCAATTCAACGGGCGTAACCGACAATAGCGCTAGCCGGGCATCGCCTTCGCGCGCGAGCGCGAGCATTACGTCGGCCCCGGCTCGCGAACGTAAAGCTTCGTTAGCGCGCTCGTGTCCAGGAAGTAGAGCGCCAACCGTCCTAACGCCTGTCTCTTAATACCGTCGCTGAAAGTGCTTCCCCGCGAATAGCTACCGGCCTGAAATCCGCTGGACTGGCCGGCGAACTCAAAACGGCGCGCACTTCAGGCAATACCCTATTCAATCTCACGGAAGTAACCGCGAACACCCTATTTCTTTTTTTCTCTTCGTTATTTTTTAATTTCGATGATAGTCGCCAGAGCCGGGTGCCGGCGCGGGCCAAATAATTATAGGGGCGCGGTTTACCCCCGTCAAGACCGGTGTTAGCTAACGCGGCGCCATTCGGATCGCGCCGTCGAGGCGTATCACTTCGCCGTTGAGCATCTGGTTCTCGGCGATGTGCCGCGCCAGCGCCGCATATTCCGCCGGATTTCCAAGGCGCGACGGGAACGGAACCTGCTTACCCAACGACTCGCGCGCGGGTTCGGGCAAGCCTGCCAGCATCGGCGTGTCGAAGATTCCCGGCGCGATGCTCATCACGCGAATCTGATGCTGCGCGAACTCGCGCGCCACCGGAAGCGTGAGCCCCACGACGCCGCCTTTCGAGGCTGCATAGGCGGCCTGACCGATCTGCCCGTCGTAGGCGGCTACCGATGCGGTGCAGATGATGACGCCGCGATCCTCGAGCGGTTCGACCGGGCGTTCGATCATTTTTGCCGCCGCCAATCGAATGACGTTGAACGTACCGATCAAATTTACCGCGATGACCTTCGAAAAGCGCTCTAAGGGCAGCGGACCCTCGCGGCCGATGACCCGTTCGGCCGTAGCGATGCCCGCACAGTTGATCGCACCGTGCAGCGCGCCGAACGCTTCCGCCGCCAGATCTACCGCGCTTTGAACTTGCGCGCTGTCGGTGACGTCGGTTCGCGCGAAGCGAACGGCGGCGCCGAGCTCGCGCGCCAATTCGTTTCCGCGGTCGCTGACGTCGCAAATAACGATGTTTGCGCCGGCCCGCGCGAACTCCCTAACGCAGGCGGCTCCCAGACCGGAGCTGCCGCCGGTAACGACAAATGTCTTTCCCTGTAATTGCATAGGACGCACTGCTACATCCCGGCGAGGGCCATATCCTGGATTGCCGAATAACGAGCTCCGGTGCCGAGGAGAGCTTCGCGACGCTCCGGCTCCCGCATGGGGCCGCTCGTTTCGCTGATCGTATTGATCTTTTTCGCAGCCGTCGCCGGATGGTGGCTTCTGCGGCCCAAACCGCACCCGGTCATTCACTACGTCTTCCACACGCTGGCGCCGTCCGCGGAGCCGCCGGCTCCGGCGGCGACACCGGTCGCACCGCCTGCGGCGACTCGGTTGCCGTCCGCAGTGCCGGCGGCGTCGCCCACCTCCACACCTGCCGCGAACGCGCAAGGTCCGAAGCTTGCGCTGATCGTGGACGATTGCGGCCAATGGATCACAACCGAGCGTGGATTCGTCGCCTTAGAAATACCGTTGACGCTCTCGGTCTTGCCCGACGTCCCGTACACGAGCGTCATCGCCACCGAAGCGTCCCACGCCGGGAAAGGTGTCATGCTGCATCTTCCGATGGAGACGCTCTCCGGCCTCAATCCGGGCCCCGGGAAAGTCACCACCGAGATGAGCGACACGCAAATCGTCGCGCAAGTTCAGAGCGACCTCGCGGAAGTTCCGCTCGCACGCGGCGTGAACAATCACGAGGGCAGCAAAGCCTCCGCCGATCCCCGCGTGATGCGCGCGGTCATCGGCGTGCTCGCAGAGCACAACCTGTTCTTCATCGATTCGAAGACCAACGCAGCGTCGGTCGGAGAGGACACCGCGCGCCAAATGGGAGTTCCAACCGCGGCGCGCGACGTCTTTTTGGATAATCGGGCCGACGTGGCGTATAGCGAAGCGCAGCTTTCGCAGGCCGCAGCGATCGCGCAGCGCACCGGCAGCGCCATCGCGATCGGGCATCCGCGCCCGACGACTCTGGAGGCAGTCCGCGCGATGATTCCCAGGCTACAGGCGCTCGGCATCCAATTCGTTCTCGTCCAAGATCTCGTGGGCAAGAACGGAGCGTGAGCTTTATTCGCATAAATCGGGGGAGAAAGAGATTATGAGCATTGCGCTGTTAATCGTTCGACTGATCCTTGGGCTTGGCTTAGCGGCCCACGGCACGCAGAAGTTGTTCGGCTGGTTCGGAGGACATGGGCTCGACGCGACCGGCGGGTTCTTCGAAAATCTCGGCTTTCGTCCCGGAAAAATGTTCGCGCTGATGGCGGGTCTCGGAGAGACGGCCGGCGGTCTATTGACCGCGCTCGGGCTGGGCGGTGCGCTCGGCCCGGCACTGATCGTCCTCGTGATGCTCGTCGCGATCGGATCCGTTCATATTACCAAAGGCTTCTTTGTAACCAACGGCGGCTGGGAGCTCAACGCGGTCTATATCGCCGGCGCACTCGCGGTCGCATTCGCGGGAAGCGGACTCTACTCGCTCGATAGCGCGTTCAATCTGCAGTTCCTTACCGATTCCACGCAGATTTGGTACGCATTCGCGGCC
Source organism: Vulcanimicrobiota bacterium (assembly GCA_963725605.1). GTDB lineage: Bacteria > Vulcanimicrobiota > Vulcanimicrobiia > Vulcanimicrobiales > Vulcanimicrobiaceae > Cybelea. The sequence continues at coordinate 53,475 of CAVRYW010000005.1, read as the reverse complement.
GCGGTCGTCGTCGCCGGTCTCAATCTGCTCCTGCGCCGGCCGGCCCATAAGGCGGAGTAACGCCGGTGGAAACCGTTGCCTTCTATGGTGCCGGCATGCTCGGCTCGGCGATGATTCGCGCGATGTTGCGTCGCGGTCTGACGGTGCACGTCTGGAATCGTTCCGCAGCGAGAGCCCAGGCGCTCGAGTCGGACGGCGCTCGCGCGTTCACCGACCCCGTCGAGGCGGCCGCCGGCGCAGAGCTCGTTCACCTCTGCTTGGCCGATGACGCCGGCGTCGACGCCGTGTTAGAGGCCGCACTTCCCGGAATTACGACGGACTGTCCCATCGTGGACCATTCGACCGTGCTGCCGCAACGAGTCGCGCAGCGGGTCGCGCGGCTCGAAGGGTCGGGTCACGCGCTGCTTCACGCGCCAGTCTTCATGGGACCGCCGATGGCGTTGGAGTGCAAGGGCGTGATGATGGCATCCGGCGATCTGTCGCTCTTCGCGCGCCTTCGCGTTGCGTTGCAGGCGATGTGCAGCGACTTGCGTTATGTCGGCGAGCGCGCGGATCTCGCCGCCATCTATAAACTCATGGGCAACGCCATGATTCTGGCGGTCGTCGGCGGCATCAACGATGCGCTGCGCATGGCGGAGGAGCAAGACGTGTCTCGCGCACGAGCCTACGAGCTCTTCGACTTCTACGATCCGACGGGCCAGATTCGCGGCCGCGGAAAACGCATGGTCGAGGACGATTACGATCCGTTCTGGAGCATCGATATGGCGCATAAGGATGCCGCGCTCATGCAGGCCGCGGCCCACCACGAACGCCTACCGGTGATCGATGCGATGGAAGCCCTGACGCGTAGCGTTTCGGATCGCGGCCTGGGCGATCGCGATCTCGGCGCCGTCGGATTGCGCTAGTGGATCGCAACCCCCAGGCTCGGCAGATGGCCGACGATTCCATGGTGCGAAACCTGGACGCTCAGGCGCGGGCGATCTGGCCGCAGGAAGTCGCGCTGCTCCTACGCTACGGGCTGCCGCTGGAGGCCTCCATTCTCGATGCCGGTTGCGGCACGGGTGAAGGTGCATCGCGTCTCGCTGCGCTCTTTCCCCACGCGCGTATTTTGGCCGTCGACATTCTCGACGATCACTTACAACGAGCGCGCTCGCGCTACGCGGATTTGGCGTCGCGGCTAACCTTCGAACATCAAAGCATCTTCGCACTGGACGCGCAGACCGGCAGTTTCGATCTGACCGTCTGTCGTCACGTGCTTCATTCGATTCCGCAGGCCGATGCGGTCATCGCAGAGCTGGCGCGCGTGACGCGGCCGGGAGGCTATTTGCATCTCATCGTCGAGGATTATGGGATGCTGCATTTTGCGCGCGGCGAGCTCGACCCGGGAGACTTTTGGCACGAGGGCCCGCGCGCCATGGAGCGCGCCATGAATATCGATCTCTCGATCGGTCGATACACGTTCGGAATACTCTCCGCGCTCGGTTTGGAGCAGATTGCAATCGACTACATCGTAGTCGATACGATCCGCGTCCCGCGCGACACGTTTGCAACGATTATCGAGGCGTGGCGCGACGGATACGCCGGGGCGATCGGCGAGTTGACGTCGATCAGCCAAGAATCTGCGATCGCTTACTTCGATGCGATGATCGCGAACATTCACGACCCGATGCGATATGCCGTGTGGATGGTTCCGGTCGCAAGCGCTCGCGTACCCGTCGCCGGCAACGCGTGAAGGCGCTACGAATCGAGCAGTTCGGTCCGCTCGAAAACTTGCAAGTCAGCCAGGTGCAAGACGCGCCGCTCCCCGCGGGTTACGTGCGCGTCGAAATCGAGGCAGCGGGCGTCAATCCCAGCGACACGGGCGTCGCATTGGGTCATTTCTCGCAGGTCACGTTGCCGCGGATTCTCGGTCGCGATTTCGCCGGCCGAGTTATCCAGGGACCGGACAGCGCGATCGGCATAAAGGTCTGGGGTTCGGGCGGCGGTATTCTCGGAATGACCCAGGACGGCTCCCACGCCGAGCACATGCTGCTGCCGCTCGACGCGGTGATCGCGCGTCCTTCCCACTTGACCGCAGAGGCGGCCGCCGTCACCGGCGTGCCCTTCGTGGCCGCGTGGAGCGCGCTGGTCGAACTCGCGCAATTCCAGGCGGGGGGATGGGTCGTCGTCTCCGGAGCGGGCGGCAGCGTCGGATCTGCGGCGATCGCACTGGTGAACGCCCTGGGCGGTCACGCCGTCGCCATGGATCTTTCAAGCGTCGATCTCGGTCCGCCGCTGCACGGCCTGAACGTTGAGGCGGTCTTGCGTTCGGACATCGACGACGTCCCCAAGGCAGTCCAGGAGCTCACCGGGGGAACCGGGGCCGACGTAGCCCTCAACGGCGTCGGCGCGCCGGTCTTTGCCCAGCTCGCGGATTCACTGCGAAAGGGAGGACGCATGGTCGTCTTCTCGGCCGCTGCCGGCCGGGAAGTCCAGCTCGACCTCTTCATGCTCTACCGGCGCCGGCTGCAACTCTTTGGGCTCGATACGGCCCAGCTCGATCTCGCACAGATTGCGCAGCTCTACGGGAAGTTCGGGCCGCTCTTCGAGTCGCGAGTGCTTACGCCCCCGCCGGTAGCGGCACGCTTTCCGCTCGCGGCCGCACGAGAAGCATACGAACGCGTCGCCGGCGGCGAGCTTGGAAAAGTGGTCCTCATCCCGGGCGCGGCGGAGGAAGCGGCAGCGGGGTCCGTCGAGGAAGCGGCGAGCCGGTCCAGACCGGCCGCGGAGTCACGGGCGGTGAGGGTGTGAAGACCGTCGCCGGGGGTGCCGACGGTGCCATCGGATCGAAGGGCGTCGGCGTTGCAACGTTGCCTCGCTCGGGAAGCCGTACGATCAGACGACGGCGTTTGGGTTCCCAGCAGAGCGACGCCCCCAGCGCTCGCAGAACGGGTCCGATCGCGATGTACGCACCGTCGAACTGCTCCGGAAAGGTTCTTTCAAGAGGAACGCGCACGCGCCGCGCACCGCGTTCGATGACCAGCGTGTCGCCTTCGTACCAGACGCGGTCGGCCAATCGCGTCAACAGTGGGGTGACCGGTGCTAAAACCCGTCCGCCCGCCACGTACGCGCGTACGTAGCTTGCGAGCGGGCGGCCATCGACCAGAATCGCTACCGGAACCGGTGGGAATAGCGGCACGTTCCAACGATATACCGCTTGCGATGCGGCGACTCATCTCCGCTTTTCGTGACGCCCTGGTGCGTTTCTCTCGCGATGGGTGCGCCTTCCACGCGCAATCGATCGCGTTCAACGCCCTTTTTGCGCTCTTCCCACTCGTGGTTCTCGTACTGAGTGCCGCGACGCTGCTCTTTCCCGATGCGGAGCGTCGGACCTTATTCCTCGTGAATACGCTGGCCCCACCGCTGCACGACTACATCGCCAAGAACCTGCAAACGTACATCTATGGACGCGGCATCTCGAGCCTGATCGCCGCCGCGTTCCTGCTCTGGTCGGGCAAGAATCTTTTCATGGGCCTCGCCTTTGCGCTCGACCGTGCACTCGCCGTTCCGAAAGGGCGGCCGCTCGTGCATAATCTGTTACTCTCGGTCGTCATGCTTCCGGTGACCGGAATACTCTTGCTGATTGCCATCGCGCTACCGATCGTACTTTCAATTTCGTTTCACGTCGCCGGAATTCACGATCCGCGCCGCGTGACGCACATCTTGGCGTACTTGATCTCGATCGCACTGGTCTTTATCGTCGCGGTCGTGCTCTATCGCTGGTTGCCCAATCGCCGTAACTCCTGGGCGTTCGCCCTGCGCGGGGCCACGGTGGTTGCCGTCGCTTGGCCCGCGGTGCAATACGCCTTCGCGGCGTACCTGACGCATGTGGACTTCACGCTCATCTACGGGGCCCTCTCCGCGCCGCTTGTGTTGCTGCTCTGGTTCTACTGCATCGGCTCGATCTTTCTCTTTGGGGCGGAGTACAGCATCGCGCTTTCGACCGGATATCAAGCCGCCGCGCGCGAAGAGGCGTCGGTTGATGGCTGAAACACCCTTCGTGCGCCGAATAGCCGGCTTGATTCTCGCGTGCTCGCTCCTCGGCTTCGTCGTCGCGGCGACGCCGGCACCGGCGCCCGCACCCCAACCCTCGCCGCCTCCCTCTTCGCTCGAACAGCAGCCCGTCGTCCTGGTCTATCCCTTCGACGTGCAAACGGGCGCAGATCCGCGGCTCGGCACCGCGATCGCGCAGATCCTCGGCCAGGAGATGGTGGCGGCGGGCGGGATTACGGTGCTGCCGATCCCCGCGGCAGTAAAACGCCCCAGCTTTCTCGACAATGCCCGCGCCGAAAAAGCAGACTTTTATATCAGCGGCTATGTGACGCCGGTCGGGGAGTCCGCCGCCGTCGTCGAACAGGTCGTGAGCGTCGAGAGCGGGGTCATTCTCTTCTCTCAGACGGCGCAGGTCTCCAGCGTCGCCGACGTCGCGTCGCAATCGCTGCTCGCGCGCTCGCAGATTCTGGCCTTCGTCGGGCGCGAGACTCAAAACGTCGGAACGCAGACCGCTAACACCCCCGCGCCGACCTCCAGCAATGGTGCGCAAGTACCGCTCTCGGGCATCTCGAACATCGTCGACTCCGTTTTCAAGCATAAGGGCGGCGCGAAACCATCGCCCACTCCGGTGGTCAAGCCGTCGCGCGGCATCATCATTGCGCCCGTCGCGGCTTCGGGATACGTCGTTCCGGCGGAGCTCTCGAATGCGTTGCGGGAGCTCTACCTCGCGCTCGACCGCCGGTTCGTTACGCAGATGACGGCCGTGACGTCGCCCGCGGCGGAATCCGCGGATGCAATCTGCGGAGCCAACCGCAACAACACGATCGCATCAAGCACGCTGGCCGAGACGCCGGCCGGTCACAACCACCTGACGGTAACGTTCGTCTTGCTCGTCTATACCTGCTTCGGCGCGCCGCTCGAACGCGAGGTCGGCAAAGGCACGTCGCTCAAGGCCGCGGTCGACGGCGCCGTGACGGCGTATGCCGTCGCCCATCCGGAGAACAGTTAAGCGTCGCACTTCTCAACAACTATTAGTAAACTAGTTGACAGGCGATTCCCCAGCGGCTATCCTACTATTATGAAACTAATAGTACGGAAAGCCAGCACTGGGAATGCCGCGTAAGAAATCTCAGGTACTTACCGACCACGAGCTACGGCTCATGGAAGTGCTCTGGCGCGAAGGGAACGCGACCGTCGCCGATGTGGTCGATGGGCTCGCTCCGCCCCCGCTGACGTACAGCACCGTGCTTACCACGCTGCGAACGCTCGAACAAAAGGGCTACATCGCGCATGAGGAAGACGGGCGCGCATTTCTCTACCACCCGGTCGTCCAACGCCGTCAGGCGGCAAAGTCGGCCATTGGGAATCTGCTCGGCCGGTTCTTCGGCGACTCGCCAGGCGCGCTGGCCGTGACGCTGCTCGACGACGCGCGATTGAGCGACGAGGATTTGGCGCAAATTGCGCGCGCGGTCGCCCGCCAGAGGAGGAAAGGCAAATGATCCTTCGCGTTTTATTCGACGGCTTGTGGGAGGGCGTCGCGGTCGTTGCGATCGCGTACCTCGTCAATTGCTGCGTTCCGCAGCGTAATGCAACGACGCGCTATGCGGTTTGGTTCGCGACGCTGCTCGCGCTGGTCGCCGTTCCCGTGTTGAGCGTCTTTTCCAATGCCGGCGCGCTCTTACTCGCCGCCGTACAACCTCACGCCGCCGCTGGGGCGTATAGGTGGACGATTTCGCTCCTTCCGGCGCAGCCGCTGATGCATGGCGCAGCGGGTTTCTTCGCTCCGGCGTTGCATTGGATTGCGGCCCTCTGGCTCTTGGGTGCCGCGCTCTGCCTCGCTCGGCTCGGCGCGAGCCTGGCCCGCATCGGCCGCATCCGGAAGAACGCCGTACCGTCGCCAACGTCAGGCGACGTTCTGATTTCCGACGACGTAGCGATTCCGATCGCCGTGGGCTTCCGTAACCCGGCAATCATTATTCCAAAGCAGCTCTTTGAAACGCTCGCGGCTACCGACCTGGATCGCGTGATTGCGCACGAGCGCGCGCACGTTCGGCGCCACGACGTACCCGGCAATCTCGTCCAGCGATTGGTCGAGGCAGTTCTCTTCTTCAATCCGTGGGTTCACTTTGCTGGCCGCAATTTGGTGTTGGAGCGCGAAGCCGCATGCGACGATTGGGCAGTTCGAAACACCGGAGACCCAGGCGAGTACGCGGCCTTTCTGGCGACGCTTGCACAACGCGTTTGCCGGACGCGCGCGCTCCTGGCGACGCCCAGCGCGCTGGGATCGCGCCACGAGTTGGTCGAGCGCATCGAGCGGCTCGCCGGCAGCGCGCCGCGCGGACTTACCGTCAACTACTTCGTCATTGGGGGCACTGTTATGATTTTTCTACTGCTGACGCTCGCACTCGAGGCGTTCTCGCCGGCCCTCGCGTTTACTCCCGCTGCGTCCATCTCGACGTCCGCCGTACCGGGCTCGGCCGTCGCGGCGGCCGCCTGCGCGAAGCCCAACGTCGATGCGCTGGTTACCGAGCCTGCGCAACCACAGACGCCGCACGGATTAAAGGCCGGCGGGACGGTCATTCTCGCCGTCACGATCGCGCCAAACGGAAGCGTCACCCACTTGAGCCTGCGGAAGTCGAGCGGCAATGCCCAGATCGATCGGTCCGCCGCCGAGGCGGCGCTGCACAGCAAATATTCGCCAAAACTCGTGAACTGCAAGGCGGTCACGGGGAGCTATCTCTTCCGCGCGGATTTCGCGCCCTAGAGGAGCCCGGCCGGCGGATCGATGACGATGCGGCGCCCAGCGAGATCGATCTCGCGAACGATCGCGCCCACCATCGGCACGAGCTGTCCGGCGACGACGAGCATATCGCCCGCAGGATAGTGCTCGACGCGCTCCACCGTTCCATAGGGTGTGTCGTCGGTGCCGCACACCGCGCAGCCGACGAGGTCCGCGTCGAAATATTCGCCCTCGTTCAACACGACGTCTTGACGCGGCGCGTGCAGCACCGCGCCAACGAACTCGGCCGCCGCATCCGCATCGTCAACACCCTCGATGCGAATCAACAGACGTCCCTTGTGCGGCCGGACCTGCGTCAACCGAATCGGTGAAGAACCTTGCTCGCGTTCGCAGCGAAGGGTCGTGCCCGCAGAAAAGACGATGCGACCCGCGCCGGTCGGGTCGCATTTGAGCTCTCCGTGAAGGCCGAATACTCCGGCGATCCGCCCTACAGGAAGTTCATCCAACCTTCTGTCATCCGTGTGTCATCCTGATCCTTCGACTCGCTGCGCTCGCTCAGGACTGCGGGCCTTCGGCGGCCTCGTCGCTATCCAGAATGTCGACGGCAACGCGTCCCTCCGCCGTCGCGCGAACGATCGTCCGCAGTGCATGCGCGACCCGTCCGCCGCGGCCGATAACCTTTCCCAGATCGTCGGGATGAACGATCAGCTCGATCACCGGCTGTGCGCTTTCGTCCACGAAGAGCTCGACCGCGACGTTTTCGGGATTCGCAACGAGCTTGCGGGCGAGAAAGGTCAGCAGCTCCGATGCGCGCCGGTGTCCGGCCCACGGATCGCTCGAGGGTGCAGTTGGCCTTCGATCTCGACGTTCCGGCGCCCGCGCGGGCCGTGGATGTGCTTGGCGCGGCGGCGCTTGTGCCGGACGCGGCGGCGCTTGTGCCGGACGCGGCGGCGCTTGCGCCGGACGTGGCGGCGTCTGCGCGCGGCGCGTCGGTTCCCGCTCTACTTCCTCGGCGACCGTTTCGCTGAAGAGGCCAAACTCGTCGTCGAACGCGCTCACGACCCGCTACCCTTTGCGCCCTTGGGTTTGCGCTTGGTCTGCGGAATCGAGCTGGGCTCCATCAGCCCTTTCTCCGCGAAGAGCCGGCGAACGGTCTCTGAGGGCTGCGCGCCCTTTGTCAACCACTCGCGCGCCTTCGCTTCGTCGACCACCACCGTGCGCGGCTCGGTGCGTGGATTATAGTGCCCGAGGATTTCGATGAATCGGCCGTCGCGCGGCGCTCGCGCATCGGCAACCACAAAGCGGTAAGTGGGCTGCTTCTTGGCGCCCATCCGGCGCAATCGAATTCGTACCATCTTCTTCTAAAGCTGCTTTCGTTACAAGTTAAGACGTAAGAGGAGGCAAGAGCGCTCGCCGCTTCTTTCCGCCAAGGTGTTTGGCCATCTGACGGGCCTGTTCGAACTGCTTGACGAGCCGGTTGACGTCGGAGACTTCCGTAGCCGAGCCGCGAGCGATTCGCTTGCGACGCGATCCGTTGAGAAGATCGGGATTCCGGCGCTCGTTGCGAGTCATCGAACAGATAATGGCTTCGATCTTTACGAGCTCGCGCTCGGGTATTTCGAAGTTCTTGGGCAGAGCGCGCGACAGACCGGGCACCATCTTCAAGAGATCGGTCATCGAGCCCAGTTTTCGCACCTGGCGCATTTGTTCCAAGAAATCCTCGAGGGTGAAGTTCTGTTTGAGCAGCTTCTCTTGCAGCTTCCGTGCCTGCTCTTCAGAATAGAGGCTCTGCGTTTTTTCGATCAGCGTCAGCGCATCGCCCATGCCGAGAATGCGCGAAGCCAGCCGGTCGGGATAGAACGGCTCGAGCGCCCCCAGCTTCTCGCCGACCCCGACGAACTTGATCGGAGCGCCGGTAACGCCGTGAATCGAAAGCGCCGCACCGCCGCGCGTGTCGCCGTCCATCTTCGTCAGAATCACGCCCGTGATGCCGAGGCGATCGTGAAATCCCTTCGCAACATTGGTCGCTTCTTGACCGGTCATCGCATCGGCTACGAGCAGGATCTCGTGCGGGGCGGCCGCCGCTTTGATCTCCTCCAACTCGTCCATGAGCGCTTCATCGATTTGCAGGCGTCCCGCGGTATCGATGATGACCGTCGAGAGTGCAAGGCGCTTGGCCTCGGCGATGCCTTCGCGCGCGATGCGTACGGGATCGTTCGTGCCGCGCTGATATACGGGAAGATCGATCTGCTTGCCGAGCATCTGCAACTGCTCGATTGCCGCCGGGCGATAGACGTCTGCCGCAATCAACAGCGAACGCCGCCCTTGTTCCTTGAGGCGCAGCGCAAGTTTACCGGCCTGCGTCGTCTTTCCCGATCCCTGCAATCCGACCAGCATAATGACCGACGGCGGGGCATCGGCGAAGTGCAGGCGACCGCGGCCGGAGGCGCTCGTCGGACCGAGCAGCTCGACGAGCTCGGTGTGAACGACGGTTAGTATCGTCTGTGCCGGCGTGAGCGATTCCAGGACGTTCGCGCCCACCGCCCGTTCCTTGACGCTCGCCACGAAGGCCTTGGCCGTCGCGAGTGAGACGTCGGCTTCGAGCAGCGCAACCCGAACCTCGCGCAAGGCCTCGTTGACTTCGCCTTCGGTTACCTTACCTCGTCCGCTTAAGCGCTCGAAGATGGCGCCGAGGCGGTCACTGAGCTGATCGAACAACGACTACTGCGGCGCCGAAGAACCCGGCGTCGTTTCGTCAATGCGCTTCACCGCATCGCCGACCGTCTTGATCTTCTCCGCTTCCTCATCGGGAATATCGATGTTGAACTCCGTCTCGAACGCCATCACCAGCTCGACCTGGTCGAGCGAATCGGCACCGAGATCGTCGGTAATCGACGCTTCGGGCGTCACTTCCGACTCGTCGACGCCGAGTTGTTCGACGATGATCTTCTTCACTTTATCGAAGGTGGTGGACATCTCGTCTCCTTTCAAAAGCGTATCGTTGCCGAGGTCACATCAGGACCCCGCCGTCAATTACGAGCGTTTGTCCTGTGATGTACCCGGCGGCATCAGAGCAGAGGAAGGCAACCGCTCCGCTGACGTCCTCCGGCTTCCCGGCTCGGCCGAGAGCGGCTTGTTCGATCAAGAACTCCCTGGCAGCACTAGGCATCTTTTCCGTCATGGCCGTTTCGATGAGACCCGGCGCGACGGCGTTGACTCTTATATTCCTCGAACCCAACTCCTTTGCCAGCGATTTGCACAGGCCGATGAGCCCGGCCTTCGAAGCGGCATATGCCGCCTGGCCGGCGTTACCGGTAATCCCCACGATGCTCGTCATAAGCACGATCGAGCCGGCGCGCTGCTTCATCATGGGCTTGGCGACGGCGCCGCAAAGATGAAAGGCCGACTTCAAGTTCACGTCGAGCATACGATCGATCGTCTCGGGCTTTAGCCGCAGGAGCAGCGCGTCGACGGACTGGCCGGCGTTTGCGATCGCGCAATCGAGACGCCCGAAACGTGCCAGCGTTTCGTCAACGATTCGGTCCATCGACGGCCGATCCGTCACGTCGGCCTCGAAGAGCTGCGCGGCTGCATCCGCGCGCGCGCTCGTGCAAAGTGCGCCGGTCTCTTCCAGCGCCGCGACGTCGCGGCCCACCAGCGCGACGTCCGCGCCGCATCTCGCAAACTCTACCGCGATCGCCCGCCCAATTCCGCGGCTCGCGCCGGTAATGAGCGCAGTCTTGCCGGTCAGCATCATACCGTCGCTCCGGTCGAGTCTTCGATCAGGGCGCGAAACTTCTGCACGCCGGCAAAATCGCTAACGACGGTCACGGGCGGAGCGACCGGCATCCGTTTCATCAGAGGACCGAGCACGGCGCCCGCTCCGAACTCGACGACGCGATCCAGCGCGTAGGAGAGAAGTCGCTGCGCAGTGTCGTGCCAGCGCACTTCTTCGACCACCGAGCGAATGAGATTGGCTTTAATCGCCGGCACGTCGCGATAGGGACGCCCGTCGAGGTTGGAGATCACGTCGAACTGCGGCATTGCGAAATGACTGCGTTCGACCACGGCAGCCAGGCGTTCCACCGCGGGTTCCATCAGCACGCTATGCCAAGCGCCCGATACATTGAGCGGCACGACGCGCTTGGCGCCGGCAGCCAGCATCGGTTGCGTTGCGGCCTGCACCGCCTCGAGGTCGCCGCTGATCACGATCTGCGTCGGTGAGTTGAAGTTCGCCATGGAAACTCGGCCGACGTTCGCGCTCTGCAACTGCCGCAATACGTCGCGCACCTGCACGGCTTCCAAGCCGAGAACCGCAGACATGCCGCCGCGCGCGAGCTGCGCCGCATCTTGCATCGCCTTCGCGCGCTCGTTAACGATCCGCAACGCCTCTTCGAAGTCGAGCGATCGGGCGACCACCAAACTGCACAGCTCAGCGAATGAATGGCCGGCGGTGACGACCGGCTCCACGTCGCTTCCGACGGCTTCGTAGAGCGCGACGTTGGTCGTGAAGATTGCCGGTTGGCTATATTCGGTTTCGCGCAGCGTCTCCTCGGGGCCCGCGCGTTGTAACTCGAGCAGGTCGTAGCCGAGCACCGCCGCGGCACGATCGAAGATGCTACGCGCGGCCTGCGAACTCGCCGCGACGTCGCAACCCATTGCGACGCACTGCGATCCTTGGCCGGGAAAAACGGCCGCAAACCGCATCTACTGGGCCCATCTCCAGGCGACGGCGCCCCACGAGAGGCCACCGCCGAAAGCCACGAAGACGATCAGATCTCCAGGCTGAACTCGGCCCGCTCGAACGGTCTCCGAGAGCGCCATCGGTATCGATGCCGCCGACGTGTTGCCGTATTCGGCGATGTTGATGACGACCTTATCTTCGGGGAGATCCAAGTACCGCGCGGTTGCGTCGATGATGCGCTTGTTGGCTTGATGCGGAATTAGGAAGGCGATGTCGGATTTGCTTAAGTTCGCTTTGCTTAAGACCGAGCCCGTGGATTCGACCATCTTGTTGACGGCCAGCTTAAAGGTTTCGCGCCCTTGCATATGGATGAGATGCAGCTTCGCATCGAGCGCCGCGTGATCGAGAGGCTCGCGAGATCCGCTGCCATGAGCGTACAACAGCTCGGGCCGGCTCCCATCGGCACCGAGATCGCAGGCGAGAAAAGAGTCCTCCTCGGAGCATTCCAGAATTACCGCACCCGCTCCATCACCGAAGAGAATCGCGGTCGAGCGATCCTCTTTATCGAGAATCTTCGAGAGCGACTCGGCTCCAATCAGCATCACTCTGCGGTAGACGCCGGAGCGGATGAGGCCCGACGCAATCGTCAAGCCGTAAATGAATCCGCTGCACGCGATCGCGATGTCGAAGGCCGGCTTTTCGCGCGTGCCCAGCCGAGTGGCGACCAGACAGGCCGTGGCCGGAAAATAGTAATCGGGGGTTACCGTCGCCACGATAAAGCAATCGACGTCGGCGGCTTGCAGGCCGGCATGCACGAGCGCCGCTTCGGCCGCAGCCGAAGCTAGGTCGCTGGTCGCCTCATTATCGGACGTCCAATGGCGGCGCTTCATTCCAGTGCGCGTCGTGATCCATTCGTCCGTCGTATCGAGCCACGCTTCGAGATCGTGATTCGTGACGACGCGGGCAGGCGCGTAATGGCCGACGCCAACGATCTTTACGCCACGCAAGGACACCTATGCTTAACCGGCCGGCTCGTCTTGTACCTTGATGACCTGCCGCCCGTTATACGTGCCGCAGTTTGCGCATGCAAAGTGCGGCCGCTTCGGCTGATGGCACTGCGAGCATTGGACGGTCGTTACCGCGCCTAGCTTCCAGTTCGCCGCCCTGCGGCTGCGCGTCTTGCTGCGCGGCGTCTTCCATTTTAAGTTCGCCATAGTTCTCCGTTCAAAAAGTCTACTGGGCGCGGTCGCACGAGCATTCGCCCATATTCCTATTCGCCCCGCAAATGCCGCAAAGACCGAGGCAGTCTTCCTTACAGCGCAGCCCCATCGGCAGTGCGCTCAGCACGGTCTGTTGAGCGAGATCCGCCACGTCGAGCCTCTGACCCGTCAAGACGTTGCTCTCGCCGAACGGCTCATCATCTCGCCCGCGGGAAGGATCGAGCCGCTCGTCGACATCGACGTGGACCTCCAGCTCGACGTCTTCGAGACACGCGCCGCACGGACCGTGAACCCGAGCCTCCACGGTTCCTTGGATCGCGAGCATTCGGTCGGCCTCACGCAGCTCCAGCGCCACCCGAACCGGCTCCGGGAACGCGATCCCCTCGAAAGGCTCGAGCGGCACTTCGTCGCCGATCACCATCAACTGGCGTCCGCCGGCGAGAAGCCCGCTGACGTCAACCCTGTGCGAACGCTCCATAATGAGACCCGCCGCAGCACGAGGCCCCGCCAATCAGGCAGGGCCGCCACGACTTTGCCATTCTAGAACCCGCACCGCTCCTTGTCAAACGCACCGGTCGCGGGGATAGAGGCGCGCCATGAGCCTAGACCCGGTTGCCTCCCGTCTCGCCAACACGGGCGTCGCATTCGCCTCTCAGATCGAGAGTGCGGCCCGGCGTCACGGACTCAATCCCGACCTGCTTGCCGCGGTCGCCGCGCAAGAGACCGGGGGCCCGGGCAGCAACGCCGGGCACAACATCGTGGGCGACGGAGGTCACGGGCACGGGCTCTTCCAGATCGACGACCGTTGGCACCCGTTCGCCTCGACCAAAGCCGCGATGGATCCGGCCCAAAATGCCGACTATGCCGCCGGCATGCTCTCCGGCCTGCTCAAGCGCTACGGCGGCAACGTCCATGAAGCGCTTTCCGCTTACAACAGCGGCTCGCCGACGGCGACCGGCACGAAAACCCGCTGGGCCGATGGCACCGACCTCGGCTACGCCGACTCGGTCATGCGCCACTATGCGGCCCTGACCGGCAGCCCAGCTCCCGAAGATTCGGCCGAGTCTGCCGCGATCGCCGAATCCGGCGCGACAGTTTCGTCGGTCGGGGCGTTGGGCGCCGCTGCGCAGAGCTACCCACTGCCGGCGCTCTCATTGCCCGCGCCTTCATTGCGGGCACCCTCGCTCCCAAGCACCTCGCAGGCGCACTCGTATCACCGGCAGTCAACCGATTATATGTCGCTTCTGAGCGACGACACCAACGAGACAGACTCGTAGAAAAAGGAGATCTCACGATGAGCTCACTGTCTTCCATTCACGAAGGAACCATCTCGGCCCGACCCCTCCACGACGAGCAGAAGGGCCGTATCGGAGGCTCGCACGCCGGCCGCATGAGCGGTTCGGGCGAAAGCGGCAGAAGCGGCATGTTGCACGGTTGCGATCGGAGCGGCACGCTGCGCGGGTCGAGCGGCACTCAGGGGGGATCGCTTCGCGGCGACTCCAGTGAATCGGCGGAGAGTTCCGCGACCGCCGAGGTGAACGCACTCATTTCATCGCTCGGCTCGCTCTCCAATCAGGCGCAAAGCCTTCCATTGATTCCACCGACCCTGCCGGGCTTGCCTCAAAGTCAGGGTTATCAACCCCAGCCGGTCGACTACGCCTTCGACGGCTCGAACTAAAGAGTTCGCTAAAGGAGCAACGACATGGCATTCCTACTTCCGGCGCTCGAAGGGCTCGGCTCGGGTCTTCTCGGCAGCGCGATCGGCGGCTCGCTGGGAAGCGGCATCGCCGGCAATGCGCAAAACGCCGCAATGAATGCGCTTAACACGCAAGATGAAAACTTCCAGCTCGGCATGTATGCTTCCGAGATTCAAAATCAGGAACAGCTGCAAGTGCAGTCGGAGGCGTTCGATCAAATGATGGATGAACGCAGCGAAAACATGCGCGAAGTCGACACGCTTCGCAACGTCGACATGGCCCAGCGCAAAATGGACGACTCTATCACGAAGAAGTTCATCCAAACCATCACCGAATGATGACCGGCCCGCTTCCTGCTCACCGCAACGAACGTACCGCTTCGGGGCGCAGCGCTCTCGCCGCGCCCCGAAGTCCGAGCTCGCCGGCCTCGCGCGATGGCTCCGATCAGCAGAACCAGATCGCCGCGCAGCACCAGGCCTTCGACTTCGAAGCTGCCGAGCGCGCCGAGATCCTGCGCGAACACGAGGTCTTGCAGACCATGTTGATGGCGCACCTCAAAAATGAGGACGAGATCACCAAAAAGTGGATCGCCCTGATCTAAGAGGCAGGCAAGAGCCGCGTGCGTGCAAATACCCACTTGTATCCCGTTTCGCGCCGCTGGCGTACGAAGAAGTCGCCCGTGCGGCGATCGATGGATCGTCACCGCGAAACCGTAACGGCCTTAAGATATCGAGCTCGCCGCCTTCGGCGCGAAGTCACGCCCGAACCACTTTTGGCGTTCCATCTCGCGTCGTTGCGATCGAAAATCTGGGCCGGCATCGAGCGCACTAAAGTCAGAGTAAAAAGTGACACCCGTCGACCCGGGCCAAACGTGTCCCTGTCGTGCATTTGGCAACGTGCGTTTGCAAAAACGCGCTCATATCGAAAACGCTATACGGGATGGCGTTTCTTTCAAAACGGCCTCGCCATGCATGCTCCATGCGTGATGCATCGGATTGCAAAGGCGGCATCGCGGCCGATTCGCTAGACCACCTGTGGTAGATACGAAACAGATTTATCAATTAACATACGAGTGTCGCTCGCTGGCACCCTGCGAGCATTGCGACAGCTAGACCAAACGCTAAGGCGTGGCTGCTAGATCCCAACCCTTTCACGTCCGAACGCACAGAGAAAGATCTACTTGTCCGAAGGGACGTAGGCGGCGTCGACAAGGCCGGGGTAAAGGTTGACGTTCCCGCCCATCGACCAACGGTTCTTTGAAACTTTACCGATGTCGATCCAGCCGCCCGCATCTCCTATGGCCATGAGCTTATCCTTCAAACCGAATCCGCCGTCAATCGGATAGCCATCGTTGAAATAGTTGTTCTCGGTCGGCCCAAGGGTGCTGAACGCGGATTCACCGGGCATCCAGGGCAAGGCGTATTGCGCGATCGTTCGGGTCGACCCATCGATAAGATTCAAAACCTTCCCGTCGTTGCTGATATAGAGGCCGTCGGTCGCTCCGCTCGACGGCGGAATAAGATTCGTAATCGCCGGCGACTTCGACGTCGCATCGCCGATCTCGTCGAGCAACGCGCCGCAATTCGATCCGATGCATCCGAACCCCTCGACGTAGAGATTTCCCTTCGTGTCGACGTCGATGTAATCGGCGTTCGTCAAATCTGGATCGTTGATGCCCGTCGGCGAGTTCGGATCGTTCGAATTCCACCAGACGAGAAGACCGGACGTCTCGCAGCTCGGATTGCAGATCTCGGAGCCTGGGTTCGCCCCGAAAACGTGACCGTTCGTGTCGATAGCGACGTCGAGCGGGCTCGCTTCTCGAGTGCAACCGCTCCCGCAGCTCTCCGGCTCGGTAAATGTCGCTGCGGGCGTGTTGGAGCCGGGCTCGTACTCTTGAATCGCGCCGTTTCCACCGTTGTAGCTGCCGCAAGCAGTCCAAAGATTTTCCGCATGGTCGACCTTGCTTCCAAAAGGCTCGTCGCAACCATTGTTCAGCGTGTTGATAACGGTTACAGTTTTATCGCCCTTCGCATTTTGTCCGAAGATTAGGTTGTTGAAACCTTCGATCGCCCAAAGCCCGACTTTGCCGGTCCCATCGAGATGCACGCGCGGCCGACGACCGCTTTCGATCTGCTTAAGAATACGCTGCAAGACTTCTCGGGGCAGCGGTGATGGAATTCTTCCAGCGATTTCGAGCTCGAGGGTTTCGATCGGGCCCACGCGGCTTTTCTTAATGTCGACAACGCTGATTGCGTGGAACGCGTACGCGTTCGATGTCGCGCCCAACCCAGCGGGCGACGTTTGCGACGGGGCACCACATCCTGCCAGCAGAGCGGCGGCGAGTAAAACGAGCGTGCCTTGAGAAATGAACCTCACGTACATTTCGACCTACTTGTCTGACTGGGCGCAGCGCCCGCTAGAGATGCTTCCAGCCTCGCGTTTGCGCGCTCGGCCAGTACGAGTGCTTGCTGGCTTTCTCCGCGATTATGCGAAAGACATCTGTTTAAGGCCAGTCTCACGGGGTTAGCCTAAGCTCGAGATGGATATGGGATATCACGCGGGAGTCTGCGCCCCCCTGGCGCGCAACACGTTAAGCGTGAGGTCATTCGCGCAGCGCTCCGCGATCGCGAAGCCGGGCGGAGGGGCAGAGGCCCGGGGCCTACTTAGCCTTGCTCATCGTGACGCCGTACGGGCTAATCAGGCGGCCACGGCGACGAGTGATCTTTTCGGCCAACCGGCGTGCCTTGCGCGTGAGGGAAGATCACGACATCGCCATACTCCGTCTGCGAGCCCCCGTGCTCAAATAATTCGTGACTGCGAGGTTACCGGTCACTGGCGGTTCCCACAGTCTGTTTGCGGGGCTCTTCTGCCTGCGAGACTCGTAGGCGGATGGGTGTCGTGCACGCGAGGTAGGGGCTCCTCCCCATACCGCAGCCTTCGACGGGGAGCTATGCTCATAGCGTGCCGGTCTCTGAGGCTCTCGCGGCGGTTTTGCTGCAGCGTATGCGGGCTCTGGATCGCGGCGAACGCACGGTTCTCATGCGTGCGTCGATCATCGGACAGCGTTTTAGGGTCGCGGTCTTGACTGCAGCTACGGCATTGGCCGAAGAGCGCGTCCGCGCTGTGCTTGCTAAGGCCTGCACGCTCCAATTCGTCGTGCGCGAAAGCTCGGACAGTGATTGGTACGCCTTCCGGCACGCGCTGATCCGAGATGTCGCCTATGAAGAGTTTATCGGGACCCGGGTGCGTCCCATTCACCGGCTCATTGCACGCGCTCTCGAGCGTTGCGCCGAAGCGAACGAAAGCGCTCTCGACGATCTTGCTTACCACTCGTGGGCCGCGAGAGACGCCCGGCGCTGCGTTCAATATAACGAGCTTGCCGGCGACCAGGCGGTCGCCGCTTTCGCGAATCGCGACGCTCGAATCTACTACGCTCGTGCGCGCGAGTTCGCAGGTCTAGATTCCGAACACTACCAGCGATTGTCGACTAAACTCGTCGAGTTGCAAGGCAACCGATAGCAGACTCCAGGCGCCCAAACTCCAAAGCGCCAATAGGCCGCCACGGTGATTGTTCGACCCGTCCTCTGCCGTCCGTTCGTAGGACGCCGGGCTGAGCTTGCATACCTTCGAGAGCGACGGCTCGAAGCCGGCGCTTCGCGGGGCGCTCTGGTATTCATCGCGGGCGACGCCGGCTTGGGTAAGTCTCGGCTCATTTCCGAGTTCTGCAGTGCTTTGGCGTACTCTCGTTGGCGGATCACTCAAAGCCCGTGCCGGGAGTTCGGAGGGCGCCCTTACGGTCCGATCTTAGATGCCTTAGCGAGCGTCGACTCTAGCGCGGCTGAACTGACTCCCGCCGAATCGAAGCGGCAATACTTTGAGGCAATCGTCGAGCGCTTTGCTAATATTGCTTCACGTCAGGCGTTGGTCGTCGTAATCGAGGATTTGCATTGGGCGGATGCGGCGACGTTGGACTTGCTCGCACATCTCGGCACTAGAGTGCACCGTATGCGGATGCTCGTGCTCGCCTCCTTTCGCCCCGACGCTCTGCACGCCGGGCATCCGGCAGCCGCCGGCATCGAGAAGGTTGGGCGTTGCGCGCACGCCGGTCGCGTCGACTTAGCTCCGCTCGAAGGGATCGAGTTGCGGACGTTCATCGACGAAGCGCTTTCAGGTTTCGATTTGAGCTCTGAGAAAAGACGGGCGATCGCGCTCGCTGGGGAAGGCAACCCGTTTTTCACCGAAGAGTTGCTCAAGAATGCGGTGCAAGACTCCGCGGAGCGCCGCGACCGTGACTACAAAGAGCGCGTACCGCAAAGCCTCCGGACCACTTTGCTCGAGAGGTTGCGCCCGTTTGAACGAGACGATCGCCGCATCGTAACGCAGGCGGCGGTCATCGGGCGGACGTTTACGCTCGATCTCTTGGCGATGGTGGCCGGCACCGAGGCCGAGCTCCTCATTCCGACCTTGCGGCGCGCCCGCGATTTCCAGCTCATTGAGGAGGTCGCACCAAGCCTCTTCCGATTTCGCCACGGACTGACGCGAGAGGCCATCTGCAGCGATTTTCTTCGCACGGAACTGCGCCCGCTACATCGCCGTATCGGATTGGCGCTCGAAAACGCCAACATCACTGAACGGTCGATCGAAGCGTTGGCTTATCATTGGTGGGCGGCCGGCGATGACCAGCTTTGTGTTCGATATAATCAATTGGCCGGCGATGCTGCCCGGCAAGTGTACGCATACGATGACGCTATTGCGTTCTACGAGCGTGCGCTCGAGCCGAAGAGCATCGATCTGCTGACGCGCGGCGCCATTCTGGAGAGGATTGCGAATCTTCGCTTGGTCATGAGCATGGCCGAAGAGGGTCAGGCAGCGTATAGCGCCGCGGCCGACGTCTTTGCGGCCGCCGCAGCGTTCGAACGCGAGGCCGTGTGCCGCGTCCGTGCGGTGATGACCGCGTATACAATGCACCTATCGGATACGAGCGCGCCATTGGAAGAGATGCTGGCGCGGCTCGACGAGACCGAGTACTTCGCGCGGGCTCGACTTCACCTCGGCATTGCCTGGATCGCGGCCGCCTTGCGCTTTCCGTCGCGCGCCCGCGCTCATCTCGCGCGCGTCGATCCGCGAGCAACGATAGGCGCGACCGACATCAGCGTACGGTACCATAACGTCTCGGCGTGCGTCGCGACGGCGTTGGGCGATGTGGATGGTTTTCGGCGCGAGCAGGGAGCTTGGCTCGAGGCGGCCCGCGCACACGGTGCCGGCGCGATAGCCGGCGTCCACTACAATGGAGCGAAGCTCTTTGCGTCCTTCGGGCTGCACGAGGAGGCGCGAGAAAATATTTGGGAAGCGCTGCGCGTCGCACGTGAAATGCGCGGCCGTCACGCTGAAGAATGCGCGCAGGCAACGGCGGCGCTGTGTTACGTCTTGAGCGGCGATCTGCAAGCCGCGCGCAATGCTGTGGAAGCGGTTTCGACGACGACGGACAACCGCGTCAACATCACCTTTGCGACGGCCGCGGGAACCGCGGTGGGAACGTATCTCGGCGACGAGTGCTTGATCGAAAAGTGGTTTGACGGATTCGAAGACACGATACTGTCGGCCCCCGAGATCGAGTCCGGTTACGGCTTCGCCGAAGTGCTGGTTCGCCGCGGACGCCACAAAGAGGCTCAAGCGCTGCTGCATCGCGTCCTGCCTGAGTGCGAACTCGTTCGCGGCGAGGTTCTGACGTTGCTCGCAATAGCCCGGTATGGAGCGGCCGACGATCGCTCGCGGGCGCGGGAATTTCTCGTACACGCGAGCGAGACCGGCGATTCGCTCGAGCGCCCGGCCCTCGCGCTCTTCGACGCAATTTCGCGAGTGCGCCGGCCAGCCGGAGAACGCGAAGCGTCTGGCACGCGAGGCGGCCGATGGTTTCCGGCGCTTTAGCACGCCACTCCTCGAGGCCGCGGCGTGGGAACTGGCGGGAGACATCGAATCGGCGCTGTCGCTATACCGTCGTTGCGGCGCCACGTACGACGTGCGCCGCCTCGAGGGTCGCCCTGCCAACGGCGCCGCTGCGATTGACTCGGCCGATCGGACAGAAATTGCGATTCTGTCGGCGCGCGAACGTGAAATCGTGGTTCTTGCCGCACGCGGCCAATCGAATTTGGAGATCGCGCGCAGCCTCTCCATTAGCCACAAGACCGTGGAGAAGCATCTCGGAGCAGCCTACCAAAAGCTGGGCGTATCCTCGCGCCGAGCGCTGCGGTCGTACGTCGGGCCGATCGTTAATTTAGGGGCCCCCGGAAGGTAGGGGCGCCCACCCATACCGCGCCGCGCGTCGCTCTCTTACCATAAGCTGGCACGGCCAACCGTCGTGGCGCCGGCAGCTATGAAAGGGAACTTCGTTCTGATGCGAGCCATACGAAAGATTGCTACGTCGATCATCCTCCTCGGATTCCCGCTATCGTTTGCGAGCGGCTGCGCGCCGGCTGGCCCGGGCACGTCGGTCACGCCGGCGGCGCCGATGCCGTTGTCGCCGCGATCCGGCGTGGCAGCGTCGGCGAACTGGCGGGCCGCCAAAAAAATGGCGCAGTGGCTGCAGTTTGGCTACGATGCGGGTCAGACTGCCTATAATCCACTCGAAAAGACCATCGATATCAAGAACGTCTCGAATCTTCAGGTTTCTTGGAACGACGAAACGATCGTCCAGCCGGGCGGAATCGTCGTCGACCACAACGTCGCCTACGTCGACGACATGGGTCAAACGAATGCCGGCTTATATGCGCTCGACGCCAACACGGGCACCCAGAAGTGGTATGCAAACCTGAACCTCAACGGTTCTTGGGGCGCCTTCGATCATGCCGTTGCGGCGGTCGCCGGCAACGTCGTCGTCTCGCCGTGCAGCAACGGCTCCTCGAGCAAGTTCCTCACCGGCCTATGCGGCGTCAGCGCGAAAAACGGTAAGTTGCTGTGGACCACATATTGCACGCAATACCAAGGAAATCCATGCGGTGGCCTCGTGAACGGCGGTACCTCGCCGGCGCTCTATGGGAAGTACATCTATTTTCAAAGCGTGCAAGGCGTCAACGAACAACCGGACACTCAGGCGCTCGATCCTAATAACGGCAAGATCGCCTGGGACGTTGCAGGCGTGTATCATTGCCCAGACGGCGGAGACGCAAGCCATAATCCCCTGCCGGTAGCAAACGGGCTCGTGTTTGCGATGCTGGCATGTCAAGGCCAATCTGGTAACAACGAGATCTGCGCGTTATCTGCAACGTCAGGAAACTCTATTTGGTGCGATCCGGCACCGACCGCAGTCGAAAATCTCATCGCCAGCGGCAAGACGTTGTACGTAACGGAGCCTGTTTCCAGCAACGTGTCTGTATTGGCGCTCGACCAGAAAACCGGCGCGCAGATTTGGGCGGCGACGCTGCCGGGCGCGGGCTATTCGGTGATGGCGACGACGAATAAGAGCCTTTTCGTCGAGGACGGCGGCGCGGGGGTCTACGCTCTGTCGACGAGCAGTGGCAAGTCGTTGTGGAAGTACACCGCGAACGCAAATCTCTTTGGAGGGGGTGTCTTGTCGGTAGCCAACGGCATCGTCTACGCCGATGGTGGCGGGGGAAACAACGGCAACGTTGCGATCACGGCGTTCAATGCCAAGAACGGCTCCATTATTTGGACGAGCGGTTCGGTCGCAAATGGTGCCGCACCGGCGACGCCCGTGATTGCAAATGGAACGGTTTACGCAGGCTGCTACACCATGTGCTCGTTTACACTGCCGAACGCAAATAACGACCGAAGAGAATAAGGCGACGAGAGGACGCACTCTTTGAAGAGATGCTTCGGGAGCCCGCGCCCGTTCCACCGGACGCGGGCTTGCTGTGGATCTCGCGGTGGGAAACGTTTTGCTTCAACTGTCGCAGAGTTTCGCGTTTCTACATGACGCTGCATTGCCTTATCCATGAGCCGGGGCTGTGCTGGCCCGATTATTTTCTTCTGACCGCTCCGCCTACATCGAAGGTAGGGCTGGCTCCCCATGCCCCCGGCAGCCCTGCGGTGGTAGCATCGCCTTAAATCGTTCTGCCACAAGGAGCACCTATGACTTCTCGATCCTGGTTCGCCGCGGCATTTGCCGCCGTGCTTTTCAGTGCCTGCTCGCGCAATTCGGCGTTGCCGCCAAGCGCCGGCGCAGCTGGCACAAACTTCCAGTTTCCGCCGCAGAGCGCCACGGGCGTTCCGGCCGAGCGCGTCGGCAGCGTTCACTTTTCCGTCGCGCTGCCGTTGCGCAATGAGGCGAAGCTGACGCAGCTGCTAGAAGGATTGCAAGATCCGTCCTCGGCGACCTATCGGAAGTTCATTTCGCACGAAGAGTTCTTGCGCCAATTCGCGCCAAAGGCGGCCGCACTGGGGGCAGTATCGCGCGAGTTGACAGCGGCAGGGTTTGAGGTGTCGATCACCGATCAGGCCGTCGCGGCCACGGGCACGCAAATTCAAGCCGAGCGTTATTTTCGTACGTCGTTGCGAGCCGTACGCTATGGCTCAACGACGGTGCTGACTCCCCAAACGCCCCTGGCGCTCTCGCGATTGCTCGTAAGCAGCGGCGCGTCGGTCATCGGCCTCAACGGGATTCCACCAATGCACGTTTTCTCGAAAGTCGTTCCGCTGCCCGCCGGCGTTCGACCGCAAAACATTTACGGTCCGTACGGTCCATATTACGCGGTCGATCTGAAGCAGGCGTATGCATATCCCAGCTACCTCGACGCGACCGGAGCCGGGGTCACCATTGGCATCGTGATCGATTCGCCGGTCAGCCAGTCGGATATCGACGAATACTTTAGCGCCGAAGGTTCGAACGTGGCGCCTAAGATCGACAACGTTAAGATCGACGGCGGCGGCAAGTATGGCGGCGACGGAACGGGCGAAGCCACGCTCGACGCCCAGCAATCCGGCGGCATGGCCCCGCGCGCGAACATTGTTGTTTTCAATATCCCAAGCCTCAGCGATTCCGACGTCTACGATGCCTACTCGGCGATCGTGAAAGATAAGAGTATCGTGGTGGTCAACTCCTCGTTTGGCGGCTGTGAGCTGGCGTTCAAGAGTGGGAACGGTCTCCAGGAGCTCAAGAAGTTCGATGCGGTCTTCAAACAAGGATTATCCGAAGGCATTACCTGGGTGGCGGCCAGTGGCGACCACGCCGCAGATCAATGCGGTTCCAACGACGAAAAAGGCGTGGTATGGCCGTCGGTGAGCCCGTACGTGCTCGGGGTCGGGGGCACCAATCTCACGACATCGTACGCCAAAGACAATCCGAATTCGAAGTACGTCCACGAGGATGCGTACGCCGACGTTAAGCCGGACGGCGGCGGCGACTACTGGGGATCGGGCG
This sequence comes from Vulcanimicrobiota bacterium, assembly GCA_963725605.1. Lineage (GTDB taxonomy): Bacteria > Vulcanimicrobiota > Vulcanimicrobiia > Vulcanimicrobiales > Vulcanimicrobiaceae > Cybelea. The sequence goes on along the minus strand of CAVRYW010000005.1, from coordinate 29,726 downwards.
GCGGTTACAGTGTGATCTACGCGCGGCCCTCCTATCAAAATGGAGCCGTATCCGAAAAGGAACGCGGACTTCCCGACGTGTCGGTGCACATGGGCGGCGAAGGCTTTAGCTCCGACGGACAGAGCTGTCAAGCCCAGAAATGCAACAAAGACGATAGCAGCGATACGGAATATCTGGAGGGCCAGTGGACGCAATCGATCGGCACGTCCGCGGCATCACCCGATTTCGTGGGCCTGCTCGCCCTCACCGCCGAACTCGTAAAGGGAAAACTCGGCGCGGTGAACGCGGAGCTGTATCAGGCGGCAGCCAAACACCCGAACTACTTTTTCCGCAAAGGGCTCAAAGGCTTCAACGGTTACCATACGAGCACCACTTTGTGGGACCCGGTATTAGGACTGGGCACGCCCTACGGCGCTCGCATCGCCGGGGCGAAATCGGTCGCCGGCGAGCCCACGTCGCCCTCTAATCCCTAAGAGAGATGGCCTAAAACGCGCGTGGGAACTCCGAAATCGGGGTTCCCACGCCCCTTAGAGATCTTCCCGACGATCGTAGTGAGTCTTCGCCGGAAACGCGTGCGGATCGGCGTCCTCGACCTCGCCTTCGTACTGCACGGTCAACGGCTCGCGGTTAGACGCGTAGGCGGTCCGCACGGCTCACCGCCTGGAACTCAAGGTTTCAACTTGAGCCGTTTTCTCTCCTCACGTCAAACGGTTGATGGCACTCTTGGTGTTTCGCCGCAACTACGGGCCGATCCGAAACACTGTTCCGCAACGGTCATTATGGCATCGCTAAAGGCCACGCCGATCCGTGTCCGCCACCAGCGCCTTCGATCGCGCACGTAGCTCGCATTGCAGCAGAGCATGCCTCGCAGCAGGCTCGCAGTCTAGTGGCTTACATCGCGGCGCTTAACGCGTTGCGGCCAGAGCCTCTAAAAAGGTGAGCAGGTAGTCGGTCGAAAGCCAGCAAATCCTGCCTAAGGAGGTGCTCGCTAGAAAGCTTTTGTTTTCAGCTACACCGGGCACTCCATCTTGGCTCAAGCCTCAAGAGCAGAAAGGATATCCTAGTGATTATGTTTGCACGTCAGGTCCTGGCTCTCGCATTTGTCGGGGCAGTCCTGGTGGGTTGTGGCGCTAGCGCCGTTCCGGGCACTAATGCTGTTTCTGGCGCTAATGCAAGCTTCGCTTTGCGGTCACTCTCGCTCACGCCCGCACATTCAACTCCGACTATTAAAAGCGTGACTCCAATCCAAGCGGAACAGACGCAGAAAATCGTCATAAAAGGTAACGGCTTCGGGAAGATGAAGCCGTACAACGGCGACTCGTGCTGCATCCAATTTATTGTTTCTAACCCTGCTTGTTATTATTACGGTGATTATGGCACTTGGCAAGCCGGTTATGAGGGGAGCGCAAACGAAGTGACATTGAGTGTCAGTAAGTGGAGCACTAAGAAAATCATCGTTACCGGCTTCACCGGCGACTACGGCCTGTATTGCTGGAAGCTCGTTTCCGGCCAGGCGATAACGCTTAACGTTTGGAACGCGCAAACTCAGTCAGGCCCTGCCACTTGGAGCGGAAAGATCCAATAATTCTATAACAGCGGATTCGCTGGTTCGAGTCCAGCGTCCGGAGTCAATAAACGGAGGCCCGTTTGCGCAACGGGCCTCCGTTTGATGCAGCCATGCCGTTCAGAATCGCATTTGGCCAGAGAGAGGTTTTGCGAGCTTGTGGAGTGACCCCCGCCGGGGCTAGACACCCGATAAGCGAAATGATCGCTAGGAAGGTGTCTCATGCGAAAGCGGCAGCAACCGCCGGCACCGGAGCCGGCGTCGGAGCCGGAGCCGGAGCCGGAGAAATTCGAGCGCTGGACAGCGCAACGTAAAGTCGCGATTACAATGAGAGTCTCCAGGACATCAGGGGCCCGAAGCCAGCGGTCAACGTCAACGCCGAACACTCCAGACGCGCCACCTATACGATCACATACGGCGCGAATGAAACGCATTGCGGGTCCTCGCTGCATCTTATCGTGGAGTGCCTGGTTTCCCATCGACCTCAGGCACGCGTAACATGTCGACTCTTCCGGACAGCTTCCGCAGGATGCGATCTTGAGCGCCTCACCAAGGGACTTCTCAAGCCCACCCGGCCGCATGATCTGCGCAACGTACCCAGCTCCACCGGGCACGTTGTCCAAAATCATGATCTCCCAGCGCATTCGATCGCCGCGGTTCACATGACGCACGCTCATCGAGTGTTTCTTTCCGACTAGGAGCCTGTAGGGTTTGAACTAGCGAAATTCAGCCAAGCGAATTCGGTCGCCGACGGAAACTGTCGCGCGAACTCGCAAATCGTGGACATGGCGGAGCTTTTCGGCTCAATATCATCCGGCTTTGACCAGTTTGCCCGTCAGCGTGTGCATCCGTCTAAGATTATAAGCCGCTCCGACGATGTTCCACTCGCCCTGCACTTTTTCGTACCCACGCAGGGAGAACTGTCGAAAGCCCATTGCGCTCTTGATGATCCCGATCGCGGGCTCGATGGTGCTTTTGCGCTCACCATAGATCGAGCGCCCTTGCGGCGTGCGCAATCGATATTTCATCCGTTCATGAGGAGCTGCAGTGCTCGACAGCGGTCGGGGCGTTTGAAAGCGCGCAAGGCCGCCGGCATGGTGTTCACGCCCTGGGCTAATGTATGGGGTGAGCGCCCGCTGCTCACAGATCGCAGCGTTGCGTGCACTGTAGTAACCGGCGTCGGCCAGGATCTCGCTGGCCCTTCCAACTTCTTGGGGCAGCGCCGCAATCCGATCCAACGCAGGTTCAAGCAAGGCCTCGTCGTTGTGGCGTTGACTGACATCTACGTCAACAAGCAATCGAGAAGCGCAGTCGATCGCACTTTGCGCGTTGTACGCCTGCTCGAATCCGCCGGCGCTCGGCATGATCCGCGATTCGTCGTCGGTCAGGTTGACCTGAGCTTTCGGGTTCATCGCTCGCGATGGGCGCTTAGGCTTACGCCCTCTGATCTTTTTCCCGGAGCGTTTCTCGTGAGCGACGCGCCCTGCCGCCCGCTCGTCATACCCCGCTTGCTCTTGAGCGATGCGCTGTTGTTCCCGCTCGCGGATGCGCGCCTTCGCCTCAGCGATGGCCTGCAGACGTGTCTCTCGCCGTGCCAACTCCGCGGGAACATCCATGCCGTCTGGCAGATCGGCCTGATCAGCCTTTTCCGCCATGCACAACAAGCGGCCGATTTCGTTCTCGATATGCCGCTCCAACTTGGTGGCGTGATCATAGCTCATCGCGTGGTGCTTGGACGCATTGGCTTTAACTTTGGTTCCATCGATGCTGACGCGGCCGATCTTGAGCATGCCACTCTCCGCCGCAATCATGAGAATCTGCCGGAAACACGACTGCACCTCGGGCAGAAACCGACGCCGAAAGGTTGCAATCGTGTCGTGCTCGGGATGCTGATTGGCCGTGATAAAGCGAAAGGCAACCGAATCGTAGGTGGCCCGCTCCAGTTTGCGCGACGAGTACACGCCCGTTGCATATCCGTAGAAGAGCAGAGCCACCATCATCTCGGGCTGGTACGCCTCGTGTCCGCGTCCCGCGTACTTCGCGCGAAGCGCTCTGAGGTCAAGTTTCGCGACGATCTCTGCGATAAAACGCGCCAAATGGTTCTCCGGCAGCCAATCCTGAAGGCTCGCTGGAAGCAAGAACAACGTATCCCGATCGAGAGGTCGAAAATGTTCGCTCACCATCAAATCGTAGCACACGCCAGCTCAGATAACCCTACAGGCTCCTAGCCGCGGCGTATAAGATCATGGGGCAGATTCCAGGCTACACCAAGTGCGCGATGCTCGCTCGTAGACTACTTAGAAACGAGCTCAAAGGATCTCGACTGACGCCCACAGCCCTTCGATAACAGCGCGGTGGAATAAATAACTTGCCTCGATGGCTCGGGCCGACTATGCCGAAATGCTGTCCGTTCTTTGCGGCCGCAACGCGCGTGCGCGCGGACGGCTACCTTATACGCGGCTCGGGCCGACTATCCCGAAATGGTCGCCTACGAAGGCGCTCAAGACTTTGAAATTTAGCTCGCAAATTCGGCTAGAAATGCGGAACAGGCGCCAGCTCTCCACCGATTTGCACCGGGGGGGGACAGCTTATCGTCAGCTGAGGTGACGGTGCGACGCGGTACGCCGAATGGCACGCTCGGCCCCCAGGAGAGCGTCGAGGGCATTTGTCGGTTCACGGTCCGTCGCCTTCGATCGGGCCGGCGTGTCGGTCGCGGAGCATCGGGATTTTGCCGATCGTCTGGTCCTCGCGTTGAGCGCCGCCGCTGCATCGTGCAAGAACGTGCGATAGGCGTTGTCGTATGAGGGCGTTTCCACAACAGCCCAGTCGTCGGAAGCGTGGGATTCGGGACCAAAAAGCGCTGATGCCACCGTGATTGCGAAAGTGTCCCGCAAACGAGCGGTTTTGGGGCAGCTTCAGCAGCCACCCTTCATGCCGAACGCCAACGTGCCTCTGTCGAAATCCGACCCCCCTCTGACATTTTCGAAGATGCCCTCGCCGATGCGGCCGTTGTTGGCGTGAGCGATGAACAGCAGGGCGCCGTTCTGACCACTTAGCGGTTCTGTAATCGTCACCACGAGGATGTCTTTGCGAACCAAAAATGATCCGTCAGGGTATTTCTGACCGCCGGCGACAAGCGACGCCGAGCCGGCATTGCCGCTACCTTGCATCAGCGTCAAGCAGTCCGTGCCGTCGCCGAACTGCGAGTGGGTCACGGTCACCGGCCAGGCACCGCTGTAACTGTGCGATGCCGGGGCGAACATATTCATGGTATTGATGTGCGCTATGGCGGGAGTGGCTGAGACAACCAGCGCCGTGGCTGCAGCGGCGATCAGGATCCGTTGCGAAAAACGCATAGGCGGTTCTCCTCGTGGGGCCGAGAGGGACGATGGCGGAGAGTCTAGGCCAGGTTCATGAAAAAAGTCTGAAGCTAAAGACCAGTTTTTTGGACCGATCACCAGCCCCAGAGTAGGGTGTTTCTTGGAACGCAGTCAGCGTCTTGGCTGAAGCGCTCGGCGGCAGCGAGGCAGTCGCCTTTCTCCCTGAAGGCTCGCGTCGGAGGCATGTTCGGGACAAAACCCGCGGGCGGTGAACTCGTCGCGAGACGGGGCGGCGGCTCCGGGATCGTGACGTACCAAACGGTGCCGATGCGTGGCAGGGCGATCAGGTAGAAGAGCACAATCGCAAGCGCGATCCAGAAGCCTCGCGGTCCCATGATGGTGCGCATTCAGCACCGACACAACCTCGCCATGCGCCAAGGAGCGCGAAAGACCAGGCTATCCACGTGGTCTCGACGTTTCGCGGTGCGATCTGGACGGAGGTGTGCGTTACCCGGGGTATTGCCTCTCCAGAGTGAGGCGCACTAGCTGTGTAGCCAGATAATGCAGCGCGTCTTGTCGCGGGGTCTTTGCCTTCTCTCGGCGGCATATCTTCAGCACGGTAAGACGTGATGCTGGCATGGTGAGGAGGGTCGCCTTGCTGGCATTGGTGGTAGCGACGGTCTTCATGCGCTCCCAAACGCGCTCCATCGAAGTCATAGCAGTCCTTTCTCTCGCGGAAATGCGATTGGCCGGCCGATGAGTTGACGGTCAAAGCGTATTAGGGTGAGGCCCTGAAGGTAGCATGCGCTACCTGTGGATAGGGATAGTTAAAATCACGGTTCTTAGGTGCGCCAGAGGGGGAAAGGCCAGAACGGCTGACACTTACACCTACACCCAAGACGAATGCCCCTGCCGCACGTGGCTGCCGTTGGACCCGATGCGGACGAATCACGAGGACGAAGCCATCGTCTTCGACGTCATAACGCAGGTCGCTCATCGTTGCCGGCTCTGCGGCCGGAAGTTCACGACGTGTCGGTCGGCGAGACTATACTCCCAATGGGGCGTACAGGTCGGCGAGCCGACACTCGACCATGCAACGCCGAGTAGCATCGCCTAACTGCAAGGATAGTTGCTCTAAAACCTCAGATGCCGCGATCCACTGTCCGTTCTGTTCGAGCCTCCTCGCCAGAGCCAGCTGTAATCGGACTCCGTCAGAACCTACTTGTACGTTTGGCCTCGACGCGCTTGCGGCTTCTTCTAGGCGGAAAGCTATTGCAGAGAGAGCGGCACTACGTTCCCGATGCACGTGCCGTAGACAGACGTGAAGATCGCGAGCTACTTTCGAACTCAGCTCGCCGGCCAAATAATGCCGTTCGACAATGGTTCGCTGACGCAGGGAAACATGAGTAGCGCCGAACGCACCTCACCTATCAAGCACTTGGTTAGCGCCTTGGCATTAGCGTCGGGCGCAAGGGCCGCCTCAGCAGAGCAACGACTGGGTAACTGGTTGCGAGAGCGGCTGCGATCGTAAGTGCGGGGATCCATGAAGATCTAATCTTTATGCCTCCTGAGTTAAGGTAAGTGCTGTCGATAGTACGCCGCGAAAACGACTCTGGATGAGTACGACTAGACTTTGAGGCGCAACGTTTTACCCCGCGCAGTAACAAACGTAGTTCCATGCGTTGGACGAGCCGTAGGGTAAAGATGCAAGTCTACGAACGAGATTCCAGTAACGGCGATTGTGACTGGTACGTGCCCCACGGCGCAAAGACGCTGGCTGCAGAATGCCGCCGTCCAGCCGGATGGAGGCTGCGCTGTCACGGTAACGGAAGAGCCTACCGAGCCGCGCACCGCCACCCGATAGGCGTGCGTTCCTTGCATCGCGCTCAGCGTGGCTGCAAGAGCGAGCGAAATCATCGCTCTGCCACCAGAGCGGCGACCGTTGAGGTGACTTCGGCATCCTGGCCCTCGCCGATAACGGTCTTTCTGAGGCGGCCGTGACGATCGAAGATAAGCTGCGTCGGCCAATACTGAACGCCGTAAGCATTCCAGAGCTTCTCGTCGTTGTCGATCGCGACCGGCCACGAGATGCCCTGCGTCGCGAGCGCCTGAACGACATTCGCCCGTACGTGTTCAAAGGGCGTCTCCGGAGTATGGATTCCGACGATGAGCAGATCCTTCGTACTGTAGGTGGCGCGCAAAGATCGCAATTCCGGCACGACGTGCTTGCAGTTAATACAATCGAACGTAAAGATGTCGACAATGACGACTTTACCCGTGTACGACGCGGTAGGGGGTCGCGACCCAATCCACTGCGGGGCGTTGGAAATCGGAGCAAAGGCGTTTTGGACTAATAGGATGACGGAAAACAAAACATTCATATCTCTAATACGATTTGCTCAACGTGACGGATGAGTGTTTATCAGCGGCAGCTATTGGCCGGTGCCAGTGTCGAATGCAATCGCTGGGCAGTTGACCACGAATCCCGCCCGCTTGGCGATCGGCACAACCTCGGCGTACGACATCAGCCGCTTCGCTTGCGCGTCGCCCACGACAAGGACCGACCAGAGCGGCGAGTAGCGGTTCTCCGCGTAACGATTGGCGGTATCGGGTGCGAGCGAAAGAACGTTGAATGGCGAGCCGATGTTGGCGGCGTTCGCCGCCGTCGCATCGTCGCCGAGTGGAGTCTTGAGCGCAAGGTAGGCTACGCCTTGCACGTTGCTTCCAATCTGCGGTCCGTTTGCGATTACGCTAATGGGGATCGCTCCCGCCGAATCGGCCTTCGCGAGGCGAGGCACGTACGTCGCTCGTTCAACTGAGGCGGCGACTGGATCCGAGGCCTCAGTGCTCAGGTAGAAAACCGGTTTGCCGTCCACGAAGCCGCGCGCAAGGACGAGCGTCACGGTGTTATGAACGGTGTCGATCGCCACGACGCGATCTTCGGTATTGGAATGCGTCGTTACATCAAACGGTCCACCCCCGGTGGCGACGATCGGGGCATTGAGTACGCCGCCGCGGCCGTCGACCTCGACGAATGGTGAATAGGCGTCGTCCGCAACGCCGCCAGGCTTTGCGGACCTTGGCGGAAACCCGGTCGCTCCAGCGACATACGAGCGCTGCGGCGAGAAATCCGGCGCGCCCGGAAACGCAACGATTCCGGCGCTCGTCCTTGCCTTCGCAATTGCAGCGTCGCCAAGCTTGGCGATATCCGGCGCGTAGTCAACGCCTTCCTTTCTTGCGACGGAGACGTCGGAGGCGTCTGTGACAACGTACCAAACGGTCTCGCCTTTAGCCACACCGCGATGAAGCGGCAGCGTCACCGTGTGCTTGACGTCATCAACCGAAACAATGCTCTTGAAGAAAAACGCTGAACCCGGCTCTGTCGCGGCGCTTGCGGCATGAGTTCCGATTAATATGGTTGCAGCATAGGCTGCTATGACAATACTTCTCATACTGATCAGAACGCTCCTAACAGTATCGCGGATGAGTGATTCGCGGAAATCATCCGCCCGAGCCGGTTCCGGCGTTCCCCTAGCGGATGATAACGCGGTCGGCGTCGAAGTCTGTGCCCCACGATGCCAGCGCTGGAGGGCGATGAGGCTTTGGCTGCGGGGTTTGCGGCGCACGAGGGCTGGGCGTTCGGCGAAGCCTATCGACGATACGGCACGCTGCTCTATTCGGCCGCCTATAACGTGCTGCGTAACGCTGACGAGGCGCAAGACTGTGTCGCGGACGCGGTCGCAAAACTTTGGCGATCGCCAGTAGCGTACTCGGCATCCCGCGGTAATCTGCGAAGCTTCCTCGTCGTCTGCATTCGCAACGAAGCGATCTCGCGCCGGCGGCGCCAGGCTCGCGCACTTCGTCTGGAGGAACGCCTTGCCGCGATGCCCGTAGAGCATGAGCAGCTGCGGGTACCGGATCCGATCGAACGCGACCGGGTTCGTAGCGCGCTGCTCGCGCTTTCGCCCGACCAGCGCACCGCTCTCGAACTGGCGTACTACAAAGGAAAGACGCACAGCGAGATCGCAGCCGAACTTCAAGAACCGCTCGGTACGATCAAAAGTCGCATCAAGCACGGCCTGCGAAAACTCGGCTCCCTTCTAGAATCGACCGCGCAGATCGGAAGCGATCGCTTGTGAAGTACGAGCACGTTGAGGACCGCGCCGCGCTCTATGCGCTCGGCGCACTTCCTGACGACGAACGCGCGGCGATCGACGCGCACCTTCGCGGGTGTTCCACCTGCTCGGAGGCGGTTGGGTCGGCCGAGGACGACGTCGCACTGATCGTTTCGACGGAGCCGCAACACGGTGCACCGCCTACCCTCGCCGCCCGTATCGATCGACTGGTGCACCCGCGTTCCCTCGAAGCGGTGCGCCGTTATCGACGTCCGGCCTGGCCGTACGCCGCAGCGATTGCAGCAGCGCTGCTATTCGGACTTCTGCCCTCAGCGTATTTCTGGTCGGAGAACAGCACGATGCACGGTGCGATGCTCGCACAAAGCAACGCAATGGATCGCCTCGCGAGCGGTTCGCATCGGACGGCGCCCTTTCGGCCGACCAGCCCGAGCCCGCCCGCGGAAGTGATGTACGCGCTCGACGGGTCGTGGTACGTGGTTGTCGTACGAAACCCATCGAAGTCGCTCTCTGTCGCGTGGATGCACGACGGCGTGCACACAATGCTTGGCAATGCCGTTCCGAACGGCAACATCGCGATGCTTTACCTTCCCAAGAGCCACCGCATGGATCGGCTCGCGCTCATGGATGGCGATCGCGTCGTTGCCGAGGCTGCGCTCTCATGGCAAAGCACCGTTCCAAGTCGTCACGCGGGTCGATCCGGGTAGAGCGCCGACGAATCGTCCGTTTCGACCTGGGAGAATTCGAAGGAAGCCTATGGTCGGATAGTGACCGCGTAGATGTGATCGATCCACAGACCCTGCAGGTTCGCAGCCTGTCCGAACTCTCGACGGTCCATTCTGCACAATCGAAAGGGCGCTGTCGCCGCTTTCACGGACGCCTCAGGAATCTCCAATAGAACGCTGCGAACACCATCACGGTTCCGATATTAACCATCAGCCGTTCCCAGAATCGGCTTCTGAAGAACGCGAAATCTAAACCGACTATGACGGCTGCCATCGCCAGCACGTAAAGTACGGTAGCTGCCGGTCTGCCCATTTCAGTCCCGGGTTCAATCGCGACAGGATTCGCCCTTTACAGTCCGAGGGCCGAAATGGTCGCCTGCCTTGGGCATTCGTCGAGGCTTGGATTCCGAGAGCCCGGCATGCTAAAAGCGCACTTTCAGCGAGCCTTTCCCGCTTCTCCGTAGCAAAATCGCCCTCGATTTCCGGAACTTGAGGCTAGCATAAGGCGGTTAGGGCGTTCGGCCCAGAAAACCGGACACGGCCGAATTTTGGGGCACGCTGGTCGCGTAACGCTGGCCCATGCGCGAAAAGCCTTCACAAGACCAGCCACCGACCGCCGACGAGGTGACGCCGGCGAACGAGCCGCCCCTTCTCCTACGCACCGGCGGCCAGCTCGTCATTGTCGGGGTCACGCCGGCCGTGGCACAACTGGCACGCGTCGCGCGCGCCATCCGCCGGGAGCGCAATGCCCCAAAACAGGCGGATTCCGCCCGTAAGAGTGTTGCTAGGCGTACGCGCATCGCCGCAGTCACACATTATTATGCCTACGCCCACTCGCGCGTTGAAGCAACCTCTCGCGACTAACGGTCAATGAAGGACCAGCCGCTCGTATACGGCGACCCCCTGCTCGACGACATGGGATCCGTCGAGATCCAGCGCTAGTTCTAGGTCCGCCTTCCATCGGTAGTACCACGCATCACCAGGTCCCACAGGAAACCACTCGATGACCTTCGGGTTGCGTAGCGCAAGACGCACGCGCCCTTCCGACCCGGCCCAGTCGAAATCGAGAGCCTTCGGATACGAGCGCCCGCCGGGCCCCGTTGCGAAGTCGGCCTCACGCAACGTAAGGGGAATGCCTTGGCCGTAGTCGGCGAGTATGATCGAGCTATCACGAGCCGCGAGTAATGCGGAGATCGGCGCACTTCCGAGGGCTTTCGGGCGCCCGAACACCTGCACGAAGACAAGTCGATAAGTCTTGCTGTACGCTCGTCCCCAGTACCAATGGTCGACGATCTTCGTCATGTCGACGTTCATCCAGTTATGGTCGTGGTAACCGGTTCCGCGTACGCGATGCTCCGTGCCGTCATAGGTGAGCGTGCCTTCGACGCTGCCGTACGGGATGAAGGGAAGCCACGCGAAAATGATCCCGGGTTTCAACTCGCCGTCACGCGGCCCTGGGCGCCAAGCCGGCACTTCGCCGTGAAACACGAGATTCGCAGCGGTTTCTTTCCCGGTGAGGCTGATCTCGTAGCGCCCGAAACCGTCGATCAACGTGCCAGAAGCGTGATTCGGACCGATACGCACATCGCAGTGGTCGCGTGCAGCGAAGAACTCCTCGGCGCGGTAGTCGATGACTTCTCGCGTCCGACGCAGATCGGGCCTACCAATGTTGATGCTTACCCTCGGTTTGAGCGGGCCCGCAAGCTCTGTCGGCGGTCGTGTAAAGAAGTTGAACCCGGCGGTCGAGCCGTCGTCCAGGACCGTATCGAAATACCAAAACTCCAAGGTTCCCGCGGTGCCTCCTGTTCGTGATCCGTCTTCCCACGGCTCGACGGGAGGCGATGATGCGCTATCCATAGCCAATGCCGTTCGTGGGAGCCCGAATCCCGATACACCTCCTGACGTACCGGCGATTAAACTCATCATCCGTACGAAATCGCGCCGGCTGAACGTGCGAATGAAGATCCGTCCAGATGGATCGGGACGCCCGATCCGCTCTGCCGACGATGGGTTCTTCATTTCGTGCCGCTTCATTGAGGGATGTGCGCGGGCCTTTACGCGCCCCGGCGTCGAATCAGATTTCCGCTGCTGTGTTCCGATGGAACTAAGCCGGAATAGGCCATTAGTTGGTTCGGCTTGCCGAAGCGATTGATGTCACCCTTCTCGCTCGGCTACAACGACATGCGTCCTTGGCACCGAACACTCGTCGCACCCCGAACGGAAAGGCGAAGGTGCGGCCGCGGGGTCCCAGATCAACAGGCGGCAAACATGATGTGCTGCAGCTGCAGTTAGGAGCGACGCTGCACGCGAGAATGAGCACTAGGACATGCCGCGAGGAATCGCTTCGCAGTGCATCGCAATCGCGCGCGCGTTGACGCTCTGGAAATGCGGGCCTACGTGCAGAGCCAGTTACTCCGCGGAGAGACTGACACATCCGACGCGTTGACTTTTGTTGCGCATCAACGTTTATTCGAACCAGAAGCGTACCTACGGCAAAAGTCCGGCATTTGCATTCAAAAAGGCGCTCGCGCAGTTCCTCAGCTGCAGGTTTTGCTTTGCGTACGCGTCATGGTGAACGTCCCGCCTCCGGATAGGTAGTAGCTTGTACCGGGGATGATAAACTTGCCGGATCCTTGCTTCGCATTGACGGACCCTGCCAAGTACATATAGACCGCTGGCGACGGAAGCCAAACACCCGACGCGAACAAATCTTTACCCGAAATAAGATACGTCCCGTTGAAGTTCTCACTGCCGCCACTAGACCAACGCCCAGAGGACTTGAACCGAATGCAAAGAGAAGGGTTGGGAAGCCCGCTTCCCACCTGGGTAGTGAGTGTAGCTAGGTAGTACCCCTGAAGAGATTGCCCCGCAGAGCGCGTTGCGGATTGAGCGCCTGTACTCGGCGAAGCCGTCACTGGCTGCGATCCTCCGCAGCCGGCGAGCATGGCGATAGCCACGCAGACTCCAAAAGCACGACGGAAATCAAACATTACGATGCCCCCTTGGACCGCGTATGGTTCGACGGGAGCTCGGTATTCCCCAGGGCGGTTCACGCACCGAAGCTGCCCCACCCAAACGAGCGCCCTAGCGGCGTGCGACGTTTCCGGTGATTGGAGTGTGCCGCGGTATCGACGATATTTGGTGGGTGCTGGCTTGGCTTTCATGGGATTGATCCCGTTGCTTCTCGCGGCAACGGGCCATCGACCGGAGCCTTGAACGCAGCGCCCAGCCGCGCAGTTTGCCCTCTGCAGGCTTCGCCAAAGCCGGTCTTGTTCGATTACGCGGGGCTAAGCACGACTATGCCGAAACGTTGCTGGGCACCGTGACGTTCGCGTAGCGAGGAGTAAGGCAAGATGAAGACTTAGATCTTAGCCGCCGCGCGCTAATAGAATCGCTCCGCCTTTGCGGCCAACTTAATTTTCACGTCAATGCCGGAGGTTTCACGCCATGACCTTTTCGCGTGGACTCTTGTGGCTTAACATCTTCATCTTTGCCATTTACGGACTTGCTTATCTGGTCGCCCCCGAATCACTGGCGTGGCTCGCGACCGGATTTGCGCTCCCTAGCGCCGCCACTGCCATTGATCTGCGGGCAACGTACAGCGGCTTCGCTATCGGCGTTACTGCGTTTCTTTGGATGCTTTTGCGAGGTGGCAGCGTTGAGATGCAGCGTATCGGGCAACTCGGCTGCGTGTTCACCTACGGTGGCATCGCCTTTGCCCGTCTCGTCGGCATCGTTGCGACGGGCAAGCCCACTTTGTTCATGTGGGTCTTGCTTTGCAGCGAGGTTCTTGGCGTCGCTTTGTCGTTGTATGCTCTGCGTGGAATCCCAGCGGAAGCGATCGCATTGCAATGACGCGTCGCGATGCGGCGAGGGTTACGCTGAGACCCTTCCACCCTCGATCGGCGCCCCAGAACTAAGCCGGACCGGACGTTCGGAGCTTCGCCACGACCAGCGCAACAGCTTGCGGCGGACTTCTCCACTGATATCGTCGGAACGTGTAACGCACCCAAACATTATAAATTCAGGGTTCCAACGAGCTTCCCAAGCTCCATTAAGAACCGGTCGGAGTGAATGAATACCGCAAAGTGTCCGCCACAAGCTATCGTTGGCCGTCGGATCGGCCACCTGGCCGTACCGCACATAACGCTCCTCTGCCAAGGCGGTAGAAGCGTGCAGCGTGGGACTTGGGGAAACTAAGCATAAACATCAGGTATGCAAGCATGGCACGACTTCTTCATCGCTCAGGTTGGGGCTTGCGCGGCACTCGTAGGGCTGCTCTTCGTGGCGCTATCGATCAATATAGCTCAGATCTTGAAGTACCCATGGCTACCGGCACGCGGCGGCCAAACGCTGGTTGTCTTGACCGGAGCTCTATTAGAGGCATCGCTGATGTTGCTCCCTGACATTTCCATGAAGCCGATCTGTTTAGTGCTAATTGGCTGTACTCTCATCGTTTGGTCGTTGTCGCTAGGCTTAGTGCTCGATTTCGTTCGCGGACTGAACAAGCAACAACAAATCATGGTTCCGCGCGATTGGACTTATGGCTATTTTGGGCTCGCCCAGATCGCAACCTTGCCCGCCGTCGTCGGCGCGGCCCTCTTGTATTTTGGCAACCTGGCGGGATATTATTGGATCGCTGGCGGTCTGCTCGCGACCTTCGTGTTCGCCCTGCTAAACTCGTGGATTCTACTGATCGAGATATTGCGTTGATTTGTGCATGAGACCAGAAGAGGCAACAATACTACCAGCGCTGTTTCCGGAGCAACGCGCGCGCGTACCGCGACTGTCAACCCCCACTTTGGGCGCCGCAAGTCATGCCGATTTTCCTGAACCCTAACGAACACTTGTCATGTCTGAGCAGCATGGGACATACTTGTCACACGGATGCCACGATTTCAAATTTCATGGATCGGTCACGATTCAGTATCGAACGCTTGTCACGGCACGCGCCCTTGGCGCCTAACACTTCTCAAGGGCAACATGAGAGAAACTAAACTCAGTTGGATTTACAATGGCAACGTGTCGGTGCCTTATTCGATACAGTCACAGCGTCTCAATAAGATTGGAACATTAGCGTCGCCCCGTCATGCAGCCACTGATTTCTGTGGAGGTTGGGTAGTTTCGTAGGTTGCGAGGAACTCCTCGGGCGTGCGGTACTGGAAACGGGTCCGTCGATCTCATCCGTGATCGTCTGGTACGGGTGGTCCTTGCCCGAAAGATACTCCTTTATGTTGCATTGCCCAAAGTTAGCAACATAGAGTATCCCTTTTGCGTCCACGGCAACGCCTCCGGCCGAACCGAGACCTTCTGACGACGAAACAATTAATCAGATCCAGCGCGCGGCTGCCTCAGCGCTATCCTCTGGGCGGCTATTGAAAGCGATTGCCGCCCGCGGTGCCGCACGATGAATGGCGTTGACCACCGCTTCGAATACACCCATCTGCGTCGGTGGTAATCGGACACCCGCGCCGACCACTATGCAATCGTAGGGCTCGCCCAGATAGCGCTCAACCGTCGCAGCCGCTGTCTCGTCGGGCGCAACGAAGCAGAGCTCTGAATGCCAGCCCCGCTTGGCAAAATCGGCCAGAGCGACCTCGATTCCAGCGTGGATCTTTTCCGCAGTCATACCCGGCGGCAGAGCTGGATCCGAGAAATCTACCGTCGCCGGATCGAAACCGATGAACAAGACGCGCTTCATCTACGCTCCTTTAACCGCCCAGCTCGGCACTGGACGCCAAATCGGTCTTCCACCTATTAGTGCGCAAACCTCCGAAGAGCCGCAACGCACGCGCATACCACGACTGTCAACCTCCACTTTGCCCGGGCCAATTCATGCCGATTTTCCTAGACCCGAACGAACACTTGTCACGTCTGAGCACCACGGGACATACTTGTCACGCCGATGCCACGACTTCAAATTTCGCATCCTTCAGCTAGAGGCTGTTATCTCACGAACACTCCTCGCGCTTGTGGATCAGGTTGATTCATCGCTTGCGCCGCGACGTCGCCCGCGTCGCTGAGCACGTCAACTTGATCGTCGTAGCCGCCGGTGGGAAAATCGATAAGCTCGTTTTCGAGCGCCGCCACCCAAGGCGCATTGAACGGGTGAAATACTTGCCCCATCTCGTAGTGGGCGGCGATCTCATAGGCCCGAGTCTCTTTGCTCTCGCGCCCGCGCTTGATCGACACGATCGGCAGTCCCTCTGCGACAGCTTGTTGAACGAACGTCCACTGGTAGGCAACGGCCTCAACGCCGATGCGGCCAGCTTTATGCTTCGTCCAATACACCTTCAGCGTCGGGATCTGGCGCGTACCATCAATGCGGCCACGAAACCAATCGAGAACGACGAGTTCGTGGTTCGGGCAAAGCGCAAAGACGCCAGAGCACGTAAAGTCGCCTTCCACCGTCGAGGTACCGGCAGCCAGGTCGACCATTACAAAGAGCAGGCAGACGTTGCGCGAATAGCTTTGCGTAACGTTGCCCGTCGCGTCTAGCAGATAGAACCGGTTGTCCTCGATCTTGTAGTAGCGGAACCACTCGCGCTTGAAGATCGTGCCCGAGTCCGGCCTCGGCCGGCCCTGAAAAGGGCCTCAGAGAACCGAGCCGGTCGAATGCGCTGCTTCAAAAGAAACTCTCGCGGCCACACTTCAGGCCAGAGCGCTTCGCCGGGCAGCCGTCCGAGTTCGTCACGTAGTCCGTGACCGCACTCGTTGACCGCCTCGATGCCATATGATCCGCACTCCTTGCAGATCGCTAGCGCCGCGTAGTCGAGAACGAGATGGCGGTCATTAGCTTCTTTGGCTTGCTCAATCGCGCGCGCCATGTGATCGTCGACATTCCAGCGGCTCATGATGTGAATAACCGGCGCCGCGGGCGAGCAGCGCGTTACGAACTCACCCTGATACCACTCCCAGGCCTCATCTATGCCGAGCGGAGTTTGCCAAATCGAGCGCGACACCGAAGAACCGTGCGCCGTGGCGGGAAAGGAAGTCACGCGCTGGGCCGCCGACCTTATCGGAAGCGAAGTCCGCTGCGTAGGACGCCGCCAGCACTTCGCGGTCTGGGTGCAGCCCAAGAAACCACGCCGACATAATATTCGATGCGAGGCGAGTCTTGCCGTGACGGACCGGCACGCAAAGAAAGAGCGAATCAAGCCGACCCTGTTCGAGCGCCACAAGAGCCTGCGATATGGCGAGATGGAACGGGGCCGCACGATAGGGCCGTGGATCATCGCGAGTCGCAACCGCCGCAAACCCGACAGGCGATGCGATCGCGAGGTACCGGTCCAAATTTAAGTCGGTCGTCATGGCGCCGATGTATCCGACCCGCCGTTCGAGGCTGGCCGCCCGCTGCCAAGTTGGGCGATAATCTCGTGCAGTTTCGCTGTCGCAGCCGGATCGGCACGCGTCGCATCGGCGGCCTGTCGCTCGGCATCGATTCTGATGGGCTCCCCGCCCGCAATCCCCCCGACTTGAACCTGCGCACCGTACTCGTCCCGGAACCGACGCTCCAGAAACCAAGTCGCCTGCGAGCTGCCGTTTCCGCCGCCCAACGCCCGTGCCGTGAGATTGACAACGGCCCGCGCTTTAGACTGCTCCACGGCTTCGCGAAACGCCGCGTAGGGTTCGATGCCCGCGGCGCCCTTCTTCATCCAACCATGAAACGTGGACTCGGCGACTCCATTGGCTCGCGCCGCGTATTTTTCCGGTACGGAGAGCTCGAGCGCTTTGCAAATGGTCTTTTCAATCTCTGGCGTGAGCTTCGAAGATCTACCAGGCGGCCGACGCGGCTCTTTAGGCACGGGTGGCCTTCTTTCCAGTGAGCGTTTCCCATCGCTGGACGATAATGTCGCAGTAGGCGGCGAGCGACAAGATCACCAAGAAGTGGATCGCCCTGATCTAAGAGGGAGGCAAGAGCGGCGTCCGCTCCTAACTGTCCCCCTTCGCACGGGCCGTTAGCTCAGTTGGTTAGAGCGCATGCTTGATAAGCATGAGGTCCCAGGTTCGAAGCCTGGACGGCCCACCAGCGACAGAAGCCTTGTAGCGTCAGGGTTTCTTGTTTTTGCCTAAATCGGGCGGACGGGCGCTGTGTAGGGAACGCGCGTATCAACGGGTCTTGCTCCTCTTGGCCGTACGCGTCGCCGGACGAACGGTACGCGTCGCTAGGCGCGTTGCTCAGTGATCTGCGTTAGTGCGGGCACGGTTGAGAGTCAACGTCCCATTGGATGCCTTCTTTTTCTTGCGCCCCTCGCGCCGGCTCATCAGGGGGGCCAGGGAACAAACCCATTGATGGCATGTAGTACAGATTCGGCGCACCGAAAACATGCGCGCTCTCGTTCTTGGGCTGGGGCTTGAACATGAACGCGATTCCATCTTTGACGAGATCCGGCCACTCCGCCGATAAGAGGTAACGCACCAATGGCCGCTGACAGGGCTTTACTTGTGCCAGGACTTGCCGAATCCTCGCCACTTGCGCGCGCGTCAACGGCGGATGCCGCCCCGGTACGTTGTAGTTCAACGCGACGTAGGTCGGTGTATCGCCATTGGAAGCGGCCGTTGCGACGTTCGATGCCAACAACGCGACGGCAATAAGTAAACCCCGCACGTTTACTGTTCGTTGACGCGTTGACGCTCGTGAAGTTGAGGTCGGACTTGATGAAGTGGGTTCCATGAAGTTTCCGTGTGGATTCTGGTACAATGTCGCTATGGAAAATGACGACCGCTATGGCTATCCTGGGAAACTAGCCGAGCGTGTCCTCGAAATACACTCCTTTGACGGCAGGACACTAACGGTTCGCTACAACCCGGCTGCGGATAACCAAGTTCAGAATGGAGTTCGCATTGATGAAAACGACCTCGTGCAATACACGGAAAGCTCGCTGACTAACCTCCTTCAGGCCGGAAACATGTTTCCAGGACTCGATAAGATCGTGGTGGAGTTCGGCTCGCTATGAGTGGTCATCGCAACGCGGGATCTCGATCGAAGAGCGGCATGCACGAGAGTTCCGGCTGCTCGAGCTGCGCTATCAAGATCGCAACGCCCATTCGGCCTTTGTAGAGGCTATCGCGCACGACCGCCCGATGGCTGATTAGGTTAGCCGCTTCCACCATAGGCATTTGGTTAACGTATCAATGAACGTTAGCGCAGCGTGCCGAGGCGCTGCGGTGGCGGCCTTATCGCACGATCAAAATCGGGATCGTCGCTTCTTGTACGACCGACTCCGCAACGCTTCCAAGCCATAGTCTCTTGAGTCCAGTTCGCCCATGGCTTCCCATGACGATAAGGTCGGCGTTCTCGTTCTTCGCGACATCGAGTAAGGACGAGGAAGGGTAGCCTTCTAATACTTTCGTCTCGATCACTACTCCGGAGTCTGCATATTTCGCAATAGCCTCGCTTTCGATTCGCCGAGCGTCTTCATTGAGTGTGGCGATCCACTGAGTAACGAGGTCTCCCGTCGCGAACGTCATCGAGGCCGCCGCGCGTACGACGTCTACCACGGTACACACCGTGCAACGCGCACCTTGCTCCTTCGCGAGCCTCACCGCCATATCGAGCGCTTTGTGGGAGCACTTCGATCCGTCCAGCGCGACTAGGATATGCTTGAACATAAGGGTGACTTCGCGCGCCTAGACAAATATCCACCTATGACGCGAATAGTCCGAACTACTCGGACCCTTGCACCTGAGAATGTGGTGATCGATCGAGTCCAGAACTTCTTTTCTACGCACCCAAAACTCCAGGTGAAGGCTTTGGGAACCTCGACCGCGGGTGTGGAGGTCCAATACTCCCTGCTTTTCGACTGGCTCAGCATTGCTCCGCATCGTCAAGGCGTGGCATTTGCGTGGCGCCCAGCCTGGCGTGGTTTTCCAGCGTTCGGCGCCACGCTTACGGTTCGGCCGGCCGGTAAGAAAACGGAGCTGGTACTCGAAGGTTCGTACGAGCCGCCGGGAGGCGCCGCCGGCCGTTTTTTCGATCGCATCGTGGGCCGAAAGCTGGCAGCACGCACCATGGACGCGTTGCTCAGCCAAATAGCGGATACGCTGAATTGACCCCCGAGAGGTTCTTGCGTTGCTTGGGATAAGATTGCGCCATGTCGGAGCTTTTGAAGGCGCACATCGTGCGCTGCCCGTACCACCTTGCGCAGCGGTACCTTGCTGATAGCGTTAGTTCACGCGCGGAATCAGGAGAGCACAGTCTCCTCACGCTGACCGCGCCGGGACCCGGTGTGGAGCTGGCGAAGGGCGTGATCGTGAGCTTTGGCTCGGCGCTCGATCCTATGCACTTCGATCAGCCCTGGCGCATTCATTGGAAGCCGCAGAGCGGGCTGTATCCGGAGTTCGAGGGTGAGCTTACCGTTCGCGCGGACGAGACGTACGAAACATCGCGTCTGGAGCTGCGCGGATCGTATCGCCCTCCCGGCGGCATCGCCGGAGCTGCATTTGATTTAGTGGCCGGAGGACGTATCGCAAGCGCGACCGCTCAAGCCCTGCTGCGCCGGATCGGAGACGAGATGGAGGCGCGCTACCAGCACGACGAGCAAGCCAAACGAGATCAAACCACATGAGGGACGAGGAAGCCCCTCTCGTAGGGACGCTGCGGTTCGTTTTCGTGCTGGGCGGTACATTTTTGGTTCTATGGCTCGGCATGTACGTGCTGCTTCGTAGCCGCTGGTAACATGCATATCCATCGCTACGAACGGTGGTGGATGACCTTCGGCATCGCCATGCTGGTCGTGTTTCTCGCGCTCATCGGCTTCGCGGCGTTCGCCGACAATATCAATCCGCCGTCGGGAATGCAACAAATCGATCCGACGAAGGTTTCGCAAACGCCGCCGTTCGACAAGCCGGGCCTGCACCGGTTGGCCGATGGCTCGTACGAAGCGTACTACGTCGCTCAAGTCTTTTCGTTCAATCCAGCGACCCTGACGATTCCCGTCGGAAGCAAGGTAACGTTCTACGTCACCTCTGCGGACGTCGTTCACGGCTTTTTTGTCCCGGATACTGATCTTAACATGATGGCCGTGCCGGGCTGGGTCAATCAAGAGACCCACGTCTTTCGCAAGGCCGGTGAATATCTCGTGATCTGCCACGAGTATTGTGGAATCGACCATCAGAACATGTTTGCGAAAATCGAGGTGCGGCCGTGACGCCTGCGCTTGCGCTCCGAAACGAAAATCGGCTCGTGATCGCCCACATCTATACGGCCACCGCTGCAATAGCGCTCGGCGCCGTTTTCGGCGTCTTTCAGGGGTTTGCGCGGGCAGGCGCCTTTGGCGCGCCGGCGTGGTTTGATTACTATCGAATACTGACGATGCACGGCGTGTTGATGGCGCTCGTTTTCACGACGTTCTTCATTACGGGCCTGTCGCTCTTCGTTACCTATCGTTCCATTCCACGCGAACGGCGCCTAGCCGTCGCCTGGTTCGGGTGGGGCCTCATGTTATTGGGAACGGCGATGGCGGCGCTCACGATACTGCATGGGGACGCCACGGTGCTGTACACGTTCTACGCGCCGCTCAAGGCTAGCCCATCGTTCTATATCGGCGCGACGCTGCTCGTACTAGGTACGTGGGTGGTCGCATTCGAGATTTTTGAAAACGTGTGCTTTTTCCGAAAGACTCATTCCGGGCAACCGATTCCGCTCGTCGTTTTTTGCGCGACTGCGACCTTTGTGATGTGGATCGTCGCAACTCTCGGCGTGGTAGCGGAGATGGGCCTTCTGATTCCGTGGGCCTTCGGATGGACGCCGGGCATCAACGTGATGCTGACGCGCATGTTCTTCTGGTACTTCGGCCATCCGTTGGTTTACTTCTGGATCATGGGTGCGTATATCATCTGGTACAACATCATCCCGACGCGTTACGGAGGAAACGTCTTTAGCGACGGTTTGACGCGCTTAACGTTCGTAATGCTGATCCTCCTGTCGACGCCGGTCGGAATCCATCACGAGTTTATGGAGCCGGGAATCTCTTCCACCTGGAAGATGCTTCACACCGTCTTGACGTACGGCGTGGCGATTCCATCGTTCATCACCGCGTTCGCGATCTTCGCGTCGTTCGAGCTCGCCGCGATTAAGCAAGGCCGTCGTGGCTTCATCGCCACCGTGAAGAGCCTTCCGTGGGACGATCCGCCCTTCAGCGGCGCGGCTCTGGGGATGCTGCTGTTCATTCTTGGCGGATTCGGCGGTCTGGTCAACGCGTCGTACAGCATGGACACCGTCGTCCACAATACGATCTGGATCGTCGGTCATTTCCACGTGACCGTCGGCGGGCCGGTCGCCCTCACATTTCTAGGCGCGGCTTACTGGATGATCCCCCGATTAACCGGACGCGCGCTGTGGAAGCCGGAATGGGCGCTCTTCCAGACTCGGCTGTGGTTTTTCGGCATGCTGATCATGTCGCTGTCAATGCATTATGCCGGTCTGCTCGGCGCGCCGCGTCGCACCGCGGACGTCGGCTACCTGGGCGCGAACGTCGCCAACACGTGGGAGCCGCTCATGCTGCTCGCTGCGGCGGGCGGGTTCTTTCTTTTCGTCAGCATCCTAACGTTCGTTGCCGTCGCGATCGGTACTCTACTGCAAAACGCGAAGACGGAATCAATGGAAGCAGCTTTTGCGAGCCCTGCCGCATCGGCCGCCACAACGCCGCCGATGCTGCAGCACGTTTTTCGTTGGGGCGTGCTCGCGCTTGTGTTGGCCGTCCTCGCGTATGCAGGTCCGCTCGGCGAGCTGCTGCGGCATCCGGGCTACCTGGCACCCGGAATGCGCACTTGGTGAAAGCTCTCTGACGAAGCCTAGAAGAGCAGCTTTACTGTGGCGATAAATTCGACGGCCAGAGGGGACCCGTCGGCAGGGCAAACCAGATCAGTCCGTTCCACGTCGGCTTCTGGCCGACACCTAACGCCTCTTCGGCGTAGAGAATGATAAAGCGCGCGACGTGGTAGGAGGCGTCGATGTTGCCGATCTGCGTGTGGTTGCCCAGTCCGTCGTTGGTGAGCTGTTCGCCGATGGCGACGAGCCCGCGCGAGCCGATGTTATCGTAGAGTTCATAGGAAACGCCGTTGCTGCCCGCCGGCGGCGCGCCCATACCCGGATTGCCGTCGTGATTCATCTGATACGTCGTAAGGAAGCCCGGCACACCGTTGACCGGGTCGCGTTGCGCGTAAAAAGCATTGGTGTAATACTGGTCGAATCCGCCTTCGGTAAGTGGCCAGGAGCCACGCGCACCGTAGTAACCAAACTCGAGCGGATTGCCCCGGTTCGCGAAGGCAAACTTATACTGCAGCGTCTTGTCCTGCGTCCAGTCGTAGTCGTTGAATCCGGCCCAATCGGCGCCTGAGGTCACGTACGAGACTTCTGCATCGAGGGAACCGCGAAGGTAGGCGAACTTATAGCCCCAGCGATTGGCATCCAACTCGTAGGCGTGTTCGCCAACGGTCATTTCCGCCGAGGAGTTGACGGTCAGGCCGGTAACGTCGAACCACTGACTAAACTCCGACGGTGCCGGCACCTCGAGCTTCCCCGCGAAGATATGGCCCGAACCGTCGAAAAAGTTGTTGTAAGCGACCCACGCGGTGTCGAGGCCCCCGGCTTCGCTCTGCTGCCAAATCCACTGCTGTACGTGATACGTCCATTCGCTTCCGGGGGTTCCGAACGCGCCGTCGGCGTGCACCCCGAGGCTGCCGATATCCCACGAAGCTGCGCTTGGCGACTGCTGAGAGTAGCCGACTGGGTAGTCGACCCATATCGGAGACTCGCGCTCCAATACGTGGGGGTTCAATCCCGCGTATCCCGTCCGCTGCACGTAGCGACCGTAGGCGTTGAGTGCCGGAATCTGAATGTGGCATTCAGAGCACTTAATGCCGTACGCTTGCGCGAAGTTCGGCATCGCCTGCGCCGGCTTGCTCATGACAAGCACTACCATGGCGGAGATGACAACGGTAATGCACCAAGGAATGCCGATTTTGCGATGGACTCGCATGATGATGCCTCCGGTGGGCTTCCATTTTCGAGCTAGCTTGGTTGCGCCCTGCCATGGTATGATTGAGTGACGAACTCCGCAGCGCTTCGAGGAGGGTCGGAAAGATGCCAAAACGGTGGATAACACTCGCTCTGATGGCCGCTATCGCGACCTCGCTCTCGGCATTTTCGATCGAAACCCGCGCCCCGGCAATGGCCGCCACCAGTTCTGAGGCCGCGGGTCAAAAGATCTACGGCGCAAACTGCTCCGCGTGTCACGGCGCCGGTGGAGCCGGCCTGCCTGGCGAATTTCCCCCGCTTGCGGGCAATCCAATGGTGACGGGTTCGCCCGATAAGGTGATCGCTGCCGTAAAAAATGGCCTTACCGGCGCAGTGACCGTTAACGGTAAGACCTACAGCGGCGCGATGCCGGCATGGAATGGTAAGCTAAGCAATGCCGACATGGCCGACGTAATTACGTACATTCGCTCATCATGGGGTAATAAGGCCGACGCGGTGACCGAAACGCAGGTCGCTGGCTCAAAATAAGAACAGCGGACTACCGCCGCTGGATGGAGGGCGCGCTCGAAGATGTACATGAGGCTCGTCTTTGTTGCCGGAATCGTGCTCACGGGATTGATTCTGGCGAGTTTCCACAGTGCGGTGATGGGCGCGCAACCGCCCGACGGCAAAGCGATCTTCCTGGTCAATTGCGCCGTTTGCCATCAGGCCAACGGACGGGGCGGCGGCCCGTATCCCCCGCTGGCGGGAAATCCCGACGTCAATCAGGTGGACAGCGCCAACTTAATCCAGACGGTTCTCAATGGGCGCACGGGCCCGATCACGGTGAACGGCACGCAGTACGGCGGCAACATGCCGTCGTGGCGCGGCCAGCTTTCGGATGCCCAGATTGCGGCAGTGCTTACTTACGCGCGAACGGCTTGGCAGAACGGCGCGCCGGCAGTCTCTGAAGATCAGGTTGCAGCTGCGCGTGCGCCCGAGGCCTTAAGCGGTGCTGAGCTCTTTGCCGTAAAGTGCTCGACCTGCCATCAACCCGCTGGTCAAGGAACGGACGTCTATCCTCCGCTAGCCGGCAATCCCATCGTCACCGCGGCCGACGCCAGCGCGATGATCGGCGTGATCGTCAACGGGCGTACGGGGCCGATCACGGTCAACTCCAAGACTTTCAACGGCCAGATGCCGACTTGGAAGGGGCAACTCACGGATGCGAGCATTGCGGCAGTCGCGACCTATATTCGCTCGGCCTGGGGCAACAGTGCCTCGCCCGTGACGGAGGAACAAGTCGCCGGCATCGGCTCCCCGGTCTCGGTCCAAGTTGGGGCTTCCGTTTATGCGAAGAACTGCGCCGTTTGTCACCAGGCCGCGGGAGAAGGCGGAATCGGTCCTGCACTCGCCGGAAACCCACACGTCAATATCGGCAATCCGACTACGATGCTGACGACGATATTGCAAGGTCGAAATGCAATGCCGTCATGGCGCGGGCAACTCGCAGCGAGCGACATCGCCGCGGTTGCAACCTTCATACGCTCCTCGTGGGGGAACAATGCCGGCCCGGTGACCGTGCAAGACGTCATGGTGATCAAGCCCATTTGAGCTATTTTTGGACTCGTTGAAATAGGGTTCGTGTTGCTCCTTGGAGCCTTCTCGTTGGACGTGGGCTGCAGGACTAGCAGGCGAAGATGTATAACCGCCCCCAAGTACACCTTACGTCTTGACCGATAGAGAGCGCCGGCCATCACGCAAATCTGCGAGAGAGAGCCGCAAATGGGAAAGACACCCAACGCTCGCCGCATCGAACTTAACGGCGAATATGACGTCAGCCAGAAAGAAGCTATCGCAGCGTTGTTCGCGGCGTTGCCTCCAGACGGTCCGGTGGTGATTGACCTAAACAAGTGCACCTACGTCGATTCCACGTTCTTGAGCGAACTTGTAAAACTTCGCCAACGGTTCAAAGAACATCCCATTACTCTGCTTGGGGCAAGCGGGAGCGTCATGCGCGTCTTGCGGCTCGTACACTTCAACAGGCTGTTCGAAATCCCCGAATAGTGTGGATGCTCTCGCCCGGCCTGCGTCGAAAGTCCGCGCATGACGTATAAAGCGCCAAAACACGCCGACTACCGCTGCGAAGACGGACACGAGTTCCGGAGTTCGGGCTGGGAAGGTGAGGCGCCGGAGATGCTGCCTTGTCCCTACCTTCCCCAAGGCAGCCAAGATCATTGCCGAAAAATGGGGAAGCGCTTTTACGGCCGCAGCGACTAGAAACGTTAAGGCGAGCTAGTCAGCAAATATCGATTGAACCATTCGAGTGTTTGTTCCAAGATGTCGATTTGATTGGAGATCTGTTGCGGCCCGTGCCCTTCGTCGGCATAGACGATCAGTTTGGTGGGAACGCCCAGCGTTTCCATCGCGTGCCAAAACTCGAAGGCTTGCGGCGCGGGCACTTCTTCGTCGCGCTCACCTTGTAAGATCAGCACCGGCGTCTTCGACTGCTCGATGAACGTGATCGGCGAGCTTTTTGCATACACGGCCGGGTCCTGATAGACCGACGCGCCGAAGAACGGAATCATCCACTGGTCGATTTTATTCTGTCCGTAATAGGACTGCCAGTTGACGATGCCGGCGCCGGCGACGATGGCCTTGAAGCGAGCGGTCTGCGTCTCGCCCCACATCGCCATGTAGCCGCCGTAACTCCAACCCATGAGTCCCAGGCGGTTCGAATCGATCGGTGCAGCCTTAATGGCCGCGTCGACGCCCGCGAGATCGTCGCGCCAGTCGCCGTAACCGAAGTCCTTGATGTTGGCGCGCGTGAATGCTTCGCCCTGACCGAAGCTGCCGCGCGGATTGGGCATGAAAACGAAGTAGCCTTGTGAGGAGAGTCCGCTGACGTTGCGATTTGCAAAGCTCGGCAGCGACTGCGCCGACGGCCCGCCATGGACGATGGTTACCATCGGATACGAGCGCCCAGCGTCGTAGTCCAGCGGATAGATCAGCCATCCTTGATCCGAAAAGCCGCCGCTCGTCCATCGCAGCGAGACCGCCTTGCCGTAAAGCCGAACCGCGCCGCCGTTACGGTTGGAAATCCGGCGCAGCGATGAAGGCGGACCTGCCCAAACTTCGGGCGGATCGTCGAAGGACGACCGCTCGAGCGCAATCATGGAACCGCCCCGTATGCTCGACCAGCTTCCGATCGATTCGTCACGGTCGGTGAGCGTTGCGATCCGGCCAGATGCTAAATCGAGTCGCAACAAGTGCATCGCTCCGGGCACGTGCGCGACGAGATCGAGACTCGATGCGTCGTTCCAGCGCAACGACTGCACTGAGATGGGCGCATCGGGCGTTGCGTCACGCGCCTGACCCGTGTTTGCATCGACCAAATACAGGTCGCCGCCGGTCGACCCGAAGTCGCTCATGATGCCGCCGATCGCGGCGATGCGGCTTCCGTCGGGAGACCACTGCGGATCGTTCAACTGAAAAGCCGGCGCAAAGAGGTTGCGCATCGTCGCGGTCGCGACGTCGACCCGTGCCAGCCGCGCGACCCACCAGTTGTTGTCGCCATTCCCTTTTGCGTACGTCGCGGCAATTGCGCGGCCGTCGGGAGACCAGCCGTATTCGTAGACGTACGAGTCGGCGGGCGTGAGCAAACGCATCGCACCCGTCGCAACGTCGATCGTGGCGAGCCGCTGTTCGTCGACAACCGTCCCAATGACGCCGACGTCGCGCGCCCCCGGCGCCAACGCGCCGGTCTTACGGTGCGCGGAGGCAATATACAGGACCGCCAGCGTCTTGCCGTCGGGCGACCATGTCAACCGCGCGACGTTACCGTTGAGTTTGCCAATCTGGCGCACGTGCGCACCGCCGGCGTCGGCAACGCAGAGTTGAGGGCGTCCCTTCGATCGCGCGTCCGATAGAAAAGCAATCGCTCTGCCGTCCGGCGACCACATCGGGTCTTCTTCATCGTAGTACGCGTCCGTCGCACCGGCGGTAATGCGTACGGGTGCACCACCCGCGACCCGCTGCAGATAGAGCGCGTTCATTCGTGGAGAATCGAGCAAGTGCTGCGCGCTGTGGAAGCTTTCTTGCCAGACAATGGCCGCTCCGGTTGGCGAAAGGTCGACGGCGCCGAGATCGTGCACGGCATAGAGGGCCGTAAGAACCTCGCGCATCGTGGGTGCCGCCGAGAGAGCCGAACCGGCCCCGAGCAAGATAGCTGCAGCGAAACCCCATGCTGCAAGAAATAGGCGCTTCAAATTCAACCTCCAGCCATTGCGCCGACGACGAGAAACGGCTCCATGCCGTCGGCAACGGCCTGCGGGAGCGGCGCGTCGGGCCGCTGATGTGAGAGATCCTTCTCGCAGGCAAAGAATCGCACGTAGGGCCGGCGTCGCTGCGTGACGTGGTCGCGTATCGTTCCGCGCAGCATCGGGTACCGCGACTCGAGGGCGTCGAGCACGGCGCGTTGCGTAATCTCACCGGTTATTTCGAAGCTGACTTCACCGTTGACCCGCGCAAGCGCGCGAAGATGCGCCGGGAGGATAACGCGGATCACGGCAGCGTTTGCGCTTCGACGGAGAGGACGGCGGGGAAGTCGCGCGCGATGGCCGTCCAATGGTCGCCCGAATCGGAAGAGGCGTAGACTTGTCCGCCGGTCGTCCCAAAATAGACGCCGCACGAGTCGAGTCTATCGACGGCCATCGCGTCCCGCAGCACGTTGACGTAGCAGTGCTCCTGCGGAAGTCCGTTCGTCAGCGCCTCCCACTCGTTGCCCCCCGTGCGGCTGCGATAGACGCGCAGCCGAGCGTCGGGCGGGAAGTGCTGGGAGTCGCTGGTGATCGGAACGACGTAGATCGTCTGCGGTTCGTGCGCGTGAACGTCGATCGGAAAGCCGAAGTCGGTCGGGAGATTTCCGCTAACCTCACTCCAACTCTCGCCGCCGTCATCGCTGCGCATGACGTCCCAATGTTTCTGCATGTAGAGCGTATCGGGATAGTTGGGATGCATCGCGATCCGATGAACGCAATGCCCGACTTCCGCATCCTCGTCGGGTATGCTGTTGGATCGTAATCCGCGGTTGATCGGGCGCCAACTCGCTCCCGCGTCGTCGCTGCGAAAGACACCGGCAGCCGAGATCGCTCCGTACATGCGAGCGGGGTCGCGGGGGTCGAGGAGAATTGTATGCAGGCACATGCCGCCGGCGCCGGGTTGCCACGACGGGCCGGAAGGGTGCTTGCGCAGCGCCGAGAGCTCTTCCCAGTTGCGCCCGCCGTCGCTCGACCGAAAGAGCGCCGCATCTTCGACGCCTGCATACAGCAGATCGGGGTCGTGCAGCGAGGGCTCGAGATGCCAGACGCGTGCGAACTCCCATGGATGCGGCGTGCCGTCGTACCATGTGTGCGTTCCGGGTTTGCCGTCGTAGACGAACTCGTTGCCGACCGGCTCCCACGTTACGCCGCCATCATCCGAACGTTGAATGAGCTGTCCAAACCAACTCGTCGACTGCGAGGCATAGATCCGGTTCGGATTGGCTGGAGAGCCTTTCATATGATAGATCTCCCAACCGCCGAAATGCGGCCCGTCGATCTTCCACTCCGTCCGTTTGCCTTCGGAAGTAAGGACGAACGCGCCCTTGCGCGTACCCACCAGCAACCGTACGGAACTCATGAAAGCGGTGACGGATGGTGCGGCTCGTAGAGCCCCATTCGCTCTCCTCCGGGCAGGATCAACGTCGTCACGAGTCCCCAGCCCTGGTCGGCAATAGGGCCGTCGGTCTGAATGCCTCGTGCGGCGAGCTTTTCCACCGTTGCGTTGACGTCGTCGCACATCAAGTAGATCTCGTGCTCCGGTTCGCCATCGGTCGCGTGCACGCCAATCTCCGCCGGCGGTGCCGCAAAGATCGGCCAGCCTTCGCCGGCATCAACCGAAGGCAGCTCCAGCACCTCGCCGAGAAACTTCTGAACTTCCTCGGCATGGCGGCTAAAGAGAATCACGTGCATACCGGTAATCATC
>CAVRYW010000004.1:0-18000 GCA_963725605.1 Vulcanimicrobiota bacterium | reverse complement strand
GTGTAGCTTCTCCTCCGTCCTTCGGCTTCTACTTCTTTTGAAGGTGGCGAAGTGTCGCACCTGCGGCCCTCGCAGTTACTACGAATGGCGATTGGACGGATCGGCCGGTTTCTACTGAGTAGCGATCCCGATTTCTCCGGTGATGCAATCGCTGCTGCTGAGGCAACCCTCGATATGTTGATAGTACGCCACCACGCCGTGACTATTTCTAACTTTGTTCTTCGCGGCGATTCTGTCGTCAATCGGGTTGCCGGGGTTCGGGTGGATCGAACCAACGATCTTCCTGTAGGGCTTGTCATTTTTTACGGAATAGATGCCTTCGGCCCACGTGAACGAGGGGAAGGACCCTGACGTGCAACCGCTCCCGGCTTCGTTGTAGCAAAGTTCGAGAGTGACCGGGGAGCCTTTTGCCACGGTAACGCAAGTAAGGTAGACCGAGGTATCGCACGACGCCGTGGACTGCCGGGCGCCAACGACCGTTAGGTGAGCACGATGGGCCATCGGCGCAAGTGCTTGCGGACTGCTGGGAAGTGCTTGCGGGCCGCCGCTACTGCTGGAGCACGCGGAGAGCAACAAGCTCGCCGCAAACGCGCCAGTCGCGCAAAGATTGGTAAGACGCACGTTCAAACTCCTTAACAGTCAGGTGTTTATGGATTTATCAAAAATCGCCGTCTTGCCTGGATAGCAGGCAAGGTAACAAAGACCAACGTTCGCAGGGGTTTTTATTGTGGAGATGTGGGGACTCGAACCCCAGACCCTCTACATGCAAAGCAGATGCTCTACCAGCTGAGCTACATCCCCACGCGCTGACGCCGATAAGGTTTGGGTAGTCGCCTTTTTCATCCTTCGACAAGCTCAGGATGACATTACTGAGTTCAGGATGACATTGCTGAGACCAGGATGACATTACCCCTGCATGCGGAGGAGTCATACTTTGAGCCATGAAGTGGGGCGGGTCACGGGCGGCTCGAGGCCGATGGGGGCATAGCTCAGCTGGTAGAGCATTACGCTGGCAGCGTAAGGGTCAGGAGTTCGAGTCTCCTTGCCTCCACCAAAGAACGCCTGTTTTTACGGGCGTTTTACTTTGCAATGGACGCGTCGGTGCGTTTTGTAGCCGGGCAACAGGTCACGGCTTCCGGTAACGGTACGTGCCTTAAGACGCTGGCGGTGCCTAACGCCTGTGCCGGTAGCGACAACGTTGGCAGCCGCCGTGTGGCGCGCGTCATTGCGACCGAACCACGCTGGCGCTGACGCCGCCGGCTTGTGAATCGTCGTATATCTGGAAGATGTACGATCCACCGCGCGGATAGTCCCAGCCCATAACGCCGTAGATCGTCATCGCCCCGACGAGTTGGTTCGCGCGGGTTAGTGATTTGGGTCCGCCGATACGGCCTAGCCAGTACGGGCCGCTGCCCTCACCTGACCCTTCCGTCAGCATGTAGCCCTCGTACGCGCCCTTGTAGTCCTTGATCGTATACCATTCAAAAAGGCTGACGCCGAAGTACTCCCACTCGACGTCAAAGTACTCGCCGTCCCAACGCACGTAGCCGGGATACTTAAAATTGCTACTGCGCTGCAACGAGGCGATCTTGAAGGCGCTGCTGCCGTGCTGCAGCATGGCGAAATCTACGACGTACGACCCCGGCGGCGTTGCGCTGACAAGAAGGTTGCCGCTTGCGTCGTAGCTACCGGAAACGTAGGTCGTGTACCCCTTGATTTTATAGGTCTTCGGATTGCCTTTCGCCTTGGCGTAGATGGCGACGTTCCCCGGCGAGTACTCACTCTGGCCGTACTTATTGATGACGGCGAGGTTGCCAGTGCTCGGGTCGAAAGCGCAGTCGGTCGCATAGGGACTTGGGTCGATCAGCGTCTGGATCGGCTTGCTGCCGCCGTGCGCGAACTCGATCACGTCGGCAGCGCCATAGTTAGTGACGTAGACGTGGCCCGATTGATCGGTACACGAACCGGCCGCACGCGAAAAATAGCTCAGCTCACCGACCTGGTTGCTGGTCCCGTAATCGTAGACTAGCACAGAGCCGCCGTAAGAAACGTAGAGCAGATTCTTGGCGCCGGCATCCGGCGCCATCCACGACGACCCGTGCGCGGTGCCGCGGCTTTGCGGCGCGACCGGCTGCGTTTGAACGGCGGAGCCGGCGCACCCGGCAAGCGTCACCGCGGCTGCGGCGGCGCCGAGTGCAAGCGCTCCAAGGTGGTTCATCATGCGAATCTCCTACGATCAGATACTGACCGCAACGCCGTAGAAGTTGCCGTTATCCGGAGCCGCGATGGTCTTCGAAGCTTTCCCCCCGGCAGGGTACGGCCAAAAGTAAAGCGCGCGCACTGGCCCTCCGGTGCCGGGGCCCACGCCGGCAATGATCTTCCCCTGAATCCAGAATTGGACGTTAAGGTAGTTGCCCCAGCTCGGACTCGTCTGCAGATTCGCCGTTCCCGTGATGTGTGCGCCCGACCCCTGCACCGTTACGCGATCGAGATGCACCGGACCCTTCGCGCCGCCAACCGGCGTAACCGCGAGCGATCCGGCGTTCCACTGGAGACTGCCCGGCGTGATCCTCTTGTTGAAGTAGGCGTGCCGCAGCGTATTGCCGTTCTTAACAAGCACGTTGAGGTAGTTGGTGTTGCCGTCCGCGTACAGGTTACCTTTGTCGTCGTAAGCGCACCAATAGTAGTACGTGATGCTGTTATCGTAGTAATCCGTTGCCTTGTTCGAACCGGGCTTGTAGATCGCAATGTCGCCGCGGCGGCCAACGTTGAAGTCCATGTAGTTGGCTATGGCCAAATTACCCGTCGTAGGATCGACGGAACATCCCGCCGGCTCCCCCGAAGAAATAATGTCCTGGATCGGCTGCGTACCGCCGTGCGCGTACTCGATGTAAAAGGCCTGGCCGTTGGTGTCCCAAACGAGAGCCCAAACATTGCCATCCGCGTCGGAACAGAGCCCCTGGTATGGCCCACCCGAAAACTCCTGCAGAAAGCCAACCTGCTGTCCCTGCGGGTACGAATAGACGTACACGCCGGGATTGTTGTACTCGCCGTTCTCGGAGACGTAGACGAGTGTCTGGCTTACCGCTTCTTTAAGCATCCACGAACGGCTGCGACCGGAATGCTGTGCGATCGCGTTGCTTTGCGGCAGCGCGCCGGAACCCGTAACTGGCGTCTGAGCGCTGCAACCGGCGAGCGCAGCCACAGCGGCAATCGCGAACGAGCGTTTATTCATGGATCTTCCCCAAGCTGACCGTGACGGCAACGGGCTTTTCGAGCCCCTTCGAGATAGAAGCGTCGGCATTGCCGCCGGCCGGATAGTTCCAATAATAGACGTATGGATAACTGAAGTCGTTGTAAACGCCGACGACCTGCGTCCCTTGCTTGTTCGGATGAATGTTGTAGATCCAGAACGGTCCGGCCTGACCGCCGCCGATTTGGAAATTGGTGTCGCCGATATAATAACCTTGCCCATTGGATACGCTTTCGCGGTAGAGCGAATAATCGTCGATGACGAAATAGCGTCCGTCCCATTGGATTCCATCGACGCCCTCCCACGCCCACGATCGCTCCGGGCCGGGCAGCGTGAGATCGAGCAACTTAGTGCCCCCTTTTGGAAGCCACGCAAAACGCGCGTAACCGCTTCCCGCTTGATCATCGGAGACGAGCAGATTGCCGCCGTTGTCGTAGGCGCAAGCTTGGAAGTCGGGGATGTTCTTGTCGGTGTAAAGCTTCGGCGCCGCCTTGAAGTTGGCATACACGGCAATGTTGCCTTGAGGCGATCCGCCGGCTTCGTTCGCGACGGCGAGCGTGCTGGTTGCCAGATCGACCGAGCACGCGTACGGGGCGTACGGCGAATCGTCGATCGTCGCGATCGGTTTCTTCCCGGCGTGCGCATATTCGACGACCTTCCGCGCGCCGTAGTCCGTAATGAAGACGTCGTTCGCCTTATCGACACACTCGCCCATCGGCTGCGTGAAGCCGGACAGCTCGCCAACGAGCGTCCTTTGCCAATACGTGTAAACCGTCACTTCGCCGTTCCCGTCGGAGATATAGAGTAGATCGACCTTTTTTGCGATGGAGTCCATCCAAACGCGGTGCTGCATCAGCGGCGTTTGCTGCGCAACGTGTGGTGCCGCCGTCTGGCCGCAGCCGGCCGCCACCAAAACCGCGCCCGCGAGCAATGCTCGTCTCATTGATCGCCTCCCGGCCGACTGCTGACCGCAGCGCCGAAAGGTTCAGAATCGTCGCGATCGTTCTGCGCCGTCGGCTGGCCGCCCGCCGGATACGGCCACACGTACGTTGCGCTGGTTTGCGAGCCGCACAAATCGAAATCGGAGCCGATGACCGACTTCTGCCACAACACCCCTTGAATCAGATCGCAAACCTGCCCGCCCGATGCATTCTCGAGCTTGATTTGCCCTATAATCGTGCCTGCATTTTTGGCGATCGTCAGCTGGTAGATACAGCTGACCGGCGCGTTCTTGCAGCTCTGATCGCCGACGACGAGTTGGCTCGTCGTCCCATCCCACTGCACCATTCCGGGAGTGTAGATCTTTCCGCGGGAGACAGTGATGGTCTTCCCCTGGGGCGCGTTAACCGGCAGCTCCGAAAGAATGAACTTGTTCTGCGCGGTGCGCCCGTCGAAGAACAGATTTCCCGAGCTATCGTAACCGCCAAAATCATAATTGTATTGCTTCGGGTTCGTGTAGACGTTCGGAACGCCCGTCGCATGGTGATAGACCAATACCGCGCCGGACTGGCTGCTCTTCCCAAGCAAATTCATTACCGCTAGGTTTCCGGTCTTGGGATCCCACGCGCAGCCCTCAGGAACGCCGGACGTATCGCTCAACTTGCCAACCATCTTGCCGGAGTGCAGCAGCTTGTAAATCACTTGGCCGGAGCCGTCGGTTACCCAGACGTCGCCTTTGTTGTCGGCGCACTCGCCCTGCGGCTGAGTAAATCCGGTGACGATTTGAATCAACTTAAGCGTCGGGAGCTCGTACACGTAGACCTGCGACGTCCCCGGATCGGAAACGAAGACCCAATTCTTGCTCACCTGCGGACCAAGCGTTGCGTTCGCTACCGGTATCGCCGGCACGCCGATCGCCTGTCGTCCGCCGCAGCCGGCGACGATGAAAACGCCGACCAACATTAACACGATCCCGCGTGTGTCAAAGCGTTTCATCAGCGATCCCAACTGATGACGACCAGACCGTTACTGGTCGCGTTTTTCCAGCCTTGCCATATCTGGTACTTCGTGGCGCTTGGCTCGACGTACGACGACCCGCCGCCGGCACCGCCGCCGCCGCCGAGCTCGCTCGTTCCGTATCCGCCGGCGCCGCCGCCACCGCCGCCGTAATAGCCGCCGCCGCCACCACCACCACCACCGCCGCCGTAGTTACCGGCGCCGCCGGCGCCGCCGAGGCCGAGCACACCGGCGTCACCCGGGTCGCCGTAGCCCAACGATCCCTCACCACTCGATCCACCGCTCCCGCCCGTGGATTGCGTGCCGCCCGTTCCGCCGCCGCCACCATAGTATTGCGAACCATCGCCACCGACGCTGCCAGAGCCCCCGGTTTTTCCGCCGCCCTTCCCGCCGGCGCCGCCGTTGAGATAGCACGTCCCGCCGGTGCCACCTCCGCCGCCCGCGATAATGATGCGGTTGGCGAGCGTTCGACCGGCCTGACGCACGTCGGTCGCACCCCCGCCCCCATATCCCGAGCAGTTGCGGCCCTCGTTGCCGGCGCCGGCCCCGCCGTTGAAACCGCCCGCGAGCAACGCGCCCTCTCCGCCGACGAAGACGTACAGCTTCTCTCTTGGCGTTACTGGAACGACGGCAAAAACGCGACCCCCGCGCACACCACCGCCGCCGGCAGCACCGCGCGCAACCACGGTGACGCTCGTTACACTGGCGGGGACTTTGAACGTCTGCTCTTTATCGACGTAAAAAAACGTGCGCTCATGCGCTGCCGCGTGTTCCGGATCGTTTGCGATCGGCACTACGCCGCCGTTGGTGTTGCTGCTGCAGCCC
Source organism: Vulcanimicrobiota bacterium (assembly GCA_963725605.1). Classification (GTDB taxonomy): domain Bacteria; phylum Vulcanimicrobiota; class Vulcanimicrobiia; order Vulcanimicrobiales; family Vulcanimicrobiaceae; genus Cybelea. The sequence continues at coordinate 11,966 of CAVRYW010000004.1, read as the reverse complement.
GCCAAAAACGCCGAAACGGCACCGGCAGTAAGCAAACGGCGACGGAAGTCTCGAGGCTCCATGGTTCTGTCCCCCTGAAGGCCCAACGGATCGGGCGACCGACGACATTCGCCGTCGGAGGCCCATTCCATCGCACCGAGAGTGACATGGCGGCCGGCGCGAAGCAGAGCCGGCTGGGCCTTCCTAGATCTTTAGAAGTATGCCCCTCCACGAATATCTGGTTTGCTGCCGTTTGCCTCGAGTGATCCGAAGACGGAAAGGTCGCTTTCGCCATGTGTTCGTCCCATTTTCATCGCGGCGCAACCTTGTTCGGGTGGCCGCTCTCGCCAGGTCGTCATCCTGCATAGCCGGCGAGCTGCCGATTCGGCGGCGCGACTGGCTTACGATGGTCGGCGCGGCCGCCGCGTATGCGTCGACGTCTCCGGCGTTTGCCCTCGCGAAGCTCTACGGTCGCCTCGCGACCTGCGACTACGGCAGCGGAAAAACCGTTCTGCCGGGCCTGTGGAACATGCACATGCATCTCTTCGCCGACTTTGGACCGCGACTGCTGGCGGAGGGCGTTACCACGATTCGTGACCCGCGCAACAGCCCGGACTATATTGCAAAAACGAAGGCGCAGTACGAAAGCGGAGAGCTGCTCGGTCCGCGCGCCATTATTGCGGGGCTAATGGACGGCACCGGGAGATACACGGCGCCCATTGGAACGACGACTAGCACCGTCACCGAGGCAATCGCCCAAGGGCGTGACTGGAAGAAGCTCGGCGCGGTTCAGATCAAGATCTACAGCTCGATGGACCCCAAGCTCGTCCCGACGATCGTCAAGGAAGCGCATTCACTGGGAATGCGCGTCAGCGGTCACATCCGCGCCGGGACGCTCGCGCAGGACGCCGTGCACGAAGGGTTCGACGAGATCCAACACGTCAATTTCCTCTTTTTGAACTTCATGCCGGACACGAAGGACCGTACGCAGACACCGATTCGCCTAACGGCGACGGCAAAGCGCGCCGGAACGGTCGACTTGCAGAGTCAGTCCGTCAAAGATTTCATCGCGATGCTCAAAGCCAAGGACATTGTCAGCGATCCGACGGTCGGCATCTTCTACACGGAGACGCTGACCCGCAGCGGCGATATGGCCTCGACAGGTTTCGCGGAGATCGCCGACTGGCTGCCGGCGCAGGTGACGCGCGGCCTAACGACGATCGGGCTGCCGCTCGGCCCCGGGCTCGATGCAAAGTATCGCGCTTCCGCAAAGGCCTATCTCGAGATGATCGCCCTGCTTCATTCCAACGGCGTTCGAATCGTCGCGGGCACCGACGACGTGCTCCCCGGGTTCGACCTGGTACACGAGCTCGAGCTCTACGCGCAGGCCGGTATCCCGCCCGCGCAGGTGCTACAGGCGGCGACGATCGTGCCCGCCCGCGTCATGCACATGGACGACTCCCTTTGGGCTCGTTGCGCCCCGGCACGCTCGCTGACGCGATCATCGTACAAGGGAATCCGCTCGAGAGCATATCGCATCTTCGCAAGGTCGGCACGACCATCAAAGGCGGCGTAATGTATGACACGCGCGCGCTCTATGCGACAGCCGGCGTGACGGCTCCGCCCGTCTAGCCCCTCCTTGCCTCCACCAAAGAACGACGTCGCTCCACGACAGCGCGCAAGGCTCGCCGCGTCCTCCCGCCGTTGAGATGCTTTAAGTAAGCTGTGCGAAGTCGGCGAGTTCCGTCGCCTTTCGCCGGTGCCGCTGATTTCCGGTCAGTCGCGCGGATACCACGTAGGCGCGACTCGCGACCTTCGCCGGCGCACCGCGCCGCAATAAGGCCACCGACTGTCGAATCGTCTCCGTCGCATGCGCATCGCCGAGTGCTTCTTCGATCTCGGCCTTGATCCGTAAGGTCGTGCCTAAAAGCCGGACGCTGCCGATTGCGGTAAATTGCCGTACGGCAACGTCGATCGCGGCTACTGCCGCCCGATAACGCCGTCCGCCGGCCAGTAGCTGCGCCTCAATCACGTGAGCAAGTGGGAACGCCGACGGCGAATGGCGAGCGGCGATCGCGCTTAGCTCTCTGAAACTCTCACGCGCAGCCGCAAAATCGCCCGCCTCCAGCTGCACCGACGCCAGGATGTACTGCGTTGTCATCAGATAGCTGCCGCGCATTCCCGCGCCACGAACGAGCTGCACGAGCGCGATCGCATAGCGCCGCGCCTCCTCGTGATGGCCGGCATACGAATAGAGTAGCGCCAGCGCCAACGCTGATTGAAAGATGTCGATGACAAAACTATTCCGCTGAGCGATGCCTAAGACGCCCTGGAGCTCAGGAAGCGCGGCATTTGCCGGAATGCCGCTAAGAAACCTTATCGTCGCCAACTCCGTGGCAACTCGCGACTCGAGCACCGGTTCGAGCTCGAACCGCTGAATCAAGCTGAGCGCGTCTGACGCATACGCTATTGCCGCCGCAAATCGGTCGACCCCCATCAAACCGTTAGCGAGCGCAACCTGCGCCTGAGCTAACGCTCGAGCGTGTTCGACGCGCTCGCAATCGCTGAGCGGAGAAGCTGCTTTTGCAACAGCGCGCATCAAGCGCCGGCGCCCCTCATCGGTTTTCCCCCGAAAGTTCAGAATGTTGGCTTGCGCGGTTGCCAGCTCGAGTCTAAGCGCACCCAGACATGAGTCGATGTCCCCTTCGAGCGCCGACGCAGCGTGGCGAAGCGCCACGTCGGCCTTCTCGAGGTTGCCTACTTGACCGTGAACGCCGCTGAGCGTCAGTAACAGCCGAACCTGCGATCGAACGGCCTTAGCATTGCGAACGGCCTCCTCCAGGATCGGTATTGCTTCGCTGACTCGCCCCGTATAGACCATCGCATCGATCGTCGTCGTGCTGATGGCGTCGGGATCGACCGGCACCGCGACCGGTGCCCTCTCCGCGGCGTGAACGACCGGCAAGGTCTTTCCCAGCATCGTCAGCGCTTTGTCGCGTTCACGATAGAGGTGCCGCTTGGAAATCCCCAGATCACGAGCGACGACAGTATGGAGTTCGTGGCCAATATCGCAGCGCGTGACGATAATGCGCAAGCGCGACGGGAGGGCCGCGACGGCCGCCTCGACGACTCCGCGCGCGTGCAGCGGGTCACGGCCGCGAAGGAACGAATTGCCGACGAGCGCCCCCGGTCTCTCGAGGTGCCGAAGGAGTTGTTTGAGGGAGCGCGCCCGGCTCTTGGTCACTTTTTGGTCACTTTTTCGTCACTAGTTTCCCAAGGCCATAATCGCACGAAAGCGTAGACCCATCCTGCTCGGATCTCAGAGCACTGATCGCCGGCATGGCTTACCGTCGCTGACACACACGGGCAAGCTGTTTTGCCGACCTAAGGAGGCCCCCCGTGAACGCACAGACTCGCCATCTTATCCTCACCGCCGCGGTCTTATCGCTCGCGGCGTGCTCGAGCCCAACGACTACCAGCGTGCCCGCGCCGACGACGCCGTCACTCTTCTCAACGCTCGCGTCGATCGAACCCGAGCACCCATCATCTGCCGGCGACAAATGGCCCACCGGAAAAAAACAACTGCTCTTCGTATCGGATCTCAAGGCTAATAAGATCACGATCTACGACCCGACCGTAGTCGACCCGATGCCCATCGGCAAGATAACCAAGGGCCTGAGCCGCCCGACCGGCCTCGCCGTCGACACGGCGGGCGATCTATACGCGGTCAACGACAAGAACAACACGGTGGTCGAGTACAAACAGGGGAAGACCAAGCCGTATTTCACGATCACCGACGGGCTTGACAGCCCCTACGGCATCGCGATCGACGATGACAACGAGATCTTTGTCAGCAACACCGTCAACTTTAGCATCGCTGGGTATGAGCCCGGCAGCCAAACACCGTTTGAAACGATCGACTTTTCCGAAATCGGACAGCCGCTTGGCCTAAATTTCGACAGCCACGGGAATCTCTGGGTGGCTTGCGACAACGCGGCGAAGTACGCCGGCGGTGGAGTTTTTGAGATCCCTGCCGGAACGACCAACGTCGAGTATTCCGGGCTCACCGGCTTAGTGGCACCAATCGGGATCGCGTTCGGCAAGAACGACATCACGTACGTATCCACCGCCAACTACCCTAACTCTTTCGTGAACATCTACGCGTATGGCTCGCTGAGCCCAATGGGCCAGATCACGAGTGGGATCAAGACTCCTGTGCTCAACACCTTCACCAAGTCCGGTGTGTTCTTCCAGGTCAATGATATCGCGCAGAACGTCTTGGGGTACCAACGAGGACAGTACACCCCGTTTTCGACGATCTCCGGATTTACAATCCCCCTCGGCATTGCTGCTTGGCCGCGCGCCCACTAAGACCAAGAGATCCGTAGGAGACCAACGAGATGCGCCGCTTGTGGAGACACGAGCTGGCAACGCTTGCACTGGGGATGGCCCTGCTGGCCGGCTGTTCCTCGAGCGTAGGCAGCCTGCCGGCAAACGCTCCGAATCGACCGCCCAGCGCTTCCGATATCACCGTGAAGTACGTCGTGACGTTCTACCCGCTTTGGTTTACCCATCAGCAATGGCGAGTCTCTTCGGTCAACCAATCATCGGACCGAACCACATGGGACCGCTCTACCACGCCGTGGTCGCCCCCAACGACGACACGCTATATGCCAACACGGTGGTCAATGTAACCAAAGAGCCCGTCATCTTCACGATTCCCGCCACGAAGGATCATTATTCCGTGCTCTCCACCGACGCATTCGGCGACGTCAACGACACGGGCATCGCAACCGCCGGGACGTACGGGCTAATCGAACCTCACTGGCAAGGGACATTGCCACTCGGGGTCACACCGGTGTCGCTGCCGGCGAATATAACGGGCTTGATTGTTCGCGTCGACAAGTATGCGCCCGATGGGCAGAACGAAGAGCCCGAAGCTGAGCGATTTCGGCGGGAACTGCGCGCCGCGCCGCTATCCGAGTATGAGCGTAATCCGCACGCCCGGCCAACGAACATTCTGCCCCTGTTTTACTTCAGCATCCCGTTCAAAGGCATCGCCGACGACCTGATCACGAAAGACCCAATCGGTTTCCTGGGTCAGTTGCAGAAAGCGGTTGCCTCCACGATTCCGCCACCGCTAACGTCACAGGAACAGGCGATCTCCGCTCAATTCAACGCCCTATTTAGCGCGTCGAACCGCAACGACTCTGGATTCATGCAGGGCTCGAGATGCGCACCAGATGATCCTCAATCGCTACCTGCAAAACACCGGCAAAACCAACTGGATCACCTTCGCCGAGATCGGAACGACCTGGAGCTCCTTGGTGCGGTCGGCGATCACTGAATTTATTCAGTACGGAAACAGCCACGTCACGGCGGCATACTACCAAACCTTCGAGGACGGAGAGGGTGCCGATCTCGACGCTAAGACCCATAACTATGTGCTAACGTTTAGTAAGTCTCAGATTCCCCAGGCTCAACGCTTTTGGTCTGTCACAGCCTATATTCCCGGCTCAATCACGCTGGTCAGAAACTCGGCGCGCAAATATCTCGTAGGAAGCTATACCCCGGGCCTGCGAAAAAACCGAGATGGATCGATTTCGATCTACGTAGCGCAACGTTTACCCAAGGGCGTACCGATGGCCAACTGGTTGCCGGTGCCCAGCGCCAGTTCAACCTCATGCTAAGAGTCTATGGCCCCGAAGGAAAGGTGGCGGCGAACACCTACGTGCCTCCTCCTGTAGAGAAGCTGCAATAGCTTCTTCTGTCACCAGCCGGACATTTCAGACTTTTTTCATCTCCAGCGTTTACTCCTAACGGAGGATAGCGACCTAACTATCCCCGGAGAGAATGTTCTGAAAGGATCGACTTGGATGAGCGACTTTGAAAGTAAACCGAACCGAGGGGCGTTCGTTCGCGGGATTATCATGCTGCCGGCTCTCGCCACGCTCGTCACGGAAGTGGCAAGAGCCGACGATACGAAGGTGGCGCAGTCGGCGGTCCAATATCAAACGAAGCCGAACGGCGAGAAACAATGCTCGAAGTGCGCCTTCTTTATTCCGGGCACGACGCCCGATGCGAATGGAACGTGCAAGGTCGTCGACGGCGTTATCTCACCGAACGGATACTGCACGGCCTTCAACGCAAAGTAAGCCGGGATAAACCCCGGGAGGCTCTGATTTAGTCCGGATCGAGGAGGCGAGGGGTGAAGTTTACTACGGTAAATGAACCCCGAGCCGACGAAGAGCTGGGCTAAATCAGGGCCTCCCTAGATGAGACGCGTGCCTACAAAAACCAACGTCAGCGCGACCGCGGGGCGCAGCCAACGCGTCTGCATCCGCCCACAGAGTTTGCTGCCGATGTAGACACCCGGCAGCGAGCCCAGCAATAAATTTCCGACCAAAGGCAGGTTCACGTCGCCCATCGTCCAGCGGCCGGCTGCGGCGGTGGGAATCAGAAACGCGGCGTAAGCGATGTCGGATCCGACCAACTCGGCGAGGCCGACGCCCGGGAGCGCCAGCGTCAGCAACGGCAGCGTGATCGAGCCGCTGCCGATCGAGGTGATGGTAACGATCAGGCCGACGACCGCGCCGATCGCGGCAACGCGTAAGCGCTGCGAGCCGACCCATGCGAACTCGCGCGAATCTTCGACACGCCCGCGATTGAAAAGCGGCCGGGCGACCATGATGGCCGCGGCCAAGAAGAGCGCGACGCCGATCGTGTGCCGCGTCCACAACGTAATCAACTTTATGTCGAAGTGGGATCGTAAATAATACAGAAGGCCAACCCCAACGAGGGCCGCCGGAATGCCGCCGGCCAGAAGCGCAATCGTGATCTGCCAGTTCACCGTGCCTTGCCGGTTATGGAGATAGGCACCAAGGAGCTTCGTGGGAACGCTGTAGAGCAAGTCGCTGCCGACGGCAACCAACGGATTTACCTTTAGCGCCAATACGAGCAACGGCGTCATAATTGCGGCGCCGCCGACGCCGGTTAGGCCGACGATCGTCCCGACGGCCAAACCGATGAAAACCAGCTCCCAGTTCACGGAAGAGGGGCCTCCTGCATAGAAAAAGATGACCTAAGCTAACAAGTACAGAGAATAATAACCCAAGTTAACGATAATTGAAAGGGGGCGGGTGAGTTGCGGGCCGCTGCTCCTACGCTGGACGCTCGAAAAGCCAGCGCGTAATCGCCGCTTTGACCAGTCGATGTTCGAGGGCGTGCAGGCGTTCCAGCACGGACGCCTCTTCTTCTTCCGGCTCGACGCGCAGCGGTTTGCGCGCGAGTACTGGGCCGCGATCGGTCGCCGGCGTCACGCGATGCACCGTCGCCCCGACCCACCGGCTGCCGGCGGCGAGCGCATCGTGCACGGCGCGCGGACCGCGAAATGCCGCGATGCGCGTACCGTCGGGGAGTCCGACGTCGTCGCAGCTCGGATCGAGCGGCAAGAACGCCGGATGAAGGTTGAGCAGTTCGGGGAATGCCGCCACGAACGCATCCGAGAGCAGATGCATCCAGCCCAGCAGCAGCACGAGATCCGGTCTTTCTGAACGTACCGCTTCGAGCAGCCGCTCGTCGTACTGCGCGCGCATCTCTTCCTTGCGATCCCACTGCACGACGTGTACGCTCGCAACGTTGGCGGCGCGGGCTCGTTCGATCGCAAACGCGCGCCGGTCGCTGCTGACCAGCGCGACGATTTCGATCGGAAGGCTACCGTCGCGAGCAGCATCCGCGACGGCTTGAAAGTTGCTCCCATTGCCCGACGCCATTACCAGCGTGCGCGGCCGCGGCGCGAGCAACGCGGCTCGCTCGAACTCTTCTGCAACGACCGCGCCGACGGCATCGGCGTAATAGCGCAGGAGCCCCGCGCCGCTCACTGCGGGAATCAAGGCACGAGCATACCCGCGTTCGCGCAGCGCTTGCAACGCCTGGCGCAAAATGAAGACCCCCAACCCGCTCTTGCGCTCATCTCCAACGACGCCAAAGGGACCGAAAAGCCCGACGTTGCGCTCGCGAGCCAGCCCGTTGAGCCAGCGATACTTTAGTCCGCGTGCATCGAGCGTAGCAAAGCCGATCGGCGCTTCTTCACGGCGTGCGACGATGTTGACGCCCGCCGCGGCCTCCGAGCCCCAGGTGGCGCTAAAAGTCTCGTCGATCCATGCCAGCGTGCGATCGTCGGCAACCTCCACCAGGATTGCCGGCACGTCGCCGGACATCGTAGAGAGATCGACGACGAGGTTGCAGAGCCGCGGCACGTCAGGAATGAACGACGACGCGCGGTTCCTCACCGATTCGCGATTCGATCCAACCGACGACCTTCGCACCGGGAACCGCGGCGATCGCCGCCGCCGCATCGCCGACCGGCACCACCAGCGTGAAGCCCACACCCATATTAAAGATGCGATATCGTTCCTCGCCCAACTCGCCGCGCCGCACGAGCTCCGCGAGAATAGACGGGACGCTCCAGCGCTGCTGTTCGAAAACCGCCTTGACGTTCTCCGGCAGCGTGCGAGGAACGTTTTCCAGCAACCCGCCGCCGGTGATGTGCGCCATCGCCTTGACGTGCGCCACGCGCTGAATTGCACGGACGGATTGAAAGTACGACGGATGTTCGGCAAGCAGCGCGTCGGCATACGTTGCACCATCGAACGGAGCGTTCCATTCGTCACTCGCAATCAGCGAACGCGCGAGCGAATAGCCGTTTGTATGCAGGCCAACCGCGGGCAAGCCGATAATCGCGTCGCCCGGCTCGACGCCGCCCAGCCTCTCGAGCGCTTCAATCTCCACGATGCCGACGATCGTTCCCGCGAGATCGAAATGCGCCGGTTGATAGAGTCCCGGCATCTCCGCGGTTTCGCCGCCAAGCAGCGCGCACTCGTGAAGGCGGCAGGCTTGCGAGCATCCCCTTACGATCTCGGCAGCTACCGCGGGGTCGAGTTTTCCTACCGCGAGGTAATCCAAGAAGAACAGCGGCGATGCGTTGCAAACGAGGATGTCGTTGACGCAGTGATTGACCAGATCGGCGCCGACCGTCGCGTAACGTCCGAGCTCGGCCGCAATAACAACCTTCGTGCCGACGCCGTCGGTCGACGCTACGAGCGCGCGGCCGCTGTCGCCGGGAACGCGAAAGAGGCCCGCAAAGCCGCCGATGGCTTCGAGTTGGTCGGCGTGGCGCCATGGGCCGAGCACCTGGGCGTAACGCGCGACGGCTTCGTTGCCGGCGTTAACGTCAACGCCAGCTCGCGCGTAGCTATCCGAACCCGTTTTTTGCTCGGGACGAGGATTCTCCCAGCTTTCTGCCATAGGGTTGCAGTAGTTCACCATCGGAAAGGTCCACCATGCAAGTTCGTCTTACTCACGATGCGCCCAGTCACGTGCGTACGGGAGCGCTCGTCGTCCCCTTCTTCTCCGACAACTCGCTCGAAGGCGTCGCCAAAGCGATCGATGCCAAACTCGGTGGTGTAATCGCCGACGCGCTGGCTGCCAAAGAAATCCAAGGGCGTCTCGGCGAGCACGTCCTCGTTTACGCAAAGGACGAGCCGTATCGTCGCGTGCTCGCGATTTCGCTCGGCGAGCGTTCGCGCTTCGAACCGCACTTTCTGGCGCGCTACGCGGGCAGCGCCGTGCGTTACCTGGGGCGCCGTAACGTCGAACAGATCGCCATCGCGCTTCCGGCGCAGGCCCAGGGCCAGGAGGCCGCATGCGCCTCATTTGTGAGCGAAGGCGCCGTCACCGGCGTCTTCGAGACGACGCTCTACCAGGAGAAGCCCGATCGCCGTAATGCAACCAACGAGGTAACGCTTATCGCCGGCGACCTCGACGAAGCCGAACTCGAGCGCGGAATCGCCCGGGGAACCGCGCTTGGCGACGCGGTGAACCTCGCCCGGCGCCTGGCGATTACGCCGGCCAACTTGATGACGCCGACGCGCCTAGCCGAAGAAGCCGCGAAAGTCGCCGAGCAAAATGGACTCGAGATCGACGTCCTCGACGAAGCGCGAGCGAGCCGCGAAGGCATGGGCTCCTTTCTCTCCGTGGCACAAGGCAGCGCGCAGCCGCCGAAGTTCATCGTGATGCGTTACACGGGCGATCCGTCGAGCAAAGAACTGCTGGCACTCGTCGGAAAAGGAATCACGTTCGATACCGGCGGCATCTCGATCAAACCCGCCGAGCGGATGGAGGACATGAAGTACGACATGTCCGGCGGCGCCGGCGTGATTGCGGCGATGTACGCGATCGCGAAATTGAAACCAAAGCTCAACGTGGTCGGCATCGTTCCGGCGACGGAGAACATGCCGGGCGGCAAGGCAACCAAACCAGGCGATATCGTAACCGCGATGAACGGCAAGACGATCGAGGTCATCAACACCGATGCCGAGGGCCGCTTGATCTTGGCCGACGCGCTCTGCTACGCGAACAAACTCGGCGCGACGAAGATCGTCGACGCCGCGACGCTTACCGGGGCCTGCGTGATCGCACTCGGCCACGCGTCGTCGGCCGCCGTCACGAACGACGATGCATTCGGCGCGCAGTTCTTAGCGGCCGCCAAGCCCACCGGCGAGCGTTACTGGCAGATGCCCTACTACGAAGATTACACGAGCGCGATGAAGAGCGATATTGCGGACTTGAAGAACACCGGCGGCCGCCCCGCCGGCACGTTAACCGCCGCCGCCTTTCTGCGCGAGTTCGTCGACAAGACGCCGTGGGTGCATCTCGATATCGCGGGGACCGCGTATCTCGACACCGATTCGCTCTGGCTGGCGAAGGGCCCGACCGGAACGCCCGTCCGCGCGTTTCTCGCCCTCGTCGAATCGCTCGCCCTCCTTCCCCTGAGCCAGTCGAAGGGTCAGGATGACAAAGGTGAGGGCGGTGCCCTGTCCGGCAACGGTGCGAGGTCATCCGAGCTGAAGGTGTGAAAGCGCGAAACGCCCTTAGCAACGCTCGGGGCAACAGCGAAAGCGCCCGTCCGTACGAGCCGGAGAAGAATCCAGCGATACGCCGTTTGACGGCTGGTGCCATCAAACGCCGAAAGGGAAAAGCCCTCTTTCCAGTTGCGACCGCTTACGATGCGCCGTTCGGGCAGTTTGTCGAGCGAGCGGGCATCGACGTCATCTTGGTCGGCGACAGCGTCGGTAACGTCGTCTTGGGCTTCGACGAAACGACGCCGGTAACGCTCGAGAGCATTCTCTATCACACTCAGGCCGTCGTGCGCGGAACGACGCGCGCCCACATCATGGCCGATATGCCTTTCGGTTCCTACCAGGTCAGCAACGAAGACGCGTTGCGTTCCGCGATTCGACTGGTTAAAGAGGGCGGAGCGTGTTCGGTCAAGCTCGAGGGCGGCCGCGACCAAGCCGACCGCATCCGCGCGATCACCGGCGCCGGCATTCCGGTGGTCGGCCACATCGGCGTGACCCCGCAAACGGCGGGACTCGGGCCGGGCTTCAAAATGCGCACGCATCGCGACCGGTTAATCGATGACGCGCGCTCGGTCGAAGCCGGCGGCGCGTATGCGATCGTACTCGAGGTGGTGGATTACGAGATCTCTCGCGAGATTACCGAGATGTTGTCGATTCCGACTATCGGCATCGGTGCCGGTCCGCACTGCGATTCACAAGTGCTCGTGCTCCACGATATCCTTGGCATGTATCCGCATTCGCCGAGCTTCGCCAAGCGGTATGCCGAGATCGGGGAACTCGCGACCCAAGCCCTGGAGAGCTACGCACAAGAGGTCCGCGAGCGAACTTTTCCGCGGTAGGCTCTTCGTGCCCACCAGTTGGCACTCTGCGGGACTACAGTGTCGGCATGTTAGAGACGAACGACTGGTCCGACCCTTTGATTATCGCGATGCGCGCTTTCGAACGCGTCCTTCTTGCGGCCGACGAACGCCCTCGAGGGCGTCGAGCCGCCGGCGAATTGCGCGCAGCTCCTCCACGAGAGCAAGGCCCCCCGTCGCTAAGTGACCGGCCTCCAGCGACAACGGTGAC
>CAVRYW010000003.1:0-29504 GCA_963725605.1 Vulcanimicrobiota bacterium | reverse complement strand
CCGGTTCTCGTGGATTTCTGGGCACCGTGGTGCGGCCCGTGCCGCATGCTCGGGCCGATCGTTGAAAAAGTCGCCGCCGCAAATGCCGGCAAAGCGAAGTTCGTCAAGCTGAATACGGACGAGCACCCCTCCGGTCGCCGGACAGTACCAAGTCTCGGGCATCCCCTGCCTGATTCTCTTCAAGGCTGGTCAACCGGTAGATCGCATCGTCGGCTACGTTCCGGAAGCCACCGTGACCTCGATGCTCGGCAAGCATGTAGCCTGACGGCAATTACGCGAGGGGCTTTGATTTGGCCAAATCGGGAACCCGAATCCCGGCGATGCATCGGATTCTAGAAGATGAAAGCATCGCGGGGTACGAGGCGGAGCTGGGACGAGAACGGATCAGACGCGCGGCCGAAGAGGTAATCGGCCGCGCGCGGCTTTCTGGTGACGGACATGGATACGATGCGATCGTCGCTGCGGTCCGTAAACGGCTGGAGGATCTGCGCGGCATGTCGCCGTCGCCCGTGATCAATGCAACCGGCATCCTCCTTCATACGAATCTCGGGCGCGCGCCTTTGGGTCCCGATGCGGTAACGGCAATTGCCGATCTCGGTGGCCGTTACTCAAATCTGGAGTACGATCTGGAGACCGGCGAGCGCGGCTCGCGCCACGCGGCCATCGGGGCGGCGTTGCGTGCGGTTACCGGGGCAGAAGACGCGCTCGTGGTCAACAACTGCGCCGCTGCCGTGTTCCTCGTGCTCGATACGTTTGCGAAGGGCCGCGAGGTCATCGTAGCTCGCAATCAGCTCGTGGAGATCGGCGGCGGATTTCGTCTGCCCGAAGTGCTCGAACGCAGCGGCGCTAAGCTGGTCGAGGTTGGAACGACCAACCGCGTTTATATTGAAGACTTCGAGCGGGCACTCTCGCCGCGAACGGCGCTGCTGCTCCGCATGCATGCATCAAACTATCGCATCGAGGGTTTCACGCACGAGCCGAGTGCGCGGCATTTGGCGATGCTTGGGCGACGCGCGGGAGTCCCCGTTATCGAAGATCTGGGCGGCGGCGCGCTCTGCGATCTTGCGGAGTACGGAGCAGCTCACGAGCGCACGGTGCAAGAGGCGATCGGCGACGACGTCGCGCTCGTGACGTTCTCAGGGGACAAACTGCTCGGCGGCCCGCAAGCCGGCATCGTCGCCGGGCGCGCGAACCTGATCGCTAGGCTTCGAAATAATCCCCTATTGCGAGCACTGCGCGTCGGCAAGCTGACGATTGCGGTCCTCGGCGCAACGCTGCGGTGCTACCGCGATCGCGCCACGCGCGAACGTTTGCCGCTCTATCGACAGCTCGCCGCAACGCTCGACGAGCTACGCGAACGAGCGAAGGCGTTTGAAGAAGCGCTGCCCGGCGCATCGGCCGGCGAGAGCGTCGCGTACATAGGCGGCGGCGCGCTTCCCCAGGCAAGCATCGCATCAATCGCGATCGCGATTCCGTCGGAGCGGCCGCAGCGACTCGCGGCGAGGCTGCGGGCGGGAGAACCGGCTATCGTCGCTCGTATCGAGCGCGGGCGGCTGCTGCTCGACCTGCGTACGATCGCTCCCGAGGAGGATCACCTCGTCATCGCGAGCCTGCTGAGACGGGGGGCCGCCAAGCCGTAAAGCGTCGAAGGCTACGGCTCCATCGGTAGCCAGTGCGGTGCGATGCTCGACGAGATCGGCAACCGACAACCGCGCGGTACTCGGGGACGCGTATGGTTGGCTCGACATCGGCGAAGTTGCCAAGAATCGCTGGTCGGCGGTCGCGAATGTCAACCTTTTCCAGGGCGTCTTGAGTGCCGCTTACGTGCCGTCCGACAAGTGATCTGCGAACCAGCCGGACGGCGCCACGTCGAGGTTCACATTGATCTGTTTGACTTCCGTGTACGCATCGTAGCCGTAGGTGCCGAGTTCCCGTCCGATCCCCGATTGTTTGTAGCCGCCCCACGGCGCCTCGTTGTAGGTCGGATGATAGGTGTTGATCCAGGTGATTCCGGCACGGAGCTTGCGAATCACGCGATGTGCCTTGGCGATATCCCCAGTGAACACTGCTCCCGCTAAACCGTAGACGGTGTCGTTGGCGACGGCGATGGCTTCCGCTTCGTCGTCGAAAGTCTGTACTACGAGCACCGGCCCGAAGATCTCTTCCTTCACGACACGCATGTTCGGGGTCGTAGCGTCGAAGATGGTCGGAGCGATGAAATTGCCGGCGGCAAGCGGACCGCCGAGACGCTCCCCGCCGCAGAGCAGTTTCGCTCCCTCTTCAATACCGGTCGCGATATACGCCTCGACTCGTTCGCGATGTAGTGGCGAGATGATCGGACCCATCTCCGTTTCGGGATCGAAGCCGTCGCCGACGCGAATGTCTTGCGCGCGTTCGACGAGTCGCTCGACGAAACGATCGTGAAGGGATCGCTCGACCACCAATCGCGAACCGGCCGAGCAGACTTGCCCGGCGTTGGCGAAGATCCCAAAGAGCGCATAGTCGATCGCCGTTTCAAAATCGGCGTCGGCGAAGACGACGTTGGGCGACTTGCCGCCGAGCTCGAGCGAAATCTTCTTGAGGTTCGACGTGGCGGCTTGCATGATGCTCCGGCCGGTCTTCGTGCCGCCGGTGAAGGCGATTTTGTCGACGAGCATGCTTGCCGCGAGCGCATGGCCGACCGTCGCTCCGGGTCCCGGCACGACGTTGACTACGCCGCGGGGGAACTCGAGCTCCTCAAAGATCGCCGCCAGGGCAATCGTCGAGAGCGGCGTCAGCTCCGACGGCTTGAGGATGCAGACGTTGCCCGCAGCTAAGGCCGGCGCGAGCTTCCAGGTCGCCATCAGCAGCGGGTAGTTCCACGGTACGATCTGCCCGCAGACGCCAATCGGTTCGCGAACGGTAAACGTCTGCGATGGCGCGGGCACGTCGAAGGTTTGTCCGTGCGGCTTCGTCGCGAGGCCGGCGTAGTAGCGAAAGCAGTTGGCCGCGTCGGCGGCATCGTACTGGGTTTCCCGCAGCGGTTTGCCATTGTTGAGCGTGTCGATGCGCGAGAACTCGTCGCGACGGGCGTCGACTGCGTCGGCGACGCGAAAGAGCAGAGCCGCGCGATCCGCGGCGTTCATCGCAGCCCACGGACCCTCGTCAAAGGCTCTGCGCGCCGCCACGATGGCGGCTTCGGCGTCGGGCTCGGTCGCTTCGGCGATACTCGCAATCGGTTGCCCGTTCGCGGGGTCGTACAGCTCGCGGGTTGCGCCGCCGGCGGCGAGGCGCCACTCCCCGTCGACGTACATGGGAATGACGTCGCCGATGCGCGGCAGGCGTGCGAGGATCTCGCCGGAGTTGTTTGCGGGGCGCGTGGCGATTTGCATGTCGTTAGGCTCCTGTTTGTACTGGCGCGGCCATTGACGTAAGGCTCTCGGAAAGGGCTTGGCACACGTAGTCGGCCTCGTCCTCTGCGATCGTCAGCGGCGGCTCGACCCGGATGACGCGGGCGTTGACCAACGTGCCGGAGACGAGTACGCCACGGTCGAGCATCCGCTTTGCAAGCTCGAAGCCGGTTGCGTGGCTGTGGAATTCGAGCGCGATCAAGAGTCCCTTGCCGCGCACGTCGGCCACGAGCTCTTCGTGCCCGCTCACGGCAGTTCGAATGCCGGAAAGCAAATGCGCGCCCAGCCGGCCCGCACGTTGGGGAAGCTGCTCCTCGATCAACACGTTGATGGTGGCCAGCGCCGCAGCACAGGCAAGTGGGTTTCCGCCGAAGGTCGACGTGTGAAGAAACGGGTTGTCGAAGAGACGCGAAAAAACTTCACGGCGTCCGACGACCGCGCCCGCGGGCACGACGCCTCCGCCGAAGGCCTTGGCCAGGCACATGAGATCGGGCGCGACGCCATAGTGTTCGCAGCAAAACATCTTGCCGGTGCGCCCCATGCCGGTCTGCACTTCATCGAGGATGAAGAGCGCGCCGAACTCGTCGCAGAGCGCCCGCACGCCCGGCAAATAGTTGTCGTCGGGAATGTTCACGCCGCCCTCGCCCTGGATCGGCTCCAAAAGAACCGCGCCCACGTCCTCGCCGACTGCACGGCAGGACGTCATCATGTCGCGCAGCGCGAGAAGATCGTTGAAGGGCACGTGTTCGATGTTCGGAAGCATCGGCCCAAACGGACGACGAAACTCCGCTTTGGCGCTTGCGGAAAGCGCACCGTAGCTCTTGCCGTGAAAGCCTTTGGTCGCCGCAACGATCGTCTGTTTTGCGGGATTGAAGGCTCGCGCGAGTTTGAGCGCGCCTTCCACGGCTTCCGTTCCGCTATTGCAGAAGAAGCTGAAGTCCAGCCCCGCGGGCACGAGCATCGACAGCGTCTTCGCGAGCATGGCGCGAAGCGGATCGAGCAGGTCTTGGCTATGCAGCGGTTGCCGTCGCAGTTGATCGCTTACCGCTTTCACGACCTTGGGATGGCGGTGGCCGACGTTAAAGATGCCGAAGCCGCCCAAGCAGTCCAGATATTTGCGCCCGGCCACATCGCGGTAGGAGTTCGGCCCGGCATCGGACCACTCGACGACCGCACCGGCCTCGCGCGCATCCGTCGCTTTTCGATACTCGAGAAATCCGGGATTGACGTGGTCGCGAAAAGCATCGACCGTCTCGCGCGTGATCCACGATGCTTCCGACGGAGATACGTCGGTTTTCGCGATCAGCGCCAGAATGCGCTGCGTGTATTCGTAGACCGCTCGTTCGCGCTCCCCGCCGCCGACCGTCATTGCGCGAGGACCTGCGCGGTGGCCGCCCCGAGGATCGCCAAGCCTTCGTCGAGCTCGGCGTCGCCGACGACCAGCGGAACGAGTATCCGGATGACGTCGCGCTCTCCCGCCAGTAAGAGCAGGAGTCCGCGCCGGCGAGCCTCGTCAACGATCGCTTCGGCGCCGCGCGAAAGCTCCATCGCCATCATCGCTCCCAGTCCGCGGACGTCCGCGATTTCCTTGAATTGCGACTGTATGGCGCGCAGCGCCGCATCGATTCGGGAACCGATCGCGCGCGCCCGGGCAAGAAATCTTTCATCCATGATGTCGAGGATCGCCAATGCGGCGGCGCAGGCGACCGGATTGCCGGCAAACGTACCGCCGAGCCCGCCGGGCTCGGGCGCGTCCATGATCTCGGCCCGGCCGATCACTGCCGCCAATGGAAGGCCGCCGCCAAGCGATTTCGCGATCGTGACGATGTCAGGCTCGAGCTCGTAATGCTCGCACGCGAAGAGTCGGCCGGTGCGGCCGAATCCGGTTTGAATCTCGTCGGCGACGAGAACGATGCCGCGCTCGCGCGCGATGCGCGCCAACTCTTTGAGGAAAGGTGCGGGCGCCGGCACGAAGCCGCCTTCACCGAGGACCGGTTCGATGATGATGGCGGCGACCTGATCGGAGGAGACCTCGCCTTCAAAGAGCTCGTTGAGTGCCGTTAGCGCATCGTGCGTGGAAACGCCGTGCCGCTCGAATGGGAACGGCGCGTGATAAACCTCGCTGCAAAATGGACCGAAGTGCTGCTTATATGGCGCATTCTTGCCGGTCATGGTTAGCGCCAGCAGCGTGCGTCCGTGATAACCGTGCGTGAAGGCGACGACGGCCGGACGGCGCGTATACTCGCGCGCAATCTTGATCGCGTTCTCGGTCGCTTCGGCGCCGGTCGACAGCAGCAGCGTCTTTTTGGGAGCCGCGCCGGGCGCTCGCCGGTTGAGCTCTTCGGCCACGCGAAGATACGGCTCGTACATTGCGACTTGAAAGCAGATGTGAGTGAAACGGGAAGCTTGTTCGGCGATCGCCGCGACTACTTTGGGATGCGTATGCCCGGCGTTGAGCGTTCCGATTCCACCGGCAAAATCGAGGTACCGACGGCCGTCGCGGTCCCATAGCGTCGCACCGGCCGCGCGTTCCACCCAGATCGGATGGGCGGTCGCGACGCCGCGCGCGACGTTGTCGCGGCGGCGCTGTTCGAGCGATAACTGCGTAACGGTGTTCAAAGCCTCACTGCGCTTCTGAAGGTGGCGAGGAAGTTACATTCGGCGCATGTAAAGGCGCTCTTCTTTAGAGGCCCTGGTTGGCCGTCGAGGAGGCACGTGCTCAAGCGAATCGTTGCGCTCGTCATCTTGGTTGCCATGCCTATCGGAGCGAGAGCCGGAACGACGGGTACCTTGCGTGGCCGGGTGGTCGACGCGGCAACTCGGGCGCCCATCGCCGGGGCGATCGTTACCGTCGTCTCGCCCTCGCAAACGGCACAAGCCGTTTGCGACTCGGGCGGCGCGTTCTCGTTCATATCGTTGCAGCCCGACACCTACACGGTCGACGCGTCAAAGCCCGGCTACGACCCGCAATCCCAGCCGGGCATCACGATCGTGGCCGACCAGTCAGCGACCGTCGGGTTCACCCTGCAAAAGACGCTGAAGACGATCGCGCGAACGACCTCGCGATCGGTACAGTCGTTGGTGCACTCGGGCGTAACGAGCGACGTCTTTTCGATAAACTCGGCCGGGCAGAAGGCGGCCTCGACGCTCTCCGGATCCGGTTCGCTGACGCAGGCGTATGGCGCGATCGCCAGCGCGCCGGGCGTCAACATTCCGTCGAACCAGCAAGGCTGGTACCAGAGCGTCTACATTCGCGGCGGCGACGTGGACCAAGTCGCGTACGAGTTCGACGGCATATCGACGACGCGGCAGTCGGATCTCGCGCCGATTGCGACGCTGACGTCGCTAGGTAATCAGGAGGTGCAGGTCTATACCGGCGGCACGCCGGCGACCTCAAACTCCTCCGGACTCGCGGGCTACATCAATCAAGTCATCAAGACGGGAACGTTCCCCGGCTATGCGAGCGCCGACTTCGGCATCGGCGCCCCGGCCTTCTACCACCAAGCTACCGTCGAAGTTGCGGGAGCGACGCCCGATCGCATGTTCTCCTATTACGTGGGATTGTCGGGGACGGATCAAACCTTCCGCTACGGCGATCAGTTCGGCGGTGTCAGCGACCCACTCTATTTCTACCCGCTTTTCGTACCGAGCAAGAACGACGTCTACAACATCCTCGACGGCTCCGGCGGCCGCGGGCCGAGCTACGGTTTCATCGGGCAGCCCGGTTATAGCTACGCGCAGGCCGCCGATTTCGACCGCGAGAACGTGATCAATCTGCATATCGGCATTCCGCACCGCGACTCGTCGCTGCGTGACGACGTGCAGCTGCTCTACGTCACCGGTGGCATCGCCGCGCAGTTCTACAGTTCGGCCAACGACATCGGCTACACGCCCGCAGTCGGCCGCGAGACCGGCATCGGTTACCCGATGCCGTATCTCGACTCGTTCTACTATCGCGGCGCGTTGATGCAGGCGCCGGATCCCAACGCCGTCACGCTGCAACTCTTTCCGAGCAGTCCAACCGATCGCGCGGCCGACGCGCCGATCGACGTCAGCGACCGTGACGGCAACTGGAACGGCTACTCGATCGAGAAGCTGCAATATCAAAAGAACTTCGATTCGCGCTCGTACCTGCGCGCGCTCGTGTGGGGCGCCTACTCGACGTGGTTCATCAACGGCCCGAACAGCGCGCAACTCGTCTTCGGTTCCGACCCCGCCGATTACGAAGTCTACGAACACGGCTACGGCGGCAGCTTGATCTACGCCAACCAGCTCTCGACGCAGAACCTGCTGACGGCCGAAGCGTCGTATATGACGCAGCGGCTGCAAACCTACAACGCGGCCTACAGCTCGACCGATCCCACCACGACGAGCCTGGCGCCGACGGGGCTCGGAACGATCCTCTCCAGCTACGGCACCCCCAACGGAAAGTGCTACAACTACACCACTGGCCAGCGGTGGAGCTGTTTCGATGCGGGCAGCCAAGGCGGATGTCTCTCGCCCGCCGGCTGTTATTCCGGTGAAACGCCCTCCGATTTCAACCTTACGCCGGGCTACGCGCCGGGCGGAACGCCGGCCGCGCGCGCCGGCGCGCGCTGGATGATGACCGAGAACGGCGCTAGCGCGCAAGTGGACGACGTCATGCCGCGTTTCGGCTCCGCGGCGCTCACCGATCTCTGGCAGCCCAACGACCGCATCGTGGTCAACGCCGGTGCGCGCATCGATCGCTTCGCCTACTTCACCAACGATCTCGAGAACGGCTATCCCGCGCGGCAGTTCTGGTTCGACGCGTACAACAACGAGTTTTGCGGCGCGCCTGGAAAAGCGACCCAGTGGCGCTGGGATTCCGGTAACGACTCGTTTGCCAACTGTTCCCCCGGATTCGCGCCGCTGACGCAGCCAGGCCTCGGCCTTTACAACGTCGGCGCCGGCGAGCAAGTCGCCTATGTCTTTCAGCCGCGTCTCTCGTTCACGTACACCCTCGACCAAGATACGGTGATCCGCGGCTCGGCCGGCAAGTACGCGCGCGCCGAAGGCTCGTCATATTACCAATACAATACCTACCAGCAAAATCTCGCCTCGTTTATCGCGCAGTTCTATCCATACGGCTACCACACGCCCGACCACGACATCTCGCCAGACACGTCGGACAACTTCGACCTCTCGCTCGAGAAGCACGTAAAAGGCACGAAGCTTTCATACAAGCTCACCCCGTTCTACCGCGACACGAGCAACCAGTTGCAGTTTCAAGCGATCAATGCGGTCCAAGGAACGCTGGCCGGACTCAACGTCGGCACGCAGCGTTCCTACGGCGCCGAGTTCTCACTGCAGTACGGTGACTTCAGTCGAGACGGCTTCTCCTCGCAGCTCTCCTACACGCATACCCAGAACCAGATTCGCTACTCGCCGATCAACGGCGTCAGCGTCATCGACGCGCTCAACTCGCAGGTCGAGCTCTACAACTCCTACACCTCGGCGTGCGCCGGCGTCACGAAGAGCTCGCCGAATTGGGCGGCGTGCGGCAGCGGGGCGGACGCAGGCAACGCCGCGCCGATCCTGCGAAACACCGAATCGGGAACCGGCAACCACGGCAAGCTAAAGATCCCTAATCCCTATTACGATCGGACGCTGCAGCCGCTCTTCGACACGAGCGCCTGGTACGCGCCCTACGACGTCATCCCAAGCCCGTTCAACGCGGCAAACGGCTACGAAATCCCCGACGTTGCCTCGCTAATCCTCAACTACCGCCATGGGCGCTTCGCCGTGACGCCCTCGCTGCACTATGCGAACGGCTCCAACTACGGCTCGCCGCTGGTCTGGCCCGGCTACGTTCCGCAATCGTGTTCCGCGCTTCCGGAAAACACGCCGATGACGCCCGGTAAGCGGTGTCCCGGCGCCAGCATCGGCGCGATCTTCCTGCCCGACCCGTACAGCGGGCAGTTCGACAATCTCGGCGCTTTCATGCAACCCTCGGAGCTTTCGCTCAACCTGCAGACGAGCTACGACATCTCTCCTCGGGCGACGCTGACACTGCAGGCCGTCAATCTCTACAATCGCTGCTTCCAGCGCGGCTACGCTTGGGACAACTCGGTGACGTGCGTCTACTCCAACCTGCCGTCGAACATCTTGGCGCCGGCCGGCAACTTCTTGCGCAATCCGCCGCCGCAGCTGCGCTATCCGTATGGAACGTTCTTCAACGTCAGTGAGGTGGGCATCTCGTCGGTTCTGCAGCCGTTCGGTTTCTTTGCCGACTTGAACGTCAAGCTGTAGGGTGAAACGGCGCGATTTCCTCGCGCGAGCGGCGGCGACGGCGGTGGGCGCCGCGGCTGTGCCGGAGTTTGCGGCTTGCGCGACCTCTGCGGCGCGCGACCGAGAGCGCGTTGCGATCGTGGGTGCGGGAATTGCGGGATTGGTGACGGCGCTTCAACTACGCGACGCAGGAATCGACGCCATCGTCTACGACTCGGCTTCGCGAGTCGGCGGCAGGATGCATTCGGAGCGGCGCTACTGGGCACAGGGCCAGCACACCGAGTGGTGCGGAGCGATGGTCGACTCGCTTCATCTCAATATTCGCGGCCTCGCTCGCCGATTCAATCTGCGGCTCCTCGACACGTACGCGGCTCGCCCGCCCGGCGCGCGCGATACCTGCTATCTTGACGGGCGTTATTACCCGATGACGCACGCCGACCGGGACTTCGCCAAGATTTACCCCATCTTGCAGGCACAGCTGGCTGCGGTCGATCCGCTGACGACCTATGCCACCGCAACGCCGACTGCGCGCCGGCTCGACGCGATGAGCATGCGCGAATGGATCGAGCAGTACGTCCCGAGCGGTTTGGACGGACAACTCGGACGGTTGATCGCGCAGTCGTATCGCAACGAGTATGGGCGCGAAATCGAGGAGCTCAGCGCACTCAATCTGGTGATGCAGCTTGGCGAGCAACGCTGGTATGCACAAAATCACCAGCTGAACGTACTCGGGTATTCCGATCAGCGTTATATTTTAGCCAACGGAAGCCAGGCACTTCCCGACGCAATTGCCGCGACGCTTCCGGCCGGCAGCATTCTGCTCGATCGCCGCCTTCTCGGCCTTCGCCGCACACGCAGTGGACGGTACGAGCTGCGCTTCGATCATCTCGGGTCGATCGAAACGGTCTGGGCCGACCGAGTCGTGTTGGCGCTTCCGTTTATTGCCTTGCGCGCTCTCGACTACTCCGGCGCGAACTTCGATTCTGCGAAGATCAACGCCATCGAGAACCTCGGCTACGGTTATCACACGAAGCTGCATTTGCAGTTCGACACCCGCGCGTGGATGCGGCGTTCGCACCCCTGGCCCGAGCCGACGACGGGACAGGTCTGGACGACGCTGCGGGTGCA
The DNA here is from genome assembly GCA_963725605.1 of Vulcanimicrobiota bacterium. GTDB lineage: Bacteria > Vulcanimicrobiota > Vulcanimicrobiia > Vulcanimicrobiales > Vulcanimicrobiaceae > Cybelea. Next base: position 18,738 of record CAVRYW010000003.1, on the reverse strand, counting down.
GAGCGCACTCGATTTTTCGTTGGGGCAGCGCGGCGTCGATGGCTTGATCGAAGCCTTCACCGCGGGGGCGCCGGGAATGCTCGACACTCCGCCGATTCCGTACGCGCGCATCGAGGACTCGGCCGCCGTGGGCCGTCACACGCGCGAGTTCTTCGAACAACTGGATCGAATCTGGCCCGGTGTCGCCGCTGCCTGGAACGGCAAAGCGACCTTCGGCAACGCGCAAGCCGATCCGAACATCCTCGCGAGCTACTCGTGTTGGCTCGTCGGTCAGTGCACGACGATTGCCGGACACGAAGCGCGCCGGCAAGGGCGCGTGCATTTTGCCGGCGAGCACACGTCGGTTGCATACCAGGGCTTCATGGAGGGCGGCGCGGAGTCCGGTTTTCGCGCGGCCGGCGAAATTCTGGCGGATTACCGCATCCGGGCACGTTACCCGATTGGTTCCTAGTCTCGGAATGCACGTCGTTGGAACGGCAGGACACGTCGATCACGGAAAATCTGCACTCGTCGAGGCACTGACCGGAACGAATCCCGATCGCTGGGAGCAAGAGCGAAGGCGAGGCATGACGCTCGATCTGGGCTTCGCCCACCTCCGTTTCGGCGACGAAGCCGAGGGCGGCATCGTCGATGTGCCCGGGCACGAGCGTTTCCTGCACAACATGCTGGCGGGCGCGGCCGGTATGGAGCTCTTGCTGCTCGTCGTGGATGCCGGCGAAGGAGTCATGCCGCAGACGCTCGAGCATCTCGCGATTCTGCGGTTTCTCGACGTGCGGCGCATCATCGTCGTTGCGAGCAAGATCGATCTGATCGAGCCCGCGCAGCGCGAGGATGCATACCGGCGAATCGAGCAACAGCTCCGCGGAACCATTGCAGCGGGCATGCCCATTTTTCCGGTCTCCGCTCTGAGCGGCGAGAATATCGAGTCGCTGCGGCGGCTGTTGCATCGAGAGCTCGCGGAGATGCCACGGCGCAATTACGCCGCGCCGGTCTATCTGCCGGTCGATCGCGTGTTCACGTTGCCTGGGCTGGGAACGATCGTAACGGGCACGCTCATGCAAGGTACCATTGAGACCGGCGAGGCGCTCAAAATCGAGCCCGGCGGTGCGTTGGCGCAGATTCGCAGCATCGGCGTTTTCGGATCGGTTCGAGATCGGGTTGAGGCAGGCTCGCGCGTCGCGCTAAATCTTTCCGGCATCGATCGCCGCGGAATCGCTCGAGGGCAAGCCGTCGTCGGCCAAGAGTTCTCGGCGGCCCAAAGTTTCGCGGTGCGTTTCACTCCCTTGGAGGGCGCTGTACCGCTGTTACGTCGTCGCACGCCGGTACGGGCCTACATCGGCTCGGCCGAGGTGCTCGGCACGCTCGTCGCGGAGGAGCCGCTGGAATTCGGCGAAGAGGCACGAGCCATGCTGCAGTTGCGGGAGCCGGTCGTCGCGTTTCCCGGCGTGCGGTTTGTTTTGCGGCGTCCGTCGCCGATGACGTTGCTTGGCGGCGGGTACGTCGAAGGCGCGGAGTCGCCGAGCCCGGGCCAAGAAGAAAGCCCCGCCGAAGCGGTGGTGCTCGCCGTGCTGAACGACCGCGGGCTCGATGCCGTCGAGCCGGCAGAGATTGCGGTTGCCGCTAATCTCCGCGAGGCGGCCACGCTGTGCGCGCTCGACGGACTGGTCGAGCGGGGCGACGCCGTCGCGGTTACGAAGCCGCGCGCGTACCTGAGCGGAGCGGTCGCGTCGTCATTACTCGTTCGCGCGCTCGCCCAGCTTGACGAAGCGCATCGCGACGAGCCGTGGGCGATGGGCGTAACGTCCATCGCGCTTTCCCGCGCGCTCGCAGTGCCCGAAGCGCTGCTCGTACGCGTCCTCGGACACTTCGTCGAAGAGGGACGGCTCGTCAACCGCAGCGGTTACTATGCGACGCTCGGCCATGAGCCGTCGCTGACGGCGCAGCAACGAGCGTTTTTCGACGATCTCGTTCCCGTCGACGAAGGCCATCCGTTCTTGCCGGTTTCCTTTGCCGGTGCGGTGGCTGCCGTCAAGCTCGCCCACCTCAGCGGTATCTCCAAAGCATTCGATACGATGCTCGCTCGCGGAGCGCTGGTGAAAGTCGGCGAGGATCTCTATCGCGGTTCTCAGATTGGCCGCGTTCGCGCGCGCGTGGAGACCTACTTGAACGAGAATGGGCGGATGACGGCGGCGGAGTTCCGCGATCTTCTCGGAACGTCGCGTAAGTACGCCGTTCCGCTGCTCGAATGGCTCGACGGTCGTGGCGTCACGATCCGCAAAGACGATTATCGAACGCTGCGAAAGGCGGTGCCGTAGAGCATGGAATCGCCGGCTTCTGCTCGACCCAGCGGTACGGTGACGTTTCTGTTCACCGACATCGAAGGAAGCACTCAGCGATGGGAACGCGGGCCCGATGCGATGGGCATCGCGTTAGCGCGTCACAATGCCCTGGTGCGCGACGCAATCGAGGCGCACGGCGGCTACGTTTTCAAGACCGTCGGCGACGCGTTTTGTAGTGCGTTTGGAATGGCGACTACCGCCTTGGCGGCAGCACGCGTCGCACAGCAGGCATTGTCCGAAGAGGATTTTTCGAGCGTCGATGGCCTTCCGGTGCGCATGGCGCTGCATACCGGGCACGTGGAAGAACGAGATGGAGACTACCTCGGGTCTGCCGTCAATCGTGCGGCGCGCTTGCTGGCAATCGGTCATGGTGGCCAGGTGCTCGTTTCACAGGCGGCAGCCGATCTCGTACAGGATTCCATGCTTCCGGAAAGCGATCTGCGCGATCTCGGCGCACATCGGCTCAAGGATCTAACCCGTGCCGAACGCGTCTATCAGCTCGTTGCACCCGGCCTGATCGCAAGCTTCCCCGCGCTTCGCTCGATCGAGCATATGCCGAATAACCTGCCGCAACAGATCACCTCTTTTGTGGGCCGTGAGAACGAACTTGCCGAGATCGAAGCGCTTCTAGAGCAGCACCGTCTGGTGACGCTGGTCGGAATGGGGGGCTCCGGCAAGACGCGGTGTGCGATTCAAACCGGCGCGGAGCTTCTCGACCGTTTCGTCGATGGCGTCTGGCTGATCGATCTGGCGTCGCTCTCCGACCCGTCGCTGGTCGTTGCCGAGATCGCGCAGAGGCTCGGCGTGCGAGAGATACCCAATCATCCGCTGTTGGAGACCCTGCTGACATTTCTCGAACGCCGCCGAATGCTCCTGATTCTCGATAACTGCGAGCACGTGATCGGCTACGTGCGCCGCGTCGTCGCCGGCATCTTGCGCGGCGGCGCGGGCGTGAGCGTTCTGGCAACCAGTCGCGAAAATCTGAGCATCGCCGGCGAACACGTCTTCCGGCTGCCTTCGTTAAGTCTGGGAGCCGCGATCGCGCTCTTCACCGATCGCGGGCGCGCCGCAGACGCACGCTACGCGCCCGTCGATGAAAACGCGGGCTTCGTTTCGGACATCTGCCGCCGGTTGGACGGCCTTCCATTGGCGATCGAACTCGCCGCAGCACGCGTCCGAGTTCTCTCGCCACAGCAGCTCGCGCAGCGGCTCGACGAGCGTTTTCGGGTACTCACCGGCGGCGACCGTAGCGCGCTCCCCCGCCAGCAGACGCTGCGGGCCACGATCGATTGGAGCTTCGACCTGCTCGACGAGCGCGAGCGCGCACTCTTTCGGCGTCTCTCACTTTTTGCCGGCGGCTGGACGCTGCAGGCCGCGGCCGCGGTTTGCAGCGACGACGGCGACGCCGACGATTTGGAGATGCTCGACTCGCTCTCCACGCTCGTCGACAAATCCCTCGTCGCGACCGAGGAGCTCGGTGACGACCTGCGCTATCGAATGCTGTTTTCGATACGAGAGTACGCGCTCGAACGCTTGCGCGAGGCGGGCGAGGCGGAAGCGATCGCTGAAAAACACGCGCGATTCTACGCCGGGTTTGTGCGAGAACTCCAGCCGCTGGTCGATGCGCTGGAAGACGCGGAGTGGCGACGGCTGCTGGGCGCCGAGATCGATAACCTCCGCACCGCGATCGAGTGGACGATATTTCAAGGGAACGACCGGGCAGCCGGGCTTTCACTGCTAGCCGATCTCGAGTGGCCGGAACTCATAACGAACCCGCAGGAAGCGCTTCTCTGGTACGAGCACGCGGCGGAGCTCGTGGGCGAGATGCCGGACTCGTTCGTCCACTCGCGCATTCTTCGGCATTACGCGGTCCTCGCGTATCAGGCCGGTCGGCCGGTGGCCACGTGCGAGCGAACCGCACTGCACGCCGTCGAGGCTGCGCGCGCGACGAACGATGCAAACGAGATCGCTCGCGCGTTGGCTACCTTGGGCGCTTGTTACCGATCGGCGGGGCGCTTCGACGAAGCCGAGCGCGTCTTGTGCGAAGCGTATGAAAATCCGAAGTCGCTGTCGCGAATCACGGCAAATTCGGTTCTGCGCATATGGGCGGTGAACGATCTCCAGCGAGGCGAGATCGATCCTGCGCGCCGGAGGTTCTCGGAGGTCACGCGCTTGGAGCGGCCGGGAAGCGAGGCGCATGCCAGCGCACTGCTGAACCTCGGCGAGCTCGAGTTTGCGGCCGGACATATCGACCGCGCCCGCGCGGCCGCGCAGCAGGCCAAGAATACCTACGCTCGTCTCAACTCCGTTTATCTCGTCCTGCTGCTCTCAAATCTCGCAGCCTACGCCATGGCCGACGGCGACATCGACGCGGCTCGCGGCCATTTGCGCGACGCTCTCGACCTGCACAACAGATCCCACTCCGGATGGCTGCACATGGCACTCGGGAGTCACGCTTTGCTTGCTGCGCTGCTTGCGGACGACGAGCGCGCGGCCGCGCTCGCCGGCTTCACCGACGCCGCGTACGGTTCGCGGGGTGAGGTGCGGCAATATACGGAGCGATCCGGGTACGAGCGGCTGATCGCGCTACTTCGTGAGGTCTATTCCGCCGGCGAACTCGCGCGCCGAATGAACGAAGGAGCGTGCCTGACCGAAGAGCAGGCGCTCGCCCATGCCGCGGCGATACACGAGCTTACGAGCAACCGGGCGGCACTGCCGCCGAAAGGAGGAACGTAGGATGTCCGATACCAAGGCCGACGCAGTTGCCGCCCTCGAAGCGCACAAACGCTCGATCGACGACCTCCATCAGAAACTGATGGCGATGCCGGGATGCGACACAGCGCGTCTGTCGGAAGCCGTCGGCAAATACAAGGCCGCGAATCAGGCATTCCATGACGACGCGTTGGGGTGCGTCGGCATCTAACTTGCTAAGGGCCGGATCCCCCGAGGGCCTGCTCGATGGCGCTGCCGATCGGGACGCCCAACCCGGCACAGGGATTCCATCCAGCGGTGCTCTGGTATCGGTCGTTGCCTCCGGCCGTCACGTCGTGAAAAATCGGATCTCCCGTCGCTGCGTAAAGGAGTGGCGCGAAGAACCCGATTGAATGCCCAAGGCGCTGATTGAGCCGCGCGGCAATTGCCGCCCACATCGGCGCGATCGTGCTCGTTCCGCCCATCGCAAACTTCGTGCCTTCGAAGAAGACCGCGTAACCAGGCACCGCCTGAGCCGCGAAATCGGGAAGGCCTCGTCCCGGCGTCACTCGATAACCACCTGCAACCGAAGTTGCCACGCCTTGCCAAGCTGGAACGGCGAAGCGTTCGCTGAACCCGCCGCCCGTTTTGCTCCAGGCGATCTCCGAGCCGGTCGAGATAGCCGTCGCGCCGCAGGCATGCGCGAAGGGACTCGACGCGGGGGCCAGGACGTGGGGCTTGCCGTCATAATCCATCTCGGCGCCGTTGTCGCCGGAAGCGCAGAAAATGCTGACGCCGAGCAGTGCGGCAACCGTGAAGAGCTCGTCGAGAATCGCCAGCGCCACCGGCGTCCACAAGAACTCGGGAAATCCGAAACTGATCGAAAGGATCGATGGACGGTTTACGTCATCGAACAGCGCCGTGCGGATGGCGTCGAGCACACCGCGTTCGTCGTCCGGTGCCGCATAGATGACAATCTGCGCTCCGGGTGCCAGCGCCCCGATGATCTGCGTGTCGATGGCCGACTCGACGTCCTTCGCGGTCTCGATGTCGTGCGTTAGTTCGGCGTTATCGGTGCGCCTGACGGTCGGGAGCTTCGCGGCCACGCCCTGATCCTGCATGCATTTCGTGAAATCGTCGGGCCTGAAGGCTCCGCGCAGTTGCAAAACGCCGACGGTTTGGCCGGAACCATCTGCATCGGGAAACTCGTAGCGGGCCGCCACCTCCTGCGCGGAGAGCGGAGTCACGTTGCCGTGCAGCGTGCCGACCGCATGCGAACGGGGCCACTGGTGGATGCCAAAGAGCCCGCGAAGTATTGCGGCGATCTCGGGCGGCGCGTGCAGGGAGTCCGTGCGAAGCCGGAAGCGCCGGCCGTCGGGAGTTTCATAGATTGCGGCCGTCACGCCGAAAGCCTCGATGAGCTTGCGTATCGGTCCGCTCAAGACGATCGATCGCCAGTGCGTCGCCACGACTTCGATACCGTACTTAGCGCAATAACGCTGTAAGACGTCGACGTCGTTCGGGTCGGACGTCGTTTGCGCCGAAAGCTCGGTGCGGCCGGCGTACGCGCGCCCCGAAGGGAGCGTCGCGCCGAGTGCCTGCGCGTGCGCGACATCGAGCTCGCCGCCGCTACGCGGACGCAACCATGCGGTGAGCCAGACGTCGCCGTCAGCCACTTCTGCGGCCGGCGTCGTTCCAGGCCAGACGGTGCGATGCGTATCGGGAATCGGAACCCAGCCGCCGGTGCTCACCGTAGCGAGGTTCGCCGCGAATCCGTCGAATCTAGCTCGGTGAACGCGCGCTCCTGGCTGCAGGAACCGAAACGCTAGCGGTGCAGCAGTGTCAAAATGCCGATCACAACCTCGATGGCGACCAGCGCGACGATCGTCACCTCGAGGAACTGATCGCGCCGGCTGCGCGATTGATCGCCAAAGAAGCGGTACATTTCGCCGACGCTCGCGAGCTTGGTGTCGATCTGGCGCTGCCAATCCGATAGGCCTAACCGCGTAGCCGCCGCCCGATAGATGCGCGCGTAGTACGCGTCTCCGACGACTTTGAGCGCGTTGCTCGAGCGATCCGTCAGCTCGAGGACGTCCACGATGAGATAGCGCAGCGTTGCGGCCTGTTCGGCCTCCCGCTGACCTCGCAGCGAGCGCGGCGGACCGCCGGGCTGCATCTTGTAAATGCCGTCGAGCTCCGTGTCGAGCAGCGCATCGTAGGTGCGCAGCTCGAGAAGCTGCGAGTTTGCAAACTCCAAGATATCTTCGGTGGCGCGGGCACTCTCTTTGCGGTCGTAGACGAACGCGGTATCCCATTGCACGATCGTCAGGTCGTCCTCGTGGTAGGAGAAGCGCATTCGCAAGGCCTCTTCGGCCTCGCTCGCGGCGAGCTGTTTACGCTCGCCGAGCAAGAGGCCCGCGAGCGCGGCGGAATGATCGTCCAAGAGGGTCTCCGCATCGACCGGTTCGTCGAAGCGATCGATCTCGACGATGAGGTAATCCTCAATCAGGGCGGCGTGACGGTCGTCCAAGGCCTGGGCGTACTCGTCGCAAATGCGCCCCGCGGTCGATTCGGCGAAGCGCGCGATCGACTCGTCGCTGCGGGCGCGCTCGGCGGTCGACAGAAGGTCGTTCCAGGTGCCGCGGGCAGAGAAACTCAATCGCAGCGAAACGACGCCGTAGTCGTACATCTTCAGCCGTACCGAACAACGCAGCCCGTCGAAATCGGCCTCCGGCAAGTTCGCGACGAGCGGCGGGACCGGAAACTGAAGATATGGGGGCGCGTGTAAGCGCAGCGGAAGTGCGGCAGGGGCGCGGCTCTCGACGCCGAGGGCGCTGGTCTTGGCCAGATCGATGGTGTCGGCGACGTCAAACAAGTAATAGGCTCGTACTGCGCCGCTAGCGATGTCGAGCATCCGACCGCCGCCTTACGACTTTGGCCGGCACCCTCCTTCGGTGCGACCAGGCTCCTGGAGGTCTCTCCTCCAACTACTGTGTCACCTTGCCTTGTCTTATAATCGAAACATGAATGTAGAGAAGATGACGGAGCGCGTAGGCGACGCGCTTAACGCCGCCTATGCGCGCGCTCTGCACGAACACAACACGCAGACGGCGCCCGAACATATGCTGGCGGCCTTGCTCGAGCAAGAGCGGGGCATTGCCCCTGATATTGTCGCGAAGGCCGGTGCCGATCCCAAGGCGCTCGCGCGCCAAGTCGACGAGGCGATTGGGAAGCTTCCGCGTCTGAGCGGCGCGGGTGCCGACTCGGCCCAAGTAACGCTTTCGCCGGAGCTGGCGCGGATCATGAGCGCCGCCGAGAACGAGGCCAAAGCGCTCCAAGACGACTACGTCTCGGTCGAACACGTGCTGCTGGCGATGGCGCAATCCTCCGTCGCGGCCGGCCGGCTCCTGCGAGATGCCGGTCTCACGAAAGATAAACTGCTCCAAGCGCTGCGCGACGTGCGCGGCAACCAGCGCGTGACGACCAAAGATCCCGAAGGCACGTACAAATCGCTCGAGCGATACGGTCGCGATTTGACGCTCGAAGCGGAGCGCGGCAAACTCGATCCGGTAATTGGGCGCGACGAAGAGATTCGCCGCATCGTTCAAGTGCTCTCGCGCCGCACCAAGAACAACCCGGTGCTCATCGGCGATCCCGGCGTCGGCAAGACGGCCATCGTCGAAGGGTTGGCGCAGCGCATCGTGCGCGGCGACGTCCCCGAAGGCCTCAAGAATAAACGGATCGTTTCGCTCGACATGGGCGCGCTGATCGCCGGTGCAAAGTATCGCGGGGAGTTCGAAGAGCGGCTCAAGGCGGTACTCAAGGACGTCGCCGGCTCGGAGGGCCGGATTATCCTCTTTGTCGACGAGCTGCATACCGTCGTTGGAGCGGGAAAGGCCGAGGGGGCCATGGATGCCGGCAACCTGCTCAAACCGATGCTTGCCCGTGGTGAACTGCACATGATCGGCGCGACGACGCTGGACGAGTACCGAAAGTACATCGAAAAGGATGCGGCGTTAGAACGGCGCTTCCAGCCCGTCATGATCGATCAGCCCAGCGTCGAAGACACGATCTCGATCTTGCGCGGGCTCAAAGAGAAGTACGAGGCGCATCATGGCGTTCGCATCAAGGATGCGGCTCTGGTCGCCGCCGCAACGCTGAGCAATCGTTACATCACCGACCGATTTTTGCCCGACAAGGCGATCGATCTCGTCGACGAGGCCGCCGCAAAACTGCGCACGGAGATCGATTCGATGCCCCAAGAACTCGACGAAGTCTCGCGCCGCGTCATGCAGCTCGAGATCGAGCGCGAAGCTCTGCGCAAGGAGGACGACAGCGCGAGCCGCCGCCGTTTGGAGGAGCTCGAAAAAGAGTTAGCAACGCTCCGGGAGGATCAGGCAAAGCTTCGCGTGCGTTGGGATGCCGAGAAGAATGCTGCGGTAAAACTGCGGCAAATTCGCGAGCGGATCGAAGATACTAAGATCCAGATCGAACAGGCGGAGCGTCAGTACGACCTCAACCGGGTTGCCGAGCTTCGGTACGGCACCCTTGCCCAGTTGCAAAAAGAGTTAGCGACCGAGGAAGAGCGACTGGCCCATAAAGACGGAACGCGGCTTTCCAAAGAAGAGGTGGATGAAGACGACATTGCCGGAGTGATCGCGCGCTGGACCGGCATTCCGGTTACCAAACTGCTGGAAGGCGAAAAACAGAAGCTGCTTCATCTCGAAGACGAGCTGCACCAGCGCGTCGTGGGTCAGAACGAGGCGGTCGACGCCGTCGCTGAAGCGGTGCTGCGCTCGCGCTCCGGTCTGGCCGATCCCAATCGGCCGATCGGCTCGTTTATCTTCTTGGGACCGACGGGCGTCGGCAAGACGGAACTCGCTCGTGCGCTCGCCGAGTATCTCTTCGACGACGAGCGCGCCTTGATCCGCATCGACATGTCCGAGTATCAGGAAAAACATACCGTCGCGCGATTGCTCGGCGCGCCGCCGGGATATATCGGCTTCGAAGAGGGCGGCCAGCTCACCGAAGCGGTGCGCCGGCGTCCCTACTCGGTGATCTTATTCGACGAAGTCGAGAAGGCGCACCCCGACGTCTTCAACGTCTTTCTGCAGATTCTCGATGACGGACGTTTGACGGACGGTCAGGGGCACACGGTCGACTTCAAAAACACGATCGTCATCATGACCTCGAATATCGGGAGCCATCGTATCCTCGACTATCATGGATCCTTCGATGGTGCCGAGTACGCGATCATGCGCGCGACCGTGCTCGACGAGCTGCGCCAGCACTTCCGGCCGGAGTTCCTCAATCGGGTCGACGAGATCATCGTATTCCACGCGCTTACCGAAGACGAGCTGTTGACGATCGTCGATCTGCAACTGACGCGTTTGCGGCAGCGCTTGGCGGAGCGCCGGATCACGCTCGTGCTCTCGGACCCGGCGAAACGGCACATCGTAAAGGTAGGATACGATCCGCATTACGGTGTGCGCCCGCTCAAACGGACGATTCAGAAGGAGCTCGAAACGCCGCTGGGGCGTAAGATTCTGTCGGGTGAGCTTCAGCCCGGAGCGACGGTCGACGTGGGCTTCGACGAGAATCGCGGCGAGCTGACCTTTTTGGTCGGGGAGCGCGTGGCCGTGACGGCGTAAGAGAGCGGCGTGCTAGTTGCCGCTTTTACGCTCGCTCAAGTTCTGAGCTATCCGTTTCCCTCGGCGCCGGTTCGCGACTCGAACGGAACGGCGATCGCGTACACCCTCGATACGCAGGGTGTTCGCACGATTTGGTTCGCGCGCGCCCCCGATTTCGTTCCGAAGCAGCTCTTCACGTCGGGCGGTGACGACGGCCAAGAGCTCACCAACCTCGCCATCTCCAACGACGACTCGCACCTCGTCTACGTGCGCGGCGGCGATCACGACGCGAACTGGACGGTACCCTTAGCGCCAGGTCCCGCGTCGATGCCGGCGCAGCCGCAGATGCAGGTCTGGTCGGTTTCGACCAGCGGTGGCGGCGCAGCGCTACTCGGTGACGGCGACGCGCCCGCGATTTCGCCCGACGGCAAGCGCGTCGTCTTTACGAACGGCGGCGCGGTAATGGTCGCGCCGGTCGACGGCAGCGTCGCGGCGCGCCGGCTCTTCTTCGATCGCGGAGAGGATTCAGAGCTGCACTGGTCGCCGGATGGTTCGGCCCTCGCATTTGTTTCGACGCGAACCGATCACAGCTTCATCGGGATCTATCGCAACGACGCGGCGCCGATCGAGTTTCTCGCGCCGACGACGTCGCAAGACTTCATGCCGCGCTGGTCGCCCGATGGTCGAAGCGTCGCGTTCGTTCGGGCGCCCGGCGACGGCGGTCCGCCGCAAAATCCGCTGAACTGGAATCCGCAGCCATGGCAGATCTGGGTCGGCGACGTCGCGAATGCGAGCGCGCGTCTCGTCTGGTCCAGCGGGAACGCACCGCGCGATTCACTGCCACAAAGTGGTCACGGGCCGCTGCTCGAGTGGCTTTGGGGAAGTAGCCTGATCTTCCTAAGCGAGCGAGATAATTGGGCGCATCTTTATACGATCGGCGCCTTCCCGGCCGAAGCGGCGCGAAACTCGCTGGTTCACCTCCCAGGCAGCACCCACACGTCGATATCCGCGCGCGCCTACAATCCGATGGCGACCCTGCTGACGCCGGGAAACTTCATGATCGAAGATGTCTCGGTCGCTCCGGATCGGGAGTCGGTAGTTTTCTCAGCGAACACTGGCCCCGCGCCCGGTGACGACGATCGCCGCCACCTCTTCAGCCTTAACGCCTCATCAGCCAGCGGCATCACGGAACTTAGGGATGGCGCGAGCGGCCAAACCGTGGTGCTCGTCCGTGCCGCGGTTTCGCAGTTCACCTATGGGGCGAGCAGCGAGACCGGCCCCGTCGCGCTGGAAGGTGGCGCGGTGGTTTTTAATCGTGCGACGGCGCAGCAGCCGCTGCTCGTAACGTTAGTTTCCAACAGCGCGCAGCGCGCGCTCGATGCGGACCTGTTGCCCACCGATTTTCCCTCATCGCAGCTCGTCACACCGCAAGAAGTCTCGTTCGTCGCCGCCGACGGTCAAAGGGTCTACGGGCAGCTCTTTGCGCCCAGCAGCGCAGGAAAGCATCCCGGCATCATTTTCGTGCACGGCGGACCCTTCCGGCAGATGCTGGTCAACTGGCACTACATGGACTACTACTCCAACGCGTACGCGGTGAACCAATACTTGGCGAGCCGCGGATTCGTCGTGCTCTCGGTAAACTATCGCTGCGGCATCGGTTACGGCCACGACTTTAACTTTCCGGCGCGTTGGGGACCGACGGGCGCATCCGAGTACCAGGACGTCGTCGCAGGGGCGCGATACTTGCAAAGCGACTCGCGTGTCGATCCGGGGCGCATCGGCATTTGGGGCGGCTCATACGGCGGCTACCTGACGGCGCTGGCGCTCGCGCGTAACTCCGACATTTTCAAGGCCGGTGTCGACTTTCATGGTGTCCACGATTGGTCGCTCGACATCGACAACTCCGTCTGGGGATTGGCGCCGCAGCTCAAGCGGTACCAGCAGTTCGACACGCGCGCGATGATGAAGCTCGCGTGGGAGTCGTCGCCCGATTCGGCGATCGCAACCTGGAAGTCCCCGGTGCTGCTTATCCAAGGCGACGACGATCGCAACGTCGAGTTCCACCAGATGGTCGATGTCGCGCAACGCCTCCGGCTCGCCGGCCGACGGTTCGATGAGATCGTCATTCCCAACGAGATCCACGGCTTTCTCCGCTACGCCTCGTGGCTGCAAGCCGACGCGGCGACCGTGGAATATTTCACCCGCCAACTCAAGGGCTAGGTACCGTTTCGCGCTTGCGGAGCCGAAGGCGTGCGGTTTCGCCGAGCACTCGCTTACGCAAGCGAATGGATTGCGGAGTCACTTCGACCAACTCGTCGTCCTCGATGAACTCGATCGCTCGCTCCAGCGAGAGTTCGTCGGGCGGAGCGAGCTTGACGTTGTCGTCTGAGCCCGCGGCGCGCATATTCGTCATCTTCTTTTCGCGCGCGACGTTGAGCGCGACGTCCTTGTCGTCGTTGGCGCGTCCGACGATCATCCCCTCATAGACGTCGACGCCTGGCCCGACGAAGAAGCGCCCGCGCTGCTCGACGCCCGCCAGCGCGTAGCTGGTCGTTCGCCCCGTTTCGCTGGCTACCAAGGCGCCGACATTGCGTTCCGGTAGCTCTCCCTGCCACGGCTGATGATCGTAATAGGTGTGCGACAGCACTGCGGTGCCGCGGGTCAGCGTGAGGAGCTCGCCGCGCAGCCCGAAGATGGCGCGCGTCGGCATCGTGTACTCCAGGCGTTGGGCGTCGCCGACCGGCAGCATGTTGGACATCACCGCCTTGCGCCGTCCGAGCGCTTCGATCACCGCGCCGGCATAGGCTTCCGGCACGTCGACGACGACGTACTCAACCGGTTCCCAGCGTTTGCCGTCGCGCTGCGTTATAATGACTTGCGGCTTTGAAACCGCCAGTTCGTAGCCTTCGCGCCGCATCGTTTCGATGAGAATTGCCAAGTGCAGTTCGCCGCGCCCACGCACTTCGAATGTGTCGGCGGAAGCGGTCTCGGTAACCCGCAGCGCCACGTTCGATTCGAGTTCGCGCATCAGGCGGTCGCGTATCTGGCGCGACGTCAGATAGCGCCCCTCTCTTCCCGCGAACGGCGAGTTGTTGACGCTGAAGAACATCGAGACGGTGGGCTCGTCGACCGCGACGGCGTGAATACTCTCGGGCATGGAGGCATCGGCGAGCGTGTCGCCGATGTTTAAGTCGTCGATTCCGGAGATGCAGACGATGTCGCCCGCGCCCGCTTCTTCTACGTCGACCCGCTCGAGGCCGGCGAACGTCAACAGGGTCGTAAGCCGAAGACCGCCCGTCACGACGCCGTCGCGCCCGATCTTCACGATCGGATCGTTGCGCCGAGACGTTCCGCGAAAAATGCGCCCGATTCCAACACGGCCGACGTACGGGTTGTGATCGATTGCCGAGATCAGCAACTGGAACGGACCTTCCTCGGATGGCGCTTCGGGGACTTTCGAAACGATCGTTTCGAAGAGCGGCTCGAGGTTTGCGCTGTCGTCGGACAGCGACCGTTTGGCGATCCCCGCTTTTGCGTTGGTAAAAAGAACGGGGAAATCGGCTTGTTCATCGTTGGCGCCGAGATCGACGAAAAGGTCGAAGGTTTGATTGACGACTTCTTGCGCGCGGGCATCTTTGCGATCGATCTTGTTCACGACGACGATTGCACGCAGGTCGAGCTCGAGCGCTTTGCGCAGAACGAAGCGGGTTTGCGGCATCACGCCTTCCGCAGCGTCGACGAGCAGCAAGACCCCTTGAACCATTTGCAGTACGCGTTCGACCTCGCCGCCGAAGTCGGAGTGGCCCGGCGTATCGACGATATTAAACTTGACCTCGCCGTGGCGGACCGCGGTATTCTTCGCGAGAATCGTGATGCCGCGCTCGCGTTCCAGCGGGTTGGAATCGAGGACCCGCGTCGCTACGTGTTGGCCCTCTCTGAAGACTCCGCTCTGCTTGAGCATAGCGTCGACCAACGTCGTCTTGCCGTGGTCGACGTGAGCGATGATAGCGACGTTACGGATATCGGAGCGAGTTTTCATAGGTGGTCGCCGTCAAGCGTAGCGCGAACCGGTGGTACATGGCAACTATAGAAACGGCACGACTGCTGCTTCGCGCCTGGCGCGATTCGGACGTCGAGCCGTGGGTCCAGATGAACGCCGATCCTCGGGTCACGGAGTTTTTTCACAGAATCTATACGCGCGAGCTCTCCGAATCGGTGGCACAAGGGCTGCGCGCGGACCTCGAGCGTCGCGGCTACGGATGGTGGGTGGTCGAGGTTCGCGCGGGTTCGGCCTTCGCTGGGGTCGTCGCCCTCCAAGAGGTTCCCTTCCCGGCGCATTTCACGCCGGCGCGAGAGATCGGCTGGCGGTTTACACCCGAGTGTTGGGGACGCGGGTACGCCACGGAAGCTGCGCGGGCCGCGCTCAGTTTCGCCTTTAACCGTTTGGGTTGGAACGAAGTGGTCGCAATGACCGCCGTGCCAAATCTCCGGTCGCGACGCGTAATGGAGCGTCTCGGCATGACCCGCGACGCCGGCGACGATTTCGACCACCCGAGGATCGAAGAAGGTGATCCGTTGCGCCGTCACGTCCTTTACCGCATCGGCGCGCCGGAAGCGGCGAGCGGAGCCCCGAACGCCAATGCCGATCATTCCGATAGGAGTTCGACGTGAATGCAGACACAACCACGAGGATCGCGGAACTGTTACATCAGGTCGGTGAGATTCACCACATGGTATTCTCCGACACCGATGGCAACGACGACGATTGGGCTACTTTTTACTCGGACTGGCTTCTGGCTCACTCCGATCTTGCGCGGTTACTCGCACACCGACCGATACGCAGCCATCTCACGCGCGACTTGGTCGAGCTCGACGAACAGTACGCGAGTGCGGCAGCATCGCAGCCCTGGCCGGTGTGGTACGCCGAACGTTTAATAACAAAGTACGGTTAGAGTTATCGCGAGCCCGCGTACGTTTCGGCAACGAAGCCGGCGAACGTGGCGGCCGCACCGACCGCGAGCCGCGCATGCCGGGGTGACGCGCTGCGTGAACTTCGCATTGCACTGAGAGTCCCGACGAGGACGACTAACTGCTGCAGACACTCGCCGTCGATGCGCGCCGGAGCCGGGTCGAGGACCTTGAGCGTCGACTTGGCGATATCGACCAGGCCGGCAGTTTTCCGGGGTGCCGGCTTGCCGATGAGGCTCAAGAGGGTTCGGCAGACGGATTCGACGAGCTCCTTTGCTCCGTCGATGGCCTCCTTAGGACGATCGCTTGCCAGGAGATGCAGCTGTCGAGCGCGGTCATCGATCGATGCCAAGTCTTGGGCGCGCGTCACCGCAAAAGAACCTGCTTCGCTCTCCGCCGGTCGAAAGGCGCCGTCGACGAAGACGAAACCATCACTCCGAGCGGCGCCGACGAGGAAATCTTCCTTCGACGAAGCCGCGGCCGCAATCAACGCTCCGAGTGCAATGCCAAGTCGATCCAGCTGTTGCGGATCGTGCTGATTGACGCTGGCGACATAACGTCGGAACTGCGTTCGGCGGTCTCCCTCGGAGCCGCCGGGGTCCCGGCCCAAACGAATATGCGCGTCTTGAAATGCCCGATCGATCTGTCGAAGCACGATCGAGGCTGACGCGTCCTCGAACTTCTGGAGCGTTTGCCGGCTGAAGACCTTCGACATGCTCCCTATGTTCGATGCCAAGCGCCCCGCCTACCCGCTGGAGCTCGTGGTACGTTAACCTGTTAACGGGAAGGCGTCGCGCTATTTCGTGTTGCGGCGAAGGCAGCCTTAGGGTACAGTTAGTTGGTCGAGGGCGGCCGAAATTGGTCGACCCTTCGAGAGGAGAGAGTTTTGAACGGTCGGGAACTGCGGCTCCGCCATGTATTGGCGGGGGCCGGCTTCACTTTAATCAGCTTAGTCAGCGCGTCGCTGTGGTCGGGTTGCGCTTCGAGGGGTTCGCTGAACGCGATTCCGTCCGACACCGTCGAAAGTTCGGTTCTCGAGGCGTTCGATTCGACGGACGGGGCGCTTCGCGGCGGCATGGTCGTGACGAACACGAACGATTCCGGAACCGGCTCGTTGCGGGCGGCGATCCAGGCGGTCAACACACGGCAGGCGGCGCATGCCCTCATCACGTTTGCCGTAAGCGGCACCATACGGCTTGCGAGCGATCTTCCTCGAATTCGTGCCGTCGTTACGATCGATGGATCGTCTGCGCCGAAGTACGCCGGGAAGCCGGTCGTGGAGGTCGACGCCAACGGTCACAGCGGCCTCGTCTTCCAATCCGGCTCCGCGAGTTCGAAACTGCTCGCACTCGCGATCGCCAATGCCAAGGGCAATGGCGTGACGCTGAACGCCGGCTCGATTACTCTCAACCTCGAACTATATCGGCCTAAACTTGAAGGGCGTTGCGATTCGGAAATGGCGGTGACGGCGTCTACGTATCCGCTGCGTCCTCTAACGACCGAATCGGCCTGAATCGATCCGGAGCGTCGGGTGCCGTTGCAAACGTCATCTCCGGGAACGCCGGTAACGGCCTGAGTCTGCATGGATCGTCCGGCAACGTTATCGCAGCCAATCGCATCGGCACGAACCCCACCGGCAAGTTCGCGATTGCAAACGGCCAAAATGGAATCTGGCTGACCGCGGGGTCGAGCGGCAACGAGATCGGCGGCACGAGGTTCGTGGACAGCCGCACCGGCCAAGCAAACAATCCGACCGGAAGCAAAGGGACGGTCACGCCGGTGTTCGTCGTTCCACCCGACGGAAATCTCGTCTCGGGGAATGGCAACAACGGCATTCTGATCGACAAAGGTTCGCAAACGAATACGCTCAACGGCAACTTCATCGGTACGACGCGCCGATGGAGACGGAGCGATCGCCAACTCGGCCGATGGCGTGCGCATCGTCGGAGCGCCGAATAACTCGCTGATCGGCTGCAAGTTCCGTAACAATCCGTTCGTGTATTACAACGTCATGAGCGGAAATCTCGGGAACGGCCTCCATATCACGAGCTCGAACTCCGTCCTCGTACAAGGCAACTTTTTCGGCACCGGCGCCAACAACTCGACCGTCGTCGCGAACAACGGCGACGGCATTCTGATCGATGGCTCGTCGCAGAGTACCCAGGTTGGCGGCGTGATTCCGCTCGGAAACGTTTCGGCAGGCAACGTGCGCAACGGCATCGAGGTGGCCGGCACTGCGGGCGGCTTCATAACGTTCAACACGTTCGGCGGACTGCTGGCCTTCAAAGGTGCCGCCCCGAACGGCAACGACGGACTGCTCATCACGGCTACCGGCGGCAACCAGCTCGCACGCACCAACGTATTCTCCGGAAACATGAATAACGGCGTTGAAATTGCGCGGCGATGCTTCGGGCGTTACGATCGGCCCCGACATCATCGGTCTCAGTACGAAGGGCAATAGTCTGCTACCGAACGGGAACGACGGCGTTCTCATCAAAGGCACCGCGCACGGCAACGTCGTCGGTGATTACTATCGGTCGGTCATTCCCCAGAATACGTTCTCGGGAAATCTCGGATACGGCCTCGCCATCGTTGATGGTGCCCACGACAATCAGGTTCTCAACAGCTTTATCGGTGTCGACGTGGCTGGGCTCGCGGCTCTTTCGAACCAGCAGGGCGGCATCTACGTCGGCGCTTACGCCGCGCACAACGTCGTTGGCGGTTCGAGCTCCGATTCGAAGAAGCCAAAGACGAATCTCATTAGCGGAAACGTCGGCAACGGCGTGACGTTGGGGAAGGGAAGCAGCTACACCGCCGTGATCGACAACTGGATCGGCTTGGATCGGCGCAAAAGAGCGCTCTTGCCGAACTCCGGGCACCCGATTGTCGTAAAGCCCGGCAGCGTCCACAATAAGATCTCCGGCAACATAACGTGCTGTAACTAGCTCATACGCGTGTTTCCGGCAGGGGCTTCCGGGGCGGTCGCGTAGGCGGAGTAACCTTTCAAAATAAGGCGCTTCGCAATCATGGGAGCGTACGGATCTGGTGGTTCGCACGGTCTTCAAAATCGCTGAGGTCGTCGCAAGGCGACTGGTAGGTTCGATTCCTAC
>CAVRYW010000002.1:0-251342 GCA_963725605.1 Vulcanimicrobiota bacterium | reverse complement strand
AGAGTTGCTGGATGCCAAAAAAGTATCGTGGAAATACTACACGCCGGCATATGAGGGCAATACCGGCGCGATGTGGAACGCGTTCTTGGTCATCGCGTCGGTCTTCGATAATAAGACGGAGTGGAACGCCCACATCTCGCAGCCCGAAACGAACATCTTTACCGATATTTCCAACGGCGCGCTGCCGTCGATGTCGTGGGTGATCCCCGACGCCTTCAACTCCGATCATTCCGGCTACAAATCCGACACCGGACCATCCTGGGTGGCCAGCGTCGTGAACGCGATCGGCCAGAGCTCGTACTGGAACTCCACCGCAATCGTTATCGTATGGGACGACTGGGGCGGTTTCTACGACGAAGTCAAGCCGCCGAAACCCGACAATCAGGGTGGTCCAGGCCTGCGCGTGCCGATGCTGATCGTCTCACCCTACGTCGGACAGAACGAAATCTCACACGAAACGTTCGAGTTCGGAAGCATCGTCCGATTCATCGAAGATACCTGGAACCTGGGACGCCTCGGAACCACCGACGAGACGACGAAGAGCATCGCCTCGATGTTCGATTTCAAACAGTCGCCGCGATCCTTTATCACGATTCCGTCTAGTCATTCGAAGGCGTTCTTCCTTCACCAAAAGCCCTCCGGCTTGCCGGTCGACGACGAATAGTCATTGCTCGTCGGGGATTTGACCGTCGTTGGCTTGGCGCAGGAAGAAATCCGGTCCCTTCGGCGCTTTGATCGGAACGAACGTGCGGGGCTTCTGCGAGAAATCGAAACAATCGGCCGCGGGAGAGGTCGCGCGGGCGTCGGCCTGGCTCAGTTGAGCTAGACCGAACAAATCTTCCGCAAAGCGTAGGACGCTCGCGGTTTCGTATGGCACGTGCGAGACGTAGTTCCGCTTCGCATATGCAGAGATCACGATGAGCGGAACGCGGAAACCCAGACTGTCGTAATCCTTAAACGGTGGCGGCACGGGGTCGTAGATGCCGCCCCAATCGTCCCACTGAACGAAGACCGCGGTCGAATCCCAGAACTTGCTCTCGCCCACCGCGTTCACCAATGAAGTCACCCATGACGGCCCAAGGCCGCCGCCGCAGGCCAAATGGTCGGAATCCGGACAGAGTGGCGTGATCCACGTGAAGCTCGCGAGTCTCCCCGCTTTGATGTCGCGCAAGAAGCGCTTCTGCGGCGTGATGATGTCTTTCTTCCAATCGGGTCCGTTGAAGATGTGCTTGACGGCCTGATATCCCGACCAATAGCCGCCCAGTGGCCGCGTGTAGCGGCTCGTGTAAAAGCGCCATCGGAGGCCGGCGCCGTCCAGTTCGTCGCCCAGCGTCTGATAACTGAAACACGGCGCTTGGTCCGGGCCGTAGGTACGCTTTTCCGTGATTGTCTGTTCCGGGTCGTTAGGCCCCCCTTCACAGCCCCATGGGCCGCCGGGCACGTCGACGCTCGAGTGCGCCTGCGCTGCAATAATGTACTGATGCGCCACAAAACTCTCATCGAGCTGCGACGCGTGCATGTGGTCGGCCAAAACAAACTCGTGCGCCATATCCCAATACGGTTTCGTTTCGCTGCGCGGTACGTAAACGTACTGCCCGTTGGGAGGCCCGTCGTATTGTTTTTCTAAGTTGAAGCCGTCCATTCGGCAGTGGGTTCCGGGCAGTTTGCCCGTCCCATCGCATGCAGAGAACATTGCGTTCGCCGAATGATCTATCTCGTAGCTCGTGGTCAAGCTAACCGGTTGAAGTGGGACCGTTTCACCCAAAGAGTCCTTGCCGCTCGTGACCGTCTCGGCGCCCGGATAGCCCATAAAGAGATCGTTGAAGCTACGGTTTTCCTGCACGATGTAAACGACGTGCCGGATCTTCCCTGTGCCGGCGCCGAGCGTCCGCGTGAGATCGCCGCCGGCCGGGGCCGGCAGTGCGGCGTGCGACTGAAAAGCGCAGGCCGAGAGCGCCGCGCAGGCCGTCGCCCAAAGCGCGGCCCAATAAAGCTTCCGCATAATTTTGTTAACCTTCAAATAGCTGACGCGTTCTTCCCTGCGGCGACCTTGCCGAGCGCGTGCTTGGAACCCGAAACGTAGCGCCCGCAAGCATCGTTACCAAAGCAGACCCACCGGGAAGGAGCCGTGACGCCCGGAGGTAACTCAGAAATTTCTCAGACTATCGCACGGAAAAAGGAGCTTTTGTGAAGGTACCCTTAAAACTCGTGGCACCGCTTGTTGCGGCGCTCGCGGTCGCCGCGTGTAACGGCGGCGGCAACTCCAGCATGCCGGGTGCACCCGGCCAAATGGGCGCGCAAGTCGCCCACCACATTCCCCAGTGGCAGGCGACTCACTCGGCAATCCCGGCCTGCGTCGGTAGCCGCATCGGACAGGCGCAATGTGACGTGTTGATAGCGACGGCCGTCCACCACAACACCGCCGGCCTCTCGGCCGCAAATCTCGAGGACGCGTACAAGCTGCCCTCCGCCAAGAAGGGAAAAGGGGCGTCGGTTTATATCGTTGACGCCTACGACAATCCGAACGTGGCGAGCGACTTTGCCATGTACCGCTCGGTGATGGGTCTGCCCGTCGGGACGCTCAACAAGTACAACCAGGACGGTCAGATGAGCAACTACCCATCAGGGAACGTGGGCTGGGGGGTCGAGATCGACCTCGACGTCGAGATGGTCTCGGCGAGTTGCCCCAACTGCACCGTTAATCTCATCGAAGCGAATAGCAGTGGTGGAAGCGATCTCGGGGCCGCCGAGCAAGAGGCGGTCAAGCTCGGCGCGACGATCGTCTCCAACAGCTACACCGGCGGCGGGCTCGACGGGTCGGATTACGACACCGCGGGCGTGACGTATCTCGCCAGCGCCGGCGATAATGGTTACGGTCTGGAAGACCCGGCGGCCTTCGCCAGCGTAGTCGCCGTCGGCGGCACGAATCTTAGCCCCGACACCGGCAACAAGCGCGGCTGGGACGAAGACGTCTGGCCCGACAGCGGCGGCGGCTGCTCCTCCGAATCGAAGCCTTCATGGCAGAAGGATCCCGACTGCACCTTCCGTACGGGCGCCGACGTTTCCGCACAAGCGAGCGAAGAGGTCGCCGAGTACGACACCTACGGGCACGGCGGTTGGTTTGAAGTCGGCGGCACCAGCGTATCTTCACCGCTTCTCGCGGGCGTCTTCGCGCTCGCCGGCAACTCCACCAAGCAGAACGGCGGCGAGAACTTCTGGAAGCTCTCGAAGAAGAAGATCAAGAAAGACCTCTTCTACATCAGCTCAGGCAACGACGGCTCCTGCGACGGCGAGTACCTCTGCACGGCCGGCACGCAACAGTTCGGAAACTACTCCGGGCCGACCGGATGGGGAACGCCCAACGGCATCGGGGCCTTCTAAACTCCGAGAATTCCGTGATCGAAAAAGAGGCGGACGCGAAAGCGTCTGCCTCTTTTTTCCATTTTAACCGGGAAACTATTGCGAGTCGGGTATCCGATTGTCGTTGGGCTGACGCAGAAAGAAATCCGGGCCCTCCGGCGCCGTAATCGGCACGAAACGGCGCGGCTTCTTCGAAAAATCGAAGCAGTCGGCTGCCGGCGAGGTGGCGCGCCGATCCGCCTTGGAGAGCTGCGGCAGCCCGAAGAGATCTTCGGCGAAACGCAAAACGCTGGCTGTTTCGTATTGCACGTGCGAGACGTAGTTCTTCTTCGCATACGGCGAGATGACGATTAGGGGAACGCGGAAGCCGAGGCCGTCGTAGCCTCGGTGCGGCGGAGGAACGTGGTCGTAAAGGCCGCCCCAGTCGTCCCATTGCACGAAGACGACCGTTGAGTTCCAAAATTTACTCTCTCCGACGGCGTTGACGAGCGAGGTCACCCACGAGGGCCCGAGTCCTCCGCCGCACGCCATATGATCTGAATCGACGCAGAGCGGCGTGATCCACGTGAAGCTAGCGAGCTTGCCTGCCGCAATGTCGGTGAGAAACGTTTTCTGCGGTACCGTGATGTCTTTGTGCCAATCGGGTCCGTTGAAGATATGCTTTACCGCTTGATACGACGACCAATAGCCGCCCAGCGGTTCCGTGTATTTACTGGTATAGAAATGCCACGAAATCCCGGCCGTGTCGAACTCGTCGCCGAGGGTTTGGTAGTTAAAGCAGGGTCGCTGAGAGGGGCCGATGGTGCGTTGCGGCGTGATGGTCGCTACTTCATCGCCGGCTGCGCCTTCACACCCCCACTGCGCCGTCGGCACGTTGACGCTCGAATCGGCCTGAGCTGCGATAATGTATTGGTGGGCAACGAAGCTTTCGTCGAGCTGCGATGCGAACGTTCGGTCGGCCAAAACAAACTCATGCGCCATATCGAAATACGGCTTCGACTCCGAGTGGGGGACGTAGACGTACTGCCCGTTCGGAGGACCGCCTTCTGCCACTTCCTTGTTGAAGGCGTCCATGCGGCAGTGCGTTCCGGGAAGCTTTCCCGTTCCGTCGCAAGCCGCAAACATCGCGGCGGCCGAATGGTCGACCTCATAGACGGTCTTGAGACTGACGGGCTGCAGTTTTACTTTTTGCCCCAGGGAGTTCTTGCCGCTGGAAACGGTGTCGGCACCTGGGTAACCCATGAACATGTCGTTGAAGCTGCGGTTCTCTTGCACGATGTACACGACGTGCTCGATCTTGCCTGCGCCGGTAAGCGCGACCCGCCGCAACGCATCGCCGCTCGAAGCGTACGGCATTTGAACCAAGCGAGAGCCGCTCGAACACGCCGCAAGTGCCGCGCCGAGGACGGCGCAAAGCACGGCGCGGTAGGTATTTTTCACGTTATCGGCAGATGCTGCAATTTTCGGCGCGGCTCCTTCAGCGCGGCGCTCACTATGGCGCGCATAACCGGCAAAAGCAAAGCGGGCCCGCCGAAGCGGACCCGCTTTTTATCGGCCGGTGCCGATCAGGCTAATCGAGAGGTATTACTTGGCGACCGAGACTGCGCCGATCGGCAGGTCAAAGCTTCCCGAGAGGGTCGCAAGGGCCGAGCCGCCAGCCGGGTATTTGAACACTGTGGCGTTCTCGTATCCGGCATCCGGGCAGTACACGAGTTTCTTGGCGATCCACGTCTGCACGCAGTCGGAGGTGCCGTTGAGATCAACGGTGCCTTCGAGTGTCGCTACGTCGCCCGAGACGGTGTACTGATAGATCTCGTGAGCTTCCTGGTCGTTGAACGTCATGTACTTGCCGTCCCACTGCAGGCCGCCCGGGAACTCCGGGGTGTTGGGCAGCGTCACTTCTTTGAAGCTCGAGCTACCTGCGGCCATTTCGGACATGCCGTAGGTGTCTTGCTCGGTGATGCCGTCGACGAACAGGTCGCCCTTCGGATCGTAGGCGATGAAGTACGTCGAGTCGAGGCCGTCGGCCACCGTGGTGCCGCTGCCGGTGTGGTTCGTGAAGATCACGACGTCGCCGGAGCCCAGGATGGACACGGCAAGATCGCCACTCTTAGAGACGCTGCAGCCGGCCGCTTCGCCAGCCGATTCGCTAACGCTTGCGATCGGGCTCGTTCCGCCGAACGCGTACTCGTCGATATCATCATCACCCGAATTGACTTGCCAGAAGTTCTTCTTGCCAGTCTGGGTGCATTCGCCTTGCGGGTCATCTCCGGAGAGCGATCCAATCGAGCTGTCACCCTTCGGGTAGTCGAACTCGAGAAGGGTGCTGTTGTAGAAGTTGGAGATGTACTCGTCGTTGATTTTCTTCTTCTTGTGCCTGTCGGGCATGATCGGCACGTGGACGAACTTCGCTATGGGAAGGGTCGCCGACGCGACGAGAAGACCGCCAACTCTGAGCGGTTGCAGGTGACCAGAACGAACGGCGTTCTGCATTCCCGTCGAGGGGCTGAGCGCCGAGCTACCGCCGCTGCTGCAACCTGCGAGCAGGGCGGCGGCCACGGTTACGCCGACGGCGTACTTGGCCAAATTAGAGATCTGCATTATGGAAGTTTGCTCCATTCTTTCATGAAAGTGTGATATGAAGCGTCAGACTCTCTCGGGAAGCCTGACTTGGGACCTCCGTGGTGGGCAGACCGACCGGCAGAGAGGCTGATAACCTATGCCTCCTCTAAGCAAGCCGGGCTACGTGATGTGGGGCTCCCGCCGACGACCTTAGCGTTTGCTGAAGCTCTCCCCTGCCGTAAAGTCTCGCTGGTTATTTTTTTGGAAGGTTTTTTCGCTTTGCTTGTCACGTCCGCCGACCAAGCTGAGCCAACCTAGCAGGCGGGTTCCTGGGCTCTTAGCCCTCGGCAATGCTGGTCACCGCCTTCACCAGTGAATCCTTGCCCTGCGTGGCCGTTCGGAACGCCATTTGCCCGTAGTCCAGGACCTCGGGAAGGCGCCGCAGGTAGCCCGTCAGGAAGCGCCTGGATAGCAGCTTTTTCGGAGCGAGGTACTCCGCCTCGAAGAGCAGCAGGAGGTTCGTCACGATAAAATGCCGCATCGCGCTGCCGCGCTTGATGTGCACGCGCCAGCGCTTGGAGATGTCGACGT
Organism: Vulcanimicrobiota bacterium; assembly: GCA_963725605.1. Taxonomy (GTDB): domain Bacteria; phylum Vulcanimicrobiota; class Vulcanimicrobiia; order Vulcanimicrobiales; family Vulcanimicrobiaceae; genus Cybelea. Next base: position 244,829 of record CAVRYW010000002.1, on the reverse strand, counting down.
TGGTAAATACGGTGTTCCGCAATGACGCCGAAAGAACGGCCGGCGAAACCGTTATCGCGCTGTCGTAAACGGCGGGCATCCGCGCCGATCGCGTAGTCGTCGAGTCGCCGAAATCGACGCACCAGTACTCGAGCTGGGGCTTTTCGATCGTGAAGAGCCACCGCGTCCTACGCATGAACGGCCGTAGCAGCCGCGTAGCCTTGAAGAACTTCGTAAAGTAGTTCGAAAAGTCATCGAAGGCGATCTGCTTCTCGGCTTCCGATCGGTAGACTTTTTCGAGGCGTTCGTTCTCTTCGATGGCGCGCTGCTCGGCATAGCCGACCATGTCGACGACCATACCGTCTTCGGCGATCGTGAAACCGGACTCGGGCGACCAGCAGCTCCCGGGCGGCATCAGCACGAGCGATGCCGACGGAACGCGCGAAGCGTTGGCTTCGAAATACTCCTTCATCTCCGGCCCCGAGACCAAGAATCGATTTTCGTCGCGCACCTCGCGATGCAGGTGGCAAATTCCACTTGCAAATGGGATTGCATAGCGCGGGCACATCTGTTGTGCGGCGGCGACGAACGCTTCCATGTAGGTCCGAGCGTCGACGGGTAAACGATCGGCGGGGTCCTCGAACGTATAGCGCGTGGGATACGACCAAGCCGGGGAGTGACTGCGCAGAATGAAGTCGACCTTCGGATACTTCCTGCGCAGCATGCGCCAAGTCGAAGGCAACGGCTTGGCATCGTTGAGGTCGACCAAGACCGTACCGTCGGCCTCAACGACCGCGACGCTGTCGTCTTGAAAGCTGACTTGATAACTCGTCAGCGAGAAGCCCGGGGCGAGCTCGACGCTCTTGCCGTGGGGAAGCTCGACGATCCGTTCGAATCCGATGTCGGCCAGTTGTTCGCGTAAACCCGAAATCGGGAAACGGGGTACGATTACCGTCGTCGTCCTCGCGAACTTCTTGAGCGTTCGCGGATCGAAGTGGTCGAAATGCCAGTGCGTTATATAGACGTAGTCTGCGCCAAAGAGCTCCGGCTCGAAAACGGGAGGCGGCGCATGCCACCAGGACGACCAGTAGGTAGGTTCGTTCAACCAGGGATCGATGATCAGTCGCTTGCCGCGGGCCTTGATGTCGAGACAGGCGTGGCTGACGATACTAAAATCCATAGCTGCGGCTCTTTCGGCAGGCTTTTGCGGTCTCCCCGAGGCGCGTTAATGTATCGTTCGAAGTGCGATGGCTCCCGCCGTTGTCGTCAATTGAATCCGCGCAGTCCCCAATCCTAACTTGCCGCTTGCCCGCACGCCAACCACGTTCTGTTGGCTCTTCTCGATTCCGGGCGCGTCGCTGGAAAAGCTGCCGACCGTACTCTCCGCGTTGACGGTCGCGCTGCTCTCGCGCGCGATTCGCAACGTGACCGCCCCGGTGGTGGCGCGCAGATCGATCGAGCGATCTCCGTCGACCCTACCGAGCGTAGCGTCGATGGTACCCGCCTGCGTCTCGACGCTGACGTTGCCGGTAATGCCGCCGACGGTGACCGAACCGGCGATGTTGCCGACCTGGACGGAGGCACCGGCCGGAACCGAGATCCGGTAACGCACGCCGCCGCTATGATTGCCGGCCGCGTAGGTCGTAACGACGAAAATACCGTCACCCTCGCGGTTGACGTTGATGGTGACGCTGCGCAACTCGGAAGCGTCGTAGCCGTACTTGGTTGCGACGATACCCACTATCGGTTTGGCCCACGCTACAATCGCAACGGCTCCCGCGATATTGTCGACGTGAACGATCGGCGTCGCACCACTGTCGATGGCTCGACGGAACTGTTCGTGAACGCGCTCGCCGAACGACCCGCTGCAGGCGCAGAGCACGAGCAGCGCACAGGAGCCAATCCTCCGAATCATACGGCCGCTTCTGCGGGTTCGTTGGGACGGATTCCTCCGCGAAGGTGTCCGAGTTCGAGGTGCGTGAGACTACGGCGCGAGGAAAATGTGCTCGTGCGCGGAGCAGTTCGACGCGCCGGCCAGACACTTGAACCGAAGCACCGGTTTGGCCTCGCCGCGGAGAGGCAAGCCGTAGACGTCGAGCTCTCCGTCGGTCGTTTGCAGCGTATAGATCAGTTCGCGCGGCGGATCGGCGATCAGCGCGCCGACCACTGTGTTCACGTGTTCGTTGGGAACGAGCCCCTTCATCGGCTGGAGCGGTTCGTAAAACTGACTCATCACGTCAACCGGCGGCGAGGGTGGCGAACCGGGCTTGGGCGTTCGCAGCGCCCCGACGTACTGTCCCAGCAACAGGTCGGCGGGGTTCTTCGCCGTCGGCAAATACTGGCTGGCATCCACGAAGTCGGCTTGATCCAAGTTGAGCCCGGTTGTCCCGGGCGGCTTGGCATAGGGGAACGCAATCTTGAAGAGCCGCGAGCTCTCGCCGGCGTTGGTGGCGTAGACGTAGAGCGTCGCGCTTACGTCGAAGCGCCCCTGGCCCAAGTTCGTAAATCCCGCCGCCTTCGAGCCGGGCTGACCGAAGCCGATTTGGACCGAGGCCTGCATCTTTTTGGAAAACGGCGTCCGCAGCTCGGAGATCTCCCCGCCGATATTATTGAACAGCCAGAGGTTGTCGTTGGGGTCGTACTCCGTATCGACGAGGTCGGCATTTCCGCTTGCGTTGATCTCGGTGATCGCCGGCGTCAGCGGAATCGAAAGATCGACTTGCGACCGTGCGAACGAGACGATCGGCGGATGGAAGATGCGAATCGCCGTGGGGCTGGAGATCGCAACCTCACCGTAGGGACCCACGGCGATTGCCGGCGTCAGTCCCAAACCCGGCCACTCGGCCGCCATCAGCTCCGGTTTGGCATCGGCATGCAGCGGCAGCCGATAGGCGTAGAACGTTCCGTTGTGATCGACGTAGAGCCAGTTTGCCGGGGGCGTGGGATTGGGCGGACCCTGAGGTGGTGCGGTAATTGGTGCGGGGCCGCTTGCGCCGCAACCCGAGACGATCAGAATCGCCGCACCCACCGCAACGACGAGCGCAAAGAGCGTTGAGCTTTTCATCGATCGAGACTCCCGAAAACTGGGCCGCTCGTACTCCCGGACTTAGTATCGAAGAGAAAGAGCGAGAACCGCGAGGCCGTGTGAAACGGCAACTCATTGTGTTTATCGAAGGCATTGACACCGGCCAAGGTGAGATCGCCGCCGGTAAACGGTTTGCTCCCTTTCCCGGTGTAACCGCCGAAGTTCGATACGCTGGCGCCCAGCGGAACCGTGACGAGGTTTCCGAACTTCGCGCTTCCCAGCGCTTTGAAGCCCGAGTGACTCGAAGCGCGGAAGCTGCCGAAGTCTGCACTGGGTACCGACGGCGACGCTTCGTAGAGCGAGAGTTGGGCGTTACCCTTCGAGCTTGGCGGTTCTTCGAAGGCCAGCACGCTGTACTTCGGATAGCTGCCCAGCACGATCAGCGTGTATTGTTTGCCCGCTACAAGCACGGGGCTCTTGAAAGGGCCGACTGCATAGCCCGCTCCGTCGCGCGCAACCAGCGAAAGCGCACCGGCAGTCACGCTCAGAAACGACGTCATCGTGCCGTAGTAAAAGAGCTGCGATACCGTCTGCCCGTTGACTCGCAGGTAGCACGGAGCGTCGGCCCCCAAGCAGAGCGTCTGCGGCGTGCCTCCGATGAGCGTTTCGAGCTCCGGAGCACCGTCGGCAAAGCGCACGCGCGCCATGCCGCTCGCTCCCGGCGGCATCGAACTCGAACCGGAACTCGATCCACCGCATGCGCTCATCGCAAACAGGCTGCTGGCGACGACGCCGGCGACGCGTAACTTCATCCTTCGCTCCATATAATCGAAGTCCGCGCGCGCCGTAAAGAGCGGCGCGCACGGACGTTTTTCGCGTTATTTAACTACCTGCTGAAACAGGCCGAACTGCCGTGACCGCCGGCGAGAGCCGCCTGGATCTTCGTGTGGGTCGATTTGGGAAGAGGCGTGTATTCGAGGCCCGGAAGCGCGTCGTCCCAAACCTTCGAATCGAGATAGACGATCGCGTTCTTCAGGTCGGTGAAGTGGCTTGAGCCCGCGCGCGTTTGGTTCTTACCGTAGAACAGCCAGTAGCTTAGGCCGACTATCGGATATGCGCCGCTCGGCGGGTTTACGAAGGCCGATGGCGGGATGTAGAGCTGGCAGTTCGGAGTACTCGAACCAAGCGAGATGCCGTCTGAACCTTCGCCGTACTCGATCGTGTCGCCGGTGGCGGTTTTGAGTCCCTCCGCCACGGCCTTGACGTTCGTAGGGCTCACGAACTTCTTTCCGTTCAGAAGAGCCGCTTGCGAAACGGTTGGACTTCCCGCCGCCGCCGCCCATGCACCCTCGGCATAACCGGTTCCGTATGGGAATCCGGCGGTGCCGCAGCTGCCGCCCTGAATGCACTGCAGGATGCCCGGGTTGCCGGAGGCGCCGGAGAACACCGAGCCGGAGGTTTGCGTGCCGGTCGGGCCGGTCCAAGCCAGGGCGGTCAGACTAACCGGAGGGAAGGTCCAAGCCGCACTGCGGCTTGGGCTGCCATACGGTGCTTTCGCGTACTTGCCCGTAAACGTTTGATTGCAGCCTTTCCCGCTGTTGGAAAGCTTGTTTTCAAACAGGTAGGTCGTTCCGCTGCCGTCCGAGCGGTAGTAGAAGTAGATCGCCTGGTGTCCGGCGACCGGCGTGCCGCCATTATCCGCCGTGATTGCGCCGTCGTCCCAGTAGCCGATGGTGCCGTTGGTGATCGCGCAATAGGTCCACGTCGAGAGTTTGAGTTGGCTCGAACCGAGGCCGGTCAAACCGTTGCCGCCTTCGTTGATGTACGGGAAGACGATCGGACCACCGTAGGTCGGGAACTCGAACGGCTGGCCATAGGTGGCGGCGTAGCCGCTGGTTACGTAAGGCGTTCCGCTCGTGCAGCATTCAGTCGAAGGCATTGCGACGTCGCTGCCGACGAAGTCGATCGGATCGGTGCGGCCGCCGAAGCCGGTCGGGCTCTCGCCCAGCGCGGCACAAGGATCGGTTCCTTCCGTGATGACACCCTCGAACTCCTTACGCCCGGTGCCGCTACCGGTCAGGCAGTAGTAATAGTTATTTCCGTCGGCGTTCTTTTTTGCGACGTTGTAGAGAAGCGAGCCAGGTCCGGGGGTGGCCTGCACGTTGGTGTACGAGCCGGTCGGCTGGTCTCCGAGGTTGTAGCCGTAGGCCGGGAAGGTCGCGCCGCCGGTGTGAATATCGGCCGCACTGTTGTCGGCGTGATGAACGCGGCCGTGCGGCGATGCGATCGGCGCGTTTGGCAGGGAGCCTACTCCTGAGCTTCCTCCGGAGTTTCCGTTACATGCGCTCATCAGGAGCGCCGGAATCGCGGCCCAAGCCAAGATAGCGAGGGACTTTCTCATGTGGGTCTTCCTTCATGAAGAGGCTGGTGCTTTAGGGGGATTCGTTCCGGCGCTCGCGCGCCGTTGACCGGACCGGCCTCGGCCAGCCCAGAATCTGATGTGATGACGAGCGCGATGGGCGCATCCAGCTGCGTCGCGGAGCCGGCAATCCGCAGCAACGGCTTTGCGCTTCCCTTTGCGTCGGCCGGATACTCGGCTACGGCATCGTTGAAAGGGTCCGCCGCGAACAGCGCCGAGCCGGCGTAGATTTGAATCTCCGGAAAGTAGAAGAGCAGCGGGCTAAAGGTGTTCGTGCAATCCGTGCCCTTCGTCTGAATGCCGTCGAGGGTCGCGATGCGCAACGGCGGATCGTCGGTGACGCCGCCGCCGGCGCCGGCCGAGTAAACATTGCTTGCGGCCTGGCATGTGGCGCTGCTGCCGCTGCCCGTCTTCACGTTGTTGGCGATAAAGATTTCAGCGCTCGCGTTCAAAGCGACGTCGCTCGTAAATCCCGCGGCGAGCTTCGTCTTCGAATCCCAGGGAATCGTGCGGGCCGGGTTCGCAGCGGGGTTGCCGATATCGGCAGCCGCGGCGACGTACATTCCGTATGCGCTCCCGAAACCGGATTTGAACGTACCGTTGAGATAGAAGTTGTTGGCGGAGTCGGTCGTGAGCCCGGTGGGGCCGGGATAGTAGATCGCGGGGGACGAGAAGGCAAACGCGTACTCGGGTGCGGCCGGGCCCGTGCTGCCCGCCGCGTAGGTCAGCACCGCATTACCGGTGTTGCCGTCCACGGCGGTCGCACCGTACGTCACCAGGCGACCCGAGGGATCGAACGTCATGAAGATCGGATAGATCGTCGTGCTCGTCTTGGTGTCTTGGGTGAGCACCGCCGTAGGTTCGTCGTTGCCGCTGGCACCGGGCGCGTAGATCGCGATCTCGTTGCCCGAGTCGGGTTTACCGAAGCTCGCGCCATTCGCGGAGTCGAAATAGCCGACGTACAGATTGCCGTTCGAATCCACGGCGATGCTGACGGCGAAGAGCTTTCTGTCGAGCAACAGGGTGCGCTCGGGGGTGGCGTTGCCCTTGGCTTTGCCGTCATACTCGGTTACCGTCGCCGCTGCCCCGCTGCTCGATCCGAAGTTGAGCGCATAGATCGTACCGACCGGCGGCGGCGGCTCCTTTCCAAGCAGCGCGAAGGGGGCGCTGGCGCCGATCGAACTCGATCCAGCGACGCTCGCCGCAACCGTTATTGGCGAAGCCTGCTCGTTGCCGTCATACGTAAGCGTTATGTCGCCGGTGGGCTTGCTTATGGTTAGCGATTCACCCGAGCCGTTCGCATCGTGCAAGCGGAAGGAATGATTCGAATCCCCTTCGACGACGACGGAGACCGGCTCGGAGTAGTTACTGGGACCGATGATTTCAGCGCCGCTGGCATCGTAGGCATCGAGCGTTACCGCAACGGTCGTGCGCGTGCCTCGCTTGGCATTCGTCGGCAAAAGCTTGAGGGTGAGCGCGGCGATGACGCCGTCGAGCGTAAGCGACAGGCCGTTCGAGACTCCGACGCTGCCGCCGCCAGAACCGATCGTCGCTTTGACCGTACCGGCAGAGAGGACCGCGCCGCTTGCGCCGGTGCCGCCGTAGGCCGTCGCGACAAAGACGTCGCTGCCGGGTGAGCCTTCGGCCGTCGCCGTGCAGATGATACCGTGCGCCCCGGCTTTGCAGTCGTGCGCCTTCGGAACCGTGTTGACGATCGTCGGATTGACGCCGCTCACAGCTTTGCCGTTAACCGAGGCGAGTTGGATAGCCAACGATTCCGTATTTGGAGAAACGTAATTGGGTTTCGCGCCGCGCGTTCGCGAAGGAACCGTCACCGTAACCTTGACGTCGACGAGCCGTGTCGGGGGGTCTCCGGGATTGCCCGGAGACCCGACATACGAACCGTTAGGAGTATTCGGCGAACCGCCGCACGCGGAGGTCAACCCGACTGCGATCAATGCCGCAATCGAAACGGCCGCTTGCATATGCCGCGCGGTTTGCGTCATGGATAGAGTCCGAAGAGCTTATCGGAGGTGCTCAGGTCGGCCTGACCGTTGGGGCCTTTGATCAGCGGCAGCTGTTCGAGATTGTTTGGATAGGATGATTCGTACGCCGGGTAATCGGTGGCTGCGGCATAGATGTCGTAACTCTCGCCGTCGCAGATCGTCGGGGTTTTCTTGCCCGATTCCGTGAGCGGGCCGAGATTATCCGCCAGTGCGAGTTTTTGCGCGCCTGCCGAATGCGTAACCAGCGTGTAGTAGGAGTCGTAAAGGTGCGCTTGGCCGCAGAGGCCTTTTCCGCCGTGCACGGCGTAGACGACGACCATCGCTTCGCCTGCTCCGCTCGGAACGGTCAGGCCGATGCTGCCGCCGCCGTTGCGGTCGGGCGCGAAGACCGGTGTCGCAAACTGCGGGAGCGCTTGCAGCGAGGTCAGCTGTGCGCCGGCGGCGAGAATGCCCGGAGGCGGCGTGGGCGATCCGTTGGGATTGGGACTGGGCGTCGGATCGAGCGGTGTATTGTAGGCCGGCGGTACAGCGGCGTAGAGATGATAGGTTCCCAGAACCGGCGCGACGGCGAAGTCGGTAAATCCCAGTGAATAGCCTTGCCATCCAAGGGCGATGACCGATGGGCCTTCCTGCCGGGAAGGCCGGCGGGCCGCCGTACCAGTTGACGTTGTCGTCGCCATAGACCGGCAGGTTGTAGGAGACATAGAGCGGGGTGATGCCGTTTTGCGGTCCGGAGTCGGAGTTACACGCGCACAACCCGTAGCCGAACGCACCGCTAGTCGATTGTTTGGGGCCGCCGCGATGTGGCCCGATCCACAGCGATTGATTGAGCGTGCCCCAAGTGATGTGGTTGGTACCGGTATCGTTTCCGGCGCCTTGCACTTGCAGTCCGGTTTCGGTGGAGAGCAGCACGGCAAAGCCCGACGGACCGATAATCATCGGCACGTTGTAGAGCGTGCCGGAGAGCCCGTCGCTCTGGCGCAGCGTTTCGATTTCGTTGAGCCCGTACGCGACGCTTTGTCCTTTGTTGTAGGAGAGCGTCGCGATACCGACGGCAAACTGCACTTTGGAGGTTGCGGCCGGATCGTAGGAGGTTTGCGGCGGTTCCGAGGCACCCCCGTTACCGCACGCGCTCAAAGCGGCGAGCAGCAATGCCACACCGCTGGAAGCTGCGGCGCCTGCCGCAACGCGACTCAAGAAACTCATATCGTCACCTGGTAGTAGAGCCGAAACGAGATCGGCGGGAGGTTGGGATAGGTCAAGTAGGGCGCCGAGGAATGCGCGGCGATATCGGGAGGCGCGTAGGGCGCAGAAGAATACGTGCAGGGTGCATTGCCGCTCTGCAATCCCGTTGAGATCGGCGAGCCGTAGCAGCCGTTGTAGACCGGCACGTTGTAGAGCTGATCGAACAGATTGAGGATCTGCAAGCCGAAGACCGATTGCGAGAGCACGCCTTTGGCGACCGGCGGACGGTACTCGGTGGTCAGATTGACGTCGATGCGCGGCGTGGTCAGCAGCCCTCCGGCCAATCCCGGCTCGTGAATGCCGCGGGTCGCTGCGATATTGGGTTTGGTGCACGTGCCCGGATCGAGCGGATCGATATAGCCAGGGGTCTGCGAGTAGATGACCGAGAGGCTCGAGGCCGGCACGACCACCGGAATGCCGTTGCAGTAGACCGCCGTGTAGTAGCCCTGCCCGTAGGGATACCCGACGTTAAATCCGATGACCGGATCGATCCGCCAGCCGTGGGCGTTCTGGTAGTTAAACGCGGTGTTGATTTGAAAGGGCGAGAGATCGGGCGAGCGATAGACTAGGCCTAGCGCTAAGGCTGCGGGCTGCAGGAACGTTCCGGGCGGCTCGTTGCCGAACTGGCTGATGTAGGTCGCGCCGATCTGCATCGAGATTCCAAGGGGAATATCTTTATTATAGAGCGCTTCGATGCCAGTGGCTTTTTGAATGCCGAGATTCGAATAGGCGACGTCCCCGAACACCGGCGAACCGGTTTGATAGTTGAAGCCGATGATGCTGGCGGTCTGCTCGATCACGTTGTAACCGCGCCGGTAGAACGGGGTGATCTTGAGCGCCGAACCGTCGTGAAACTCGTGCGCCCACGAGAGATCGATATTGGTAAAGGTCGCTCCGACTAACGGCGCCTCTAAGGTCGAGCTGCCGTAGCGATAGTCGCGCGTGAGCCAATAGAGCTGATCGGCATAGTTACCGCAGAGCTGATTGGCCAGCGGCCCGCAGTACTGGGCCGCCTTTCCCGTGGTGTTGTCGTAGGAGGGAATATCCTCGAAGGGGGCATAGGGCGCGCGACTGACGTCGGCGCCCAGCAAACTAGGAATCGGCATCGAGAGCGTATGGCCGAAACCAAAACGCAGCGTATCGCGCAGATCGGGGGCGTAGGAAAGATCGAAATGCGGTTCGTAGAGCCGCTGATGCTCGACGGCGGGAATCGATGCGGGAGCGCCGGCCACAGTGGGGATTTGAAAGTTGTAGCCGTCTAAACGAAGCCCGGCTTCGGTGCGCCACTTGCCAGACATCTCGATGTTGTCTTGGAGATAGGCCCCGTACTGCTGTTGGGTAACCGTTGAGATGTCTTCCTCGAACGGAAAACGCACGCCGCCTGGAAACCACGAGCTCAAGTAGCCGCAGTTTCCGTGGATTTGCAGCTGAGCGCAAAACGACGGAGAGAAGAAATCCTGTTCCAAGCCTTCTTGAAACGACGGGTTGTTGTTGGGCAGCAGACCCGTATAGGTGTAGGGTAGCGGCAGCGGCTGGTTGGGATGCGTGATCGGGTAGTCGATGATGTAGGCCGGCGTCGTGAACGCCGTGTAGGACGTGAAGTCGTAACGGTTCCCGTAGGGCACGACGAACTCGTAGATCGCGCCGTACTTCAGCAGATTCTTCTCGCCGATCTGCGTCGCGATATCGAACTGCCCGGCCGTCCGCGTGCCGCCGTACGGATCGGCGAAGATGCCTTGCGCCGGCAGGTCCTCCGATTGGCCGCTAAACGTCCGGAAATAGCGCGCGGTCAGCTGCGATGTCGAGCCTAGGCTCGTGCCGTACTCCACCTTATAGGCTAGAAACGGACTCTTGAGCGCGTCGGCCTGCGAGACGAACGCGTAGGTGTTAGGCTGACCGGGATAGAGCGGGATGAGCGAATCGCACGCGTAGTTTTGCTGCGACGTGTTGACCGGACCGCCGGGGCCGCTGACCGGATAGGGCGCACACTTGCCCGCCGTCGTGCCCCCCGAAATGTACGGCAGGTACTGAAAGCCACCGTAATCGAGGGTCTGGGTGATCGCTTGGTCCTGGATGAAAAACTGCAGACGCTGCGAGTTGTTCTTCCCAAACCGGTAGATCGCGTTGTCGACGAAATCATTGGATGCCCGAAAGGACGGAGCGTAGTAGACCAGATTGGGATCGATCGTGCTTCCAAGCGTCGCGGCGTTGGTGCCTAACGTCCCCAACGTGTTGGCCGCCGAGCCCGGAACGCCGTACTGAAAGGCGCTGCGCAAGCCAATAAAGCCCGCATAGTTCGAGAACCGCTGCGAAGGATCGGCCCAGCCCCACTCCAGCCCCAGCTGATGCAGATACGGAAAGAGCACCGACTCGACGTCTACGTGGAAGTAACTGGGATAGGTGCCGTGCTTGGCGGTGAAGAGCACCAGGCCCGTGCCGCTGTCGCCGTGGGTCGCATCGCCCCCGCCGGGAATGAGCTGCACGCTCCCCACGCCGTTGAGCAAACCGAAGTTGGAGATGTTCTGCAGCGTGTTCTGCAGGTTGGCCGTGGGAGCGGTGTAGTCGATGCCTTCGAACTCATAGGCCGCCTCGAACGCAAAACCACCGCGAATCGAGACGGTGCCCGTCTTATCGATCGTCACGCTGGGAATGCTGCGCAGCAGCGTGTTCTCATCGGTGTTGAACGTCTTGCCTTGCACCATATCGATCTGCGCCCCGGTCACCGTATACGTGTCGATCGTCATGCCGCGCTGAAAAGCGCTCCCGGCCGAACGAGCGCGCGTCGACGCGATTACCTTGAGCGTGCGCGAGAGCGGCACGTTGACCGCCTGCTGCGACCCGTTGAGCACGACCACCGAAATCGAGTACGACGCGTAGCCGCCCTTGAGAAACGAGAGCGAGTACGTATCGGGTAAGACGCTCAAGAAACGGTAGGCGCCGTGCGCGTCGGTCGTCGTGCGATAGGTCGCGCTGGGTGACTTCGCGATCACTAGCACCCCGGCCACCGCGACCCGCGTCTTGTCGTCGCTGACCCTTCCCGAAATGATCCCGGCCGTCTCGGCCAATGCCGACGCACTCGAGGCCGCAAAGCAAAAGAAGCTGAGAAACAGGACGCGCTTTTTAACGCAGCGGAGGCCGTTGAACAAACCGTACTCCCAACAGCAACGGAGAAGTCGGCACTCGCCGGCCTCTTCCAACTCGATGCTAGGGGATGGTACATCCGCCGTGCATCCCGGAAGTCGCGGAGACGGTTAAGACAACTTCAACTAACGTTAATGTTCGGAGGCATTACTCGGATCGGCAATTTGCCACCGCGACCGCAGGCCGAGGCGCCCCAGGATCGAGCTCACATGGCGTTCGACGGTATGTTCGCTGATTTGCAAGGCCGCGGCTACTTCGCGATTACGAGCCCCTCGGCGAATGAGATGCGCGACCTGCTGCTCGCGTCCCGTCAAGGCCGAACCAACCGGACGCCCACGGCGTCGTGGAAAGCTCTCGTTTTCTTGCCGGACGAGCAGAAGCATCGCTTCATTCATCCAGCGTCGCATCCCCATCGCATTAAAGGCTCGTGCCGCGTCGCCGGCATGGTCGATCCATCCCGCGCGCTCGCCACTTCGAAAGAGCACGTGCGCTCGCGCAAGGAGCGCATGCGCCTTGCAATACTTGCGATTGGGAGCGACGAGAGCGTTGAGCGTATCCGCGCCGAGGCTGGCCTCTTCGATATCCCCGTATCGGGCTGCCAGCGAGAAAAGCTCGATGGCGTGCGTTGTTCCGCTCGCCCGCAGCAAAGCCCGTCGCAGAGCAGTCGCGAGGTCGGAGCCGGGAACGGACGCGCGCGCGCAGAGCAGCGCAATCGTCGCCGCGATCGCGCTTTCCAGGTCCTGCGAGCCGAGTGCCGTGTCGAGAATCTCCGCGGAGCTCCACGCCGCCGCGGCCTCGTCGTCCCCGGCGGCGATCGCCAGCGCGGCGCCGACCGGCGCCAATAAAGCAATGGCTTCGGGGCTGCGCGCGTGCATCTGCGCGCGTTCGATTAACTGTGCGGCGCGCTCGGAATCGCCCTCATCGAGTGCCAAGCGCGCGGCCGCGGCCGCACCGCGCAAGAACCACTCCGAAAGCCGGTGAATCGATGCAAGACGTACGGCGTCGTCGAGCGCGTTCCGCGCAATTTCGAGGTCGCCGAAGAGGACGGCGTGGTGCGCCAACCGTTCGCGCGCGCCTACGGCAAAGTGAAAGCGCTTCTCGGCAAGCGCGCGATCGTGGGCGCTCCGGCAGAGGTCGTAGGTTCCCGCGGCATCCGCGACCCACGAGAGGGTGACCGCGCCCGCTAGATAGTCGTGCGAAGCGGGTTCGCGTCCGAGTGATTCGAAGTGCGAGGTCACGGCGCCGGCCGTCCGAGATGCAAGCAGCTGCGGCGCGACAACTGCCGCGAGATCTCGGTCGTCGCCCAACAGCGCATAGACTCCGGCGCAGAGCCGCTTGCGCGAACCCTGGGCGTCGCCGCCATCGTGGCTAGCAGCTTCCAGCCGCGCTGCCGCTTCGGTAAGCCGGCGACGCGCTATCAATTGCTCGGCTTGCTCTTCGCCGGCGATATCCATGCGACAATGCTAGCAAGCGATTCTTAAAGTGCCATTACGAAGCTTTAAGAGACCCTTGCAATAGAGCGAACCCGGTGCGGTCTCCGGCGTTCCGTCTGAACCCAATCCAAAAGCCTTTCGCCCGCGTTTCCTAGGCCATCAAAGGGAGGCGATGGCTCTTAACATGACGCGGTCAGCGGCTTTGGGTGCTTTGAGCGCCTTCTTCTTCCTCGCCGCGGCCGGCGGCGCCTCAGCGCATCCGCTCGGAAACTTCACGATCAATCACCTCGCCGAAATACGTCCGCAACGCGGAGCGCTGCGCATTCATTACGTTCTCGATATTGCGGAGATTCCGACGTTTCAAATCATGCACGCGACGGGTTCTTGGACGCCGCAGCGGCAGCGCGATTGGGAGGGCCAAGAGGCACGGCGCGTGGGCGACGGCCTCTCCATCGAGACCGGTGGACGCGCGCTCCCAATCCACCTCGAGCGAGCGGCATCGCGCACGCGTCCGGGCGCCGGGGGCCTTCCCATCTTGTACTGGACCGGTGACTTCATCGTCTCGGTGCCTTCGAAGTCGGCAATAACGGTCCGCGACCTCGTCTACGCCGACCGCCGAATCGGTTGGAAGGACATCGTGTTGCCCGGCTTGTCCGAGCCGACTCACGAACTCCGCTCGTATCCCAGCGCGCTGATCGGCTCACCCCGTCACAACGACGTCGCGACATTCGACCTCATCAGCGGACGCGTCGCGCACGTGCGCGTCAGCGGCGACGATGCGGCTTCCTGGGGAGTGAGTTCGATAGTCCGGTCCTCCGCGCTCTCCGATCTCTTCGCGCGGGGCACGCAGACCCCACTCTTAATTTTTCTTACGATCCTCGCCGCATTTGGCCTCGGAGCGCTCCACGGACTCGAACCGGGACACGGCAAGGCGTTGCTCGCCTTTACACTCGTGGGAGCTCGAGCGACGTTCAAACAAGCGGTGATTCTGGCCGCCGCGCTGACCGTCGCGCACACCATCGCCGTACTCTTGCTCGGAGCACTACTCTTCTTTGCCGCCGGGTTCGCCACGGAGAGCCTCTTCACGTGGATAACGCTGCTCTCCGGCGTGGCCGTTACCGTCATCGGCGCGCGCACGCTGTCGGCGGCCGTTAGGCGCGCGCGACTCGCGCACGAGCATCAGCACGCGCACGATCATCACCACCCTCACGACGGTGACCATCACCACCACGATCACGAACACGCGCACGCGATCCCGGGCTCGGCACCGCTCCATTTCCCGAGCGCCGTGATCGCAGCGATGAGCGGCGGTATCGCCCCGTGCCCGGCGGCAATCGTCGTCCTGCTCACCGCGTTACACCTGCACCGGATCGGTTACGGATTATTTCTCATCGTCGTTTTCAGTCTCGGGTTAGCAACGATTCTGACCGGTTTGGGCCTCGCCGTCGTCCATGGCGCAGCCTGGCTGCAACGGAGGTCGTCCTTTGCGCGCCTTACGCGCATCGCGCCCTTCATTACTTCGGGAGTCATCTCGACCATCGGAGCGATCATGCTCGCCCAGGGCCTCGCCGATCAAGGCGTCGGAGTGCCCACCCTCGCCCTGATTGCGCTCACGCTCTGCGGTATCGCTGCATTCGTCTTTATTCCGTCGCTTCTTCCGATACGTTCGACACACCAACACCCACTGGCCATAAAGGAGCCCGTATGAAACTGCTTCGACCAATCGTAACGATGGCTGCGGTTTTTTTGCTCGCCTTCTCGGTTTCGCTCTACTCGGTTAGAGCCGCCCGCGGATCCGACCATCAAGACTCGCCGACCGTCGTCGCTAACCCGCTCGCGGACATCACCGACGTGTTCGCTTTCCCCGATCCGCACAACGCCGCGCGAGTCGTGCTCGTCATGGACGTACGCCCGCTTATTCCCAGCGGCATGTTCGGCGGCATCGCCCTCGACCCCAACGTCCTCTACCAGTTCAAAGTTGCCAACAGCGGCGTTTCGTCGGGCTCGTTTACCGAGAACACCGTCCTTCAGTTTGTGGCGAACTCGACCGGAACGTCTCAGAAAATAACGCTCTACGGGCCGGCCGCGCCCAACGAAGTCGGAACGGCGAATACTCTGGTCGCTAAGACCGGCACGTTTTCATTCGACAAGCCGTCGAGGGTCGGCAACGGCATCCAGGTCTTCGTAGGCCCGCGGCGCGATCCGTTCTTCTTCGACCTCGCGCAGTTCTTCAAAATCATTCCCGATCGCAACTACATGAACCATCCGCACACGCCGCCCGCTACCGCTTCGTCGTTCCGCTTCGCGCACAAATCGCAAAAGATCGTCCTCAACGGCGTTAGCTATGGAACGGCCGGCTCAAATCATTGCGTCATCAAGAAGCCGCAGGACTTCCTGGCGCCTTACGACGTGATCTCGATCGTCGTGGAGATGCCCAAAGCAATGCTCGCCCCGCCGAGCGGATCGCCCGGCGTCATCGGCCTCTGGGCCACGACCGGCACGCCCAACGGCCAATCGGAATAAGGAGACAACATGACACCACAATTCAAACTCGGGCTCGTCGCGGCGATCCTCGCCGGCGCAGTCGTCGGCGGCTGCAACTCAAATAACGCTCTAAGTCCCACGCCCCCGCGCCCAACTACGGCACCTGCCGGTTCGTACAAACAGATCGAACTGCTATCCCGGCCGGCCGTCAAAGAAGTCTTCGAGCTCTTCGAAGACCATAACAAGACCAATCGCGCGGAGCCGTACGCCGACCCCGTTTTACAAGGACAGATCAAGTCGTTTTCGTTGATGTTCCGCAGTGCGAAAACGGCCGACACGCTGCAAGCGATCCTCTACCCCAACGTCATGAAGGCCGACCTTTCGCAAGACGTCACTACGGCTTCCTACCTTGGGTACGAGACGGGTGGCGCGACCGGAAGCAAATGGGGAGGGCGCGCACTCGACGACGACGTCGTCGATATCTCGCTGGGCGCGCTCTTCGGAAATACGCTCTCGGCGCTCGGCTTGATTCCCGACGACCATAAGGAAGTGCCCTGTCTCACGACGGACAACGTCGCGTACGATAAATCGAACACCGACACGTTCCCCTACGTTCAGGCCCCCCTCTAAGCATGAGGATGTCTACGGCGGCCGTCGCCCTCGTCGCGGCGGCCGCCTTGGGTGCAGCGTGGCCGTGGTTTGCCTCGCATCGAGCGCAAGCGACGGGAATTCCAACCGCCCCGGTGTTGCTGGACTATCTGCAGCGCGACCGTTTCATCGCCTTTGACGAAGAGCAAGTGCGCCGCGACCCCAGCGATCAGGTCACGCAACGAATGCTTGCAAGCCAATATTTGCAGCGTTTCCGTGAGACCGGCGACCTCAACGACGTTACACGCGCGCACGAAATGGCCACCCGATCGCTATCGCTGCAACCGCAAGGCAACGTTCAAGCTTTAAGCGTCATTGCATCGAGCGACATCATCTTTCACCACTTTCCGGCGGCGCTCGCGGCCGAACGTGCCTCCTTGGAAGGCGATCCATCGAACGACGACGCGCGCGCGCAGAGCGCTTCGATTCTCATGGAGCTCGGGCGTTACGAAGAGGCCCGGCAACTCTTAAATCGCCCGGCCAACCCGGAGGTCGATCCGACGTGGATGTCGATCCGCGCTCGCTACGACGAAGTGACCGGGAATCTCGCCGGGGCGCGGATCGTCATGGCCGAGGCCACCCAACAAGTCGACCGGATGATCAGTATATCGGCCTACACCCGCTCCTGGTACCACGTGCGCGACGCGCAGCTTGCATTTGAGGCCGGAGACGCACGGACCACCGCAGCGGAGTACGACGAAGCGCTTCGAATCTTTCCCGCCAATGCGATGGCGCTGCTCTTTGCGGCGAAGTTCTACCGCGCGCACCACGACTGGCAGCATGCACTGGCAGCAGCCACCCGCAGCGCCGAGCTCTACCCGCTTCCCCAAGCGCTAGGATACGAGGCCGACGCGCAGCGAGCTTTGGGTGACGATGAGGGCGCGAGCAGAACCGACGCGCTGATTTGGGCCGAGCAGCGGCTTTTCAACGTACAAGGCATTAACGACCGGCTGCTGGCGATGTACTATGCCGAGCACCGCGAACATTTGAACGACGCCTTGGCGGCGGCTCGCTCCGACATCGGCAAACGCGGGAACGAAATCTATGCGGACGACACGATGGCCTGGGTCTTGGCCACGATGGGCCGTTGGAAGCTCGCGCGCGTCTACGCGGTACGCGCGGCGCGTTACGATACCGAGGATCCCGAGCTGCAGTATCACTGCGGCATCATCGCCTGGCATACAGGCCACACGGGCGAGGCGCGGCGTCGCCTTTCGGCTGCGCTCGCGGTCGATGCGCAGTTCCATCCGGTCTACGCCGACGACGCGCGCCGGATTCTCGTCGCGATTTCGAAATGAGCGAGTTGCGTACGAAGGTCTATCTCCTCTACGCTTTATTAATCGGCCTCAACCTTGCCGCGTGGGGCTTGGCGTTTTGGCTCTTTGCATCGCGTCCGCTGCTGCTGGGAACGGCGCTGCTCGCCTATACCTTCGGGCTGCGCCATGCCGTCGACGCCGATCACATCTCCGCGATCGACAACGTCACGCGAAAGCTCATGCAGGATCGCAAGCGGCCGGTAGGAGTCGGATTCTTTTTCTCACTCGGGCATTCGACCGTCGTGATCGCGCTCACGGTGGGGATTGCCGTGGCCGCTTCGGTGGTCAAGGGCCAGCTGCCCGCACTGCAACGGGCCGGCGAGCTGGTCGGCACGAGTGTCTCCGCTGCTTTCCTGCTGCTCGTCGCGGCGATCAACCTGATCGTGCTGATCGATATTTTTCGCGCGTTTCGCGGTGCGCGCCGGGGCGAACCGTACGACGAGCGAGGCGTCGACGAAATGCTCGATGGGCGCGGCCTCATCGGGCGCTTTTTCCGGCCGCTTCTCAGGCTGGTCGACAGCAGTTGGAAGATGTACCCGATCGGTCTGCTCTTCGGCCTCGGATTCGATACGGCGACCGAAGTCGGGCTTCTTGGCATCGCAGCCGTCGAGGCCGGCAAGGGACTTCCGGTTATCGACATTCTCATTTTCCCGTTGCTCTTTACGGCGGGAATGTCGCTGCTCGACACGACCGACGGCATCCTCATGCTCGGTGCGTACGGCTGGGCCTTTATCAAGCCGATGCGCAAACTTTACTACAACATGGTCATCACGCTGGTCTCGGTGCTCGTCGCGCTCATCATCGGCGCAATCGAGGCCGCAAGCGTCGTCGCCTCGCAGCTCCAACTGAGCGGCGGAATCTGGGACGCGGTTAACTCCCTAAGCGATAATTTTGGAACGCTCGGCTTCATCATCGTGGGGGTGTTTGCGGTGAGCTGGGGAGTCTCGACCGCGATCTATAAGCTTCGCCGCTACGACGAACTCCCGGCGGCTATCGGCTTGACAGGTGCGGGCTCGACGCCATATAGTTAGCTTAGCTAACTAATCCGACCTCGGAGAGTGTCCCATGCCTGATGTAACCCTGGCGTTTGTGATGCTCGGTTCGAAGGACCTCGAGAGCGCGGTCGCGTTTTACGGCGAGGTTCTCGGACTTCGCGTGAGCGGCCGCTTCGACAACTTCGTGTTTTTCGAAACCGGGACGACGACGCTCGCGCTGAGCGGCGAACTGGCCTCTGCCGGCGCCGATGGCCTCACGCAAGAATGCGTTTTCGGAGTCGCGAGCGTCAGTCGAACGCACGCCGCCCTGAAGGATCGGATTGCCTTTATCAACGAGCCGCGCCCGGTCAATGCGCAGAACTGGGCCGTCAACTTCAGAGATCCGGACGGGCACTACTGCTCGTTTTATGGCCCGCCGTAGCGAGCGCCGTCGCGTGGCGGAGCGATTGCACTCCGCCGCGATCCACGTGCTGCGTTACGCGCGACAGGCAGATCGACAGAGCGCGATGGGTCCGGCGCAGCTCTCGGCGCTCTCGGTGCTGGTCTTCGGCGGCCCGTGCAACCTCCGTCAGCTTGCCGATGCCGAGCAGGTGGCTCCGCCGACGATGACTCGAATCGTTGCGGCGTTGCGGCGCGACGGATACGTGCGCCTCACGCCGTCGCCCGACGATGCGCGCTCCTCGATCGTCGAAGCGACGGCGAAGGGTACGGCGGCGCTGGAAAAAGCTCGCGCGGCCCGTTTGGACTTGATCGACGCGTGGCTCTCGCGCAACGAACATGCGGATATCGCGCTGCTCGGAAAAGCGCTGGCGGCGATCTTCCCGCAGGCTCGGTAAGCGGGCTCTCTTAAATAGAGAGCATGGCAAAGCTGCGCAGCGCCGCCGTGCACGCCGGGCTCCTGGCAATCGGAACCTCGATCGCGGCCTGCAACGCAAACGCGGTCGCGCCGCCGGTAACGGCCGCTCCAACACCCGCACCCTGTGGCGCCGCGGCGTTTCCGAATGACGACCAAGCGTCGCTGCGCGCGATGAGTCGCGCTCGACGGCCGCTCAACGTTACCTTCATCGCCTTTCCACGACGATCGATTCGGCGCGTCTATCAGCCGGATTGGGCGGGTCCGGTGCTGTTTGCACCGGGCGCGAAACCGCTGCAGATTCCGGCACATCGCTTTTGCGCGGTCGAAGGCGAGTGGACGGTCCCCGAGTCACGCCCGACGATCAACTGCTCGAACCGATTCGAACAGACCGACGGCTCGTCGTTGTGGATTGCGATCGACGGCTGGATGGCGACATTCAAGGCCCACGCCAAGAGAGACGGCAAGTGGCATACGTACGACTCGACGGACATCTTGCAGGCGGGTTCAGAGTCGGACGTGCACTGTTACCACGGCAAATCGGCGAAATATCCAACTTCCGCCTACTTCTGGATCGAATGGTCGGGCACGAGGAACGTCGCCGTCACGAAGCACTCGCGCAATCTGCCACTGCATGCCGGCGACAGGATCTTCGTCCGTATCGCTGCCGACACCGCCGGCCCGCACGCTTGGCGACGGGCGACGCTGTGGTTCGTAAACGAAACGACCGGTTTCTATCTGCCGCCGCGAACGTTCGATTCCGGCTGCGTCGATTGCAACACGCCGTTCAGCCGTCCGGCCCGGCTGGCGGGCGACACGGCGGAGTGGGTCGTCGAGGCCACATTCTATAGCGCCTACCGGAAATCGCTGCCGAACACCTTAGCCGATTTCGGCGTCGTTCCCATGACTCGAGTGGCCGCCACCGATGTAGATGGCGTCGTCTACGATATGAGGCATTTCGACGGTGCGACGCCGAACATCGACTGGATGACGTGGAATGCCGTTCCGCTCCCCGAAAACGGGACGCTGCTCGCCTGCGCGGAGATCGCCCCTCCCCAAGTCGTTACGTTCTCACGCGCGCCGTACGTTATCTCGACGCCCGGTCAACAGGGGGATCTCGAACCGAAGCCCAAGCGTTGCCGGCAATCGTGAATCCCCTCGCCGCCGGCTTGCTCATGGCGCCCTACTCCGGCGAACTCCCGTCGCTGGCGGCAGATGTGGAAGCGGCGATTCGCGACCGAATGCAGTCGATTCCGATCTTCAAGAGCCTAGGCTTTTCGCAGCCCCGCCTCGGCGCCGGCTGGTTCGACTGCACCGTCGCTCGCAATAAAGAGTTTGACGGCATCTTCGACTCGTTCCACGGCGGCTTATTGATGACCGCCGCCGACTCCGCTGCGGCGATCGTCAGCCTGACGGTCTGGGGCGCACGGAGCCGCATCACGACGACCGACATGAACATCCGCTTTCTCGCGCCCGCGCGCAGCGACGTCAGGCTCTTCGCGCAAGCGATCAAACAGGGACGCACGCTCATTCCGGTAACATCCAATTTTTGGCGCGACGATGGCGTGTTGGTCGCCGTCGCGCAAGTGACGTATATGAGGATCGACTAACGATGTGCTTCTTCCATTCGCCCTTCACCGACTCGATGACCCGCGCGCAGGTCCTCAAAGGCCTCGCGGCCGTCAGCGCGCTGCCGATCATGCCGTCCATCAGCGGCGTCCCGTCCGCACAAGATCTCAACGCGGGCCGCGACCTGACCGCGATCTTCGGGTCCACCGCGCTGATCGGCGACGAGCTAACGCCGCTGCACGACGCCACGATCCTGATGCGCGGTGAGCGAATCGAAGCCATCGGGCCCGCGCACGACGTCGCCGTTCCGGCGTCGGCCTTCCGCATCGACGCGACCGGCCTCTTCACGATCCCCGGGCTGATCGACAGTCACGTCCACTTCTTCCAATCGGGCGGCCTGTATACGCGCCCCGACGCCATCGATCTGCGCGCCGTGCGCCCGTATACCGACGAGATCGAATGGATCCGCAACAACCTGCAGGACACGTTCGCGCGTTATCTGCGCGCCGGCATTACTTCGGTCGTCGACGTCGGTGGACCATTTTGGAACTACAACGTCCGCACGCAGGCGCAACAAACGGTCCTCAGTCCGCGCGTGATGGTCGCCGGACCGCTCATCTCGAGCGTCGATCGCAGCATTCTCGATCCGTACAACGATCCGCCGATCGTGAAGATCGACACGATCGCCGCGGCCCGCGCGCTAATCGACCGCGAAATCAACGCGCAAACCGACTTCGTGAAGTTCTGGTGGATCGTGACGCCCGAGCAGCCCGCCGCGGCCTTTGCGCCGATTGCGAGCGCGGCGATCGAGTACGCGCACTCGCGCGGTGCGCGCGTCGTCATCCATGCGACACAGCTCGAAACCGCGCGGCTCGCCGTCGAGTCGGGGACGGATATCCTCGCGCACAGCGTCTTCGATGTTGACGTGGACGATGCGTTCCTCGAACTCGTGCGATCGCGCAACGTCATCTACTGCCCGACCCTGATCGTGTTGGGGAACTACGGCTATACCTTTCACGGCGCGCCGAACCTTACGGCCAACGATCTGCGCGTCGCCAATCCCGACGTCGTCGGAACGCTCTTTAACATGCAGGACGTCGAGAGTTCGTTGCCACCCGAGACTCTGGAGCGAGTCCGCGCCATGCGGCCGACGGAGCCGCCGTACGCAGCGATGCGCAACCTCAAGCGCGTACACGAGGCGGGGATTCGCATCGCGGCCGGCACCGACGCCGGAAACATCGGCACGCAGCATGCGTCGTCGTTCTACGACGAGGCGCTGGAGATGGTCGCCTCGGGGCTTTCGCCGAAGCAGGTGTTGCTGACGGCCACGCGCGGCGGCGCAGCGATGATGGCGCGGTCGAGCGATCTCGGAACGATCGAAAAAGGCAAGCTCGCCGACCTGGCCATTCTGAAAGGCAATCCGCTCGACGACATCGCCGCGCTGGGCTCGGTCAAGTTCGTCGTCAAAGGCGGACAGGTCTTCGACGCCGGCGCGATCTTGAATGAGACGCCCGAGCAGATCGTGCAGCGCCAAGTCAATGCGTATAACTATCACGATGCGCAGGTCTTCGCGGAAACCTACGCGTCCTATGCCGTCGTCCGACGCCCCGGTACCAACGTAAGGAATCGCGCCGCCATTGCGTCAGCCTACAAAAGCCTGTTCGCGAGCAATCCACAGTTGCACGCGGAGGTCGTCGACCGTAACGTCAACGGTGAAACGGTCGTCGACAAAGAGCACGTGACGGGATTCGCCAACGGCGCCGTGCTCGATGCAACCGTCACGTACACCGTGACGGGCGGAGCAATCGTTCGAGCCGCGGGACTGCCTACGAGCGCAGCGTGAGCGTCGCTTTGGCGACCGGGGTAACGTGGCCGCCGATTTCGATGCCGCGTTCGCCGCGTTGGCCGTCGATGAGAACGTGAAGAATGCTGCGGCGCCCCATCTTCGTGCCTTGTTCGCTGATGAACCGGGCTCCGTCCGCGCTGGGCGCCAGGCCATGCGCCATCATGAAAGCGGCGAGCGGGCCGGTCGCGCTTCCGGTTGCTGGGTCCTCGACGATGCCGAAATCGTTGGCGAACATCCGCGAGTACGCGCCTTGGGCGGTCGGTGAAAAGACGAAGAGGCACGTCGGCTCCGGCTCGTTAGCCAAGAGCCCGCGCAACGCGACGGTGTCGACTTCGGCGCGATCCACGGCCGACTCGTCGCGCAACGGAATAAAGATCGCGGGATTTCCCGCCGAGACGTTCTGGCACGGCACGCGATCGAGCAGATCGCCGGACGCAAGACCGATCGCTGCCGCGCAGAGCGCCGGATCGTAGTCGCGCGCCGTGCGAATCGCCGGCGTGCGGAGCCAAATCAAGCCTTCGTCATCGATGCGAATGTCGACCGGCCCAACGTTCTCGTCGAGCACGAAGCGACGCTGATCTTCAGCAACGCTTCCGACGTCCCGCAACACCCAAGCCGTTCCGACGGTCGGGTGCCCGGCGAACATCATCTCTTTGACGGGCGTGAAAATGCGAACTCGCGCGGCAGATCCCGGACGCTGCGCCGGAAAGACGAACGTCGTCTCCGAGAGGTTTGTTTCGCGCGCAATCTTCTGCATCGTATCGTCGTCGAGGCCGGTCGCTTCGTAAAAGACGGCGAGCGCGTTGCCTTCGAGCGGCGTTTGGGTGAAGACGTCGACAATCCGGTAATCTACGACCACTATCTCGTGGGAAACCGCCGGGCCGGCGGCGGTTGCGGGGTTAAAGACCGGCGTTTAGGCGAAATTTCACGATCCGACTCACCAAGTCGAGCGGCAGCGGATCCCTGAAAGGAAACTGTACGGATCCCTTTCCAGTCTTGTACTGCGACAGTTCTTTCTTAAATGCCGCAATGGCCGCAACCCCGGGGTAAAAGCCGATGTGTGATTTGAAGGCTGCGAACCAGACTAGCTTCTTCCCGCGCAAAGCAAAAGCCGGTACGCTGTAGCTGATCGTCTCCTCCGCGTTTGGAGCGGCTCTTCCGATCGTTCGGCGCATCTTCTCGAGCAGCCGCTGCACTTCTTCGGGAAAGCCGCCGATGTAGTCGTCGAGATCCGCCGGCGTTCTCACCGCTCCACGAGCTTCATCAACTCAGGCGCGTAGCGCGGGCCTGCGGTCTTCGATGCAAGCCCATCGAGCTGCGCGAGCTGTTCCGGCGTGAACTTCAGCTCGAGCGCGCCCGCGTTCTCCTCGACGTAGCGCACCCGCTTCGTGCCCGGAATCGGAACCACGTCGTCACCGCGCGAAAGAACCCACGCGAGCGCCACTTGCGCGGGTGTCGCGCCGCACTGCTCCGCAACGCCACGCACGACGGCCACGAGCGATTCGTTCGCTCGCGCGTTCTCTTCCGAAAAGCGCGGGTTGGTCTTGCGGAAGTCATTCTGCGAGAGCGTCGTTACGTCTACCGACCCTGTAAGGAAGCCTCGTCCGAGCGGGCTGTACGGCACGAAGCCGATGCCCAGTTCGCGCGCCGCAGGGAGCACCTCGTCTTCGACTCCGCGCTCCCAGAGCGAGTATTCGCTCTGCAGCGCGCTGATGGGATGCACCGCGTTCGCGCGCCGCAGCGTATCGGCGCCAACTTCTGATAATCCGATATACCGGACCTTACCGGCCTCGACGAGATCCTTCATCGCGCCGATCGTCTCCTCGATCGGCACGTCCGGGTCGCGACGATGCTGGTAATAGAGATCGATGACGTCGATTCCGAGGCGCATCAGCGACTCGTTGGCCACGCGCTTTGCGTTCTCGGGCGATCCATCGACGCCGCGGACGCCGTTTTGGAACTTAAAGCCGAACTTCGTCGCTACGACGACGCCCTCTCTGCGACCACGCAGGGCCCGGCCTACGAGTTGCTCGTTGGTGTAAGGACCGTAGACCTCCGCCGTGTCGAGGAAGTTTATGCCGAGGTCGAACGCGCGGCGGATCGTCGCGATCGCCTGGCCCTCATCGGCGCTGCCATAGGCCGAGGTCATCCCCATGCAGCCCAGCCCGATTGCGGAAACGGTCAGGCCCTGCGTGCCGAGTTTACGTTGTTCCATAGCGGTATTCTACCGTGCTTTCGCCACTCGCATGCCAGCCGGCCTCGTACAGCAGGACGAGCGGTACCCCGACCGAAGGTAGGAAGCCCTTGCCTTTTCGATTCGGGGGGTGCGACATATGAAAACATGGATTGCAGTGCTCGTTAGCTTGCTCGTCGGCGCGGCCGCGGGTTACGTTCTCAAGCCGCTGAACAGCGTCCCGGGTGGGTTCAATGGAAAGGGCCAAGTAATGATCAACCAAGGCGGCGCGTGGCCGTGTGCGAGCGCCGCGTCGTGCTCATTTTATCTTACAGTCCAAGCCACCGCAGCGCCCGCGTCGCCTTCCTGCTCGGCGAAGAGTTGCGGGGCGTTCGCTTCTAGCGGACCGAACTTGCCGAACTTCACGATAACCTGGACCGATACGGACGGGAGCAACGCTGGTGGATCCTCGCCCTTGTACGTGTCCGGCACGCTCTCGGCTACGGCCGCAACAAAGCCTTAGACGTGGGCAGTTGAGGCGGCGCTCGATAGAGACAGTGCCGCCACCTCTTCCGGTTTCATCGCCGCGCCGGCGGCAGCCGCGGCTGCAATCTCTTTCTCGCTCAAGCCGGCGTATATTCGCTCGGTCGCAATCTGTTGCACCAATCCCAACTGCTCGCTGCAATGCGTTTTAGCAATGAGCTTATCTGCAAGACCGCAGTATTTCGCGGCCGCAACGAGGTCGCCACCGATCGCCGCAACGCCAGCGATCCCGTGGATCGCATTGATGACAAATATCTGCGCCCGCAGCGCCGTGGCATCGCGTAGAGCCGTTTCGAATTCATGCCGTGCGGCGTCAGCGCGACCGGCGACCAGCAACGCGCTTGCAATTCCAAGGCGCGCCTGGCAGGCGCCGTGCGAATCGCGTTCTACCGTCTTGATTTCGAATGCTTCGCGAAAGAACCGCTCGGCGCGTTCCACGTCGCCCGAACATAGCGCGGCCCATGCTCGCTCAATCTCGACTTGCGCCGAAAGGCTGCGATCGCCGAGGCGCTGCGCATCCTCGCTTGCTTTTGACAGCAGCTTTTCGGAGAATTCATAGTCTCCTTCATCGTCACGGGCCAGCATTCCCAAATTCATCATGCAGATCGTCTTTCCTACGAGATGATTTCCGGCGTCGAGATGCTCGTAGGACTCGGTATAGAGCCGCTTCGCGTCATCCAAACGTCCCTGCCGGTGAGCAACTTCGGCGACGATGTGCAAAGCGGTGCCGATGCCCGTGTCGTCGGATAAGCCGCGATAGATTTCGACGGCATCTCGAGCGAGCCGGCTTGCATTATCGTAGTCGTCCTGCATCGCCGCGAAGGAGGCTAAGTCGCGAAGTGCCCTCGCTCTTTTCGCGAGATCGAGAGCCTTTGCGCAGCCGAGAAGACGATCGAGCCAGTCCCTTCCTTCTGTAAACGATCCGCGCGCGCGCCAGAAAGGCGTCAGGTCGATGATCAGTTGAGCGGCTCTTTCGACGTCGCCGTCCATCGCGCGCTCGATCGCGGCGCGCATATTGCCGATCTCGACATCGATGCGTGGCATGCCGGCCGCTCGCGCGCTCGCATCGGCCCTTGCAACCGAGCTTGCCAAAGCGGAGTAAAACTCGATGTGCCGCCGGCGCAAGGCCTCGTTTGCCCGAGAAGCGAGCAGCTCACCGGCAGCGAACTCCGCCACCGGCCCGAGAAGCCGATAGCGAGGCTCGGCACCGTCGCGCAGATCGAGCTGCGCCAGCGATTTGTCGACGAGCGATTCGATCTCGCCATCGACCTCCGCATCGACGACGTGCTCGAGCGCCTCTATCGTGCAGCCGCCCGCAAAAACCGAAAGCGCCGAAAAGGTGCGTTTCTCCGAGTCCGCCAGCAGGTCGTAACTCCACGCGATTGCGGCGCGCAGCGTGCGATGGCGTTCGTCAACGGTGGCATCTTTGCTGGCAAGCAACATCGCACGCAACCGCTTGGCCATGCGCTCTAGCGGCGTCGTCGCGAGTCGCGAGGCGGCCAGCTCGATCGCCAGCGGAACGCCGTCGAGGCGGTGGCACACCTCGGCGACGAGCGCGCACTCGCTCTCCGAAAGTGCGAGTGCGCCGGTGACGGCGCGAGCGCGTTCGAGAAAAAGCAGCGAACCATCGAGCGCTTCGAGATCGGCAAGGCTATGCACGCCGTCGGGCAGCGAGAGCGGCGCAAGGCGTTCGACACACTCTCCTGTGAGGTGCAACGGTTCCCGGCTGGTAACCAGACAGCGCACGTTTGGACACTCCGAGACGACTCGTTTGATCAAGAGGGCCGTCGCGCCCAAAACGTGCTCGCAGTTATCGAAGACGAGGAGCACGCACTTGGAGCCGAGGTGCCCGGCAATCGTATCTTCCAATGTTTCGTTGGGTGCCTCGACGACGCCAAGCGCAGAGGCGAGCGCATTGGAAACGTGCCTGCCCTCTCGCAGCGGGGCGAGCGCGACAAAGTAGACGCCGCCGGGGTAATCTTGCACGACTTCGGCGGCGACTTGCAGCGCGAGCCGCGTTTTGCCGATGCCGCCCGCCCCGCAAACCGTAACGACGCGATTCTCGGCGAGGCGGTGCCGAAGACTCGCGATCTCACGCTCACGCCCGACGAAGCTCGAGATCTGCGAGGGCAGATTATTCGGGTGAGCGTCGATCGACGCAAGTGCGGGAAAGTTTGCACGCAGGCCTTCGGCCATCACTTGATAGGTCGCTTCGGCCTTCCGGAGATCTTTGAGACGGTGTGAGCCCAGGTGGCGCAGCACCACACCCTCGAGCGGAATGCCCGCCAGCATCTCGGCGACCGGGGCGGTCAGCAGAATTTGGCCTCCATGGCCAATCGCCAACAAACGTGCGACGCGGTTGAGGGTCGGTCCGAAATAGTCGCCGTCGTGTGCGATCGCATCGCCGCAATGCAACGCCATCCGGACGCGGACCTGGCCGATTTCCCGCGGCCAGCCGTGGGTTTGCAGCACACGCATCGCTTCGATTGCTGCGGCGAGCCCGTCGGGCGCGCGCTCGAACGCGCAGCAAAACTCGTCGCCGATGGTTTTGAAAACGTATCCGGCGTGCCGTTCGAAGATGCCACGCAGGAGGCGATCGTGATCCGAAAGAGCAGCGGCCATCGCATCGGGGTGCCGCTCCCACGCACGGGTGCTACCCTCGATGTCAGTAAAAAGAAAGGTTACCGTTCCTTTCGGGAGCGGCGGTTCGAGCATGTTGCTGCAGCGCCTCGGGTCCTACGTTGCGCATAGGCGGCAGCGGTCCTTCGCTTGGCTGCGTAGCCGCTACCCGCCCCAGCCGCTACCGCTGCCGCTTCCGCCGCCGCCGCCGTGCGGCGTTGGCGTCGCTTGCGGCCCCGGCCGCGCTTGAGGCCCGACGGTCAAAACGTCGTGCATTCCCAGGTCGTAGTGGTAGGCGCAACCGATCAGGTAGATACCCGCTTTCGTCAGCATGACCGTGACCGATTGTCCCGGCTTGATCGGTCCGCTCGCGTAGCCAGCCGCGAGTTTACCGTCGCCTTCTGCTTTTATGGGAAGCTTTATGCCCTTTGGGAAAACGGCGGGTGGTCCCGCGATCACCTTCACCACGTCGAGCGTGTGCGTATATTTTGTCGAAAGATTGTGGATTGTAAGCTTCGTGTTCGGGGGAAAGCCGAGGGCCTGCGAATACGTTTCTTGCGTAAAGCCGCCCAACTCCGCTTTCCACTTTACCGACTTCATCGACCATAAGCCCTCGGAGGGAAGTTTTTCGCCGATCGTATCTTTCGGAAGTACCGCGACGATAACCAAGTCCCGGTTGATTGAGGGCAAGACGACGCTCGTTCCGCCTTGAGGGGCGCGCTCTGCGCAGCCCGCCGCACCGAGGCCGAATAAGACAGCTGCCGCTCCGATCATGATTCTGTTCATAGAACTCCTAGTGAAACATCAATTCGCCTATCTGACTTGGGTCGTGATAGGCGTCAACCGTGAAGAAGAGGTTGCCGTTGGCGCCGATCGCAATCCCGTTGGGAATGTCCCCGCTCGGAAGCGTTATGACGGGACCGAACTTGCCGCTGGCGGGATCGATGCGGCCGATGTCTTGGGCTTGGCTTTCGGTGAACCACAGATCCCCATCGGGTGCCGGCGCTAGGGCCTCCGGATAGCTCCCCGACTGCCCGATCTCGAACTCGCGAATATTCTTCCCGTCGACTCGCGCGATCTTATTCCCGTTACGCTCGGTAAGCCAGATGTGCTTGTCGGGCGCAAAGAGGATGCCCCAAGGCGTACTCCCATAGGTCACTTTCAACGAAGGTTTGAAGCGCAGCGTTCGCGGATCGAACCGTCCGATCGCGCTTGCCAGCGATTCGGTGAACCATAAATCGCCGTCGGGGCCGGCCGTAATGGCCCACGGCTCGGACGATCCGTCGGGGATTCGAAACCGCGTGATCTTTCCTTGCGGCGTCACGCGACCGATATAACCGTCATCCAGCTCGGTGTACCAAACGTTCCCATCAGGGCCGAGCGCGATGCCGCGCGGATCCGGATCGCTGCCGGCGATCGAAAATATCGCTACCTCGCCGTTGGGACTCATGCGGCCGATCGCGTTTGCGCCCGGTTCGGTAAACCAGAGATTGTGGTCCGCGCCTTCAGCGATGCCTTCGGGCTCCTGGCCGTTTGAGATGGGAAACTCGGTGATCGTTCCGTCGGACGCGATGCGGCCGATTTTCTCGACGAACGCTTCGGTAAACCACAGCGCATTTTGCGGACCGGCCGTGATATATAACGGCCACGCATCAAGCGATGGCGTGTTATAGTACGCCAGTTCCGGTAAGGTCGATGGAGTCCCGGGAGAGTGCGACGCTACGAGCGGCGCCGTCCCGGTCGGAACGGACAGGCTCGATTGCGAGCAGCCCGAGAGGCAGAAGAGCGATACGACGGTAATGGTCAGCGCTCGAACGGTCACGTCAGCCCCCTCCTATTGCGACAGTTCCTCACAAACGGATGAAAAAAGTCTGAACCTGCCGGGCTTGACGAGGGGGCCTGGGGACACCTCAGGGTGGAGACAAGATTAGGGCTCCTTGTCGCCGCCGACGGCGAGAAACGTGACGACGTCCCACGAGTTGCGAATGCCGATGAAGATCAGCGCAAGCACGCCACCCGCGAGCACGAAGAGCGCGTTTCGCGGGACGGCGTTCAGAACGATCGCGCCCGCGACGAGCGCTCCGTAGGCCAGTAATGGAAGGATCGTATACCACATCCAATCGTCGACGTCCGCAGTGTATTTTGTCAGACGCTTCGCGCGCCGCGCCACGCCGGCAAGGTACAGGACCCCGTAACAGCCGACGAGCCCCACGATGACCGCGACGTAGATCAGCGAACGCCATGGCGCGCAAAGAATCGCCGATACGAACAACGCGGCGCAGAAATGCATGACCGTCGGCGTGCTGAACGTGGCGATGCCGTCATGACGCGCCTGCGTTTGCTCCTCCCCACGCACCAGCGTGATCACGACGAACATCAGGCCGGTCAGCGCCGCAGCCGACGAGCCCGCAATAACGTAAAAGTTCGACCATGCCGCTAGAAAAGGCGCTGCGGGTTCAGGCAATTTCTTGATTCCCAGCGCTGCCACGGCTTGCGCCGCCGCGCGCTCGCCGGTTTCAATCGCGCCGTTGACCGTGCCGCCCTGGCCATCGCTCGACGTCGCTTCGCCGGCAAAGAACAGCGTCTCGTCCACGGGTTGCGCGAGTGCCGCACGCGCGTTGCCGCCGCCGACGGCGACGTAACTATACGCTCCGCGCGCAAAGGGGTCGCCGCTCCAATCGTGCATGAGGCCGCCCTCGAACTCCCCGCGCGCGAGCTCGACCGCTCCGAACACCTCGCCGAATCCCGCGAGCGCCATTTCGACGAGCTCTGCCTGTGAATGGCCCCGCAAGGCAACCGCGCCCGGTCCACCGACCCAGGCGACGATCAGCTCGCTGCGTACGGGCACCTGCGTCCAGTACGTCGGGATCGGCCGTCCATCGATGTGGAAGAACGCCGCGTTACGGTAGCGCCCGCGCGCGATCCGTTCCCAAAACGGCGTTCGAAACCAGAGCGCGACCTTCACGACGTGCCCCATCTCGATGTGCGCAAGCGCTTCGTGCTTTGCAGGCGGCAGTTTGGGCTCGAAGATCACTCCGGCATCGTCGCCGTGGTGGCGTAAGACGCCGACGGGAAGGGTCACGATCGCCGCACGCGCGTGCAGCGTTTGCCATCCGCCATGCGAGTCGCTGACGTCGACGGCGACGCCGCCGTTACGCCACGAGATCCGGCGCGCGCGCGTCGAGAACGCGAAGCGAACCCCGGCGCGCTCGCAGTCGCTGCGAAGGAGCTCGAACATCGGCCCGTATCCTCCGAGCGGACGCGCACTCGTGGAATCCGCACCCGATTCCCATTCGTCGGCGATCGCTTTGGCGCTTGCAAGCTGCGGATCGGCGGCTTCGAATCCCTCGACGAACCAACGCGCCGCCTCTGCGGTTTCATGCAGCGCATCGTCGCCTTCGAAGCGCCGAAGAAACTGCTCCACGCTTTCGTCCTCGCGAAGGGAATGCGAGCCTTCGAATATACTTGCGGACGACGAAAAGCCGTCGTCGTCACATTGGAGTTCGCCCTTTTTTTGAATCCACGAATCGCCGCCCATGTCGATCGCGGCGCTCCCGGCCTCGCGAAGCAACGCTTTCGTGCGTTGCGCCGGTCCGTGAATAAACTCCGCGCCGAGCTCCGCCGGCGTTGCGATCCCCGTTATCCGATGCGGCAGCACGCGCCCGCCGATGCGGTCGCGCGCTTCGAGCACCAGCACGCGCGGCGTTCGCCGGCCAACGCTCCGTGCGGCCGCCAAGCCCGCCGCGCCGGCGCCAATGACGATTACATCTGCATCCATCGACTCGCCGAGTTGCACGCGAGCGCTAGGGAGGTTCGGGCGACGGACTCGGCTTGGGTCCGAACGAACCCTGCAGCACGTCAGCCGGTGCCGGTACGCAGCCGACCCGGTCGAGAGGATTATCGCAAAGCTGCGCGTTGCTAAAATTTGCTCCGGTAGTTAGCGCGTCGTGCATGGGATCGCATGCCGCAACCCGCTGCCCGCCGTTCACCTGATTCCAGCAAAGAACCGCGCCGGTGAAGTTCGTTCCGCGAAGATCGGCTTGCGAAAAGTCGACGGAGATCAGCTTCACTCCGGACAGGTCGCGCGCGTTTAGTTGGCCACCGCTAAAGTTGCACGAGATGCAGCCGTCGAGTAACTGCCGCAACTGTGCGTCCTCCACCGCCGAACTAAAGCCTTTAAAGTTTGCTGCGACCATGCGCACGTTGGAAAACGTAGCGCCGTCGAAACGCGCTTGCGCGAAGTTGCATGCCACGCAAGTTGCAGCATCGAAGTGCGTGCTCCGAAGATCGGCTTTCTCAAAATTCACCGCGACGAGCCGCGCGCCGCGAAACGACGAGCCGTTAAGCGTCGCGCCTTCGAAGTTCGTACCGATCAGAACGCCATTGGCAAAGTCCGAGTTCGCCAGGGCCGCTCCCGCGTAGCTGCATCCCTCGCAGAACTTCGTCGCCTGGGCGTTTGCCGGCCGAAGGCATATCAGGGAGAGCGCGGCTGCGGCCACGGCGATCCAGATCGCTTTCATCGAGCCACGCGTTCGATATCCAACAACGTTCTCTTGCGCTCGAGCCCCCAGCGGTAGCCACCTAGCGCGCCCGAGTCGCGAATGACGCGGTGGCACGGGATGATGAGTGCGACGGGGTTGCGAGCGACGGCGTTCGCCACGGCCCGGCTTGCTTTCGGGCTGCCGATGCCGGCAGCGACCTCTCGGTACGACGCAACGCCACCGCTGGGGATCGACTGCAGATACTTCCAAACGCGCATTTGAAAGGCCGTGGCGCGCACGTCGAGCGGGAGATCGAGATCCGGCTGTTCGCCCGCGAGATAGCGTGCAATAGCTTCGGTCCACTTCGCAAGATCGGGATGGTACGGCTCTTGCATCGGCCCGATCTCGGCATTGAGGTATTCGGCCCGCAGCTTCGTGCGCAACTCTTCTTCGGACTCGCCGAACTGCGCGAAACAAATGCCACGATCGGTCGCAGCGATCAGCAGCGGCCCCAACGGCGTTTCGAGCAGCGCATACGAGATCGAAGCGCCCTTGCCCGCGGCTCGGTATTGCGCGGGAGTCATTCCCAGGTTGCGCGCGGCGTTCTCGTAGACACGGCTGGACGAGCCATAACCCGCCTCGTATACCGCTGCATCGATGGAACGATCGTCCTTGAGCCCGTCTTTCAGGCGCCGCAGCCGCGCGGCCGACGCGTACTCCTTCAGCGTTACACCCAAGACGGCTTTAAAGCGGCGCGCGAAATGGTACTTGCTCAGACCCGCCATGGCGGCCAGCCCATCGAGGGTGAGCGCTTCGTCACTGTGCTGCTCGATGTAGCGGCAGACGATGCGGATCGGTTCGAGGTCGTTCACGACGCGCGCACGATCTTGAAATCGAAGCAGGTGTACGATTCATGGCGCACGTGGACTTCGGCAATCCGATCCTCGGATAAGAATGCGGCGGCGCTTTCCGGCGCGTTGCCGGGCTCGGCGACCCCAGCGTTGACGATCTGCCCCGCCTTTCCGTACGCGCGTAAGATCAGCCGGCGCGTCGAAAAATCAGCCGGAAAGTTCTCGATATCCGGATAGGGCCGACAATCGGCTGCATGAATGAAGATCGGCCCGACTTCGGCGTACGGCCCGAGATCGGGAAGCGGCCGGTATGAGAGAAGGATGAGCTCCTCCGGCACGCTCGGGATGCGAAGGCAGAGGCGGCACGGCGCCTTCTCTTTCGTGACATGAAGCTCGTGACCGAAGCGATCCCGCATCGTGGTCCGGGCCTCGGTCGCAATCGGCTTCGGAATCGGAAGATAGTGCATGCCACTACGTTATCGTTGGGTCACCGGCGAGTCCATCCGAATCTTGCTTTCTACGGCGCGGCGTCTTACGTAGTAACATTCTTGCTATGATCGGAAGGGGTTGCACGGCTTTCGAGCGCCTGCATGCTGCTGCTCCTGGCCGGCTGCTCGGGATATTCTCTGCGAAGTATTCCGGCAACCGCCGGCCGAGAGCGGCAGGCCACGCGGCCCATCATCTTTCACGTGATCGACGCCGAGGGTGAGCGCATCGATTGGAGCGCATTTCGTCGGATCGAGGCGAACGGACCGGCC
The DNA here is from genome assembly GCA_963725605.1 of Vulcanimicrobiota bacterium. Lineage (GTDB taxonomy): Bacteria > Vulcanimicrobiota > Vulcanimicrobiia > Vulcanimicrobiales > Vulcanimicrobiaceae > Cybelea. Next base: position 210,445 of record CAVRYW010000002.1, on the reverse strand, counting down.
GGCTATCGTAACGACGCGCTGCTGGATCGGGTGACGCCGACCGTGACACGCACCGGCCCTCTCTTCTCTTCGAATGGAATGGGTGACGGCGATCCATCGCTGACGCTGCCGCGCGGCGCGAGCGCGCTTTCCGTGGCGTGGCGGCAAGCTGGAGGGTATTCGTGTTAGTATGCTCCAGCGACCGTGGTATCAGCCCGGAAGGCGGTTCGCCGGGCTCTATCACACGGCATGCGCGCCGAGATGAAGCTGCTCGCGCAAGCCGGAGTCGCGTACGCGCGAGCGCACGCGCTGACCAAGGCTTGGGGTGCAACGTTTGACACGATCGAGGGTGGCGTCGCGGGCCTTAAGGTCGAGACGAGCTTCGAAGTACGTCAAGGAGCACACCCGCGCGCGGGTGCTGGTGACGCTGTACTGGGAGCTGGGCACGGGTCGCGCCGCCAACGCGACCTTCAATTGGTCGCGAACGAACATGACCTCAATTGCTCCGTACGTCGACGAGGTCGGCATCTCGGTCTATCCGCGACAGAACCCGCTGGGGGAACCTTTCGATCGCGTCGTCTCCGCGTTACACGCGGCATTCCCGCCGCAGCGAATCATGATAACGGAGCTCGACTACGACGGAGGCCGGGGATGGTGGTGGGGCTCCCAAGATTCGATCGCGCAGGGACGCGTCGCCGTCGCGACGGCGTATCAATCGGCGATTATGGGATACGCCTATTCCGGCGGCGGAACGTTCTGGTGGTACTTCGTTGAAGAAGTCATGCCCGACAACGCTTTATACCGCGCCCTTAAGACCGTCTACACTAAAGTGCACGTCGGTAAAGCAGCCGCTCTTCATCGCCTGCCGTAAGCCGGATTGGAGTTGCAGCCGGTGCGATTCTTTTGAAAGTAGGCAACTCGCCCCCGCGAGGTGGCAATCACGTCCCCACGAGGGCTGCATGTTCGCCGTGTAGACGACGATGACACAGCTCGGCAAGACGAAGCGTAGCTGACGCAACTTCTCGAGCGGGTCGGACTGGCACCGGTCGAGATCGGCGACGAGAACGTCGGGCGCGATCCTTTTGAGCGCCGGGACGTCGAGGTGGGTGACGATCGTGGTAGCCGGCTCGCCGGCACCTTCGAGAGCCGCACCGAGCACCTGAACATCCTCGGCAGAGACGGCCGCCAAACAGCATACGCGAGCCATGATAATACGCTTTCAGGGAGAGGGGCTTCGAGCAGAGAAGAAGCTTCCGTCATCGTACCATTGGAACCGAAAGACTACCATCGTGAAAAAGAACGATAGCGCCGGCGCGACTGCCGGCGGACCGCTCTTGGCGAACTTCGTGCCGGAGTCGGATCCGGCATATCCCGTGATCCAAGCGATCCTTCGCGTCGTTCCCGCTTCGCGTTGGGCGTTTGCGCGGGTCACGGCGGACGGCGAGCTCGGCATGCTCCTGGATTCGCAAGGCAACGGCGGCGAGCTGGCGCGCCTCCAAAACGAGTTCGAGCGCCAGGGAGGGAAGGCCAAGACCGGGGCGCGCATCGCGGCGACGCTTCGCCCCTTCGGCGATTTCGAAAGCGGCATCACACTCTTATTTGCCGACGCCCATGCCAACTTCGGTATTCTCACGCTCCTGCGCACAAACGAGCTCGGACCGTTCACGTCGAGCGAAATCAGCGTCCTGACCTTGGCGCTCGACGCCACGTCCGAGCGCCTCTCGGCATTGCGCCTCAACGCACACGAGCCCAGCCCCGACGGGGCGCAGGCCCCCGAGAGTTCGGGAGAATCGTTCTACGTGCTCGACAGCGACTTGCAAATCGTCCTGGCGTGGTCTTCTCAAGACCAGCGGCGCATCGCACTCACCGGGTTGCGTACCCGCCTGGCCGACCGGTTGCCGGCAGTGCTCGAGGAGACGGTGCGGGGCCTGGTCGCGGGCTGGAAGAGCGACTCCTCCACCCAGGAAGTGGGCGTCGCCCATCCGGTGCCGTTCTTGGTCGTGCGTACGCAACCGATGTCGGGACCCGCCGGCCTCTTTATCGGGGTGCGGATCGACCGGTTTGCGCCCTCGAACTCACTGGCCGGCCCCGCGGCACGCTTTCATATCACGCCGCGGGAGCTGCAAGTGCTTGCGCTGCTCCTCGATGGCGCAAAGCTCGAGGAGATCGGGCAAAAGCTGCACATCACCTCTTCAACGATTCAAGACCACATCAAGAGCATGGTCGACAAGACGGAAAGCCGGAACCGAACCGAGCTAATCGCTCGCGTCCTCGGTTGGGAAAGGACTCCTCCGGCCTGAAGAATCCGGCTTTTCACTATGCCCCCCTTCCCTGCATTACGGTACACTGAGGCTGTTTGATAAGGAAGGTTGGGTCTTGCGTACCGCCCTAATCGTTTTTTCGGGTGAATACGACGTAAGTTGCAGGAAGCTATGGCGCGACGAACTCGAGCGACTCTCCTGCGAGCCGAACGTCATCATCGATTTTAGTAACGTGACCTATCTGGATGCCACCTGCATGACGGAGTTGCTCCGTCTGCACGAGCGTCGCCACGCGAAAGGCTTCGGACGCGAGACGGTCGTCCTACATCGACCGCTCGTTCGCAGGCTCTTCGAGCTCTTGCAGATGCAAGACGTGCTTCGAGTCGTCGAAACCGTCGACGAGGCCCTCGATAAGCAGGAGTCGGCCCCCGTCGTGCGTCATGCGTTCGCGGGAGGCATCGACGCACTCCCGCCCGCTCATCGACCCCTCCCACGCATTCAATACGCGTCCGCAGTAGGAGCGCTCAACTAACCAGATATGCACCAGACTTATAGCCGAATCAAAGGCTTCGGCCTCATCGGCATCCACATTGGAGCGCTCGCGGCCTTCTGGCCCGGCTTTTTCAGCTGGTCGGCGCTGGCGGCCGCAGGGGTCGTATCGTATGCGACCGTGGCGCTGGGGATTTCGCTCTGCTTTCATCGCATCCTGACGCATCGCAGCCTGCGCCTCCTCAAACCAATCGAGTACCTCTTTGCGATCTTTGGAACCCTCGCGCTGCAAGCCGATCCCATCCGCTGGGTATCGGTGCACCGCAAGCACCACGCCCATGCCGATCACGAGGGCGACCCCCATAGCATTGCGGAGGGCTTTAAGTGGGCGCACATGGACTGGATTTACCGGCACAACATCGCGCTGCCGTCGGACGAGGAAATGCGTCACTTCGCGCCGGACCTCTACGCCGAACCGTTCTATCGCGCGCTGCAGTACCTCAACATCCCGCTTCAGGTCATGCTGGCGCTCGGGCTCTTCGCCTTTGGCGGCTGGTCGTGGGTGGTTTGGGGCATTTTCGTCCGGCTCGCGGCTAGCTACCATACGACCTGGCTGGTCAATAGCGCCGCGCATATGCTGGGTTATCGCACCTTTGCGACCCCGGACCAATCCACGAACTGCTGGTGGGTGGCGCTCATCAGTTGGGGCGAAGGCTGGCATAACAATCACCACGCCTTTCCGTTTTCGGCACGGCACGGGTTACGTTGGTTTGAAGTCGATCTGACCTGGTGGCACGTTCGCGTTCTCGCGTTTCTCCGGCTCGCAGATCGAGTCAAAGTGCCGACCAAGGCTATGCAGCAACGTCTGCGCGACATCGCGCGCAGCGGCTCGCGCAGCTCGCAGTCGTACGTCACCTAAGATAGCTAGAGGTAGCGAAGGAAAGAGCGCGGTTTACTTCGCGCTCTTTTTCGTAGTGGGCTGCGAACGAAGCTTAGGTGAAGCGCTAAACAGATGAAGAATCGCGCAATCGCGCCGATCGCGCTCTCGTTGCTCACCGCCGGGCTCGCCGCACTCGCTATGACGTTGTTTGGGCCGCGCTGGCTCCCACCCATGGTGCGCGTCGTAACCTGCTACGACGTGGCGGCGATCGCAATATTGATCTGGTATTGGAACATCATCCTGCGAACGAGCGCCTCGAACACCAAAGTGCGTGCGGCCGCCCAAGATCCGGGCCGAGACGCGATCTTCACGGTCATTCTTCTCGCGGTCGCCTTTGGGTTCGTCGCCGCGTTCGATATCCTCGGCCCTGGACCGCACGACCGAATCGCGACGCACGAGGTGCTTATTTTTGCCTCCGGCTTCGGCGCAGTCGTATTGGGATGGCTGCTGGTCCACACGATTTTTTCGTTCCGCTACGCGCACCTGTACTATGGCGATCGCGATCGGAATAACGAAAGCGATCGCGGTCTCATCTTTCCGGGACGGTCCGACCCAAGCTACTGCGATCTTGCGTACTTCTCGTTCGTCATCGGCATGACGTTCCAGGTCTCCGACGTGCAGATCACCGACCAACGGATTCGCCGCCTCGTGCTCGGACACGGGTTGATTTCATTCGGCTATAACACGGCGATTCTAGCGCTGGTGGTCAACGTCGTTTCGAACCTCTTGCACGCCTAGGCCTCGGGTTTTTTCCCCGGCGGCTGACTCGCCGGCTCGACGATAGTGGATCGGCGATTGGGTCGCGAACCTCTGGCGGTGCATGTATATACCGCCGGATTTCGAGGTCGCTGACAGCGCAGCGGTCCTCGCGCTCATCGATCGGTTTCCGTTTGGACTGCTGGTTACGAACGAGGAGCCGTATCCGCGCCTGAGCCGCCTGCCGATGATCGCGGAGCTGCGCGAGGGGGAGCTCTGGGTTCTCGGCCACGTTGCCCGCGCCAACGGGCACGCCCGGTGCATCGCGAACCATTGCCCCGCGACTATCGCATTCCAAGGCGCGCACGCCTACGTATCGGCGAGCTGGTACGAGGAACCCTACGCTACGGTGCCTACGTGGAACTATACCGCCGCTCATCTCTGCGGGACGCTGCGAGCGGCCGACGCGTGGGACGTACTCACCCGCCTTACGGCGAAGTTCGAGGTTGGACGAGCCGATGCGTGGGATCCGCAGCGCCTGGAAACGGACTTTCGAGAGAAGCAGCTGCGCGGGATCGTTGCCTTTGAGATGCACGCCGAGCGGATTTACGCCAAGGCAAAACTCAGCCAAAATCGCACCTGCGCCGACAGGATACGGGTGATCCGGCAACTTTCGGAGTCAACGGACGCTCTCGATCGCGAGTGCGCCGAAGATATGCGGCGATCGTTAGGTCGATGACGCCGAAGCCGGTCGCGCTGGTTCTGCTCGGAGTATTCTTTATCGCGGCCGGCGTCAATCACTTCGTACACCCCGGCTTTTATCTCCGGATCGTGCCGGGCTATTTGCCGGATCACGCCCTGCTCGTTGCGATCAGCGGCGCCTGCGAGTGCCTCGGCGGGATCGGCGTGCTGATTCCAAAAACTCGGCGAGTCGCCGGCATCGCCCTCATCGCACTCTTGATCGCGATACTTCCGGCCAACGTTCAAATGGCGCAACATCCCGAGCTGTACGCCGATATCGCAAGCGCGCTAGCCTTTTATATCCGGCTGCCGCTTCAACTCGCCCTGATTGCTTGGGTCTGGTGGGTCACCCTTCATCGTAGCAGTTCACGTCGCGCACGGGTATCGTGAAATTCAAGGATAGCTGGTTCTCACGGAACGGTTGGTTTTCGGGTACACTGTTGAGCCAACGGCATCGTTCGTTTGGAGTCGAGGAGCTCAATCATGTACGCACTGCGCGCGGCAATGGCCGCAATCGCTCTCGCCGCAATCGCCTGCGCGGCGGCCGGCGCTTATCCAGCAACCCTACAACTGAAACTGTACGCCCAAAATCGGCCGGGCGAAACCGGGACGGCGACCTTCGAGCAGGTGCCCAACGGCGTCAAGGTCGTCGTCAGGATGGCCGGCCAAGGCAACGGCAGAGAGCCGATTCACATCCATGAAGGAACCTGCAAGAGGCTGAACCTGGTACCGAAGTATCACCTCACCGATCTCCTCCGTGGAATCAGCACGACGACAATACCTCGCATTACCCTCGGCGATCTGCTCGCAGGAAACTATGTAATCGACGTGCATTTCAGTAGCGCCGATATGACGAAATACGTCGCCTGTGCGAAGATTGCGACCGCGTGACGCGGCAGCGGATTACGGTTGCTCGCCGTCGCCCTGCGCCGCGAGGCTGCCGGCCTCGGTTGGGGCGCCCTTGAGGATCCATTCAAAGCCGACGGCGATCATCGCGCCAACTATCGGGCCAACGATATAAATCCAGTCGGTGTGAAGATCGCCGCGGAGCAAGTCGGGCGCGAACGACCGAACGGGATTCATCGAGGCGCCGCTGATCGGCGCCGCCCACAGGCCGGCGAGCGCAATATACCCGCCGACCGCGATCGCCCCGTTGCTGCCGATATTTCGCGCGCCCGACGCGGTGCCGAGAATTACGTTGACCAAACCGGCGGTTAACACTACTTCCAAGATCAGCGTCTTGAGCTCGCTGATGCCGGGACCGGGAACCGTGGCCCCGAGCAATCCAACGTTGCCGAACATTACGCGCAGGAAACACGCCGCGGCGATCCCGCCCACGAACTGCGCCGCGATATATCCGGGAACGCGGTCCCATGGAAAATTGCGCCGGACCGCAAACGCGAGCGTGACCGCCGGGTTTAAGTGCGCGCCCCCAACCGCGCCCATGAAGTAGATGACGGCCATGACCATCAAGCCCGGCGCGACGACCTTTGCGCTTTGGCTTATCTCACCGCTCGCGGCAGCAACGACGCCGGCGCCGGCGGCGACGACGACGAGGAGAAACGTTCCCCAACACTCCGAAAAAATGCGGCGCCATTCGTTGGCAGGCTCCAGGAAGTCGGCAGCCGCTTTTGCATCCCTCAGTTGCTGAGGCGAACGGGCGATCAAACGATCTTGCACGGGATCACGGCGTCTTCATCGAACCCGTACACCGCGCAGAGACGATGATACCCGTCGGCGATGATCAGCCTTCCGGTGGCTTTCTCCCGGTAGAGCAAGAGCGGCGAAATCTCTTGGCCGTCAAGGATTTCAGCGCGTACTTTCTCTACGTGAGAGTTGCTGACTCCGAGCAACGATAGCAACGAGGCTCTGAAAATATCCTTCGACTTAAACGTCGTCATCCGGGCCTTCTTCAAGGCGCCGACGATTTTCTTCACCGAGTCGGGTTTCATCGTGAGAGTCAAGTACGATTGCGCCGCCGGATAGTCGTGCTTCTGCGGCGCGGCGAACCACTTGATTATCGCGGTCGTACTCGCGGCCTTACTCGGGATCGTGCTCATGATACCGTCCTCTCAGCCCTCGCACGCGATGATAGCCTCGATCACGCGCTTTGTTTCGTCCGGGTCTCTGACCTGGATGCAGAAGGCGCCCGTCTCGCGCGCCGGAGCATCGTTTCCACCAGGGAACAAGGCGTCCCCCACATACAGCATATCTTTGGTGGCGATGCCGAGGATGTCGCGAAGCTTTCGAATACCGTACGCCTTGTCGATTCCGGGAAGCGTGACGTCGATCGACGTCGTGCCGCCCAATCGAACGGAGAAATCGGGAAGGTCCCGGTCGAGAGCCGCCTTAATCTTCTGGCGTTTCGCGAAGTGGGGATCCCACGTTTTTTTCGCGTCGAGCGGAGCTTCCTGACCCAACGCGGAGTAGGTTATCTGGCTCTCGCGATCCTCAATCGTCGGGCCCCAAGTTTTCGTCGCGGCAAATCCCGAAGCCGCGACCTCCTTATTCAGCGCGTCGACGATCTTGGCTTTTTGCGCATCGCTCGAAATTTTCGGCGTAGAGTTGACTCCAACTGCCGGCGTACCGGTAGAAGCGCGTCCCGTTGGTCGGCAACAGCGACAGCTTCGACAGATCCGCACCCCGCAGGAGATGGCCGAGAACCTGCGTTTCGAACTGCGGCCAATCGCCGCCGGAGATGATCGAGACGCGCACGTGCGGTATGCCGAGCAGCGTGGCGAACAGAGTTCCCATCTCTTCATCGATCGGAGCCTTGCTCTGCGCCAGGGTGCCGTCGAGGTCAAATACGATAAGCGTTTTCATACGCCGCTAGGCGTTAGACGTCGAGTTTCCTTTACCATCCGCTCGAGTGGATGCCGGGGCGATAGCCCCCGGCGAGAATGGCGACGATCGAGCGGGGCGTCAGGACGTCGACTTCCATTCGCACCGGGCGTGACTTGTGGCTCGCGTAGCCGGCGCCGGACCAGGCCAGCAGCTCGTCGCCCCATACCAGCCACGCTTCTCCGTCGAGCGCAACGTAGGTCCCGTCCGGGAGTGCATCGATCTCGCTGCGATAGGTGCGTTTGTTACCGTCGATCAGCCGCTCGCGATGGAGCTGCAAGTCCATCGCGTCGGCGCCCGCGGGGCCGCCGTGACAGCTTTCCCACAGCGCGCGAAAGCGTTGATAATCCGCGTAACGGCACTCCCGGCAGGGACGATGGCCCGCGCTCAACGCGGTGGCTTCGTCGAGGAAGAACAACTCGGTATAGCGTTTGGGCTGCATGATCGAGCGCCTGCGTCCGCGGAACTCGATGCGGCACGCGATCCAACGCTTAACGTTCGAATAGCGCACGATTTGGCGCCGATCGTCGTGCAGAACGCCGCGGTTGCCCATTACGAGGCCACGGCCCTCCAGCGCGACGATCTCCCCGAACGGGGTGACGCGGTTCTGCAGCGGCATCGCTAGCGGGTTTCGCGTAACTCCTTCGGTGTAACCCCCAGGGAGCAGCGCATACGCAGCGCGAGGTGACTTTGATTGGCAAAGCCCGCCCGCAGCGCGACGTCGCACACGGGCATCTGCGTGCCCGTAAGCAGCTGGACCGCGCGCTCGATTCGCTTTCGCATGACGTACTGATGAACCGGAACACCCACCGATTGTTTGAAGAGCAGGTTGAAGTGTGACGGACTGACGCCGGCAACGCCGGCGACCTTCGACAGCGTCAAGTCATCGTCAATTCGCTCGTAAATGTAGGAAAGAACGCGTTTGAGTTGCGCGCTAGTTAAACCGCCGGACCGGCGCTGGGGCACGACGTGCGACCAGCGACGCAACAACTGCGACGCGAGCGCGACGCCGAGGCTGTCGGCATAAAGCCGCCCGCGAGGGTCGTCGGCTTCGAGCTCGGCCTTGAGTGCCCATAGCAGGTGCTCGATCTGCGGATCTCTGCAGGTTAGCCGCGGTGCAAATCCCACGTGATCCGGATCGATGCTCATTTCTAGGGCCGTCCTTCGGAGGAGCTCCTGCTCGAGACCGACGGCAAGAAAAAGCGAGCTGCCGCGATCGACCCACGCAACCGTCGAACTGGCTGGGAGGACGTCAAACACCCCCGCGGATTGCAGGCGCGCATCGCTGACGCCGTCGCATTTGGCGACCGTCGACAACGGCGGTCCAACCAGCATGGTAACGTTATGACGGGCCAGCACGGCGGGCTGGCTGCTGCCGCCCGCAACGCGAATCAGCGAGGCTTGAAAGCCGGCCCACCCTCGCTCGCGGCTACTGACGCGCGACAGCACCTCGAGGGGGCGGTCGAGCCAATAACTGCTGCTGACTTGCGCGTCCATCGTAGAGATGAACAGCTTTCGACAAAGCGGCGTGACGCTCATGGGTTGCAGTGACACTAAAGAGCACTCTAGCAACCGATGGAGCCTGGAGTCGCCCACGTTCGGACGATCGAGAACAGAATCCGCGGACGATTTTCAATCCGATTGTGTTCGGGACCGTTCGAACGTGGGCGACGGCAACCGTTGCAGCCTGCTACGCTCGTCCAACACCCATCTGGAGGTTAACGTGAGCAACGCAACGATAGCGACAATGGCCGCTCTTCTCATCGCGGGCGGCTGCTCGTCGGCCGGCGGCAATGCCGTCGTCCCGGCCAACGTGGCGCTGCGCCCGAATACGGGCAGCGGCTACACGGTGACGGTCTTGACGTCGCTGGGCGGGACCAATAGCGCCGCCAACACGATCAACGACCGCGGCTGGGCGATGGGGACGTCGTTTTTGTCGGGAAACATGGTGATGCATGCCGCGCTCTGGCAAGGCAGCACGGTGACCGACCTCAAGACCCTTGGCGGCCCGAATAGCGCGGTGGAATGGCCGGTTGAGAACGATCGGGGCTACGTCTCGGGAATTTCCGAGACTAGCAAAAAGGATAGGTTAGGAGAGAGCACCGGTTGGAGCTGTCACGTGTTTCTTCCCGATGGAGGCACCTCCGGCGACACGTGCGTCGGGTTCGTGTGGCACGACGGGAAGATGCTTCCGTTGCCGACACTCGGGGGAGAGAACGGATATGGCGCGGGCATGAACCAACGCGGCGAAATCGCGGGATGGGCGGAAACGAAGAAGCACGATTCAACCTGCCTCGCACCGCAGGTCCTTCAGTTTCTGCCGGCCGTCTGGAACGCGTACACGCGAAAAGTAAAACCGCTTCCGACGCTGACCGTGAACGGAAAGACCGATCCGGATGGTGCCGCAACCGCGGTCAACACCGGAGGCGAGGTCGTCGGCATTTCGGGAATTTGCGATCAGGCCGTTGGGCGCTTCACCGCGCACCACGCGCTGCTTTGGAAGAACCGAAAGCCCGTCGAACTCAAGACGATCGGAGGAGTTTCCTGGAACACGCCCACCGCCATCAACGACAGCGGGCAGATCGTCGGATTTCTCAATCGCCCGGGCAAATCCGATCGCAAAGGCGACCAGAACTTCATCTCGGTCATTTGGACCGATCCCAGCTCGAAACCAACGCAAATTGGAACGCTCCCCGGCGATACGTTGAGCGAGCCGACGTCAATCAACGATAAGGGCGCCGTCCTCGGCGTTTCTTTTCCGAGTTCCGACGTGTACCTTTGGCAGAGCGGGCAGATAACCGACTTGACCAAGCTCGTGCTGCAGACGTATCCGCAACTGCGTCTGATAAGTGTTGGGGGAATCGACGATCGCGGCGACATCGCGGGGCAAGCGTGTGAGCTAGTCAGCAGTGCCTGCCCATCGTCCAACCCCACATTGGTTACATTCTTGGCCGTTCCAAACTAGCAGCCTCTGATTAATCCGGTGTACCGTGAGCTGGGGAGGCTCTGACCGAGGAGCCCTTCGACTCCGCTGAGGACAGGCTACGCGACGAGCGTCTCCCGAGCATTACGGTACATCGGATTAATCAGAGGCTCTCCCAGAATCCGCGATCAGGGTCGCGTAGGTTAGGCTCGAGTCGGTCGGCTTTCGCGTTAGCGTGGGATCGGCATCGAGGTCGACGTGATAGAGACCGAAATCGCTGCCGTCGTCGAACGTCAGTCCCCATTCGCGGTTCGAGGTAATGCTCCAGCACAGATAGGCTTCAACCGGCGCGCCGAGCTCCACCGCTTTGCGAACTTGCGCAACGTGCGCCTTCAAGTAGTCGGCGCGTGTGAATCCTGGAACGCGAACGACGCAGCCGTTCTCGACGACGATGATGGGCTTCCCGGGAAAATCGCGCGCGGCCTCGCTCAGAATCATGTTAATCGCGTTCGGCCAGACTGGGGCGCTCGCATACTGGAAATCCGCGGCGGCGCTGAGTCGGTGCAACTCGCCCGGCCAGAACGACGGCACGCCCCAGTAATAGTCGAGGCCGACAAAATCCAAAGTTCCGACGCATTCGCGCGGGCAGAGAAACTCGGGCAGCTTGCCCGCCATGCCGAGATTCCACCAGTTCGTGCCAAGCAGCGTTGAGAAGATCGCGATGCTCTTCCGCAACGCGAAGAGCGCATGCATCCACGATCGCGTCGCATCCAAACGCTGCTCGCCCTGCATCGCCACGAACTCAACGCGGCCGGCGTCGCCGAAAATACGCTGCGCGATGCGGCGGCCGAGCTCGGGCTCGAGCCCTTCGTACCGCAGCGATCCCGCGTCGCTTTGAGCGTTCGCAGTTGTCGGGCGAAGCGTACATAAACCGCGCACGCCCGGGTGGATGCCGACGCGCAACTTGCCGCGGCGGAGGATGCGTTCGACCGAGCGGTCCATCTTCGGCACGGTTTTTTGTTCGCTCTGACCGCGCCCGGAGCCGGCGGCGCGAACCTCCTCGCGTCCGACGTGCGCGACCGTCTTGCGATTGAAAGCGTTCGGAACGTCTGGATGTTCGCGGCGAAGGTCGCGGATGGCGCGATCGACGACATTGAGCAGCGTGCGACTGCCGAGCGCCATCGCTACCGCAAAGTACTGCTGGGAGTTCGGAAGCGGCGTGAGTCCAAACGAATCGCCTAAGTACTCCTGCAGCGTCACGTCGTCGTCGAAGACCGCATCGGCGTCGCCGCACCGCAGCGCTTCGACGGCCTCGGGCATCGTGGGCAGATAGCGAATCGTCGCAGCCGGGAACCAGCCTGCGACGATTCGTGCCGGAAGCGTATCGGCAACCACTGCGATCTTCCCCCGCCATTCTTGCGCCGGTTGCGGCAGTTGGAACGCGCTGCGATGCAGCACCGCGAGATGCGTTCGGTAATAAGGCTCGGAAAAGAAGGCATGCTGCTCGCGTTCCAGCGTCATCGTGAGCTGCGCGATCGAGCAATCGACGCGGCCCCCTTCGACGATTGCCGACTGCGCGATCCGTGCCCCCTGGCGCTTCGCATCCTCCGGCGACTTGAGGTGCGTCGCGGCGCGGTCGATCCAGCGCTGCAGCCATCGCGGCAGCCCTAAGACCAGCGGATTCGTGCCGACGCGCGCGCTCGGCCGGATCCGGTGAATCACCGCTCGAGCCTTCGCGTGTGCGCGAAAGAGATTCGGGATCAGCCTGAGGACGTCGTCCATTTGCGCATCGCCGCTCTCGAAGGCCGGCTGGCCGGGCGGCATCGCATAGGCGCGCATCCAAAAACCTTTGATCCAACCGTAAACGAGCTGGTTTGGCTCGTTGATGGTGACGTAGTCGGCGATGAGATCGCCGAGGCGCTGCGCGACCTCTTGCGCGAAGCGGGCGAGAGAATCCGGAAAGCCTTTATCGAGAAGTCCCGCGCCGGCGCCCGCGGCCTGAACGTGGAGCGGCCACGTGTTGTGGACGAGCGTGACGACCGCCGACATCCCGGCGTCGCGCAACCCTTGCAAGACGTCGCGATAATGCGCAAACGCCTCATCGTTCCACACGCCCGGCTCGGGCTCGAGCCGCGCCCACGACAGCGAGAGGCGGAAAACCGTGCAGCCCAGGCCGCGAGCGAGTTCGATGTCTTCGCGATAGCGGTTCCAAAAGTCGGTGGCTTGGCCGCGCGGAACGAGACCGCGCACGCGCTCCCAGACGTCGCGAATGTCGTCCTGCCCGTCGTAGGCCTCGCATTGATGGTCGGCGGTTGCGACACCGAATCGAAGGTTGCCCGTCACGCTCGCCAGATGCGTGCCGACGGGTCTGCATCCCTTGGCATCCGCCGCCGCGCGGGCGTCCCTCGTGGCCGGCGCGAATCCGACGGCCATGCGATTTGCAAATAAGATCTGCATCGTCACCGGCGGCGGCTCGGGCATCGGAAAGGCGAGCTCCATGCAGATGGCAAGCGAAGGTGGGCGCCTCGTGGTCGCCGACCTCGATCTCGCGTCCGCCCAGGCCACGGTTAGCGCTATCGCCGCTGCGGGCGGAACGGCGATTGCCGCGCAAGCCGATGTCGGCAGCTCGAACGCGGTGCAAGCCGTCGTCGCGCAGGCGGTCGCGAGCTACGGCAAGATCGACGTAATCGTCAACGATGCGGCGATGATGAAGTTCGGGCCGATCGCCGATATTGCCGAAGCGGATTTCCTTGCCACGCTTACGACCAACCTCGGATCGGTCTTCTTCTTTTCGAAATACGGCGTGGCCCACATGGGGCCGGGCTCGGCATTCGTGAACGTCAGCTCGGTGCACGCATACGCAACGTCGCCCAACGTCGTTGCGTATGCGTCTTCCAAAGGCGCGATCGAAGCGTTCACGCGCGGCTTCGCCCTGGAAATGCAGCCTCGCTGCATTCGTGTGAACGCGGTCGCTCCCGGGTCGGTCGATACGCCGATGCTTTGGAACAACCCCAACGTGAAGAGCGGGGTCGAGAAACTGGAAGGTCCGATCGGCAAGCCCGAAGACCTGGCCGCTGCCGTCTGCTTCCTCGCCTCAGACGACGCGCGCTTCATTACCGGCGCCACGCTGCTCGTCGACGGCGGCCGACTCGCGAAACTTCCGTAAGGAGAGGCCTAGGGTGCCGTGACGAACCACTCGTTGCCGAAGCGATCGTTCAGCTGCCCGAACTTGCCGCCCCACTGGGCTTCGCCGAAAGCGGTGACGACTTCGCCGCCGTCGGAGAGCGCGTCGAAGATCTTCCGGGCGCGCGTCACGTCGAGCACGTTGAGGGCCAGCACGACGTTGCCCTCATCGGGATCGATCGCGTGCGCGGACATTCCGTCGGAAGCTTTGAATGAAATGCCCAGCGCCGTAAATGTCGCGTACTGGATCTTCTCCCCATCTCGCATGAGGATCTCGTAGTTGCCGTCGAGTGCATTCTTGTAGAATTCGAGCGCCTCTGTACAGCGGCCGTAGAAGTATACGAACGGCGTCAGCTCCATCGGAGCGCCGCGCATATCGTCGCCGGGATCGACCAAGCCGATCGTATGCCCCTCGGGGTCGCGGAAGAGTCCGATGACCGGGCCGTTGGGGACTTTATCCGGGCCAATCATGCGAGAGCCGCCGCGCGCTTCGATCTTTTCGAGGGCTGCCTCCACGTCGTCGACGGCGACGTAGAACGTCACGTGGCCGTCGTAGCCGTCGGGCGCTTTGCCGATGCCGCCGTAAATGCCGTGCTGATGGCCGGGAACCGGCTCGACGAGGCTATACTGCATGTCGTAGTTGGGAATCGGGGAAGCGACTTTCCAGCCGAAGACGTCGGCATAAAAGCTGCGTAACGCCGGCGCGTCGTGTCCCATGATCTCGAAGTGCACGACCGGATGTTTCACTGCCAGATCCTTTCGTTTAAGCGTTGTAGACTCGACGAAGCTCGTCGAGGTCGAGTTTGCTCATCTCGAGCATTGCTCGCATGGCGCGTTGGGAGCGCTCTTCATCGCTACCGCCGAGAACCTCGAATAAGCCTTCGGGCACCAGGTTCCACGCGAAGCCATAACGGTCGGCAACCCATCCGCACGGCAGTTGCTTGCCGCCTTCGGAGAGCTTGTCCCAGAGTTCGTCCAGCTCGGCTTGCGTTTTGCAGCTCACGAAGAGTGCGATCTTGCCTTGCGAGAAGGCGTCGCTGACCACGGGCGGATCGCTCGAGGGCGCATTAATCGCCATGAGCTCCTGGCCGTCGAGCTCGAACTCGAGCGTCATCACCGAGCCCTCGGGCCCGGGGCCGGCCTCACCGTAGCGTTTCACGTCGGTGATTTTCGAATTCCTGAAGATGGAGACGTCGAAATTGGCCGCTTCTTCTGCCTGTCCGCTGAACCAGAGGAACGGGGTAATACTGGGCATCGAGGACCTCCTTGCGTCGTATGAGAAGCCAATGCTATCAAAACAACTTGTAAAATGCAAGCACTCTTGACAAAAGCATCAATACTAGCTATTTTTGACGGGTGGCCACCCCCAAACGAAGGTACGGGCAGTACTGCGGCTTCGCGCGTGCGTTGGAGCTGATCGGCGAGCGCTGGGCGTTACTCATCGTCCGCGACCTGTTGATTGGCCCAAAACGCTTCAGCGACATCCAGCGCGGCCTGCCGGGCATCCCGAGCAACATTCTTACCACGCGCCTGAACGAACTGGAGGACAGCGGGCTCGTTGCGCGGCGTGCACTTGCGCGGCCGGGCAAAGGAGTCGCCTACGAACTCACCGAGTCCGGGACCGAGCTCGAAAACGTCGTGCTGGCACTTGGCCGATGGGGCGCGCAGCATTTGGGCGAAGCGCGCCCCGGTGAAAGCGTCACCGAGGACTCCGTCGCGACGGCACTGCGCACGACATTTCGCCCGGAGGCCGCCGGAAAGGCAAAACTCACCTACCTCTTGCGTCTTGGCGAAATCGAAGTGCACGCGCGGATTCGCGACGGCTCGATCGCGGTCGGGCGCGGAGACGTTCCCAAACCCGATCTCGTCATCGAGACGGGGCCCGCGTTGCGCGCGCTGCTCGCTCGCGAGATTTCTCCAGCCGAAGCGCTCAAAAAGCGGCTCGTGCGCGTGATCGGCGACCCGAGGCTGCTCGACCGTTTCGTGCAGATGTTCCGAATCTAGGGCTTGCCCCTAAACGTTGCCTCCCACTGCGAGTTTGCAGCGTCGAAGGCTGCCTGTTGGGTTTTCATCATGCGCTGCATCGTGTCGAACCAGGTTTGAGCGGTATCCTGACCGATCGCGCGCATCTTGACCTCCGAATCGAGCGCGTTCTTGTACATCTGCGCGTACGCGACGGCCGCCCGATGTATCTCGGCGAGCACGGGCTCGACCCGATCGAACAACTGGTCGAAGCCTAAGCCTTTAAGGTAGAGCGCCATCGTCTTGTACTGCGCGAAATAGCTTTCCACGGCAGACATATAGGAAACCCACGATGCCAGCTCGCCGGAGCTGTGAAACGGAGGGGCGGCCAAGTATGCCTGCAGGTTCTTGTTCACGAGTTGATACTGCGCTTCGAGATTGGAGAGCCAGATCTGTTCGAGCTGCGCGGGGTCTTGGGTCCCTTCGTTCATAGTGGTGACTCCTTTGCCGTGCGGCAGGCACGGGCGGCAGGGAACGCTTCGACCCCAAGAGTATGCGTGCGCGGAGCATAAGTCAATCGAGCCAACGCTTTGGAGGAACCCTAGTGAAGACTTCGGGAGCGCGTGCATTGCGCGCTTGGGTGGTGGTGACGGTCGCCGCATGCACGATTGCGGCCGCGAACCCGGCGGCGAATACCGCGCTCCCATCGTTACATTTGCTCGCCCGCGCGACGAATCCCAATCCGACGCTCAGCTCCTATACGGCATCGGCCCGGTTGTCGGCGCTCCTTCACGCCATCGTACCGATTCACGAGACCTTCAGCGGCACCGTGTACTACCTGCGTCCGAATCGGAAGATCGTGTTCCAACGCGTGCCCGGCGCGCTTAGCCGCTTCCGAGATCTTGCCTCCACGACGCCAACCTACGAGCAGGCGACGCAACTGTACGTCATTACCCCGCTTACCGATAACGGAACGGTATCGACCTACTCCCTCGTGCCCAGAAAGACCGGCGAGCGCGTCAAGAACCTTGTGATCTCGATCGGCGACGCGTCGGCTCTTCTTACCCAAGCGCAGTGGAACTATACGAACGGAGGCACGCTCACGTTCGGCCAGACCTATCTGAACGTCGGAAGCTATCGGCTGCCGGCCGCCGCGACGATTTCGGCGCGGTTTCCCGGCTACCGCGTCGATGGCACGCTGACGTTCACAAACTATCGGCCAAACGCAGCGGTCGCTCCGGCGGTGTTCGCATCGCCGAGCAACCAATGAAGCTTTACAAGTTAGCGACCCTAGCCCTCTAGCAGCGGCGCCAACCGTTCGCGCATCGACAATGCGAGCACGACCCAGCAGACCGTCAGGACGAGACCGGGAACGATGCCCGCCGGGAACATCGTGATGTGAAAGGCGAGGATATTGTAGAGAAAGGCCGCCGACGCGACGAGCGCCAGCGGAACGTAACGATTTAGCAGCAGCGCGATGCCGGTGACGAGCTGGATCGAATCGATGAATAGCACGAAGTGCGACTCGAAGATAATCTTCTGAAACTCACCCGCGAGCCCGGGCATCGGGGGCGGACCCGATCCGAAGGTTAGGACCCATCCAAACGCTGCTGCGACCGTAAAGGCCAATCCGATCAGTATGCGTGATATTAAAGCAGCGATCGTCATGATGTTCTTCCTTCCAGGGGCCGACGGGTGCACGCTAGGGAGGTTGAGCGCGAGCGCCGCGTTACCCTACCGCAGTACAAGCTCCAGCTCGTGCGTCGTCATGCCGTGGCGGACGATCAACCGTAACGCCGTTCCGGCTCGCCCGGTGACGATTGCGGCGAAATCCGCAGCGGAGAGATCGCGCGCGCCGACGTCGTTGACGGTGAGAATCTGATCGCCGGCCACGATGCCGAGTGCCGATGCCGCGGAGTTTGGGCGAATGCCTACGACGTCGATGGCGTCGGGTCCGTTCTTCGTGAAGCCAATCCCGGAGCGGTTTCGCGGGATGATCAACGGGTGCGCCAGCGGCTCGAGATAGAGCCTTTGGTCAGCGTAGTCGAATGTCGGGGTGAAGTGCGACAGCACCGAAAGCCCTAGATCGCCGGCCTCGGTCCACGATGAGAACGCGCCGGTCTTCATCTGCGTGAAATCCGCGAGAAGCTTTGGGATCCCGTGTCCGCCGATGTCGAAGCGCGCGAGCGTCTCCAACCGGCCCGTATTCGAGCCTCCGGTTCCACCGCCGCGGACAGTGGAACCCTGGCCGTATTTCGTCAGCAGTTCGGTTCGCCGCAGAAAATCACCGTAGAGAATCAGGATCCCCGCGTTTCCGGTATCGACGCCGAAGTCACCGACGCTGCCGTCCGCGGCGGCATGCGTGAGCGGCATGTCCTCTTGAAACCGAATCGGCACGGCCGTTCCCCGCCCGCGATAGACGAAGCTCGTAAGCGGTGTGAGCGTTAGCCTGTTGCGGGCGTAGTCGATCCGGGCTGCGTAGCGTTCGAACCACTCCAGCCCGAGGATGCCCGCGAGGGGCACCTTGCGACCGCGCTCGTAGAACGAATACGGATACGAGATCACGAGGAAGGGCTGATCGAGCAGCTCCGCGTTGCCGATGCGAACGCTCGCGACGTGCGTGTACTGCAGCGCGATCGTCCCGGCCCCCGCACCGCCGCTCACGCCGCCCCCCGTTCCGCGCAACCCGAGCGTCTTCGCCGCCGCGCCATCGAGGATCGCGTGGCCGCCCGAATCGAGAATGAACGGCATCGGCGCGCGGCCGTCGATCGAAGCCCAGACGAAGAGCTGATCGCCTTCGAGCGCGATCGGCACCGTCGTCGTGCTCGCGCCGGCCAGCATCCGCGCGTTTTCGTCCATGCGCGGCCTTACGAAATCGGCCGTACGAACGCGCGGGCTGACCCTGTAATGCGTCACCTCGACGCGGTCGCCGTTTGCCGGTTCGAAAAGGCTCGCTCTGGAGATCGAAAACGGCAGCACGATCCCGCCGATTTGGCGATAATCGCCAAACGTCGTCACGTCGGTGGTGATCGGCGTGCGAATCGCAACGGAATTAATCAGGTGGCTGCGTGTATCGAGCGTCACGACCGCGGGAATACCGCCGCGCGGCGCGACACGCACCACCTCGGCGCGATCGGCGCCGATCCCAGTGAATCCAACGCACGTCATGGCGGCGCCCGAACGGCGGTCGAGGTAGCCGCGCCGCGTGAGAAAGGCTTCGGTGACGGCCCTTGCCCGCGGATACCACGAGTCATACGGATGGACGCCGCCCGAGATGTCACGCGCCCAGAGTATCCGCCCGTCATACACCTCAGCGTTGCTCCCCTTGACCGGAAGCGTCGACCAGCGCGCGTAGCGTCCGTCGCGGATGTCGTCGCTAAGCTCGGCGGTGCCGCGCAATCCCGAGCTGACCAGCGTCCCCGAAGCGCTAACCTCGCCGACGCGATTCCAGGCCGCCCCGCCGGTAGCCGCGGCGACCTGCGCGAACAGCGCGGCAGCGTTGCATGCAAGCGAAATAGAGGCGATAAGGCCGATCATTCCGCGAGCATACACGCCGGCTGGGAGGCCGTCTTGAAGATTCTTAGCGCGCGAAGGTTCGGCGGTACCCGGCCGGCGAGAGTCCGAGGCTCCGGTTAAAAGCGCGTGTGAGATGGCTTTGGTCGCTAAAGCCCGCGTTCAATGCGATCCGCGCGATAGGCGCCATCGTCGTCAGCAGCATCTTCGACGCCAGCCGGATGCGGGCGCGCGCGCGATACGCGTTCGCGGTCATGCCGACGTGGTGTCGAAAAGCGCGGCTGAAATGCGTCTCGTGCAGACCCGCTATCGCAGCGGCCTCGCGCAGCGGAACGGCCTCCTCCCAGGGAAAACTGTCAATCACGCTGCGCAACCAGGGCGGACGCTCCGGCGGAGCCTCAGTGGATCGGCGCAGCAACGCATCGTGCAGACTGACCACTGCCGCGCCAAGCTCGCGGCCGTCAGCATAGAACGACCGCACGACCTCGTCCACCACGTTTTGCAGCGTAGTATGATCCACTGCGACGCTTCCACGCGAATCTGCGACACGGGAATCGGGTGGCAACTCGACGTTGAGGCATCGCGTGTCGCTGGCGAACCGGTCCGCATGCTCCTCGGCAGCGTCGTGAACGACGATGCTGCCGCTGCGCCAGAGCGCGGGAACCATATCGCACACCTCGACGTACGCCCCGCCTAAGACGAGGGTGACGAACGACGAGCCGTGGCGGTGGTGTTTCATCGCGCTGCACCCCCGGTGATCGGTTTCAAAAACGGCGCCGGTTTCGGTTATGCGCTCCATCGCTGGAGCACGATTCGCGTCCCGGGCGCCGCGAACCCTAGCGGCTTGCTCTTAGGCTTGTCGCACCACGGTATAATTCAGGCATGAAACGCGTTGGGTCGATCGGCCTCGTCTCCGGAACCGCGTTGATTGCCCTGCTGGGCCTGGCGCTGGCCCACGTGCGCTCCACCGACGGCGCTTCGACCGCGGACGTCCCCACGACGCGGCAGGGACACATGGAGATGACGCTGCACGCGCCCGAGCGCCCCGGCGACCGTGCGCGCGCCGACGCGATTGTTGCGGCGGCTCGACAAGTGATGGCGGATTACCCGACGGTTGACGCCGCCGAGAAAGGAGGCTTCAAGAAGTTTCTTCCGGCTATTCCGCTTTCGATCGAGCACTACACCAATCGCGGCTTCGCGGTGGAGGCATGGCTCGGCCATTTCGATCCAAGGCACCCGACGTCGCTCATCTTCAAGCGCGACGGCAACTCGCTGCAGATCGTCGGCGTGATGTACACGGCACCGAACTCCGCCGACCGCGACGAACTGAATGCGTGGGTTCCGCTGAGCTTCGGAACCTGGCACCGCCACGTCGATTTCTGCAAAGCGCCAGTGGGAACCCCGCTAGCGGATCGGTTTGGAGCAAACGCGCGCTTTGGCTTCGCGGGCTCGATTCACACGAAAGCTGCCTGCGATGCCGCCGGCGGCACGTTCATCCCGCGCGTTTTCGGATGGATGGTCCACGTGTGGCCGAACGAAAAGACCGATGCCGCGGTTTGGGCCGTCGATGCGCACCACAGCATGGACGGTATGACGCCGTAGTTCCGGTCGCTCCGGAAGAGCTAATCGAGAGCCGAGAGCGGCGAAAACAGCCGATCGATCTCGGCGATATCGAGTTGCAGCGATGCCGACTCATCGAACAACCCCGCGGCTAACTCGGCCTTGCGCTCCTGCATCTCGACGATGCGCTCCTCCACCGTCCCGGCGGCAATGAGCTTGTACACGAAGACGGGCTTGTGCTGACCGATGCGGTGCGCGCGATCGGTGGCCTGGCGCTCGACCGCGGGATTCCACCACGGGTCGTAATGAATCACGGTATCTGCCGCGGTGAGATTCAATCCGGTGCCGCCGGCTTTTAGGCTGATGAGAAAGAGCGGCACCTCACCGGCCTGAAAGCGCTGCACGGGCATAACGCGGTCCTTCGTCTCGCCGCGCAGTTCGACGAACGCGATCTCACGTTCGCGAAGCTCGGGCTTGATGAGATCGAGCATCGATGTGAACTGCGAGAAGAGCAGAATCCGGCGTCCCTCGTCGATCAGTTCGGGAACCATCTCCAGCAACGCCTCGAGCTTGGCCGATCCGCGAACGCCGCGCGCCGCCGACACCTTGAGGAGCCGCGGATCGCAGCACACTTGACGCAATTTGAGGAGCGCGTCGAGCACGACGATGTGGCTGCGCGCCAAGCCGCGCTGGCGCAGCGCGTCGCGCACGCGCGCGTGCATGGCGATGCGGATCGTCTCATAGAGATCGCGTTGCGCACCATCCAGTTCGATGCGGGTGACGATCTCGCTCTTCGCGGGAAGATCGGGCGCGACCAGCTCCTTTGTTCTACGCAAGAGAAACGGGCGCAGGCGCGACGACAACACGCGCCGCCGCTGCATGTCGCCCCGCTTCTCGATCGGCGTTCTGAACGCGCGCCCGAAGGCAGCGCGCTCGCCAAGCAATCCGGGAACCGCGAACGCGAAGACCGACCACAGCTCCTCGAGATGGTTCTCCATCGGCGTCCCGGTCAGGGCGAGCCGCTGCGCGGCGCGCAGTCGACCCGCGGCCTGCGCGCCCTTGGAGCGTGGGTTCTTGATCGCCTGCGTTTCGTCGAGCACGGCGATCTGCCAGTGCTGCGCGCAAAGCGTCTCGATGTCGCGCTGCAGCAGCGCGTAGGTCGTCAGTACAACGTCACTGCGCGCGATCTGCGTGAATCGCCCGGCACGGTCCGCTCCGGTGAGCGCGAGCACGCGCAAATGCGGAACGAAGCGCGCAATCTCGGCACGCCAGTTCGGCGAAACACTTGTCGGCGAGACGATCAGGACCGGTAGTTTGAGGCGGCGCGCGGCCTTCTCGATCGCGACGTGCGCGAGCAGCTCGACCGTTTTGCCCAAGCCCATGTCGTCGGCAAGCACACCCCCGAAACCGTTGCGAGCGAGGAGCTGCAGCCACGCGACGCCGCGCGCCTGATACTGACGCAGCGTACCCTTGAAGGTTGCCGGCGTAGCGGCCGGCGCCAGCGCATCTTCGTCGGCAAGCGCGCGCACTAGGTCGCGCAGCTGCGCCGCTGCGGCCCAGCGTATCGGCGTCGCGCGTTCGAGCTGCGCGATCGACGCGAGGTGCGCGGGGGTGAGCGCCAGGCGTCCCTCGCGCGTGAGCGGTGCGTCGAAGAGTTCGACGAGCGTGGCCAGGAGCGGCGCGAGGCGCTGGGCCGGCAACGCGATAAACGCGCCCTCGCGCACGCGGCCGTAGACGGTCGCGCCGTCGCCAAGCTGCGCCAGCCCGTCGTGAGAACGAATGCCGAGCTCGCGCAACGCGCTGATGACGATCGGCAGGAGCGATACGTGCTCGCCGCCGACGTTGATGCCGAGATCGAACTCAAACCAATTGTTTGCGCTTGTCTCGATCTGCGCATCCCAATTGGCGGCTTCGACCAATTCGTACGGAAACGAGGGGTCGATCTCGACGCGCCAGCCGCTCGCGCGCAACGCCGGCACCACGCCGTCGAGGAACTTCACCCAGCGCTGCTCCCCCGTTCCCGGAAAGCGCAACGTCGAGTTGCGATGTTTGATGAATTGGATCTCCGGCCACGTCACCAGGTGCAGCCCATGGCGGTCGAGCGCCGCGCGGGCTGCAGCTTCGAACTCATACCGGCGAGGCCAGCCGCTGACGCCGTCTGCCTCCACGGATCGGAATTCGTGCGGCTCGTCGGCCGAGAAATGGACGGAGTGCGCGCCGTACGCAAACGTCAGCTCGGCGACTGCGGCGAGCGGGGTTTCCGAGAGCCCGCGCAATCGCAGCACCGCCACCGGATCGCGTTCGATCGTAAACACCGCCCGCGGCCTTTAGCGCGGCCAACAGCCTTCGCCTGCGTTATCCGCGCCGCCGGCGCGGAGGTATGCAAGAAAGCGCACGTCTGCGGCGAACCCGGCGCCATGCGACTCGTCGAGTTCGTCGGCATCGCGAGCCCGGTGAAGATGCGGCGATAACTGCTACGGTGCGGAGGCGCGATTGAAGGACCGCGGTCGGAGAGTGCTCGTCCCCGTCTTGGTTGCAGTCGCTTACGTTGCCGCCGCGAAGCTTGGGTTCTCGTTGGCGTTCACGACGAAGCAAGTGACCGCCGTATGGCCGCCGACCGGCATTGCGCTCGCAGCCCTCTTGCTCTGGGGGTATCGCGTCTGGCCGGGGATTTGGCTCGGTGCATTTGCAAGTAATGCGCTCAGCTCCGAGCCCGTTTGGACAGCCGCGGCGATCGCGACCGGAAATACGCTCGCGCCGGTGTTCGGCAACTTCCTCTTGCGACGCTTCGGCGGTTTCGAGAATGCGCTCGCGCGCGTACGCGACGTTCTTCTGCTCGCGCTGTTCGGGTCCGCGATTGCCATGATCGTATCCGCGACCAATGGCGTCGTCGAGCTCGCGCTCGCTCGAATCGTTCCCTGGAGTGCCTTCTTCTCGGTTTGGTGGGTATGGTGGGCGGGCGACGCGATGGGCGTGCTGTTCGTTACTCCGCTCTTGCTCACGTGGATCGGCCCCAAGCAGAAGGAGTCTGCGGAGGGTAGCAAGCTCGAACTTGCCGCTCTCGCCGTGACGTTGCTGGCGTCAAGCTCAATTTCGTTCTTGAGTAATTTCCCGTTGCGCTTTTCGCTCTACCCGTTCATCATTTGGACGGCCCTGCGCTTTCGACAGCGTGAAATGACGGCAGCAATCGCGGCTATCAGCGGTCTCGCCATCTGGGCGACATCCCACGGTTTGGGTCCGTGGGCATCGGGCGCGCTCGATTCGCGACTCATCCAACTTGACAGTTGGATGGCGGTTCTGGCGATAACGGGCCTGGTACTCGCCGCGGTCGCGGCCGAAAGGCGGACCGCTCGTCTCGACCTTCAAGAACTGTTGACGCAGACGAAGCGATCGGCCAGAACGTTGCAGACTGCGTTCCTCCCCGAGCATCTTCCGCAACGACGTGGCATCCGGTGCGACGTGCTTTACATCGCGGCGGAGCGTGAAGCGCTCATCGGCGGCGACTGGTACGACGCCTTTGAGCTGCCCGACGGACGGATCGCTTTTTCGATCGGCGACGTGACCGGCCACGGCCTCGATGCAGCGGTTGCCGCTGCGCGCCTGCGGCGCAGCATCTTCGCCGCGGCCCACGACACTGCCGATCCCGCAGAGATCCTGATCATGGCCGATCGCGTGCTCGGATCGCGCCATGAGGCACCCGCGACCGCGTTGGTCGCCACCATCAGCCGAGATCTGTCTACGCTGAGCTACGCGGGCGCAGGGCATCCGCCACCAATCGTCGCGGGTCCACGTACCGGGGCGCGCTTGCTGAAACACGGGGGGTTTCCGTTCGGCATCGGCATTCCGATCGCGTCGGAAACGCACACGGTAACCTTGGAGCGCGATGCGGCGATTCTCTTTTACACCGATGGGCTCACCGAGTTCAAGCGAGATATCGAACGCACCGAACGAGCGGTGTTGCAGGCCGTTACGCGGTTGGTCGACGATCCGCACGTGGATCGCCCGGCCGTTTTCATCCAACGCAGCGTCATGGGCTCTCAAAGACCCGCCGACGATACGGTGCTCCTGGTTGTCCAACTCGGCGCCGCACTGCAAAAGTCCTGGAGTTACAATTCACGAAATCCGCTCGGTGCCCAAAAGCTTCGCCACGAGATCACGCACTTCATCCGTTCGCTCGCGCCGAACGAAGACGAAATGTTTCGCACGGAGCTCATCATTGGCGAGGCGCTCGCAAATACGGTCGAGCATGCGCCGGGCGCCGTGACCGTCGACGTCGATTGGACCGATACGTATCCGGTCGTTATCGTTTCCGACAGCGGCCCCGGATTATCGCGCTTTGTGGCGGCGTTGCCGGCAGACGCACTAAACGAAAACGGTCGCGGTCTTTTTCTGATTGCGTGCTTGGCGCGAGACGTCCAAATCGAAGCTCAGCCTGGAACGGGCACAAGAATGCGCATCGTTCTGCCGGCAAAACGCGCGGTCGAGGCCTAACGCTCAAACCGCGGCGGGCGGGAGGGGGAGATGCCGGCGAGGAGTGAACCCTCAACGACCTATGACGCGTTACCTGTTTGCTCTGCTGCGCCTCGCCGTCGCATCGGCCGGCATTTCGCTCTTCGCCGCTTGCTCGGCCAACTCAACGGTTCCCGCAGGCGTCCAAAGTGAAAGCAACGACTGGCTGGTGCCGGCGGCGAAACACTGCAAAGAGAGGCTCTACGTCTCCAGTTACAAGCTCAACTACGTCGCCATCTACTGCACGAAAGGCCATAATCAGGCGCCGCTTGGAAAGATCACCGACGGCATCGAAGGCCCGGAGGGGGCTAACGTCGATCGCAAAGGCAACCTCTATGTCGCTAACACGATTGCAAATACGGTAACGGAGTATGCGCCCGGCAGCGTAACGCCGAGCTTTAGCTATTCGAGCGGTCTTGGCGATCCGGCCGGCGTCGCGATCGACGACAAGCAAAACGTCTACGTGACGAATTTGAGTCCCCCATCCGTTGAAGTCTTTGCTCAAGCATCGAACACACCGCTTCTCAAAATCACCGACCTCACGTATCCGATCGACGTCGCGCTCGATGCATCCTCAAACGCGTATGTCACGACGTACGCCCCGGGCTTCAAGAGCGGCGAAATTTTTGAGTACTCCCCCGGAAGCACGCAGGGAACGAATCTCGGCATCGTCACCGAGGCGCCCGGAGGAGTCGCGCTCGACAAGGCCGGGGATATCGTCACCGCCGATCAGTCGTTGCCCGGCGTCCTGGTGTTCCCTCCGGGCAAGACGAAGCCGTCGAAGACTTTCGCGCAAAATGCGCTCGATCCAGATCCCGTGCGCCTCGATAAGGAAGAGCGCCGGGTTTACGTTGGAGATTCAGTTGGAAACGCGGTCTACGTCTACGATTATTCCAGCGGCGCGCTAGTCGATACAATCACCGACGGCGTCGACGGCCCCAACGGTCTTGCCCTCGACCCAGCCCCGCCGCTCTAGCGCATCAAAAAGGAGAAACGATCATGCAAAAAGGTTTCTGGATTGCATCGCTCGCCCTGTGTGCGGGTTGTGCTGGCGGCCAAGTTACGCCTGCCGGGATGCCGGCGCAGAGTTCCGCGCAGCCATCCCATCGGGCCGGCGGATGGCTTTCGCCCGCGGCAAAAAAAGCGAAGCATTTGATCTACGTATCGGACTTTACCGGCAACGCCGTTGAAATCTACTCCGCCGCCGGATCGAACCAAAGCCCAATCGGAGAGATCACGGACGGGATAAGCGGCCCGGAGGGGAGCTTCGCCGACACGCACGGCAATCTGTTCGTGACGAATGTATCCAACCAAACCGTGACGATGTATCCGCACGGAAGCCCGACGTGGAAGCTGCAATATACCGGTTTCGCGTACCCGACGAACGTCACGGTCGGCAAGGACGGCTGGGTCTACGTCGCCGATTTGGTCGGGCAAAAAGTCGTCGAGTTCGCGAAAGGGTCGACTCGGCCGAAGCTAACGATCGATGTCAGCTATCCCCAAGGCGTCGCCCTCGACTCGAAAAACAATCTGTACGTCGAGTACAATACGGGCGCCCACGGCGGCGGCCCGGGCGACGTCAATGAGTACGCGCCCCGATCGACGAGCCCCAAGGACCTCGGACTTCCCATCGTGTGGGGGGCCGGCGATGCCATCGACGGAAGCAGCGACGTCATCGCTGCGGATCAGGGTTCGGGCAGCAATGCGGCGATCTACGTCTTCCAACCGGGTTCGCAGACGCCGTCGGAGACGATCGACCAAGGTTTGGAGGATCCGTTCCGCATCGCGATCGACAAGCCGTTCACGCACCTCTACGTTGCCGATCCCGAGGTCAATGCACTGCTTGTCTACGACTACACTTCGGGTAAACTCGTCAACTCAATTACCAACGGACTGAAGTCGGTCTACGGAGTGGCGATCTCTCGTTAAGCCGAGTAGAGACGCCAGGCGTCATGCCCGCCCGCCAGGTTCACCGCTCTATCGAAGCCGAGCGCGTTGAGCTTCTTCGTGACGTACGCGCTGCGACCGCCTAGGTGACAGTACACGACGATGTCGCGATCGGTTGGAATTTCCCCGAGTCGATCGTCAACTTCATCCATCGGAATGTTCACAGAACCGGCAATGCAGCCGTCGTCGACGAGCTCGTCCGGCTCGCGTACGTCCAACAAGAACGGCGCGGTGCCGTTATCGAGACGCTGCGCGAGCCGGCTGGGCGTTATCGACTTCACTTATAGCGGCGACGGAACGCATTTTCCGGACGCCACGCGGCAAGTGGCGATAACGGCGGGCGTCGCGCCCGCGGGAAACGGCGATCCCTTCAGCGGCGTCAGCGCACCGTTGCTCCCGATCTGATAACCGGAAATCGAATTGGCGCCGCTGTTGCCCACATAGACGAACTTGTCCGACGGATCGACCGCCCCGTAACAGGCCCCGGATCCGGCCGCAAACGGCGAGCCTTTGACCGGGGTTAGCGCGCCGTTGCTTTTGATCGCATACGCGGAGACATTCGCAGAACCGACGTTCGGTACGTAGATGAACTTGCCGTTCGGATCGACGATCACGCTGCAGGCATTGGTGCCCGCTGCAAATGGCGACCCTTTTACGGGCGTCAGCGCACCGCTAGTCGCGTTGACCGAGTAGGCGGAAACGTTATTCGAGCCGTAGTTGCTTACATAGGCGAACTTGGCGCTCGGATCGACGGCCACGCCGAAGGGTTCGCTGCCCGCAGCAAACGGCGATCCTTTCACGGGCGTCAGCGCGCCGCTGCTTGCGATCTTATACGCGGAGACGTTCCCGGAGCCCGCATTGGGCACGTAGACGAACTTGCCCGAGGGATCGGCGGTCACGTACTGCGCACTCGTACCGGCTGCAAACGGCGAGCCCGTCACCGGCGTCAGCGCACCGCTGCTTCCGATTGTATACGCCGAAACGTTGCTGCTGCTGCTGACCCCAACGTTTGCCACGTAGGCGAACTTGCCGGTTGAATCGACTGCCACGCCCGAAGGCGTGGTACCGGCCGCAAACGGCGAGCCTTTGACTTGTTTGAGCGCACCGCTGTTCGCGTCGATTGTAAAGGCGGACGCGTTATTGGACCCGGCGTTTGACGCAACAGCGAACTTGCCCGTAGGATCGACTGCCACGCCCGAGGGATTGGAGCCCGCCGCAAACGGCGACCCCTTCACCGGCGTCAGCGCCCCGTCGCTCTCGATCTTATAAGCCGAAACATTTGTCGAGCCTTCGTTGGCCTCATAGGCGAACTCAACTGCGGCGTCGGGAAGGGCGGCGTAACCCGGTAGCGTTGAACTTGCCCCCCGCGATGCGTCGCTCGAACAGGCGCAGAGCAGAGCGATCGCGGCAGCGGCCGCGGCATAAACGGCTTTGGAGTTTCCCATGAACGCTACTTAGTGAAGCGTGGCCCGAGGCCTTCGTCGACATCCGCCCGATCGAATAAGCGTGGCGCGAAGTGACGTGTACCAAAAGAGTACTTCCCGACGGCGGCGCGCTCGCTATAATGGCGATAAGACGCCCTGGGAGGAGGCGACCTACATGAAGACGTTTACGCTTGCGAATGACGCTGTGAGGACGATGGCCGCGGCGCTCGTGGCATCGCTGCTCGCGCTCGCGTGCCCTGCACGGAGTGATGCAGTCGCTGCTCCGGCTCCCATCTTTGCCGCCGATTCTTGAGTTGGGCCTTTCCAGCGCCTTCGCAGCCGCCGGGTCGACTCCGGGATGCGTTCTCACGTTTAACGGTCAGTCGTGGCAGGCAGCCGGCAGTGGGTTGCCATCGAACCTGCCCTTCGTCAGCATTGACGGCCCCGACATCACTTCGATATTCGTTACGAACTCGCAGCAGGTTTTCGTGACGCACGACGGAGGGGGAACGTGGTTAATCGCCTCCAACGGGCTCCCGAGCACCGCGAACGCGACCGAACTCCACTATGTGTCGCAGCCCAATGGCAGCGCCGGTATGTATTTGTCGACCTACGGCTGGTCGATGTTTTACGCACCGCTGAAATGAGGGTGACTGACCGACGTCAACGCCGATAAGTTGCTACGTGCCGGGACTTACGGCGAATCCATACGACCACGGCCCGGCCGCGTTCGCGGGGTCTTGGACGAAGAGTTGACGCCCGCTCGGGTATGCGAACTCGGCCGGAGTACCGATAAGGAATGAGAGGCTTTGCGCAACGTATGCGGGCGCGTAGAGCGTGTTCTCCAGCAGGGCGAAGAATTTGAACGCCGTTCCCCAGCCCGTGCCGCCATATTGAATCGTGCTCGTCGGTTTCTTCGAGCCGCCGCCAAACGTCAGAATCTGATTGAGCGTTGCGTCGTCTTCAACGTTCTCGACCACGAGATCACCGCGCTGCGTAACCGCGATGCCGCCGAGTTGCGGGCCGCCGGGCACCTGCAGGTTCAACGCCTTTCCCTTTGTCGACTGATAGCCGTACTTAATAACGTCGCTTTCGACGAAGCCGCTCGACGGATAATAGGTGTACGTCAAGTAAAGATTGGCCTTCGCGTCGACCGCCACCGCGTTCGGACAACCCGGAAATCCGGTGATGGTGCGCGTCGGCGTGGTGCTGCCGCTCGCGTACTCGACGACGTTGCCGCCCGGGCCGCTCCCCTGTTTGCACCCGCTGCCGTGTGCGCTTGCGAGATTCGCCACGTAGACGGTGCCGTAATGATCCACGGCCACGTCGACCGGTGCCGTTAGGCCGTCCGTATAGGTCTTATTCGGTTGCGTCGCTCCGCGCGGGAAGACTTCGACGCTGGGCGTTCCCGAGCCGAGGGTCGAGATCGCGACGTAGAGGTTCTGCGAAGCGTCGACGGCCAGGCCCAACGCGACCGACTGCGACGGGAGCACGAGCGTGCCGGCCGGCTTGAACCCTTTCGAGCCGAGTGCTGAGATCGCGACGATGCCGGAGAATGGCTGCGACGTGTAGACGAGGGTTTCATTACTGCGGCTCGCGTTCCAGCTGCGGCTCGCCCAGTGCGGCGAGTTACGCAGCCGCGCGCACATCGCAGGAGTCACCGGCAGGTTGAACGCGCAGAGGGGGTGCGGACTCGGCGCAGCGCCGTGGGCCGCGCCCGCACAAACCACGGGAATTGCCGCGCTGATGAAAATTCGAGTTCGCAACACGGTTCGTCTCCTTTACTTGGCCGGTTGAAAGACGGCGTCGTCGCCGATGACGTTATAGACGCTCCACGCCGGCTGCGTTTGTCCGGAGGTATAGCCGACGATGGCGGGCGCGTATCCGAACCACTCCTGACCATCGATGAGCGCGAGCGAGATCGGCGCGCTTGCAATTAGGATGTCGCCGGGATTCGATACGGAGAGCATCATCGACTCGGCAATCGTGCTCTCGGAGCCGTAGAGCGGACCCGGCACGACGATCGTCTGCGACGGCGATGTGGATCCTTGCGGGTAGACGGTGACGTTCGACGATGCGCCGAGGTAGTTGCTCACGAAGAGATTCCCGTGACGGTCGAGCGCGAGGCCGACCGGCCGCGCCAGGTCTTTCAAGTGGAGCGACTTGGGCGTCTTCGAGCCGTGCATCAACTCCAGCACGTCGTTGGCAGAACTGTCGGCGACGAATAGATCGCCCGCTTTATCGACTGCAAGGCCGTCGGGACCGGTCAGGTTCGCCTTGATCGTCTCGCTCGGAGCGGTCTTGCCTTTGGGGAAAACGACGATCGAGCCCCAATACTTATTACTCGCGTAGATCGTTCCGGTGAAATCCACCGCCACGCCCGTTGTCGTGTTGAGCCCAGTCTTCAGGATGCGCGCCGGTGACGTCGCTCCGCGCGGATACTCCGCGATCTCGCCGGTGCCGGTCGCATCGGTCTGCGCGTTAGCGACATAGAGCGTTCCTTGCGCGTCGACGGCCATCTGGGCCGGATCCGATACGTCGTTGAGCTGACTTTGACTCGTCGGCGGAGAGAACCCGCGGCGAATGTCGCGTGAGATTACCGAGCAGATCCAGACGGCGTTGTCGTCCTCATCGGAGACGAAAACGAGACCGTCGTAGCGATCGGCACCCGCGTGAATCGCCCGCACGGTCGTGGGGCCGGCCGGCAGCGCGACCGGGGAACCGCCGCCTCCACAGGCACTCAGCAGAGCAAGCGCAGCCACGCCGGCGATGCGCGAGTAGAGGCTGAAGGGATGCATCCGATCTTCTCCTTTGCCTCGCCACTCCAAGCGAAGCGCGGCCGCCTCCTCCAGCGAGGCCGAAACGTGGCATTCTTCGCGTTTGCTGCCGTATGCCCGATGAAGAATGCCGTCGCCGCAGAAAGTATGAGAGGCTCATGGCGCGCAGGTCTGATCGAGAGGATCCGTTCTTCGGGATTCGGCGGTTGTTGCGCGGGCTGCGAGGTCAGGCCCGCGCGCAACGGGGCACCGCGCTGCGCGGCGCAGTCGAGATCGCGCTCTTTCGATTGCCGTGGCGGCAGCAAGCGATTGTGCGGCGATACGATCTCGAGGGAGAGCCAGCGGCGGCGATCCAACGCGACTTGAGCCTCTCGCCCCGCCAGTTCTTCCGCGATCGGCACAACGGCCTCGCGCTGCTAAGCAGCTTCATCTTCGAGCCCGAGCGTACGACGAGCGCGGCGAGCGTTCGCGCCTCGTCCGAAACACCGCGCGATGCGGCGATCGTCGCGCGAACGTTCGCCCGGAGCCTCGCGCAAACGGGGGACGCGCGCTGCCTCGACGTGCTGCGCGACCTCGCCGCCGGCGCGCGCTATCCCACCGAGCGCGCCGACCTTCTGCTCGAGTTGGCGCAGACGGCCGCGGATTGCAGCGCCGAACGCGCGGCGGCGGAGGCCGCCGGCGAAGCGTCGCGCCTCTTGGGCGAATCGTGCGATGCGCGAACGGCGCTACTCCGCGGTCGGCTCGCGCGCGTACGCGCACGATTCAGCCGGCGTAAAGACGATGCTCTTTCGCTCATCGCGCAAGCGCTGACGATTCTTCGCGCGAACCTCGCCGGCGGCAGCGACGCCTGCGCGTCGGCACCGGCACTCGCCGACGCCCTCGGCGACGCGGCGCTGCTGCACTACTCGCTCGGAGCTTACGGGCGAGCGCGCGCCGCGTCGCTAGAGGCGATCGAATTGATCGGGAGCTTCGCGTTGCGCTCTCGCCCGAAGGCGCTCGAAATTTTGGCGATGCATGCTGCGATCGACGCGTGCGTTAGCGGACGGACGCGGGCCGCAATCGCCGACGTGACCGCACTGCTGCATCTCGCCGTCGATTCGGGCTGGTCGTCCACGGCCTGCCGGCTGGGCGCTAACCTCGTCGGCCTCAACGCGATCTCCGGCGAATACGACGAGGCGATTCGCTGGTATCAGCACATGATACCGTTGGCATCCAGTGGAGCGCGCCCGAGCGACCGTGCGAATCTCGCGATGGAGGCCGCGCACTCCTACACGATGGCGGGGCGCCCGCGCGAAGCACTTGCGATCCTCGGATACGCGCGGCCCGAGAACGGCTGTCCGAGCGACGAGGTGCCGAGTTGGCACGCCGTGGCCGCCGCCGCGTTGGCGAATCTCGGCGACGACGCCGCGGCGATCGCCGAGGCGCGTTCCGCATTAGCCGGATACAGCTCGCGGGGAGTGGCGCGCGGGATAGGCGACGCGCACCACCTTCTGGCTATCTGTCACGCACGTCGCGGCGACGCACGACGCGCCCGCGAACATATCGGTGAGGCGCGTCGCTTGGTGGAGCGTTACGGCGTCCCGTATGCGCTGCTGCTCACGTTGGTTTCCGAAGCCGCTATCGTACGGAGCGCGCCGGCGCGGAACAACGCGATCGAATACGGCCGGCTTTTGCAGCGGCTGGCCCGTAGTTAAGTTTTTATTGCTACTTCTTGACCAAGGGCGACGAGGCTATCCCCAGCGGATCGGCACTCCCGGTAATCGTCGAGAACGGCGTCTTCTGGCCTTTCTTGTAGCCGACCACTGCGCCGAACTGGTTCGCCTGGAAGAAGTAGTCGGCTGCCGTGACGCCGTTGAGGTTGGGGCTCGTTATTCCTTTGGTGATCGTGATCGACGGCTTCTTCGAGCCGGCTGCATAGACGGTGACGACGTTATTGCCGAAGTTTCCGACGTAAAGCGTGTCTCCGATTCCAAAGGACAGCCCAAGCGGTGAGTTGAGTCCCACGAGCCCGGCGTCCTTCACTTCCTTGGTTCCAGCGGGAATCATATAGACTTTGTTGGCGGAATCGTCCGAAACCCAGACGTTATCCTTACTATCGACCGCGATGCCGACGGGATTGTCGAAACCGCCGATCGACTCGTACGGTTTCTTCGCGCCGGGCTTATACGCGTAGACGCTACCACCGACGTATGTTGCGAAGATATCGCCCTTTGAATCGACGGCAATTCCGTAATACCCTGACGTCTGGATCGTCAGGCGTGGTTTACTCTTGCCGGGCGAATACACGGTGATCGCTTCCTCGGTGGAGCCGACATTGGAAACGTAGAGCGATCCTTTCGAATCGACGGCTAGGCCCTGGGGATTCATGACGCTGTCAGTGATGGTACCCTCCTCCGGCGCGTTCGGCCTGTCGGGATCGTAAAGCCGAACGACGTTGCCTTGAAGGTCGCTCACGAAGAGGATTGGTTTCGCTCGCTTCGCCGCATCGGGCCATCCGCGCGGGCCGGTTACCGGCAGAGGAACCGTCGGAACGATAACGGGACCGGCGATGGCGGGTCCGGGTACGAAGCGCGTCAGCGGCTCGGCCGGGGTCACGGACGACGGGCGGCCGCCGCATCCGGCAACACCGGCGAAAGCCGCAATAACGATAAGCGCGCGACTATAAAGCGATTCGGTCATAGCATTACCTCCGGGGCGCGGTGAGACGTGCGCGCCTAATCTTCCGCTCGGCTTAGTCCGGGCCCTGGAACCGAGCGCTTAGCCTGAATCGTATCCGTCGACGATGAGTAAATCGGTCTCACTCAAGCGTTGACGCAGCGCTTTAGCCGGCGCATACTCCGCCGAATGCCACCACTCGCTGGCGCGCTCGTACGAATCGAATTCGAGTACGACGATGCGTGCGGGCGCCCAGGCTCCTTCGAGAACTTGCATTCGGCCGCCACGCACCAAAAAGCGGCCGCCGAAGTTTGCCACGGTTTCGGCCGCCATCTTTTTGTAGCGTTCGTACTCAACGGGATCCCGCGTTTTGACGTTGACGATAACATATGCACTCATACGCTGCGGACCTTAGGCTTCGTGTGTGCGGTCACCTCGCCTGACGGTAAGAGAAGGCGAGCGCCGTGCGCGCTCGCCTTTCCTTCCGCTTCGAATGTCGGGAGTTAATAGGCCGTTATGCCGTTTGGAGTTCCCCACCCGGCCGGGCCGCTATACGTCTTGTAGCGGCCATCCTTCTTCGATAGGCCGGCCTCGCAGAGATAGTTACCGCAGCTGCCGTCGCTTCCGGACGTGATCACGTGCAGCTCCTTCTTGTGTTTTCTCCTCGAGAGATCCCAGAACGTCTTGCCGCCGGTTATGCTGCTCGCGTTGCCCGCAAGTCCGACAACACCTGCGGTGAGCGGCGATGCGACACTCGTACCGCAGACACCGGTCCAGCCGCCGTAGGAGCTGATGTACTCGGCGACTCCGGGGGAGCAGCCGGCTTCGGCGGAGATGTCAGAGATCGTCTTTCCGTTGCAATCCGGATCGTGCTGCCACGACGGTTTGGTAGTGGTGGTCGCGCAGCCCGCTCCGGCGCCGTCCCAGACGGTTTCGCTGTAGGTCGATCCGGAGAGTGCCAACTGCGTGCCGCCGACGGCGAGCACGTTTGCCAGCGCCGCCGGCCATAGGATTATGTTATATCCGTCGTCCCCAGACGAGGCCAAATACGCGACACCCGGCGTACTGAAGTAGTTCGGGAAGTTCGAATCGCCGCAGTTCTCGCCGTAATTGAGGTCGCTGCATCCCCAGCTGTTGCTGAGGATCGTGGCACCGAGCTTCACGGCCGTCGTTTCGGCGTTCTCCAAGCCGCAGACCACGCCGCCGCAGTTGCCACCTTCGATCAGATAAATCGTACATTTCGGACACGAGGCGGAGACCATTTGGATGTCGAGGTCGGTCTCGACACACCATCCGAAGTCCTCGCAGCTCTCAGGATAGTTGCTTTGTTGACCGCTCTCGTTGTACTTGAAGAACGTTGCCGTTCCCAGTCCGAACGTGCTGCGGTAGGTGGCGAGATCCGATGCAGCAGCGGACAAATCGCCGAGTTCGATGAGCGCCACGACCGTTCCCGAACCTTTGCCCAGCGACCCCATCAGGTTATAGCGCGTCTCCAGGTCGATCGGCCGCCAGCCGCAGTTGCCGCTGGTCGGCGAGCAGCTTGAATCTCCATGCTTCGATACAAGCAATACCTGGCATTGCACGCCTCCGGCAAGCGCTTTGCAGGCGCGCCGCGCTTGGTGCTTGGCTTGCCACTCGGGTACAAAGTGCGCGGAGGAGGAAGACGCGCCCTGCGACGGGCCGCCGCCCGTTGGCATATTTGGCGAACCGCCCGCATTGCAGCCGGCGATCGCCAGCGCCGCTACTAGCGGAAAAAACTTCGAGAATGCTTTCACGTATGCTCCTTTACATAAGTGGGTCCGGGAGTCTGCAGTACTTAGGAGACGCAAGCCTTGCCTCCTATTGCGCCGGAAGGCGAATGACAATGTGCCCTAAGCCGTACGACGGGCGACATTCCGTGACCCTCCGGTCATCAACGCTCGATAACCGACTGCGCGAGCGCCGCGCGATCGGCGATGATATCGATCGCAGTGATGCGATCGTCCACTACGGTAAACCGGAACGCAACGAGCACCTCGCGTTCTTGCATCCACACCGCTCCTGGTTTGCCGTCGATTAATGCGGGCTGCGCGGCACGCGCACGACCGGAGAACGTCCGCGCAACGGCATCCGCGCCCTCGATACCGGTCTGCAGACGATCGTTCTGCCAGTACGTTGCGCCACCCATCGCCACCACGGCCGCATCCGCACGAAGCGTAGCCCCCGGAGCGAGCAGCGCGAGAAGCGCCGAAAAATTTCCCGACCGCGAGGCTTGAAGAAACGCGCGTACGAGTTCGTCGTGTCGCTGCGTCTGGGCATCGCGATCGGCGGATGCGCCGCGCACGCGCCGGCGCGCGCGGCTTGCGAGTTGCCGCGCCGCCTCGGGTGTCCTCCCGACAATCCCGGCGACGTCATCGAAGGGCACGTCGAACATGTCGTGCAGGACAAAGGCGACGCGTTCGGCGGGTGCCAGCGCATCGAGCAGGATCAGGAGGGCTACGCCGATAGAATCGGCGAGCATTGCCTCTTCCTCGGGGCGTTCGCCGGGAGCGATTGCTGCGACGTCGCGACGCGGATCGTCCGGCGTCAACTGCTCGCGCCGGCTGGTACTGCGTCTCATCGCATCGAGACAGACGCGCGCAACAACGGTCGTGAGCCAGCCTTCGAGATTCGCAATGCCGGCAGTGTCCGCGCGGCTGATCCGCAGCCAGCTTTCCTGAAGCGCGTCTTCGGATTCTGCCGTCGATCCCAGCATCCGCAGCGCAATCCGGTGCAAGCGGGGGCGAGCCTGCTCAAAGCGCTCCGCGAGCCACTCTGCATCCTCCAACGCACATTCTCCTCTGGTCTCCGAAACGGAAGGGCGAGGGCCTGCCCCTCGCCTAACGCCGACGGATGCGCCTTCAAATCATCGCCGACGACGCACTGCAGGTGCACGCGAAGGAACCCCTCGCGTCATTCTACCAGCTAAGTCCATTCGTCTGGCGTGAAGGCGCTGGATTCCACGTGATGATGCGCGCCGTGCCGCGCTGCGAGGATCCGGCTAAGAAGATCGCGCGGATCTATCACGGAGTTTCCGCCGACGGCCTAGTCTTCGACATGGACGAAACGGTAGCGATCGCGCCGGGGCCGGGCTCTGACGATCGTGATGGTTGCGAGGATCCTACAGTGGCAGTCTGGGATGGCGTCCTGTACGTCTACTACACCGGCTGGAACCAGACGCGGCGACGCGGATGCCTGCTGCTAGCCACGGGGCCGGATGCCTCGAACCTTCGTAAGCGCGGAGTCGCGCTGCGATCCGTTCCCGGTTGCGAAAATCCCAAGGAGGCCGAAATCGCTTTGGCCGACGACGATACGTGGCGTCTTTTCTTTGAGTATGCAGAAGGGGACGCCTCGCGGATTGGTATTGCCGACGCGCCTCGCGTGGCCGGACCATGGGCCATCCGCCCGCCGCCGTTTGAACGGCGCCCTTCATCGTGGGACGCGTGGCATCTCAGTACCGGGCCGGCCGTCACCCTTGACGGTACTCCCGTGATGTTCTACAACGGCGCGACTCGCGACGCCAAATGGCGCGTTGGTTGGATTCGCTTCGATCCCAATTACCAGGTTGTGCTAGAACGTTGTGACGATCCGCTGATCGTGCCGCCCACACCAAAAAACGATGAAACCGACATTGCCTTTTCCGCATCTGCGATAACCGAGCGCGAGCTTATCCACGTGTACTATTCTGTGGCCGATCAACATATGCGTCGCGCCACGCTGCGCCTGGTTCATTGATGGTGAACTTTCGGCGGTCTCCCGCCACCCGCCAGGGCGACCGCCAGACTTCCGCCGCGCGGAGCGCCAAAGTACGGTGCGCTACGGTAGCTTCTTGGCGACGCTGACCGTGGAACCGAAGAGTTCCGCAGCGCCGGCCGGAGCCTGGATGCTCTTTTCGACTGCCCCGCCCGCAGGATAGGGCCAAAAACCTATTTTCTTGACCGTCCGCTTCACGACTCCATACGGCACGACGATCGTGTTGCCGGCAATCCAAAATTGCGCAAGGAGGGTGCTGCGGTCGCCCTTCAACCGCGACGTTCCGACTACCGTCCCGTTCGAGCCGGTTACGTTAATGCGGTAGACGACGCCGGTCGTTGCGTCGGCAAGCGCAACGTACTTGCCGTCCCACTGAACCGCTCCTGGAAACGGGCCGAGGCTCTGCTTCAACGTAATGTCGGTGAGCGACGTACCTCCATGCGGCAGTTCGGCGAACTCCGTCTGCGTCGTGCCGGCGTCGGTACCGTCAACGTACAGGTTGCCCTTCGCATCGAAGCTGCAGAAAAAGTATTCGTTGAAGCTGGAAGTCTGGTAGCTCTTTCCCATGCCCTTGCCTTTTCGGAAAATCGTGACGCTTCCGGGGCCGAGCTGAGGGTTGCTCGCGTAGTTCGCGACGGCCAAGTCTCCAGTCGTAGCGTCGACCGAACAGCCCTGCGGGTAGTAGCCATAGACGTGGAGCACTTCGATCGGTTTCTTGCCGCCGTGCGCGTATTTTATCACTGCAACGGCGGGCGTGTCGACGACGTACACGTTACCGGCCCGATCGGAACACAGCCCTCCCGGTCCCTTAAAACCGACAAGCGTCCCGACGAGCTTGGCCCCCGGATACGTGTACACATAGACCTTGCCGTTCGTATCCGACACGTAGAGAAGGTCCCCGGCTTGTGTCCTGGGTGACATCCAGGAACTCGCGGGTGCGGAAAGTGCGCTGCCGCCGGCGACTCTTGGAGGCGACGCCGGCGTTGCGCCGGAGAGTTGCGAACCGGCGCAGCCGGCAAGCATCGAAGCGGCCACGGCCGCGCTTACTGCGGCGCGAACGAAACGTAGCGTGTCCATATCCTAGATAGCCTGAATCTTCGCCATCATGCCGTGATCTTCGTGGTCGAGGATGTGACAATGGAAGACGAAGGTTCCTTTGATCACCGGGTCGCGAAAATCCATGAGCAGGACGAGCGTACCGGGAGCGCCGTTCGCGTGCCGATGCGGAATCAGCTCACTGTCGGCCCAGAACGGATGCGCGACCTTGACGCCGTCGATCTCCTTGACGAGAAAGTGCAGCTGATGGATATGAAAGTCGTGGGTCTCCGCGGTGACGTTTTCGATGCGCCACTGCTCGACAGTTCCGACGTGCACGACGAACATCGGCGGATCGTCCATTCCGAAAAT
Source organism: Vulcanimicrobiota bacterium (assembly GCA_963725605.1). GTDB lineage: Bacteria > Vulcanimicrobiota > Vulcanimicrobiia > Vulcanimicrobiales > Vulcanimicrobiaceae > Cybelea. The sequence goes on along the minus strand of CAVRYW010000002.1, from coordinate 170,867 downwards.
CTTGCGGTTGATGCGGAAATGTGTTTGTCCTTCGCTGAATACCACGACGCGCTTAGCTGAAACCGGCGGAAGCGCCGTCGTGTAGACGTTTTCCGGCAGCGGTTCGCCCACGGTGATGGGCCCCGACGTTGACCTCCCTCCGCCTTGCAGACCCCTCGGTTGCTTGAAGTTGGCCAGAACGAGCTCGGGATCGCGATCGCCACCGGAGCCCGTGTCATAGCAGAGGGTCCTAAACTTTGCCGAGCGGCTGCGCGGACCCGTTACGACGAACTCCACCCGCGCCGCCGGGGGAACGATCGCGTAGGGCTCGACGAGCGTCGGAGGCGTGCCATGGTAGGTGTCGAGCGCGAACCCGTCGATCGCAACGACCGTCAGCTCCTCCCCATCGACGGCGAGTTTGAGCGTCTTATGACCGGTCGCGTTGATTACACGGAAGAACTGCTTCTCACCGGGCGCAATCGTAATGTCCGGTTGGACGATGTAGTTAAGCGACGTCGTTAACCCCGTCTCGGGTCCGCACGGTTCGTTGTTGATCGTATGCGGACTCGCGGTTGCCATACCCGCCATGCCATCCTGCATGCCCCCGTCGCCGTCCAGGTTTTCTGCCGCCTCGCCGTTACCGGTATCGCGGACGATGATCACGTGTTGGACCATCTTTGCCAGTCGAGGAAGGTGCCGCTCCAAGCCGTTGACGACGATTGCACCGGACATTCCGCCCTCTCCGACTTGGTAGTTCGTTTCTCCGTGCACGTGCGGATGATACCAGTACAGGCCGGGCTCCTGGTTCTTCGCGACGTGCACGATGTAGTGCAGTCGCTGGCCTGGATGCGCGAGCATTCCAAGCACGTCGTCCCCCGGGGCGTTGGGCGACGTACCGAAACCGTGAAAATGCAGATTGATATCGTTCTTATCTCCGGCGACCGGAGTCAACTCGTCGGCCTCCGTAATGTCGATCGTGTCGCCTGGATTCACTTGGATCGTCGGCGCGGTTTCGTTGAGACCGTTGACGGTGAATTGCGGAAAGCCCGTGTGTGGACTCAGATTGACGACGAACGAGATCTTGGCTACGCCATGCACCGATTTCACGACGGGCGGTTCGGGAAGCTCTTCCGCATTGGGCTGCACGTGTGAAAGTGATGCGCCGCCCGGCGGCAGGCCTGGCAGAATCTGACTCGTTGGAGCGTTTGGCTGAGCCCGGCATCCGGTCAGACCGGCGAACGCGATTACGATGACCAACGCGAATCGCAGCACGAGAATCTCCTTCACGAACGACTCACCGCAGCGCCGTAGCTATGCACGCGAGTGATCGATTTGATAGGCGCGCCGCCCGCCGGATACCTCCAAAATCCCGCGTTGCGCCTGAAATCGGGTCCAACGAGCGTGTCGCCAGCGATCCAGAACTGGCGCACGCTCGTCGTCCCGTCGAGCGTTGTCATGCCTACCTCGGTTGCCTTTCTTCCGCTGATCGAAAACCGATATGCAACAGAGGGAGCGAGGCCGGAGTCGCCGATAGCGAGATCCTTGCCATCCCACTGCACTTGACCCGGCGTGTCGATCGCCTGGCTTACGGCAATACTCTCGAACGTTTTGCTGCGGCGACGCAACTCCACGAGCGTAAAGCGCCCGGCCTTGGATTTCGTCAGCCCGTCGATGAAGAGATTGCCGTTCGAATCGTAGCCGCAGAAGTATGGGACGCGTAGCGCCGAATCGGAATAGCGTGTCGGATTGCTCCATCTTCCATGCGAACCTTCACGATAGATCGAAAGGATCGTGCCGCTGACGCCGCCGGCCACAGCGAGAAAATGGCCGTCTGAATCGACCGAGCAGCCCAGAGGCACGCCGAAGGTGTCGAGCGACGCGATCGGCTTCGTACCCCCGTGCGGATATTCGATGACGTCGCGTCCTTCGATGTCGGCGATCCAGACATTGCCGGCTTCATCGGCGCACTCGCTACGAGGCTCTCCGAAGCCGGTCAGCGTGCCGACCAGGCGACCTTTCCGAAACGAATAAACCTTGACGTCGTTCGCGGCGACGTCGGAGAGATAGAGCAGATCCTCGCTCGCTGCCTCCGGCGCCATCCAAGATCGACTCGTGCCGAGCTCGCCGCTGCGCACGACGTTCGGCAGTGCGCCGCTCTGCGCCGCCGATCCGTGGCAAGCCGCAAGCATCGCCAAGGCGACGCAGCCTCCAAACCAGCGGCAACCGACGTCGAAGGCGTTCATTACAGTCTTACCCGCTTCGCATATTAAGCAATTATCTGTCGTTGGTGACCTGGGGGATTTATGTCTCCCAAACCAAATTCGGGGCGGCTCCCCGGAGCTCATTCTTCTGTAGCGGCCTAGCACCAAATCAATCGCGGAGCTCGTGCTGCCAATCATGCCAAGGGGATGCCGCCGCTCGAAGTCTCGTTTGCGCTGCTAGTTATAGCATATCTACTTTGAAACGAAATAGCTTACATTTTCGTTATCAGAATGCAACGGGCGCCTTCCACGTTAGGAAGCGCCTCCGTTAAGCGTTGTGACATTTTGAATTCCAACGTGGAACATACTAGTACAAACGTACCATACCGTAACGCAATACGGTACTTTCGTAAACGGAAAAGGAGCATTTGCATGAGGGTCCTCAAGGTAGCCGCGTACGCATCGAGCGCATTAGCCGCGACTGCTTTACTTGCTGCCTGCAGCGGCGTTGGCAGCACACAATCATCGGGTTACGCGCCCCCTACCGGAGCTAGCGGCTTCGCCGGCATCGTAACTCCAAACGTCCGCCCCGATCGAGACAAATCATGGGTCTCGCCGGACGTGAAGAAGGCGCCTCGGCTCCTCTTCGTCTCCGACATTGACACCAATGATGTGTACATCTTTACGATGCCGGCCATGAAACTCCACGGAAAACTCACCGGCTTCGACGGACCGCAGGGCATATGCACCGACCGAAGCGGCAATATCTGGGTGGTCAACACCCAGGGTGCCGAAATCCAGCACTACTCCCGCAACGGTACGTTGCTAAAAACTATCGACGACTCCGGCTACTATCCCGTCGGTTGTGCCGTGAACATGAGGAACGGCGATCTTGCGGTGGCAAACATCAGGACCACGAGCGGCGAATCCGGCCACGTGACGATCTATTCGAGCGACTCCGACCCCCAAACGCTCGCGAACCCCGATCAGACCGAGTATTACTTCCCGACCTACGACACGAAGGGCGATCTCTACGTCGGCGGCCGCGGCGGCGACTCCAACGATGTCATGATCTCAGAGTGCCGATCCGGCAGCAGATCGTGCTCTACTCTGACCATATCGGGTACGACCCTCAATGTCCCCGGTGGATTGAACTGGAATAAGGCCGCCGGCAAATTGATCGTAGATGATCCGAAGTGCAATAACGTGTGGGGCTCGTGCCTTTACTCGATGTCGGTCTCCGGCTCGACGGCGAAGGTCACGGGGACCGCGTCGCTCCACGACACCAATGGAGGCGGATGCGACGTCGAACAGGGCGCCTTCACGTCGAACGATCGCTACTTCGTCGGCGGATGTATCGCCCAGGATTCAAATCCGGCGGTCGTTGCGCGCTGGAAGTTCTCGGGCGGCGACCCGACGCACTCGAGTGCGCCCGTTGAATATCCGGTCGCCGCAGCAATCAGCAGCAAGTAGGCACCCCATACTGCGGCGTTGCGTGCAGCGCCGCAGCCGACCAGGCCTCCTCGCTCGCGTCGAGAATCCCGGCTTACCACATTGCTGCCGAACGGAGTGCTCGAAGTAATGATGAAACGCTTGGCCTTTACGTGTTGCGGACTTTTCGCCGCCCTGGTACTGTTGGCAGCTTGCGGCAACTCGACTGAGAGCGCTCTGACGCCGCTCTCCGCTCAATCCACGACTTCAGGGAAGGACGGATCGTGGATGAGCCCGCTGGCGAGCCGGAAGTCAAAGCTGCTCTACGTTTCGGCATTTAACGGTACCGACGTCACCGTGTACGACTACTCCAGCGGGAAGCAGGTGGGCATGCTAACCGGCCTCTCGTCACCCTCCGGACAATGTGTCGACGCGAAAGGCGACGTCTATATCGCGAACGGCGACGGGGTCGTCGATGAGTACGCTCACGGCGGTAAGAAACCAATCAACACGTTTACCACGAGCGGAGACGCTTTCGGCTGTTCGGTTGACAAAGCAAACGATCTTGCGGTTACCGATTTTCTCGGGGCGAGCTACAGCGCTGGAAGCGTAACGATCTTTCCGAAAGGTTCCAGCGAAGGCATCGTTTACAGCAATCCGGCCATGTGTTACTACATATGGAACGCCGGCTACGACGACAAGGGAAACCTCGTGATGATAGCCGAGAACCACACGACCGAAGCCGTAACCTTCTGCGCCGTGCTCAAAGGATCTAAATCTTTGACGACGCTGACGGCTAGCGGCTTCACGGTCTACTCTCCGGACTCCACGATGTGGGACGGCAAGTACCTCGCTCTCGGCGATCAACAGATTGGGGGAGGCTTCCAGTCCGGTATTATCGAGGCCACTCTGTCGGGTTCGACGTTAACCTCTCACGGCCAAGTGGTTTTGAGCGATACCTGCCAGGGCGATTACACCCACGTGATTCAGCCGTTCATCGTCGGTCGCAAAAATACGCCGATCAACGACAAGCAAGGCACGGCCATCGCCGGCGGAAACGAATTTTGCAGCGCAGACTTTCGTTTGTGGAACTATCCGGCAGGTGGTGCTCCCGTCAAGTCATTCACATTCCAATCGGGCGGTCAATCCGTCAGCATCGGCAATTAAGGCTCGAGTCGGCGGTTACGCCGGCGTGATCGTTCATCTGGTCGACGGAACCTACGAACTCTTCCGCCATTTCTATGGACTACGTCGCTTCACCGGCGGGAAGGAGCGCCGATTCGGGGCGGTTGTCGGGGTGCTCAACACCGTGCTGCAAATGTTTGGCGAGGGCGGCACGCACTTAGGCGTCGCCACCGATCACGTGATCGAGTCCTTTCGCAACGGGCTTTGGAGCGGCTACAAGACGGGAGATGGAATCGATCCCGCGCTTCTCGCGCAGTTCGAACCACTCGAGGATGGGCTGCGAGCGATGGGGGTCCCGGTTTGGGCGATGATCGAACTGGAAGCCGATGATGCGCTGGCCTCCGCGACCGCAATCGCCTCTCAGGATTCTCGGGTAGAGAAAGTCTGCATTTGGACTCCGGATAAAGATCTCGCGCAATGCGTGCGCGAGGATCGCATCGTGCAAATCGACCGAAGGAGCAAGGTGGTCCGCAACGCTGACGGCGTCCGTGCTAAATTTGGCGTAAACCCCGAACTGATACCCGACTATCTCGCGCTCGTCGGCGATGCCGCCGATGGCTACCCCGGCATCGCGGGCATTGGGCCGAAGGGCGCGGCCGCTCTCCTCACGCGGTATGGCGCAATCGAGCTATTCCCGCCGCAAGTGCTCGGCGAGCGCCAGCACCTCGCGCTAGCATTCAAGGTACTAGCAACTCTTCGAACCGATGCGAAACTCTTTGCAAACGTCGCCGAGTTGGAGTGGCGCGGGCCTACCGCCGGATTTGCCGCCCTGTGCGAGCGGCTCGACGCTCCCGACCTCCTTGCTCGCGCCACGAGCGCCGTACGAGCCCTCGCGCGCTAACAAAACCACCCGCACGGGCTCTAAGAGCCGGTAGTGCAACTTTTCATATTCCTTCGGGGTGTAAGGGTCTGCATCGGGAACGAGTCTGTGAGACACTTCTTCCCATCCTCAAGCGCGATCTTTCGAGTGGTCGATAAGTAGCGCCCACCGAAAGATAGGCTTCAGTATCTCCTTTTTCTCAGAACTTTCCCTGGATGTTACGATACTTCACGGCGTCGAAGACCTTCACTATATAGAGGCCACGCCCATACAGCGCATGGCGATTCCGGTTGCTCTGGCCGGCCGCGACATTTTTGCGAGTGCTCCAACGGGTAGTGGCAAAACCGCGGCTTTCGGCATTCCGCTACTCCAAAAGCTGCTCGAGCGGCACGCCCACTGCAGCGCCGCGCTGGTCTTGACGCCGACACGCGAGCTGGCGCAGCAGGTTTCGCAGCATCTTGCACAGCTGGCAAAGCACACCAACTTGCGCATCACGCCGATTTACGGCGGCGTGGCCATGAAACCGCAGATCAACGCCATGCGCCGCGGCATCGACGTCGTAGTCGCAACGCCCGGCCGGCTCATCGATTTGATGCAGCAGGGCGAAGCTAATCTCGATAACATTGAGACTTGCGTGCTCGACGAGGCGGACCGTATGCTCGACATGGGATTCTTGCCCGCCGTAAAGCGCATCGTCGGCAAACTCCCAACCCATCGCCAGACGCTCTGTTTCTCGGCAACGCTCGGCAGTGCGGTGGTTCAGCTCGCACGCGAGTTTCTCCACGATCCCGTGCGCATCAATTTGGCACCTCCAACTCCGGTAGCAACCTTAACCCAGTGGGTGTACGAAGTGGAACCACACAAGAAAACAGATCTCCTCGTGGATCTACTCAAAGATGGCCGCGTTTTCAATGCAATCGTCTTTACGCGGACCAAGTCCCGGGCCGAACGCGTCGCCGGCGCTCTGATGCGACATAGTATCGATGTCGAACGTATTCACGGTGATCGTTCGCAGGCGCAGCGCTCACGCGCCCTCGAGGCATTTAAAAAAGGACGCTACCGAGTCTTAGTCGCCACCGACGTCGCCTCGCGAGGCATCGATATCGACGATCTCGGACACGTTATAAACTATGACGTCCCCGCCGAGCCCAACGATTACATCCATCGCATCGGCCGCACGGCGCGCGCTCAAAAAACCGGCGACGCGATTACCTTCGTTTCCCGCGACGAAGCGGGCTCGTTTGCACGAATCGAAGGCGCAATCGGTACCCCTCTGAAGCGCAGCGAGCACGGCTTCATGGAGCCGGCGTCCGCTCGAACGGTCGCGGTCGAACCGCAGCTCCGCCGCCGGTCCTTTCAGCGGCGCCGTCGCCGCTAAAACCTGATCGCCGAGTTCGTCAGTGTCGACCGGTGAACTGAGTCAGTCCCTTCATTCTGGGGGCCGGCGGCAGCCGGTCGTTGGCGGCTCCGAGGGGATGCGCGACGATGCGATAGTCGAACTCGAGTGAGCTGCGTCCGCGCTCGGTTTCCCTTACCTGGAATCCGGACGCCGCCTTCATGCTGACGTAGAGCCCACGCGTGTCGCCCAGTGGCGTCAGGAACACGTAGTACCATTTTCCGTCCATCACCGAGACGAAGTCCGGGCTGATCTGCACGTTGGCGACGCCATTATACATTCGCGCCGTTCCGACGTCTTCGATCGTTGCGCTCGCCGATTCCGACGCGTAGCTAAGCACGTGCCGCCCGCTAGAGCTCTGCTGTCTCACCTTCGCCTCGCCGCCCTCAATATCTCCGGTGCAGCCCAAATCGCCATTGTTGTCGATTTCGCACTCGCCGCCTGTCGCTTGATTATATCCCTGGAAGATAAACCCGTACCGGTTATCGGCGCGGGCCAGGATGGCGGCCGAACTCGTATTCGTGCTGCTGATCTCACCGAAAACACCGTACGCCGTGCTGGAGAGGCCGTAGACGCCCGCGTAGTAGTTCGAGCCCGTGCTGCTGCCGTTCGTTATCCCGTACAAGCCGTCGCCGTTATTCGAGGCGGCGTAGACCCCCTCGGCACGGCCGCTCGTTGCATTCGAGATGCCCGCAATGGCCGAGTCACCATTCGTGGCCGAGGTCTCCGCTTGGACGGTGTTGGCCGACACGCCCTGAGCGTACAGTGCGTACGTGTTCCCTCCGCTAGACTCAGCCGTGAGGCACGCCGTGCCGCTGCTACAGTCGAAGGTCGTCGTCTTCTTCTTATCGGGGGAGACATGCGCGGCGCGCACCACGCCGAAGCTCGAGATCGCCACGGTGATACCGACGGCGATTGCGGCGGCCACGGCCGTGCGAGTTAGCCTGAAACTGCCGTAAAACATGGTTTCTCCTTGACTCCGCTTGGCGAAAGGCTAGGAGCGCCCGCGCCTTCGGCGAAGGTCTTTTTTTTGCAGGAACCCGCGTGAACTCGCGGTCGCCCCGAACATTAGTCTAGCGGTCGCGCGGGATTCGCAACACTATCTATTGGTGCACGCGAGGGCATCTCATGGACATTGCGCTGCGTACTCCCGCGGGGTCGGACTTCCGCAGCTGCATTCCGTTGCTATCGTCGCCGTTTCTTTGCGACCGGTCGGAACATGGCAGCTTGTGCGCATTTTGGTCTGAAATCGTGAGTTCGCAATCAGGCGTTGCGGCGGTTGCCGCCGACGCCAACGATCCCGCCGCGATCGTACATTTTGCCTTCGGAGTCTTCGTCAGCGACGAGCGCGCCGAGGAATACCGTCGTTGCACGTCGCCGTGCATCCCGCGCAGCTTGCTCGCCCAGTGGGTTGCGGGCGAGCGACCGTTTCTTTCGTTACCCGAGATCGCGAGTTTAAATGCGGGTCGGGGGCTGAACCTCCTTATGACGCACTACGGGCATCGGCGTGGCGACGCTCGGGTGTACGTTGCCAATTACGAGTCGTCTCGTAGAGTGCTGCGAGGATGGAATCTGAGAACCTATACCGTCGAGATGTTCACCGAGCCGGAGCGCGACGACCGCACGTGGGGCCGCAATCTGGGATTTCGCGTGCTCGAGTATCCGCCGAGCCGATACCTTGCAGCGGGCATTCCGATCGAACGCGCTCCCTTTCTCTGGGTCGCAAACCGCGAAGAAGCAAAATCGGACGCCCACTATGGTCTGGCTCTGCTCTTCGAGACGTACGCCCCGCCGCGGTTCGCACTCACTTTGCGCGAGCAACAGGTCTTGAGCTTAGCCCTCGACGGTGGTACTGACACATCCCTTGCGCGCACCGCGGATATCTCCGAATCAACGGTGAAGAAGATTTTTCGAACGATCTACGCCAAGGTCGCAGGCGCCGGTGTCGTCGACTTGCGCGTCGCCGATGCGCCAGAGCAACGTGGCGTCGAAACGCGCCGCCATCTGCTTAACTACGTTCGCGAGCACCCCCAGGAGTTGCGGCCGTATTCGCGGCGCGCCACAAGTTAGATCTGCAACGGCTTGCCGGCGATAGCCATCGCGCCCATCTGTGTGACGCTGACCGCGTTCACTATTGTGGTAGCCTGGCGCTCGCAACATACGGTCGCATGCTTGATTTCGCAAGGCCTTAATCAGTCGTCTCGCTGTCGAGAAGTCGAATTCGGTTGTTGACGAGGTTGCGATGAGTCTCTTCCCATTGTACCTCAAGAGCGGGGGTGTCCGCCTGGAAGCGGGCGTTTATCGCCGTCAGATCGACCGCGAGCGACCGAACCACCAACGACTGGAACGGCGTGTACGCGTGCGGAAACCGCCGGCGCAGCAACTCGACTACCGGCGCTAGGCGTTCCCACGCGCGGATGAACGGTGACGCGACAATCGGAACGACGGGATGTTCGCTGACCATGTTTGTATGCACCAACACGCCAAGTTCATTGAAGAAGTGCATCACAACAAATTCGCGATGAGAGGCTGCCGTCGCTCTGCCTTCGGCTATTTCGCGAACGTAAGGCACTTCGGTTAGGCGGCTTGCCAGCCCGTTGTAGACAAAATCGAGAGCACCGGCGAACTCTTCTGCGTTGAGCGTTGCGAAAATCTTCTGAACCAATTCAGCTTCTTGTTGTCGCCGTAAACGATTTATCTGCTGATATGCAAAGAACGCGCCGACGGCTATGACGATTACGTTGAGAAAGGCCGCAACCGCCGTAAGTCGCTCCCAAACCATCACTTTCTCCTTCTCGGATGTCTTTAATAATACGCTACGGAAACCGGGCTGTCACCCAACGAATGGGAATGCAGGCCTCGAGCTTGTGGACGCTTGGGAGGACAACCTCAAGGTCGCTACAAGAGGGCAGATACGTTTATCCTAGAGGAGGAGCTTCTATGGCGCCGCGTTTGATATTCGCTCTTGCCCTGCCGTTCTTGACCGCATGCTCCGTTGCTTCTGACGCGAGCTCATATGCACTGCGCCCGCTCACCGTCGACCTCGCCAGTCGGCGCATGGCGCTCGTCTACGTCTCCGATCACACCAACAATCTCATCGACGTCTTCGACTGGGGCGGCCGCCTTCAGTACACGATTACCAGCGGTTTAAACGAACCCGCTGGGCTCTTTGTCGATGCCCAACACAACTTGTGGGTCGCGAATCCCGGCGCAAACGACGTGCTTGTCTTTCCACGCGGCTCGACGGATCCGACGCGTTCGCTGAACGATACGAATCAACCCAACGACGTCGCGGTCCGCGACGACGGCACGGCGTTCGTCGCCGACTCGCTCAACGAAGGCGGCGTCGCCGTATATCCGCCGCGCCGCCAGGCTCCGGCCCGCCGCCTCATAGCTCAACAAAGCGGAGCCGGCGGGATCGAGTCCTACGTGACGAGCGATAAAGCGGGAAATATTTTTGCGACCGGCTTCATCGGGGCCTCGCCGTTTCCGGCGACCACGGGTTGGCGTCACGGCCGCGAGTCCGGATATTACCTGTTTCCGCAAACAGCCTGGTCGTCGAGCGGGATCAAGGCCACCGCCGCAGGAACGCTGCTGGTCGCCACCTACGCGAAGTTAAAGCCGATGGTCGTGGAGTTCACCGAAGCCGGAAAGCAGACGCAAAGGTCAATCTCTACCGGCTCGGACCTTTGGAGTGACATCGCGCTGGACGCGAACGGAACCGTCGTCTTAGGCGTCGACACCGCGCGCGATGCCGTGTTTGCCCGCAAGTTCCCAGGTGGCGCTCTTCAACGCACTTATACCAACGCGAACCTCGCGCAGCCCGAAGGCGTGGCCGTCGACCCCGGGTCAACGTGACAGCCCGCGGCGATTCTAGCGGTCCGTCCAGCGCCGCCAAGCTGCCGTTGAGCGCGACGGGAACGGCGTTCATTCCACGGTGTCCGCGGTGGGCACGATGCCGGTTGACTCAACCATCAAAACCGCAGACTTCTCGGGCGAGCGTGGGCGGTGCATCGTTCCTTAGTGCTGATCGGCATACTCGAGGCCGGAGGTATGTGGTTCATGCTAGCACTTCCAGCATACGCGTGGAACCCTCCCCTCGCTAGAGTCTTTCCGCTTTGCGGAGCTCTCAGCGGTTAAAAAGCTGGGAGAACGTCTCCATTCGAAGGCTGATTGAAGTTCCGGTTAAAGGGAAGCCGGTTTGAGGGACACTTCGTCCCCTTTGGCGGGGTTATCAGAGCGACGAAGTAAGTACTAATCGCGCGTTCCACGCAGGTGCTCGGATCCGCGTCGCTGGTATGACCGTACCCGTCGTGGGTTAGAAGAACCGCGTTGCCAAGCCGCGATGCGGCTCGGACGGCGTTATCGTATGCTGTGTTCGGATCGAACCGTGTACCAATTACGAGGATGCGGTTTTTCGTGTACGCATTCCACGGGCCGGTGTAGCGATCGGCACTGCGCACGAGCCAGGAAGCGCACGGAGCCCAGAGCAGCCAGCCGTTTACGGGCCCGCTAATGAAGCTCACGTCGCTCAAGCCACCGATGACCTCGGGCCATTTCTGCGGTCCGGGCCGCGGTGGAAACGGTTTATCTGCGCATTGAAGTCCGACTGCCGAATCGAGTGCGGGCTCTAGAAACGCCTTCACGTCTCGAGCTGTGCGCTCGAACGCCGTGCCGTCGCCGCGAGAGGCTTTGTCGAGATCGGCTGCGAGCTCCGGCCACTGCGCGGGAGCGCCAATCCGCACCCACAGGACGATCAAAGCATCCCCGTAGGTCAACTTGCCGATCGGCCCGCGTCGCAAACGCGCCAACAACCGCCGAACGCGTGGTGCAACCGGGCCATCGCCGGCCAGATCGCAGCGGGGCCATCCCGCACTTTGGCAGAGGGACTCGAATTTGCGCAGGACCAAATCTGCGTCGCCGATACTCTTGGCAATGCTCTCTGCAGTTCCGGCGGTAAAAGCGACCGGATCGACCACGCCGTCGAGTACCATCGTGCGGACTCGGAGCGGGAACATGTTGGCGTACGTTTGACCGATGAACGTGCCGTACGAGACACCCCGATAGTTCAGTCGGGAGTCGCCAACGAGTTGGCGCAGGTAGTCGAGGTCGCGGACCGTGTCGACCGTGGAGATATGAGCCAGCAGCTCGCCGCTAAGCGATGTACACCGTTTTACGAACTCCAGGGTTTTTGGCAGAAATTGTATGGATTCTCCCTTCGTCGTCGGTATCGACCAGTCGCGCCCCCAGAACGTCCTTCGACTTTGCGCGTTGCTAAAGCAAACGATGTGATCGCTGTCGCCGGTACCGCGCGGATCCCAGCTAACGACGTCAAAACGGCCTCTACCGATTGCATCCAGCGCCGGTGCCGCGTCCCTCACTTTCGGAACGCCGGCAACGCCGGGGCCGCCCCAATTGAAGAACAACGAGCCAATGCGTTCGTAAGGACGGCTGGCGCGGTGGCGGATCACGGCGAGCTCAATGTCGCCGTCGTCCGGACGTTGCCAATCCAGCGGAACCACGACTCGCGAGCACTCCAGGCCTTTAGCAGGCTCGTAGCAAGAGCTCCAGGCGATGCTTTGACTGGGCGGCCGCCCCAGGGCAACAGATGCAGGTCCGCAAGCGGGCACCACAAGCATACCGACCGCTGCAACGAAAGCGGCTAGATGCGAAAGCCGCAGTTCCAAGAGCGCGCCCATCGCCAGAAAGTTAGCTTCTACTTGCCGGGTTCCGCTACTTCAGGATCTTGAAGTAGCGAGGTTGTTCGGTCCAGGTGCCGTTATTAAAGCGCAAGGTGCTCGTGACGCGCGTTTTGGTCGGGCAGCATAGCGGCGCGTTTGCGGCATAGTATGGCCCCGTAAGGAGCAGCACGTCCCCATGCGCGCTATGCGCGACGCTTGCCGTAAGGTCGCACGAGTTCTCGACCGAAAGGGTCGTCATAACCGATGGCATTGCCGAGCCGTAGTAGAACACGTCCACACGCGCCATCCCGCAGTCGGCGCCCGTCTCGTGCGACTGCACGACGAGTTGTTGCGCGCCGGGCCCCATCAGCTCCCCGGTTCCGGCGATCTTCGCGGCCTGCATTGGGAACCAGAGCGGCGCGCCCTGTGCCTTCGTCACGCGGGCGAATGGTACGGAGGAATTGGGCGAGCGATATTTCAGCCGATAGACGGTGTCATCGATCGCGTAGAACGACAGAAACCACTGGTAGAACGACGTGCCGTTTGCGGTGCCGAGGAGCTTCTTGCTCAGCACCGCGCGCCACTGACCGTGCATCGCTTCGCCCGCCAAATAGACGAGTTGGCTTTGGACGATCGTTCCGGGCGGTTGGGGCGCGAACGTGTAGTGCGGCGGTTCGGCCGCGCGAGCCGAGCCGCAAAGCCCAAGCGAGCAGAGAACTATTACGTGCCAGTGTTTCATTTAGGAGCCCGTTCCGGTTTTGGTGTTTCGGCCGGTGCGGACGTGTATGTTTGCATCGTCGGCTGCGGAATGGGCGTTCCGCCCGAACTGTGACCACGGAGGAACTGCTCGCCCGGCTTCCAGACGGTATCGTCGGCAAACGTTACCTGGCGCACGTGCACGGTTTCGTTCGTCATTCTGCGCACTACATGGGCGGGCCATAGCCAGCCGCGAAAACAGTGGTTGTCGATATTCACCGGCGGGGTGAACGTGCCCTTATCCAGCCAGTCGAAGTTGGCTTCGACGTCCCCTCGGTAGTCGGTTACGACGAACTGAAACTCCACCTCCGTCACGACCTTCGTCGTGATGTTTCGGAACGAGACGCACTGCCGGTAGGTGAATGGTTGGCTCCCGTTCGTAAGCGACGCTGCGAAGATATAGACGGGGTTGGAGTGATTGTCCGATATTCGCGTGTTGACCCGTAGCGGCACCGGTGTCGGTGTTGGCTTTGGCGTCGGGGCCGGCGCTAGCGTCGGGCCGATGGGCGCGGGGTTTGCGCGCGTCCAGTACGAGCCGTTGCTCCAGCTGATCCTTCGGAGATTGCCCGAAATGGTTCCGGTGATGCGCCCGCCGTTGAAGACGCCCCAGTCGGTCTTCAGCGTGCTGGGGTTATCAAAGTTTCCCGTTGCCCTGACGCCGTTTTCGTTGACGAGCGAGACCGAAGTGCCGCTTTGCGTGATGTGGCAGACAGCGCCCGGGTTACCGTTCGCGTACCACCGGCCGCTGATATCGGGCAGCGTCCCCGCGCGGACTTGCGCCGACACACAGATAGCGATTACGAAACTTACGAAGATAGCAACTCTCGAAGCAGCGCTCATAGGAAAGAGCGTTCGCGAGCAAGCACGCGTTACCTCGGCGTACTGCGGTTTAGTGTCCGCCTCCCACGTTGATTGCTTCGACCTTGCCGCTGATAAAAAGGAAGGCGAGGTGCCCGTAAAGGGTTCCTCCGTGCGAATCGCTGACGTTCTGGTTGTAAAACAGAACCGAGACGCCGCTCTTCGTGTAGATCTTTCCTGGGCCTTCGATCTTTTGAACTTGCGCAAGGCTCATGCCGAGATTCGCCCCGCGCTTCGTGCCGCTGGGAACCGAACGCCTAGGAAGACCGCCTGGAACGCTCGTCGTCCGGGTAATCACGAGATCGGTTGCCGTTCCGTAAACCAAAAAGATTAGGGCTCTGCTCGTGGCCGCATCATAGTATCCCGCCATGCAGCCCCCTCCACCAACGTCGGTCGTGTAGAAGCGCATCTGTTCGAACGCCGGATCGGTTGGGTGCATCGTGTCCCATCGGTAGCTCAGGATAGTATCGAAGGCCGACGGGAGAACGCCGTTTTCGGAATCTCGAGGTCCGATAGAGAAGATCTTGCTAGCGGGCTGATGTGCGAACCAAGCGCGGAACGTCTCGCAACTGTTGATTGCGATCGTCCCTTGCGAGGCCGCAACCGTCCCGATGCAGCTGACGCCGAGCCCGAGACTTAGCGCGGCGATCCGCGCAGACCGGTAGAAATAAAGCATCCGAAGGCCTCAGTAGGGTGCGGCTGTAGATTTGTTTTGCAAGCGTCTGGACTGTTGTTGACTTGCCGTGGGATGCTCCTCCACAACGTTGATTCGCACCGGCGCCAAGCGAATTGGGCTTACCGCTCCTACGCCGTGGCTGAGAAATGCCGCTACCGAGTAGATGGTCCGCCTCGCGGGATCGGGACCAACGTAGTGAGCCGAAATCGGCTCGCATTTTGCATCTCTCGTATGCTTGGTTACTTGACAAAGCCACAAAGTGCGAGCATGCTTATTCCTCACTTTGCTCTAGTGAAAGAGGCTTTCGCGAGTCTCAATTAATTTGCCAAATACGCGCGGAGTTCTTATTCGAAATGGAACGGCGTGACTTCGTTCGCATGGCCACGACAGGTCTTTCTGGAGCATATCTGTCGCTTGTTGCGTGCGCGAATCCAAAGGCTACGAAAAGCCCTATTGAAGGGAGTTCACCGATGACTACGGTTGCGCAACCGGCGGCCAGTGGTACGACCGCCATTCGCCCGTTTCCTCACTTAAACGTTCCGGAGTCGGAACTCGACGATTTGCGCCGCCGCATCAAGGCGACGCGGTGGCCGACAAAAGAGCTGGTCGCGGACCAGTCTCAAGGGGTGCAGCTGGCGACGACGCAGGCCCTTGCGAGCTACTGGGCGACGGAATACGATTGGCGCAAGGTCGAGACGCGGCTAAACGCGCTACCGCAGTTCGTCACCGAGATCGATGGGCAAGACATTGCGTTCATCCACGTCGTCTCAAAGCACGACAACGCGCTCCCGCTGATCATCACGCACGGCTGGCCCGGCTCCGTCATTGAGCAGATGAAAGTGATCGGTCCGCTGACCGATCCCACGGCTCACGGTGCGAGCGCGTCGGACGCCTTCCATCTCGTGATTCCCTCGATACCGGGCTATGGGTATTCCCCCGAGCCGACCACGCTGGGCTGGGATCCGATCCGCATTGCAAAAGCCTGGGCGGCGCTGATGAAGCGTCTTGGATACAACCAATTCGTTGCGCAGGGCGGGGATTGGGGCGCGTCCATCACGCAACAGCTGGCTTTGTTCGCACCCGAAAACGTGCTGGGCATTCACAGCAACATGCCCGGCACCGTTCCGGCCGACACCTTAGCGAAGGCAATTGCCAACGATCCGCCGCCCGCCGGGCTCGCGGGTGACGAGCTGCACGCGTATCAGCAGCTGGCTGACTTCTACACGCATCATCTCGGGTATGCCGTCGAGATGTCGAACCGCCCGGAGACGCTCTACGGATTGATGGACTCACCCATTGGCCTTGCGGCCTGGATTCTGGATCACGACAAGGACAGCTACGAGATGATCGCGCCGGCCTTCTTCGGGCACCCCGGTGGCCTTTCGCGCGATGACGTGCTCGACAACATCACAATGTACTGGCTGACGAAGACGGCGATCTCCTCCGCACGTCTCTATTGGGAAAATAAGCTGGGCTTCTTTAACGTGGTGGGCGTGACCGTCCCGGTTGGCGTGAGCGCGTTTCCGCACGAAATCTATACCGCACCGCGAAGCTGGTCGGAGAAAGCCTATCCCAAACTCGTGTACTACAAGAAGCATGACGTCGGCGGCCACTTTGCCGCCTGGGAACAGCCGCAACTTTTTTCTGAAGACGTTCGCGCGACGTTCCGATCGCTTCGAAAAGGAAGCGGCTGACGCCTCGGATGAACGACATACCAAAAAATCTTGAGTAATACTCTCTCTATCCGAATTGGAGTCGTAAATGGACGAAGTACAAGTCGACCAGAAAAGTTATGAGATGCCACCGCAGGAAGGGTTTACCGTAGCTCATTTTCTCACAGTAGCCGACCTCGAGCGATCCGCCGAATTCTACAAAACCGTCTTCGGAGGGGAAATTGTGAGCATGGGCGATGGAAACGCACCGCCGTACATCAAGATCGCAAACACGTGGCTCATCATCAACGTTGGGGGCGGTCCGACCCCTGACAAACCAACGGTGACGCTCCGCCCCCCTCCGGACCCCAACGAGATCAGCAGCTTCATGAATATCCGTGTAGCAGACATTCAAGCATGCTACAAATTATGGAAGAGTCGGGGAGCGACGTTCCTCACCGAACCTCTGGACAAGTATGGTGAGACGCGCTGCTACATCCGCGATCCTGACGGTTACATCATCGAAGTCGGGCAAAGCAAAACTGGGGTCCTTTACGGATAGGCTAAACGACACGTGAAAGCGTCCGTAGTGAGCGCCTACGGCGGTCCGGAAGTGATGAAATACCAAGACATGCCGGATCCGAAGCTGAGCGTGGGCGACGTCCTCGTCGAGGTGGCCGGCATCGGCATCAACCCGGAGGACATGCTCGAGCGCAACGGCGACTTGAAAGATCGCTGGCCGATGCAGTTTCCGGCGATCATCGGCCTGGACGTGTCGGGAACGGTGGTCGGGACGGGCGACGGCGTCTGCGCGTGGTCGTACCACACGTACGCTGAACTAGTCGCCGACAAAGCGACTTTTTTCGCCAAGGTGCCGCAGACGATGGACCTGGTCGACGCCGCCGCAATTCCGCTCGTCGGCGTCACGGGGAGCCAACTGATCTCCGTCGCGAGCGGATTGCAGCCCGGCCAGACCGTGCTAGTCTCCGGCGCGGCCGGCGCCGTCGGTCGTTGTGCCGTTTACATGGCGAAGGAGTGTGGCGCGCGCGTAATCGCGGGCGTGCAGCGCTTTCAGGTCGACCAGGCGCATAGCATCGGCGCGGACGAAACGATCGCGCTCGACGACCCAGCCGCCTTCGCGGCGCTCCCGCAGGTCGATATCGTGGCGAACGCGCTTCGCGGAAAAGCGGCGACGGATCTGCTCGCGAAGGTCAAGGACGGCGGGACGTTTGCATCGGTGACGGGAGCGCCCGATGGCGCCAAGGACTACCCGAACGTGCGCGTCGTCCCGTTCCGTTCACAGCAAGACCGGGCGGGCATCGCCTTCATCGCCGATGCCGTAAACTCTGGCAAGTTGACGATCCCGATCGGCCGCCGCGATGCGCTTAAGAACGCGGGCGCCGCACAGGCCGCGTTCACGAAGGGCGGAATCGGTAAGGTGCTACTCATCCCGTGAGTGAGCCCCGGTTCTTTCTCGGTGTAGGTGCTCGCCATCTAAAATGGAGTCGTCAGTGAACGAAGTACAAATCGAACAAAAGAGCTATGAGATGCCGCCGCGCGACGGATTCACCGTCACGCATTTCATCACCGTGGCCGACATCGACCGATCGGCCGATTTTTATGAAAAGGTCTTCGGCGGACGCATTCTGAGCAGAGGCGACAGCAACGGTGCGTCCGGGCACATTCAGATCGCGAATACTTGGCTGATTGTCAACGTCGGAGGAGGACCCACACCGGACAAGCCGTCGGTAACGCTCGGCGTCCCAACCGACCCCGATAAGGTCAGCAGCTTCTTGAATATTCGAGTCGCGGATATTCAAGCGAGCTATAAGCTATGGAAAAGTCGAGGCGCGCAGTTCATCACGGAGCCGATCCCTAAGTACGGCGAAATTCGCTGCTACATCCGCGATCCCGACGGATATATCATCGAGGTCGGACAGAGCACCGAGTGATCGATGAAAAGGTTGCGATAATTACCGGTGCTTCGCACGGTATCGGCGCGGGCCTCGTGGCCGCATACCGTGACGCAGGCTTTAACGTGGTCGCCAACGCGCTCTCGATCGAGCAGAGTGCAGACCCGAACGTGCTGAGCGTTCCCGGCGA
The DNA here is from genome assembly GCA_963725605.1 of Vulcanimicrobiota bacterium. Lineage (GTDB taxonomy): Bacteria > Vulcanimicrobiota > Vulcanimicrobiia > Vulcanimicrobiales > Vulcanimicrobiaceae > Cybelea. The sequence goes on along the minus strand of CAVRYW010000002.1, from coordinate 152,129 downwards.
CATCAGTATTCCCGAGACCGCCGAACTCATCATGAGCATGGGGGCTGATCGATTCGGACGGCTCGACACCCTAATCAATAATGCGGGAGCCTACATTTCGAAACCGTTCACGCAGTACACCCTGGCGGATTATGACTTGATGCTCTCAACGAACCTCGGCGGCTTTTTCCACATCGCGCAGCGCGCGCTGCGAGTGATGCAGGCCCAAGGTTGGGGTCATATCGTCAACATCACGGCGACGGTAGCCGAACAACCTGTCAAAGGTGTCCCGGCGGCGTTAGCATCGTTGGCTAAAGGCGGCTTGAACTCAGTGACAAAGGCCCTCGCAATCGAATATGCGTCCTGCGGCATCCGGGTGAATGCGGTTTCACCCACAGTCATCAGGACGCATCCGGAGGCATCGTACGCCGGACTCGAATCGCAGATTCCCCTCGGGCGAATTGGAGAGGTCCAAGACGTCGTCTCTGCCGTGATGTATCTGGAAAACGCTCCGTACGTAACCGGAGAAATTTCCCATGTCGATGGTGGTCAAAGCGCAGGCCACTGGTAGGCCGCACATCTGCATGCCAAACGTTCGTCATTCGACCATCCGAGTAGGCCCCGCGAACGTCTTCTACCGCGAAGCCGGTACACAAGGAAAACCGGTTCTTTTGCTGCTCCACGGCTTTGCAAACTCGTCGCACTATTTCCGGCACCTGATGCCGAAGCTCGCAGGCCGGTTTCACCTGATTGCACCGGATCTGCCTTCGTTCGGATTTACGACGGTCGAAGAGGGAGAGGGCTATCAATTTACTTTTGCCGGTCTGACAAAGACGATTCAGGGGTTTGTGAACGAACTTTCGCTACGACGTTTTGCGATGTATGTGTTCGATTATGGCGCACCCGTTGGTTTCAATCTGGCGGTCGCCAATCCGGAGAGCATCACCGCAATCATCTCGCAGAACGGCAACGCATACGAAGAAGGCCTGGGTGCCGGTCCTTGGGCTCCATTGCGTGCCTATTGGACGCAGCCTTCACCGGCCATTCGTGAAGCAATTAAGGAACGTATGTCGCTCGACGGGGTCCGGGAGGCCTATTTTCAAGGAGTGAGTGATCCCGCTGCGATCGAGCCCGAGGCCTATTGGCTGGATGCGGCTCTTCTTGCCCGCCCCGGGATGATGGATCTTCAGGCCGACCTCAAGCTCGACTATAAGTCTAATATCGAGCGCTATCCGCTGTATCAGCAATATCTCCGAACACACCGGCCTCCGTTGCTGGCAATATGGGGAAAGAACGACAACTTCTTTATTCCACCAGGCGCCGAGGCGTTCAAGCGTGACGTGCCAAATGCGGATGTCCGATTTTTGGACGCCGGCCACTTTGCGCTTGAAACCAACGTCGATGACTTCGCCTCGGCAATCCTCGAAATGACGGTTAATGCATAAGGCCCGTGCGCCGCTATGCCACGTTCACTCTAAAGGGCTCCCACGATAGCGAGCCAGAGGAAAGCAAGGGAGACCATTGTGAGTTGCATGTCAGCAATGATGATTCTTCGACCGTATTGCTCGTAGAAGCGTTTAACGCCGTCGTATCTCGGTGAGAGCGGCGTCAGCGCCGCAAACGCGAAACCGGCGCCATTGACGCAGAAAATCGCGATTGTGAGATAGAGTGAGGAATATGGGGACCGAATGCCTGGGAGCGCCCACGCGATCCCGCCGTACGCGAGCGTCAGCACGGTTGCTACTGCCGCAGAGAAATACGTTTCCTTGACGCGCAGAAGACCTAGTCCATCGGCGGCCATGCCCAGGAGCAGAGATCCGAGCAGCAGTGACATGGGCATGAGGAAGTAGAGAATCGGCACGAGACGGGTAAGACCATTTGCCTGAAGCAGCGGCAGCAGCGCGAACCAGGAGAGAAAGACCGTGCGGTATTCGATAGTCGAGGCGAGGCTAAAATGGACACGCTGCACGAAGTCACCGCTCGTGCGGATATGTGGCAGGTACGAGATCAGGAACGCGCTGCCCACCCAGTACAAATATGCGACGAGAAACATAAGAATGGCAGTGTCGAGCGCAACCCCCGCAGCGCCTGTTCTGTCTCGCGCGAGCGTCACCACGAGTACAACGCCCGTAAAGGCAAAGCCGGCGAGACTGCCGACGATGGTCACGTGGAGTTTCGAAACTTCGTCCAGCAGCCACGGATAATCCTCGCGCAGAGCCGAGCCGCGACGGCCCGCGCTGAGCACCGTAGTCAACCCGATGGCCGCGGCGACTAAAAAGCCCAGAACTGCCCACATGGTCGCAGAACCTGCAAACGTCGTCACTATGTCCGCATCGTTCTTGTCAACGATCAGTCACACGCGCATTACGGGACAAGACCGGACATCGTCGCCGCCTGAACGACATCTGGATCATCGCGGCCTGCGTCGACATGAGGCGTCCACAAGAGCGACCTCAAGAATGCACGTAGTGGCGGGAGCCATCGTCGCGGCGAACAGGTTGCCATAAGGGCGATAAAGCCCAAAAAATGCCAACCGCCAGAACGACGATGGCAAGGATTTTAAGTGTCTCCGTGCACCGCTCGCTCAAAAGCGCACCCTAGAGAGATTCGACGTACGCGGCGACGTCGGCGACGTCTTGGTCGCTGAGCGGTGACGGATGGAGGTTCGGCATTGGTGGATTGGGATGCTCGATCCAAGCGATGGCAAAGCGCGTGTCCATCTTCCAATTCTCGTGCGTCAACGACGGGCCGAATCCCCCTTCTCGACCGGTTGCGCCGTGACAGCTTGCGCAGTTCGCCTTAAAGATCGTCTCACCGCGCGCGCCGTCGGCAACAATTGCGGCCGGCGGCGAGTGGGCGCTCGTTGCCGTGCGCGACGGGGCAAGCCGGGTGCACGCGACTAGCGAACCGAGGAATAGCAGACCAAAGATCGGACGATTCATCGGCTTTCGCGCCCAAGCCGCAGCAGCCCGAAGACCAGGAACGCGGCGCCCCCGACGGCGAGCGGCGGATAGAGCGCCAAACCTAATAGCATGCCGAAGACGCCGAAGGCTACGAGGATCGGCCATGGCGACGCGACCGTGAAGAGGCCCACCCGTTCTCCCGCCACGTCGGCGTTGGTGGCACTAGCCCGATCGCCGACGAGCGCGGCTTCCCGCTCGGCGACGAACATATATCCGGCGGCAAAGAAAAGGGCCGTTGCCATCAGTCCGAGCAGGATCGTACCGGCGGGGTCGCGTGAGCTGAACCAATACGCGACGGCAATCGTGACCCCGAACAGGGCTGAAGATACGAAGAGCCGGCGTCCGGTCGTCATGATCCGCGCGCCGTCGCTAGGTCGGGATGCTTCGCGTCGAAAACGGGCCGCTCCGACCGAATCGGAGGCAGCGACGTGAAGTTGAACTCGGGCGGCGGCGAGGTCGTCCACCATTCAAGACTGTAGCCGCCCCAGGGATCGTCGGGTGCGCGTTCCCCGTGCAGAAACGTCGCTACGAGATCCCACACGAACACCAAGACGGCGGCCGCCATGATCGCCGCTCCAACGCTCGCGATAAGGTTGAGGTTACCCCAGCCAGGTAGCGGTGGGTACGTGTAGACGCGCCGGGGCATTCCCATCACGCCCAGGAATTGCATCACAAAAAACGTCGTGTTAAAGCCGACGAACAGCAGCCAGAAGCACCACGTCCCGCGGCGATGCGACAACATCTTACCAAATACTTTAGGAAACCAAAAGTAGATGGCGGCAAATATCGCAAAGAGGCTGCCCCCGCCAAGGACGTAATGAAAGTGGGCGACTAAGAAATAGCTGTTATGGGCCTGGAAGTCGATCGGCGGTGATGCTAGCATGACGCCCGTAATGCCGCCAATCAAGAAATTCAGCATGAAGCCGATCGAAAAAAGCATCGGAACGGAAAAAACGATGGAGCCGCGCCACATCGTTCCGATCCAATTGAAGAACTTGACTCCCGTCGGAACGGCAATGAGGAGTGAAACGGCGCTAAAAAAGCCGTTGGCGACAGCGCCTGTCGTGAACATGTGATGCGCCCACACGCCCATCGACAGGCCGGCAATGGCGAAAGCCGAGAGAACCAGGCCGGTGTACCCGAAGATCGGCTTGCGCGAAAAAACAGGAACAATCTCGCTGATGACTCCGAAATATGGCAAAATCATGATGTAGACTTCCGGGTGCCCGAAAAACCAAAACAAGTGCTGATATAAAATCGGGTCGCCTCCGGCCGCAGCATCGAAAAACCGGCCCCCAAACTGGCGGTCGATGAACAAGAGCGCGAGCACCGCCGCCAGCGCCGGGAACGCCATGAGGATCAAAAGCGACGTGGCGATCATTTCCCACGTAAAGATCGAGAGACGCCACATGGTCATTCCGGGCGCGCGATAGAGAAACGCCGTCGTGATGAAATTCACCGCGGTCAAAATGCCCGAGATGCTGCTCATCAGCAAACCCACGATCCAAAGATCTTGTCCCCCCCCGGTCGCAACCCGAATCTCCGAGAGCGGCGCGTAGGCAAACCACCCGGTGTCGGCGGCGCCCCCGTTGACCAAAGCGCCGCTGAAGATCGTCAGGCCGGCGAAAAAGAACAGCCAATACGTCACGGCGTTTAGACGCGGGAAGGCCATGTCCGGCGCGCCGATTTGCAATGGAATGAGAAAGTTGGCCAGGCCCAACGCAAACGGCACCACGAACAGGAAAATCATCGCCGTGCCGTGGAGGGTAAAGATTTGAGCGTATTGGTGCGGCCCGACGATCGTCAAGTTTGGTTGTGCCAGCTGCGCGCGAATGACCAGCGCGAGCAGTCCTGCCACTAAGAAGTAGAAGACGCTGGTGCACATGTAGAGGGTTCCGATGTGCTTGTGGTCGGTGGAGGTCAGCCACTCGACGATGCCGTGGCGCGCGAGCCAAGCAGGGCCGGTCATGGTCGCAGTCATGATGCGGCGCCCCGTGCGGAAGAAAGCTTGGCCGTGCCATGAGCCTGCAGCCATCGCGCGTACGCGCCCTGGGAAACGACGCGAACGCTAAACGCCATCAACGCATGATCGAGACCGCAGAACTCGGCGCAACGGCCCAAATAAACGCCCTCGCGAGTCGGATTCAAGTCGAACGAATTCTCTAGCCCCGCAACCGCATCGCGTTTGAATAGAAACGCCGGTATCCAGAAGCCGTGATTGACGTCACTGGACGTCAAGTTGATGCGAGTGGTTTCGCCGACGGGTAAGACGAGCTGAGGCGGCGCGTGCGGAGTTCCCACGACGTCGATCGAAGTGTTCAAGTAATGAAAGCGCCACGACCATTGAAAAGCGGTCACGTCGATGACGTTGGCCGGATGTGGACTCAAATGCTCCACCGCGACTTCGTTCCGATACGTCACGACGAACAGCGCAACGACCATCAGCAGTGGAACGATCGTGTAAGAGATTTCGAGTTTGGGGTTGCGCCGGAACTGCGGCGGATACTGCTCGCTGCGGCGCCGCCACGCGATCAAGGGAAGCACGATCAGAGCCGAGACGACGACAGCAACCAACAGTCCGGCAAAGGTAAACACGGTCCAATCGCAGCGCAGGAGCTGCGCTTGCGTCGTCGCACCCGCCGGCAGCGCGTAGGCCCCGCATCCCGCAGTCGAAAGCGTGACTGCAACTAGTGACGGCCATCGCGCGCTACGCATCGCGGCCAATCAGTTTGATGACGACGACGAGCGTACCCATGCCGAACACCCAGGCGACGAGCCCTTCCGCTACCGGGCCGAGACTGCCAAGCGACAAACCTCCCGCATTTGGGACATCGGTTTGCAAGACGTTGACGTAACGGACGATGTCGTTGACCTCGCGGTTCGAGAGCGTGCGCTCGTCGAAGCGCGGCATGACGCCGGGGCCGACGCGGATGGCTTCGGCGACTTGAGTTACGGTCGCGCGATCCAGGGGAGGCGCGACCCATCCGTATCCCACGGAATCGCCTTGGGCGGTCGCGCCGTGGCACGCCGCGCAATTGGCGATGTAGAGCGAACGGCCGCGTTGCAGGTTGCCCGCGTTATCAACGTAAGGAATCGTCGTGCTTCCGTGAGAGCGTGACATGACGAAGGTCGCGAGCGCCTCGATTTGCCCCGGAGAAAAGCTCGGCGTGCGATGCTCGTTTTGAACGGACGGGACGATCGCTGGCATCCGTCCGGTCGTAAGATAGAAATCGACGGCGTCGATGCTCACATCGCGCAAGCTCGGGGCCCTGGCCGAACCCTCGAGAGCGCCTCCGTGGCACGACGAACAGTGGATCTGGTAGAGTTGTTCGCCTTGCGAAACGCCAGCGACGGCGCAACGCGCGCCCCAGATGAAGATCGCGAACACGACGGAGGATCCGACGACGCCCCGGCGCAGCTCCGATTCCCAGCCCGCGTCGAGCCGTTCGCCCAGACGCCGCTCGGAATGACCCCACATCGCTGCCACCAGCATGAAAACGATGAAGAGCAGAAGGCCTCCAAAAATCCACATCAGCGCACCCCCGGAGTGTTGATCGGCCAGCGCAGCAGCCGACGAGCCGTCATGACTCGCGAGATAATGCGGGTAGAGTACGAACTTGGATTCGTACAGCGCCAGGCCCAGGAAAGCGCTCTGCGGCATCGCCAAGAAAACGTAGACGATTCGCAAGGCAAAATTCATCGGCCATGCGACCGGGCCGATATGGATGATCGCCTGCCAAAATAAGATTGCCGCCGTGAAGAACAGCGCGTGCTCCAGAACGTGCACGGCCGGATAGACGAGCGCGAGCTCGTAGAGCGGCGAAAAATGCGCGCTCCACATGACGGCCGTAAAGAAGAACCACGTAAAGACTGGAAACGTGAGAGATCGCCAGATCGGGGAATTCAGGAAGCGCCCGGCTCGGCGTGCGTGCGCCGTATCGAGGCTTCCCAAAAACACCATGACCGGCGCGCCGAGCAGAAACAGCGGCGCCGCTACGTATACGAGGAGGATGTGCGCCGCCATGTGGGCCAGGAACGAGCGGTCGGCGAGCGCATCGAGCGGCGGTTCGAGCGCGAAATACAGGGTAACAATCGAGCCCGCGAAGGCGGCGACGTGCCAGCGATTGAGTCGGCGGTTGCGCCTGCGGTCGTATCGACACACCATCCAAAGGTAGAGCGCGGCGGCAGTCGCGAGCAGGGCGACGAGCGCGTAGTTCATGGGCGCTGCGACGGGCTCTCTTCGGGCCCTTCCGAAAATCCGCCGGCATTCGTGCGCGAAAGCACGACTCGCGCGTTCGTGGCGGGCTGCGCGTTGCGCCGAGCCCGCAGTTCCCGAGCCATTTGAAAGGCCACCAGCCCGACGAACACCGGCAGGGCGATAAGCGCGATCCGGTAGATCGAAACGAGCGACTCTACCGAGATGCCCAAGAGCTTCCCCTCTACGTCGTCGCCGCCGGCGAACGTCAAGATGATGGCGAACGTCAAGACGGCTGCGCCGACGCCGGTGCGCCAGGGAACGTCGGAGGGATGATTGAGAAGTTGGTGCGGCTCGCCGTCGCCGGTCAAGCGGCGTTCTAAAAACGGCCACACGAACAATAAGCCAAAAAATGCCAGCGGCAGCAAAACGCCCGCGAAGAACGGCGCCGGAATCATGTGACCGAACACCTGCCAGTCCCACGGCGGCCCGAGGCGCAGCGCGCCTTCCAGCCAACCGATATACCAATCCGGCTGAGCCGGCGAGCTGACGTTGGCCGGATCGTACGGACCGAATAGCCAGATCGGGTTGATTTGGCAGAACGCGCCCAGCCCCGCGACGACGGCTGCCACCGAGAAGAACAGCGCGATGGATTTCATCGCGTAGTTTGGCCATAGCGGCGACCCCACCACATTGTGCTCGGTGCGCCCGGGCCCCGGGAACTGGGTGTGCTTTTGGCGCCAAATCATTCCCAGATGCAACGCCATCGCCGCAACGAGCAGCCCCGGCAAGATCAATATGTGCGTAAAGAATAGGCGCGAGATCATTGCGGTCGTCGGAAAGTCGCCGCCGAAGAATAAGTACGCGAGGTAGCCTCCAACGAAAGGCACCGAGAGCACCACGGAATACGCAATGCGCAGCCCCGTGCCCGAGAGCAAATCATCGGGCAGCGAGTAGCCGGTAAAGCCCGCGGCGAGCCCCAACGTCAGCAGCGAGAGCCCGACGATCCAGTTCAGTTCGCGGGGTCGCCGAAATGCGCCAGTAAAGAAGATCCGCGACATATGGACCGCGATGGCTGCCAAGAAGACGAGCGCCGCCCAGTGATGGATCTGCCGGAGCAGCAGACCGGCACGCGTATCGAGCGAAAGCCGCAACACGGATGCGTACGCCGCCGACATGCTCGTACCGTGCAGTGATGCGTAGGAACCGTCGTACGTCAGCGGCCGTCCGGAGGGATCAAAAAAGAACCCCAAATATGTTCCCGTCGCAACCAAGACGACAAAACAGTAGAGCGCGATTTCGCCGAGCATGAACGACCAATGGTCGGGAAAGGCATGGCGCAGCGCCTTGCGCATGAAATTAGCGGTGCCGAGGCGGTCATCGAGCGCCAGCACCATTCGTTGAATCACCGGCGTTGCCAGAATCCTGGGCCAATGGGCTCCGTGTAATCGCTCTGCGCGCTCAAGGAGCCGTCGCCGGCGATCTGCAGTGGAAGCTGGGGAAGCGCCCTTGCCGCGGGACCGGAAATCGGCGCGGCCGCCCGAGCGACATCGAAAACCGATTGGTGACAGGGACAGAGCAGTTGGTGTACCGAGGCTCGGTACAGACCCACCGGACAACCGGCGTGCGTGCACACTTTCGAGAATGCTATATAGCCTCGAGGCGACCAGTCCGCGCGCGCCGGCACGGGTTGCAGAAGGTTTAGCGGTAGCCTCAACAGCAGCGTTTGTGAGCTTGCATCGCCGCCGGATCCCTCGGGGAACACGGTAAGCACCGAGCCAACTTCAAGGTCGGAAGCGTTCACCGGCGTTCCGTCCGCGAGAACGACGCGCGAGCCACGTCTCCATTTGGTGTGGTACAGCCCCTTGCCGAAGCGCGGACTCAGCGAGCGTAGCGGAAAGAGCGCCGCGATTCCGAGCGACCCGATGGCCGCGAGCAGAAAGCCGATCAAAAAACCGTGGCGGTCGACCTCGTCGATCCCGCGATCGAGCGCCTTTTCAGCGCCGGCGCGTTCGTCGCCACTCGACGGATAGGCGTCGATTGCTTCGGCGATGGTCGTTTCCGGCATCGCGCCGAGCGCCCACAGAGCGATCCCCAGTGCCAGACCTGCAAGCGCGATCGACAGTCCCAGGCCTTGGTAGTGCGGACCTGCGTTCGTTGCGTACGCCACGGCCAGCGCGGCGCTTCCGAGCACCGAGACAACGAACGCCGCCGCAATTCCCCAAAGCCGCTTGCTCATCGAACGAGGTAGATCGTTCCCCAGATGCCGACCCAGACGACAAAAACGAAATGCCAATAGTAGGAAATCGCCTCGGCGCCGGAACGATCGTTCGCGCTCAGTGCCCTGGTGCGCAACCAGAAAAAAAGCGCGCAAAGCAGAAGAATGCCAACCAGCACGTGCAGCGCGTGAAACCCGGTCATCGCATAGAAAACCGATCCGTAGGCGTGCGAGGCCACGCCGAAAGTGTTTTTGCTCCAGCCATGCATCGCGATCGCGAGAAAGCCGATGCCCGCCACGATCGCCGTTGCCAACCAAATGCGAGCGCGACGAGCGTCGTCGCGCGACAGCGCCCGCGTAAACAGGAGCATTGCGGCGCTGGAATATGCGAGAACCAACGAGCCGATTCCCGATTCGATCGGGTCGAGACGGACGTTCGCGGGCGGCCAAATGGCTGTCTGACTACGCAGGTCGAAGTATGCGGCGAAAAGGCCGGCGAAGAACATCAGCTCCGACGATAAGAAGAGCACGACGCCGAAGACCAACGGATGGGCGCGCACGGCTAACGGGCGCAGCGATCCGCTGCTTCCTAATCGCGAAATCGTACCGGAGTCGTCCACGATACGCTCCTGTCGGTGCAAGCCGTTGTTGTAACCCCGTAGCTACCCACGGCCGGACGTCTGTAATCGCCTTTGCCGCAAGCGCCGGCAAACCGTCTGCCGGGCGAGTGCCGGTGCCGGCGATTTCCTGCCGTCTGCAGTCAGCGAGCAATCGCGAAGATTGCGCCCTCTCCGGACTCATCTACGATGCCGCCGGAAATGTAGAGCGTTGTGCCATCAGGTGCAAACGCGACGTGGCTGGTCGCTCTGTTGCCGGCCGGCAGCCGCTGTAAGAGGTCGCCGCTGGCTGCGTAGACGAGCACTTCGCCGGCCCCATGGTTCGCGACGTACAGCCGCCCGTCCGAATCGACCGAGATCCCGTCGGGGACCCCGGCGCCGCCCGGGCCCGATGGAACGTCGGCGAGCAATGTGCGCTCCCCGACCGACCCGTCGTCGCGCACAGGATACCACCAAACGCGGCGAGCCGTGCTTTCGCCAACGTACAACCGGTCGCCGTGGGGCGACAGTGCCACGCCGTTGGAATAGGCGATGCCGTCGGCGACGAGCCGGATGTCGCCGCCGGGGTCGACGCGATAGACGCGTCCTTGCGGGTCGTCGGGCATGGTTGCGGGCGTCGCCTTGTAACCGGAGTCGGTGACGTAGAAACCCCCGCGATGCACATCGAGCGCGACGTCGTTTGGATAGGTAAGCCATCGCCCGTCGACGCGAGACGCGACGACCTCGGCAACGCAACCGCGCGAATCGAGCCGGAGAATGGCGCCCGTGCTCGACACGATCACGTGCGAGCCATCCGCCTGGATCTTGTGCCCGTTGGCGTCGGGTACGTGCGCCCAGACTTCCGCCGCGGCTGCGCCCGGCTGAAACCGGGAAACCGTGCCCAAGGCCGTCATCGAAAAGTAGATCGTCCCGTCTTCGGCGACGACCACGCCTTCAGTGTAGCGATCGGTACGCAGCAGCATGCGCGGTTCGGTCATTCGCCGTTCGTTCCCAGCGGGGGCGCGATCGACACGCGGACCAAGGTTTTCTTCGCGTCCGAGATGGGAATGAAATCGCGACGATTCGTCGACACCGCGCGTTCGATAGGAGAACGATTTGATTCAGCGTGACCGGCTCGAACGCGACGCCGAGAATGCCGACGTCGACATTCGCGAAGGACGTTTTGGCCGGTGGCTGGCGCTGATTGCCGGCGCTTCGAGCGTGCTTAGCGGGCTAGAGGTTGGATACGAGCACTATAAAGGCAGTTACAGCCGGCCGATCATGTATACGCCGGTGGTCTTGAGTGCGGCGCTGTTCGCTGCCGGATCGTGGAGTTTTTTCAGCCGGCGCGCCTCGCGATCGGTCCTCCCGGCGGTTTCAGCCATCACGCTGGCCGACTGCGCGGTCGGGTTTTACTTTCACGTCCGCGGTGTCGCTCGAAAACCGGGTGGCTGGCGCTTGCCGGTCGTCAACATGGTAATGGGTCCGCCGGTCTTCGCTCCGTTGCTTTTCGGAGTAAGTGCGTACCTCGGCCTCGTAGCCGCGTTCTTGCGGCGCGACGACGGTGGCGACCGCAGCTTTCCGCGACCGGCATCTTCGGCGCACTGGGCCAAACGAGTTAGCGGAAAACACGAGAGGATATCTTGGGAACAAGACATTCGGGAAGGTCGCTTTCAGAAGCAAATGATCGTGGCGACGATCGCTTCGGTGTGCCTGAGCGGGTTCGAGGCGTGGTACTCGCACTACAAGAACAATTTTCGCTACCCGGTTCAGTGGACGCCCGTGATCCTGACGCCGGTCCTAGCGGCGACGGGTATCGCCGCTCTGCGCAGCGTGCGCGTCGCCCAAACCGCGCTTCCCGCCGTGTCGGCTCTTGCCATGCTCGACGGCGGCATTGGCTGCATTTTTCACGTGCGCGGAACGTTGCGGCGCGCTGGCGGGTCGAAGAAGCTTCTTTACAACGTGATCTACGGGCCGCCGATTTTCGCTCCGATGCTGTTTGCCGCCAGTGGGGCGCTCGGCATTTTGGCAAGCTTGCTGCGCAGAGAGGAACAGCAGTGAACTCGCTGCCCGATGGCCGTCCCGTCGATCCGGCCAGCGGAGAACCGATCGGGCCGTTGCCGCAACCCGGATACTACCCGAAATTCCAGACGCTCGCCCAGCAGAAGTTTTGGGACGCCAAGACCCGTGAGGTCGTGCTCGACCGCGTCGAAAACGTGCCGAGCATGCGCTTTTTCGACGCGCGGCAGGCGCAGCTGCTCGAAGCAGTGTGCGATCGGCTTCTTCCGCAGGACGATCGCGACGATGCGCATCGAATACCGATCGTTCCTCAGATCGATCGCCGGCTGTATGAGGATTCCCACGACGGCTACCGGTTCGAAGGTATGCCTCCCGACCGCGAGGCTTACGCGCTCGGGTTGCAGGGCATCGACCAAATTTCGCACGCGCTGCACGAGTGCGGGTTCGCCGAAGTCGGTGCGGTCGAGCAAGAAGCGATTCTCCGTTCACTTCACCACGGCAAACCGGCGGGCGCGCACGAGATTTGGAAGCGGATGCCGGTTCACCGTTTCTGGATGCTGCTCGTGCAAGATTGCGCGGAGGCTTATTACGCGCACCCGTGGGCGTGGGACGAGATTGGTTTCGGGGGACCCGCATACCCGCGAGCATACATGCGATTAGAACGCGGCGAGCCCGAACCGTGGGAGACGGCCGAACGGCGGTACGCTTGGCTTCCTCCCGCAACCTCGATTTCGGGAGAGTACGAGCCGGTCGGCGGCAGCTGGGAACACGCCGACTCGCCCGGGCAAGGCGGCACCCATTGAGCGCACCGCTGTTGGGAGAGTTCCGATCGCCGGAAGACGGGGTCCACATGCTCGGCGCGTTGCAAAGCATTCGCGCCCCAATGCGGCGCTTCGCCGAAGGTGAAGAAGTCGACTATGTCGTCGTCGGGGTGGGTGCGGGCGGCGGCGTTTTACTGCAGCGGTTGGCGCGTGCCGGCTTCCGGGTGATCGGCTTTGACGCCGGTCCGTTTTGGGACACCGAACGCGACTGGGTCAGCGACGAAAAAGGTTCGCATAAGCTGTACTGGACGGAAAAACGCGTCACGGGCGGCGAGAATGCCCTCGCGCTCGGCGCGAACAACTGCGGCCAGGGAGTCGGAGGCGGCACGGTGCACTGGGCGGCGTTTACGCCGCGCCTGCATCCGTCAGATTTCCACACCCACTCCCTCGACGGAGTCGGCGTCGACTGGCCGATTTCGTACGCAGACCTCAAACCGTATTATGAGTTGATGGAACTCGAGCTCCCTGTATCCGGGCCGGCCTACTATCCTTGGGGCGATCCGCACGGCTATGCTTTTGGCCCGCATCCGATGGGAGGCGTCGGCGACGCCCTAATTCGCGGTTGCACGCATTTGGGCATCGGCGTATCGGCCGGCGGCCCGGTCGCGATTCTCGAAGGGTCGCGAGCCGACCGGCCGCATTGCATCTACCGCGGCTTTTGCATTCAAGGATGCAAAGTTGGCGCCAAAGCCAGCACGCTGATCACACATGTGCCCGACGCGCTGGCAAACGGAGCCGAGGTTCGTCCGAACTGCATGGTGGCGCGCATCGACATCGGCCGAGAGCGGCGCGCCATCGGCGTGACGTACATCGACCCGCAAGGACGCGAACGTTTCCAGAAAGCCAAGGCCGTCGTCGTTGCGGGCTATTCGGTCGAAACGCCGCGGCTGCTTTTCAACTCGGCGTGTTCCGGATTCGAAAGCGGGCTCGCGAACTCGAGCGGCACGGTGGGCCGCTACTTGATGGCCCAGGCTGGGAACGTCATCATGGGGCGCTTCGAGCAACCGGTTCGCATGTATAAGGCGCCCCCGGCACACGCGCTGACCGAAGAATTCTACGAAACCGATGCGCGCCGCGATTTCGCGCGCGGCTTCGCGATCCAGACGGTCGGACCGCTGCCTATTGCCTTTGCTAAACAGATGATGGTCGCCAAAGGCGCCTGGGGCTGGGGGTTGCGTCGCGTGATGATGGATTATAACCATTGGGCCGCCTTCGGGCTTCTCGGCGAAATCTTGCCGCACGCCGATAACCGCGTGCAGCTGGCTGAAGAAAAGGATCGTCACGGGCTGCCCGTCGCCAAAGTGACGTTCAGCTTACAGGACAACGACAAGAAACTTGTCGCCTTCGGCAAGAAGAAAACCGAAGAGGTCATGTGGGCGGCGGGAGCGCAGGAGGTCGTACAGGAGACGCGCTACGCGCACCTTGTCGGCGCGGCGCGAATGGGCTCCGATCCTGCGACCTCGGTGGTCGACCAATTTGGCCGAACGCACGATGTTGCGAACCTCTTTGTATGCGACGGGAGCATCATGCCGACGCAGGGCTCCGCCAATCCCGGCCTTACGATCATGGCGTTGTCGGCGCGCATCGCAGATTACCTCGTGAGGGAAGGCGACGACATCTTCGCAAGCGGCGCGCGTAACATGGAACCGCCACCGTTTCGTCGCGATCTCTCGCCGCCCGACACATGGGGACACGGTATGCCTCGATTGCAACAGCCGTTACCCTCGCGTCGCAACAAAACGTAGCGCACACGCCCCTAGGCTCCCGGGGCCTCCCTGTTAGAGTGGCGTTGACTTTTAGGCCGCGACGTTCGTGGGTAAGAGATTGACCCTTCCCTTATGCGTCAACGTCCGGAGTTAACCAACGCGAACGTCAACAATTTCTTGCTCGAACGCCTCGTAGAGTGGTGCCTCTATCGCATCTGACGGCTACCCAGGCGATGGCATCAACGGCATCGTGGGTGCGTTCGACCGAATTGGTGACTAGCTGACGTTCCTCCAAGTCCGGCACGAAGAAATGGCCGCATTCATGGCTCGCACGCACGCCAAGTTCACGGGAGAAGTCGGAATATGCATGGAGACCTCGGGTCCCGGCGCGATTCATCTGCTCAGCGGTCTTTATGACGCAAAAATGGATCACACGGCGGTGGTGGCGATCGTCGGCCAAGCCGCGACGTCCGCGCTCGGCGGATCTTACTAGCGAGAAGTCGACCCTGCAACTCTTGACGCAGGACGTGCCCGAATACGCGTACGCGCGCGGCGGGCGGGCTCGACGCTGGCGCGCCGATCTCGACGCGGTGCTCGAGCGCAACGCCGCCGGTTTTGGGCGCATCTGGAACGCGGCCTCCCCGCGTTGAGCCGGCTATTTGGATGCGAATATTCCGCGCGCGACCTCAACGAGCGGACGGGGCGCCTGGACCAAATCTGCGGGATCGCGCCGTTCGAGTTTAGCGACGGCCGAGCCAAGGGAGTTCGCGCTTTCGACGTACGCAACGGCGACGGCTTTAGATTCACGAGCGTGGCGGACCGCGCGCTCGACGTGTGCGCGCTCGAATTCCGCGGGATTCCGCTCGTCTGGCATGGCCCCGGCGGTTTGGCCGCGCCAACCTATTATCAACCGCGCGGAGAAGACTTCCCGCGAAATTTCTTTGGCGGGCTCTTTACGACGTGCGGATTGAACAATTTCGGGCCAGGAGGCACGGACGCTTTTGGAAGTTTCGGAACGCACGGTCGAGTAAATCATCTCCCCGCCGAGAATCTCGCCACGGAAATGCATTGGACGAACGAGCGCTGCACGCTCCAGATTTCCGGAACCGTCGTAGAGGCGCAGATGTTCGGCGAGAGTTTGCGTCTCGAGCGCCGCCTTTGCATCGATGTGGGTACGAACCGGCTGAACCTCCACGACGCCGTTACTAACGACGGTGGAACGCGCAGACCGCATATGCTGCTCTATCACTGCAATATGGGGTTTCCACTCTTGGATTCGTCAGCCCGGCTCGAAGTCTCGCACCGCTCGATGCGCCCCCGCGACGAGCAGGCCGCACGCGGGCTTGGTGCATGGAATCGTGGCGGCGAACCCGATCCGGCCTTTGCCGAGCAGGTCTTCATTCACGAGCCGGCCGCCTGCGCCGACGGGCGCGCCCGCGCCGTCATGCTCAACCGGTCGCTGGACGATGGCCGCGGCATCGCGCTGGTGGTCGAATACGACCCTCGTCAGCTGCCGGCGCTCTTCACCTGGCGTATGCTCGGGGCAAAAACCTACGTGATGGGGATCGAGCCGGCCAACTGCACTACGATCGAAGGCCGGACCGAGGCGGGGAATCGCGGAACGCTCCCTTTCTTGGAAGCCGGAGAGCGTCGCACGTACGATCTCTCGTTCGAGGTGTTGGCCGGTCGCGATCAAATCGAGCGCGTACTCGCGCAACTGGGCGAGCTCGAAACGTAAATCTGCAACGACCATTTCGGTCCCAATACCGCACAACGACTACGGCCGGTTGAGCCGTTCGTCTCCACTAAGGGAGCGCCGGAACATTGGCCTCGGGCTCGGTACCTGTTCGTAAGAGCGAACGATTGACTGCCGAAGCCTGGCGTTAGCGTCACTGGTAGAGTGACGAGTGCTTTTAGACGTCGCGGTCGTTGCTCGTTGGCGGTCGACGCGCTGCAACAATCACGCGGCTTGCTATGTTTCCCTACAGAGCGTAACGGGTATGGATTGGGCCTAAAAACAGAAAGCTACAGCGAGGCTGGTGCAATGCGAATCGATTCAACCCTCTTGCCGGCGCGCGGCAACAATGCCGTCGAAATACTCGAAAACGATCATCAGGTGATCAAGGGACTTCTCAACGAACTGGTGAGTGCGTCGCATTCGCAGCGCTCGAGCGTTATCAAAAAGCTCGTCGGCGTGCTTACGATCCACAACGCGACCGAAGAGAATCTCGTCTATCCGGCAATCAATAAGGTGGCGGGAAGCAAGCTCGAGTCACAACATCTGTATCACGAAACGGCAGACGCAGACGTTGCACTCTTCGAACTCGATTCAATGCTCAAGGAAGGCGACGATACCGAGTTTGAAGCGCAGGCCAAACGATTTCAAGAGGCCGTGCTACACCATATCGACGAGGAGGAGCACAAAGCGTTTCCGCGCTTGAATGAAAACGCCGACGCCGCGCATTCGGAGATGCTCGCGGAATCGGTGCGGCAGTTCCGCCACGCACTTCACTTCGACGCGGCGAGCTGACGCCGCGCCGCCAGGAGCGATCGCTCGATCGAAGGACCCGGCGGATCGGTGCGGGCAAATCTTGGCGGGCACGGCCAAGGTTATCTTACAAGCGTCGCTGCTGCGGCTTTCCAATTAGAGCCGTCTAGCCGCTCGCCCGCAAAAAGGCGTTTCCGTCGCACCCTTATCGGGTAAATGCTGCAAGACTACCTAAAACGATTTTCATCGAGGCAGCATGGTAACGACGAGCGATTTTCTCCTGCAGCGACTTGTCGACTGGGGGTTCTATAGAGTTTACGCCTACCCAGGCGACGGTATCAACGGCATCCTCGGCGCCTTCGATCGCATCGGCGACAAGTTGGAGTTCATTCAAGTTCGGCACGAAGAAGAGGCCGCATTTATGGCGTGCGCTCACGCCAAATATACCGGCGAGACCGGAATCTGCCTGGCAACCTCAGGCCCCGGCGCCATTCACCTGCTCAATGGCCTTTACGATGCGAAGATGGATCATACGCCGGTGGTTGCCATCGTCGGGCAGGCCGCGGCGACGGCAATGGGCGGCTCGTATCAGCAAGAGGTCGACCTTCAAGTCCTCATGCAGGATGTGAGCGCCTACACGTACACGGTTTCGAGTCCGGCCGCGATGCGCCACATTATCGACCGTGCGGTGCGCACCGCGGCGGCATATCGCACCGTGACCTGCGTGATCGTACCAAAGGACATTCAGGAACAAGAAGCGGTCGCAATGCCGCCCCACAAGCACAACATGGTGCCCAGCGGCATCGGTTATTCGGCTCCCATCGTCGTCCCCGAACGATCCGACCTAGAACGGGCCGCCGAACTGCTCAACGCCGGGAAAAAAGTTGCGATGCTGGTTGGCGCGGGCGCGGTAAAAGCTTCGCACGAGCTGATCGCCGTCGCCGACCGGTTGGGCGCCGGGGTAGCCAAAGCATTGCTCGGCAAGGACGTTTTGCCCGACGATCTCCCGTTCGTTACCGGAACCCTAGGCCTCCTCGGCACGCGTCCGAGTTACGAAATGATGACCGAGTGCGACACGCTGCTGATGGTCGGCACGTGCTATCCGTACTCGGAGTTTCTTCCGCGGCCGGATCGGGCCCGCGGCGTTCAGATCGACATCGACGCGCGCAACATCGGTTTACGCTATCCGACCGAGGTGAATCTCATCGGAGATAGCGCGCAGACGCTACGTGCGCTGCTGCCGCTGCTGCATCAAAACTCCGAAACGGGCTGGCGTGAGAGCCTCGCAAAAAGCAAGGAGTCGTGGGAGAAAGACGAGCACGAGCGTTCGCACGTTGAGGGCCCGTTGCTCAATCCACAGTTGGTCTTCTGGGAACTCAACGAGCGGCTTCCCAGCAACGCCGTTCTCAGCAGCGACGCCGGCACGTCCACGAACTGGTTCGCGCGCAACATTAAGATTCGGCGCGGCATGAAGGCCTCGCTTTCGGGCAGCCTCGCAACGATGGGGGGCGCGGTTCCCTATGCGATCGCCGGCAAGTTCGCGTTCCCCGACCGTCCGGCCATCGCCATGACCGGCGACGGCGCCATGCAAATGAACGGCAATGCTTCGATGCTGACGGTCAAGAAATATTGGAAGCGCTGGGCCGACCCGCGGCTGATTTTTCTGGTTCTCAACAACTCGGACCTCAATCAAGTTACCTGGGAGATGCGAGTCGAGTCGGGCAACCCCAAATACGAAGCTTCGCAGGATTTGCCGCATTTTAACTACGCGCAGTACGCAGAATCGCTGGGCTTGTGCGGCATTCGCGTGGAGCGCGCCGACGAGGTAGGGCCGGCCTGGGATCGCGCGCTGGCGGCGGACCGGCCGGTCATCTTCGACGCGGTCGTGGATCCCAATATCACGCAGCTTCCTCCGCATATAACGCTGGAACAGGCTCACAACATGTTTTCGGCGATGGCGAAGGGCGATCCAGATCGAGGCCACGTGATCAAAGACACGATCCGCAGCGTGATGGCGACCATTCTGCCGAGCAGCCACGAGCAGCCGCAGCGGTGAGCGTCGCGCAGGCAGTGCGCTGCGACTACCCGGTAGAGGCGGTGGACGTGCGGGCCTACAAGATTCCAACCGACGGGCACGAGTCGGATGGAACGCTCGAATGGGATTCGACGACCCTCGTGTACGTCGAACTGCAATCCGGTAGCCTAACGGGAGTCGGCTACACCTACGCCGATATTTCGACCGCGACGCTCATTCGCAGCCTCTTGGCCGACGTGTTGATCGGCCAGGACGCCATGCAAACCGGCCGGCGTTGGGGCGAGATGTGCGGCGCGATCCGCAACCTCGGGCGCGACGGCATCACCTCTATGGCCATCGCCGCGCTCGATATCGCGCTCTGGGATCTCAAAGGCAAAGCCTTCGGGTTGCCGGTCTGCGCGTTGCTGGGACAAGCGCGCGAGGCGGTGCCGATTTACGGCAGCGGCGGCTTCACGTCGTATACCGTCGATCGGTTATGCGAACAGTTACATGGGTGGATCGCCGAAGGCATCCCCCGCGTCAAAATGAAAATCGGGCGCGATTCAGCCGCAGATCTAAAACGCATCGCCGCCGCTCGCAACGCGATCGGCAACGACGCCGAGTTGTTCGTCGATGCGAACGGCGCCTACTCGCGCAAGCAAGCATTGGACCAGGCTCGGCATTTTTCCGAGAGTCGAGTCAGTTGGTACGAAGAACCGGTCTATCACCAGGATTTTGAAGGCCTTTGCATGGTACGCGAAGCGGCTCCCGCCGGCATGGACGTCGCCGCCGGCGAGTACGGGTACGGTCTCTACCACTTCAACCGAATGCTGGATGCCAAGACGGTCGACGTGCTGCAAGCTGACGCGACGCGCTGCGCGGGGTTCAGCGGGCTGCTGGCCGTGGACGGTTTGTGCCAAACGCGGATGATCCCGCTCTCGACGCACTGTGCGCCCTACGTGCAGCTGCATGCCGCCGCCGCCTGCAAGCAGTTGCGGCATATGGAGTACTTTTTCGATCACGTACGGATCGAACAAATGCTCTTCGACGGCGCGGACGCTCCGGTTGACGGAGCGCTTCAGCCCGACCGAAGCCGTCCGGGAATCGGGTTAGAACTCAAGCGTTCGGACGCCGAACGCTACGCGCTCTAGGCTTTGTTGAAACACATCGTAAGTCACATCGTAGTCCTCGGTGGGGGCTTCGCGGGTCTGGCGACCGCGCACGAACTCGAGCGGCGCTCGAAGCGTCACCGCATTCGCGTTACGTTGATCAATCGCCAAAACTATATGCTCTTTACGCCGATGCTTCCTGAGGTAGCCAGCGGCTCGCTGGATATGCGGGATATCGCTCAGCCGCTACGCGCCGGCCTTCACGTCGGCCAGTTTGAGTTGGGCGATGCGATCGGGATCGACAAAACTGCGCGCACGATTTCGCTGCGCCATCCGCTAACCCACGAGTGCAAGGCCGTCGAGTACGACGAGCTGGTGCTCGCGCTCGGTTCGACAAGTTCGACACTAGGGATTCCGGGCGTCGAAAAGTTCACACTCGCTCTGAAGACCATCGCCGACGCGATTCAAATCCGCAACCGGGTGCTCGGGGCGTTGGAAGTAGCCGCAAAAACCGAGGACTTAATCGAACGCGATCGGCTGCTGCGGTTTGTGATTGTGGGTGGTGGCTTCACGGGCGTTGAAGCGGCGGGCGAGCTTCGGGGCTTCCTCCGCTCGGTTCTAAACTATTATCCGGAGATCGAGCGTTCGGCGGTGGAAGTGGTGTTGGTCGAAAGCGGCCACGAGCTGCTCGCGCATCTGCCCTCGAAGTTCGGCAAGAGCGCCGCCGCATCGTTGAGCCGGCGCGGGGTACGCATCAACTTAGGCGATTCGGTTGCCGCGGCCGACGGCCACGGGCTCGAGCTCAAAAACGGTGAACGCTTTGAGAGCCGCACGATCGTCTGGTCGGCGGGAGTCGAGCCCGCGCCGTTAGTCAAAAGCCTGGGAGTGGAAACCAACGAGCACGGCGCCGTAAAGGTAAACGGCGATTTCTCGGTGCGCGGCGCGCAGCATCTCTGGGCAGTCGGAGATTGCGCGGCGGTACCCCGCCCCAAGGGCGGCACGTACGCACCGCTCGCGCAGAACGCGACGCGTGAAGGGCCGCTCTTGGCGCGCAACATTCTCGCCTCGCTCGAGGGCAGGCCCACTCGTAACTTTCGATATAAGGAGTTGGGGCAGATGGCTTCGCTCGGCGATCGTCAAGCGGTGGCCGAACTCCCCGGCGGCCGCCTGCTGAGCGGGAAGCCGGCGTGGATTCTCTGGCGTGCGTACTATTTGAGCCGGCTGCCCGGCTGGAATCGCAAAGCGCGCGTTGCTATGGATTGGTCGCTCGAGATGGCCTTTTCGCGCGGCGTCGGGCGGCTGCCGCTAGTCGAAGAGAGCGCGACGTCGTTTGAGGAGAGCCATGCTCTTAGCGGATAAGGTCGCCATCGTCACCGGTGGCGACACCGGGATCGGTAAGGCGATCGCGCTTGGTATGGCACGCGAAGGCGCGAGCGTCGTGATCGACTACTTCGGCGACGACAAACCCGCCAAAGCTGCCGTCGACGAGATCGAGAACTTTGGCGGCAAAGCCTGCGCCGTCGGCGCCGACATCAGCAAACCGGATGAAGTGGACGAACTGATTAAGGCCGCGGTCAAGCACTTTCGCGGCCTCGACATTCTGGTGAATAACGCCGGTATCGAGCACGAGGCCCCTTTCCTGGATACGCCTCTCGATGAATGGAACAAAGTGATCGCCGTCAACCTGACCGGAGCTTGGATCTGTTCGCAGGCCGCGGCGCGTCAAATGGTCAAGCAGAAGCGCGGCGGCCGCATCGTAAATATCTCGTCGGTTCACGAAGAGCTGGCCATGCCCACGAACGCCCCCTACTGCGCGTCTAAAGGAGGCGTCAGGATGCTGATGCGCACGATCGCGGTCGAGCTTGCCGCTCACGACATCACCGTCAACGACATCTGTCCGGGCGCCGTCGATACGCCGATGGACGCTAAGCTCAAGGCCGACAAAGGCAAATACGACAAGCTGCTCGCCGAGATTCCTCTGCGGCGAATGGGCCGGCCCGACGAGATCGCGAGTCTCTGCGTGTTCTTGGCCTCGGATCAAGGCGCATTTATTACGGGCGCATCGTATGTAATCGATGGCGGTATGACCAAACAATCCGGCAGCTTATGATCGCCCGTGTTGCCGGATCGGGAGAGCGGATCTCGACGTACGAGATCGCCGACGATCAACTTCCGGCCGGCAGCACGCTAGGCGCGCCGAAAGCGGTCGTCGTCATCAAACCAACTGGGGCGATCGAAAAGTTTTACTCGATCGATGCGGGCGAAACCTTGATCGGCAGCGTCGTGATGCATCACTGGGACGAACGTACGGGTATCCAGTTGCCGCCTATAAAAGGTGACTTCATCATCCATCCCGCGCACCAGGCTCATATTTTCGAGCTTGCCAATGGAGTTGCGGTCAAGGAAGAAATTTTATCCTTAATGGGAAACCCGCAGGAAGGACGGTCGATCCGCCGGCTGCGTACTACCGAATCGTGCTGACGAATAACACAGCGGAGGAGCTGCAAATCGGTACGTACGCGGCAGCGCAGCTTCGTGGAAATACCGGCCACGACGTACTGACGGCCTACAGCAAGAAACATCGAGCAATCCTTGCCTGGAATGCGTCGAAGCCGGAAACGGTCCGCATGTTTGGTTGCTCGGTCGTACCAACTTCATATGAGACGACCCTCGACGCGGGAAAATCGAGTGCGGCGTCGTTTCCGGGAGTGCTGTCGAACAAAACCAAAGCCCCCGCCCGGGATCCGATTGGGCTGCTGCATTTGAGCCACACGCTTGCGCCGGGGACATACGCCGAGTTCACAATTTTGCTCTCGTTTTCGCTCGCCGGTCGCGCGGCTGCCGGCCGGACCTACCGGTCGTGCCCGACCGTGGGCCGCGCGCTCGCGCGGACGAAAGCGCACTACCACGAGATCCTCGACCTCGCGGTCGTCGTCACGCCCGACCCCGTCGTGAATCGGGGCGTGCTCTGGGCGAAGGCCAATATGCTGCGGACCGAAGTACTGGGGCGCACCGGGTGGTGCTTCGTAAACGATCCCACGCGGTCGAATAACAGCGTCGGCCGAGACACGGCGTGGTTTGGATTCGGCGCCGACTATATCACACCCGATTTTGCCCGGGAATCGCTGTTGTGGTATGCCAACCATCTCGAGAAGAGCGGGCTTGTCGTCGAGTATTACGACATCCGAAATGGAAAATCGGAAGACTACGGCTTGAACATTAACGACAACACCCCGCTCCTTATTCTAGCGCTTTGGCATCACTACAACACCACAGAAGACCTGGAATTTCTACGGCAGATCTATCCAAAGGCGCTCAAGGCAGCGCGCTGCATTCTCTCGCAGCGCAACGATCAAGGTTTGGTGTGGTGCACGGCGACCGGGACCTCGGACTGGGGCATCGTCGGCTGGCGCAACGTGATCAAGAATTACCGCCTGTCGGGCGCGACCACCGAAGTAAACTCGGAATGTTACGCCGCGCTCGCGACCGTCAGCCATATGGCTCGAGTCTTGAAGAAGCACGCTCGAGCGGCTGAGTTCAAGGCGCACGCCGACGAGCTTCGCAGTGCTATCAACCGGCATCTGCTCGATCCCGACACTGGACTCTACTATCTCAATATCGACTTGCACGGCAATCCTCGCACGGATGTGACCTCGGATTTGGTCTTCCCGGTGATGTTTGGAGTGGCCGACGATGAAACCGCTTCACGTATTATGGGCCGGCTGAGCGTTCGCGAGTTTTGGAGCGACGCTGGGATTCACACGCTTCCGCGCAACGACATTAACTATGGGCCGGTCCACGGCTACGGGCTGCTGGGCGGCATTTGGGTCGGCGTTACCTTTTGGTATGCGTTCGCGGCGGCGCGCTTTAACGCAGGCTTCACGGCGCACGCCCTCGCCACGAGCTTCCGTCATTATTCACAAGATCCGCTACGCAATAACACCGTGCCGGGACAGTTTTCCGAGTGGCTGCATGGCGAGACACTCGCCAATCAGGGCATGATGCTCTCGCCGTGGTTCCCGCCCCGTTACCTATGGGCGGCGATCGAGGGCGCCGCCGGCCTCGACCTCTCGGGCGGGTCGCCAAGCGTCAACCCAAAACTGGCTCCGGACTGGAAGTGGCTGGGCGTGCGTAACTTACCGCTTGCCGGCAAGCGGTTTACGTGGTTCGTGGTCCGCGCCCCCGAGCTGAAGATGTACGCGAATTTCCGATTCGGTCAGTCGATGGTGTATGAGGCCTACGATAGTGACGTCAGCGCACAGGTCCACGTGACCGGCGATGATGCGACGGCCATGGCGTTGCGAAAGGACGACCGCTTCGCGATTTTCGTCGGTAATACGAGCGGCCACACGATCACGACGGCCTTGCGCCTGGATGCCGAACTAGACGGGATATACGCTAGCCGCGTTTACAACAGTTTACGGGCGGATTGGTTGGAGGCGTCGAGCGTCGATGCTGCGGACCTCGCCCGGGGAATCGCAATTCAACTCGATGGGAAGGGGTTCTGCGTGCTCGAGTTGCGCCAAGAGCTATGATGGTCGACGAAACCGCGGGCTGCTTCGGCGTAAGCGAGTTTACGACATGGCCATGGTCGTTCGAGCGTGACGTGGAGCGCTACGCGATGCATGGCGTCGATGCGATAGAGGTTTGCGAGTTCAAGCTCGATCGGAACGATTATGCGCCGCAGCTCGAGAGCATCGGCCAAGCCGGGTTGGAAGTGAGTTCGGTCCAATCGACCGTGCACTCGCTCTTCCCCGATAGTTTGGCCCCGGCGCCGAGCGATCCGGACGATCGGATTGCGCACATGAAATCGGCGATCGACCGCATCGCACCCCACGTCCCGGCACAGACGCCCTTTGTGGTTATCACCGGTGCCGCGCCGGGCGGCGATACGGAGCGAGTCTACCAGCGCGCGCTGACCGCCTTTGCCGAGTTGGCGGAGTTTGCCGGCGCGCGCGGCATGCGTTTGGCCTACGAGCCGCTCAACCCGGTCTTGTTCAACACCGACACTGCGCTGTGGGGGCTGGATAGCGCGCTCGAGTTGGTTCGTACGATCGATCATCCGGCGCTGGGGCTTTGCTTCGATACCTGGAATGTCTTCCAAACGCCAAATCTGCATCGTGTCGCCAGGGAATGCGGGGATCGTATCTTCTTGGTTCAGGTGAGCGACTGGCACCGGCCGCGTTCGGGCGCCGACCGAATCGGATTGGGAGACGGTACGATCGATAACGCCGGGCTAATTAAGACGGTTCGAGCGATGGGGTATCGGCGCCCTTACGTTTTGGAGATTTTCTCGAGCGAATCGCTGCCGGATTCTATTTGGAAAGCCGACTTGGATAAGGTGCTTGCAAAGAACGTACGCGAATTTGCACGGCTGTGGGACCGCAGCGAGTCATGATCCTCCCCAAGCGCATCTACGATCTGAGTCAGCCGGTCTTCAATAACTGGCCGCAGTATCCGGAGCGCAATCCCCGGCCGGCCGAGATTCGTCTCTTGTACTCGATCGCCATGCAGGGCGTGAACAAAGAGATCGTTCAGATAAGCACGCATACCGGAACCCATTGCGATGCACCATTTCATTTTTTCGAAGATGGAATGACGATCGATCAGGTCCCACTTGAGACGTACGTCGGGCCGGCAACAATTCTTGATCTTCGCCGCAAAGCGCTGCGCAGCGCGGTCGACTGCGGTGTGAAGGGTGTCGGCATCGGACCCCCTCACAGAATCCTCCTCGGTCATTTCTTGGCTTCATAGGCTGACCGAGAGGTCCGTCCTCCGATGACTTCGTCGACAAACCCATCCCAACGCGAAACATGAGCGAAGAATCTTCTTCAGCACTCAGATCCGTCGTTGAGTTGGAAGCGCTAGCAGCGTGCTGGCTGGCTATGGAACACGCGGAGACACTCGACGAAATCGAGCGCGCGGCGTTATCCGGCTTGATCGGACTTACCGAGGAGAGTGTCGCATACACAGCTCGACGCGAGGACCGAACTTGGACGATCAGCGCTCACATCGGCCTCACTGGAGATATCACTGGTCTCGCGATCCCCGAAAGCGCGGTCCCTTACGCTGAGGCCCTCCAATCTGGAGAGACGATCCGCTACGAGCATCCCGACGAGATGGGCGTGGACCTCGCGAAAGCTCTGGCTGGCATTGGGCTAGGTTCCGTTTACGCAGCACCGATCATGAAGGCCGAAACTTGTGTCGGGGCCCTGGCGATCGGGCGATCAGGGCCTTCTCTCTTCAGCGCGCACGATTGCGCCTTAGTGCGACTCTTTACATCGCATTTGAGTGTCTTGATCGCTCGGCGCGATTTGGTGCAGTCATTGGAGACACTCGCAGAGAGCGTGCCGGCGATCGTGCTACGCACGGAACCGAGCGGTTGGATAAACTGGTACAACCACCGATGGTACTCGTTCACCGGACAAACGCGCGAAGAGGCGGCCGGATGGGGCTGGCAGACCGCGCACCATCCGGAGGATTTTCTTCGTGTAATGGAAGAGTGGCCGAAGGCTCTTGCGACCGGAAAAGCAATCGAAATCGAATTCCGGTTACGTCGTTATGATGGCGTCTATCATTGGCATTTGGCGCGGGTCGAGCCTATGCGCGACGACAAAGGGACGATCCTGAGCTGGTACGGAACCGTCGTCGATATCGAGGCCCAGAAACAGGCCCTCGAACGAACGCAGCGCGTCGCGGAGACCTTGCAAGAGGCGTTTTTGCCGCAGCAGCTTCCGCAACGCCAGGCTCTTCGCTTAGACGCGACTTATGTGTCAGCCGAAGAGGACGCCCGCGTTGGCGGTGACTGGTACGATGCATTCGAACTTCCGGACGGTCGAATGGGTCTGTCGATCGGCGACGTCACGGGGCATGGCTTGGCGGCATCGTTGGCTGTAGGCAAGCTGCGTCAATCCATCTACACTCTGGCGCGACGCCTTGAAGATCCGGCGGAAGTCCTAACAGAAGTCAACGTCATGCTTCGAGCGCAGGAACCAGGAACGTTCGCGACCGCGCTCGTTGCCTTTATCGCGCAGGACGGTTCGAGCATTTCCTATGCGACGGCCGGACATCCGCCCCCGATCATCGCGCGCGATGTAAAGCAGTCGGCTGAAACCCTTCCTTGCGATGGACCGCCGCTCGGTGTGCTGGACTCACTGGACCTCGCGACGTACACCTTCCGTACCGCTAGCGACATGGTGCTCTTGCTTTATACTGACGGGATAACCGAATACGACCACGACGCTGTGGCCGGTGAGATGAAACTCCGGTCGGTGACCTCTAGTCTCGTGGGCAAGAGCATCGCTCGACCGGCAAAGTTTATCTATGAAGCGGTTTTGGAAGAAACCCCGCCTCAGGACGATATAGCTCTCTTGCTGCTGCAGTTCTCGGCCTCCAAAGCGCTCCCGCACGGCCCGCGCTTGGGCCTTAACAAAGAGTGGCGATTCCACGCCAGTGATGCACAGGCCGCACACGTAGCACGGCGCGAGATCGCAACACATTTATTCGAGATCTGCGGGGCCTCGGAGGAAGCCGCTATGAGCGAGTTGATCATCGGTGAGTTGCTTGCCAACACCGTCGCGCATGCCCCCGGACTCGTCCATCTCTTGCTGGAGTGGACCGGAGAACACTTTGTCCTCATCGTGCGTGACAGCGGCCCCGGGTTGGAGACGGTCGTTTCGACGCTGCCGACAGACCCAATGGACGAAGGGCGCCGAGGCCTGTTTCTCATTCACGCTCTATCGCCTGAGGTCGAGCTTACAAAATCGCCCGAAGGTGGCGCGGAACTGCGCGTCGTTTTGCCGCTTAGGCCACGCGACCAACGTAATTTAGTCGACGACGTAACCTGCTAACCTGGATACAAGCTGCTCACGTCGCAAGAACTCTGAAGTAAATCGAGCGAGGGGGCCCTCCTTGCCGATCGCCGCTCCAGGTCCAATCGCGGGAAGGCTTATAAAATAAGGGATTTTCGCATCGAGCGTCGCGACTCGCTCATCGCGCCGCGTTTTGCATTCGCATTTGCAAAAACTTGGCAAGGTCGAAAACGCTATATGGCGTATGGTTTTATCTATCGACGCGCGATGCGCCTCGATGCATTATGCATCGGGATACGACAGTGTGACGCGACGCGCTCGGCTAAGACTCTCCCAAATGGGGCTTTTGGCCTTTTAGTACGTGAATTCCTGAAGTTGGTTCGCATTCGGGCCGTTCACATAGCCGGTCCGCTGTGTCGCGTTGACTTCGACACGTTCGAACAGCGCAGAGAACCTGTTCGAGAACGAGAAGCCGTTGATCGTCTCGATAAGGCTACCGTTCTCATCGTACACGAAAATCGTGCTGCCGCCGCTCGGCGAGACGCTCGAAAGCGGTTCTGACACCAAGAACAGATGATTCACCGGGTCGGCGGCGATAGCCGCACCGCTCTGCTGTTCTCCGTCTGCCCCGGGGAGCTGTTCGGTCAATCCCTGATGCGTCTTTAGGTTGTAGAACTGGACGCTGAAGTCGACGCTCGTCGTGGTGCACATCGTGTCGGTCGTCGAGTCGATGGCGATGCCTTGAAAGGCGCCCCATCCGTTTACCGATGGGAACGTGCTTACCGTACCCTTTGCGAGGTCGAATACGACGAAATCCGAGAGGTTGCTACTATAGGCTTGGGCTCCGACGACCGCCTGGTGCGTCTGCGTGTCCTCCGCCACGATCTGCGGGCCGTACCAGATCTGGCCCGCTGGGAATTGGAGTGTGCGCCTAAAGCTGCTCTTTGCGACGTCTGATACTAACATTTCCGGTAGCGCGGGCTCGTCGTTGTTGTCGTCGACCATAATCGCCACTAGCGGGTCCGACTGCTGGTCCGCGACTGACTCGATCAAGAGGTTGCGATCGTGTGGAGGATTCCATTCGCCGGTAAACTTGCCGCCGGTCACGGGCGCCATCAGATGAAAGATGTCGTTGCGACTGTTCTTCTGGTCACGCTCATCGTCGATGAGACCAACGTCATTCGCCACAATGCCGGAGACGACCAACTCGTGATTCCCGGTAACGCTGCGTTGCTTGGCGACGATCTTCGTAATCTTGTTAGT
This sequence comes from Vulcanimicrobiota bacterium, assembly GCA_963725605.1. Classification (GTDB taxonomy): domain Bacteria; phylum Vulcanimicrobiota; class Vulcanimicrobiia; order Vulcanimicrobiales; family Vulcanimicrobiaceae; genus Cybelea. The sequence goes on along the minus strand of CAVRYW010000002.1, from coordinate 122,947 downwards.
CGTTTGATGGAACGTCTCGATCGCGGATATGATGACACCGCTGGGTTTTTTCACCGCTTCGGCGAGGACCCCGTCGCTGCCGCTTTCGTTGCTGTCCCAGCCGAATATCGTTCCTCCGAGCGCCGTTTGGACAACCGGGCCGAGACCAACGGTGTGCCGTTGCACGGCGGAGCGCGACGTACCGGCCTGCGCCGAACCCGCTGCCAGTCGAGACGAACCCCCGGCCGGAGCCAACGACTGCGTTGCGGGCTCTTGGGAGCCGGTAGCGGATAAGTTGCCGGGACCAGCGCACGCCGAGAACGATGTGACGAAGACAGCAATGACTGCCGTCTGGAGAGGCCGGCGAAAGCACGGATACTTCATGTGAAACTTCTCCTTCGCTCCGTAACGAGGACGGCGCGCAGATTATTATCCGGGCCACGTGTGAAGAAACTATGAATTCAGTCTGCGGGAAGGCGGTGCCCAGCTCGATTTTCACGTTCCGACGAGCGTCGCAAGCGCCTCCCAGTGCCGTAGGCGCGGTACACGCGTACCGGCCCGATAGCACGTTGTCCAGCTTCGGGATGACCTCGCGGAGGAACCAGGCACGATCGTGGCCGGCGCCCCCAGGGTTCTCACGCTTCCATTGGCGGCCACGTCGTCGTTGTTCGACAATCGCCTCGCCTCGCTTGCGGTTCGTCTCTGCATCGGCGCGCGCGTCGTTGCCCGCGAGTGTCTGCAGACGTAGCGCTTCGCGCGCCCGTTCGATCACGCGTAGACCGCGCTCGCGGCGAGCTTGCGGCGCGCAGCCCTCGCAATGGCGACGGCGACGTTTTTCAACGGCTCTCCCGCAGCGAACGCAAGCGACGGGAACGAGTGGCGGCGATTCTGGGGGCGAGACTCCCCAGGCCTTGCTGGCATACCAACCGATACCGACGAAGGGCTTACCGCCGAAATGCTCAGCGGGACGGACGTCTTGATATACGAGAACGCAGTCGAGAGGCTTGAAGCGTTGCGTACAAAGATAAGAACGACCGGAGTTAAGTTGGTCATACGCGCTTCAGGCGTAAGCCCCTCGGAGATTCAAGCTATAATCAACGAAGGGACGATACCGCAAACGTCTACTATTGCGAAGATCGAGGCAGCGCTTTCGAGGCTTGAAGCAAGGCGGTAGGTGGCGCAACCTATCGGCAAGCAGGCCAAGTCGGCAGTGCGCATGAGGTCCCAATCGAGAGTCATCTCGGTAGTCCATGCCGAAGTTATGCCGCCCGACCGTGCCACCCTCGATGAAAGCGTCATGACGGCGCGATTTGCGGCGAGCCGATTCTGAAGCGCAGGCGGCGTCATTGCGAGGCGTGCATCCCGAAGGCGCGCCGCGAGCATGGAATGCGAGTAATCGAGGTGGCTCGCAAAGCCCTCGCAACGCAGACCGCTGCGGGCAATGATCCGCGGCGCAGCGCCGTGCGAAGTGAAGCGATCGCTGAGGCGCATCAGCGCAATCGCCGCTGGGTGCGCGAGCATCCGGGCCAGCGCGACGAGGCATGGTTCAAGCGCACGATCGTGCCGAAGCTCGATGCCTTTTCTCTCAAGGAGATCGCGGAGGCGACGGGGTTGTCGCTCGCGGCATGCTCGCGGCTTCGCGCTGGCGCGAAGCTGCCGCACCCGAGCACTGGGATCGCTTGCTCACGCTGGTCGAAGCCGGGAACTGAGCCTCAGCGCCGAACATCCTTAGCCGTCGATTCGTTACGTGGATCGGGGGAGCCTGAAGAATGAAGAGTTTTGGTCTTGGCAGGTACGCCCTAAGCGGAGGCGTTGCGGTTGCGTTGCTCGCTGGCTGCGGTGGCTCGCAGCCGCCGATCGGTGCGCCGGTCGCGATGCCGCAAACCTCCGCGCGCGCCACGCGCGCTGATCGTGGCACGTCGTGGATGCTGCCGGGTGCGCGGAGCGTCGATCTACTCTATGTTTCGGCCAACATCAACCCGGGTCAGCTTCTGGTCTTCTCGTATCCAAAGGGCGAGTTGGTCGGAGAAGTGGCGGTGCCTTCGGAATATCCAGTTGGCCTGTGCTCCGGCCACGCGGGAAACGTCTTTGTGACGACGGCCGGCTCACCGCAGAGCTCCATCTATGAGTACACACACGGGGGAACGCAACCCATCGCCACGCTCTCAGATCCGGGATATGCAAATGGCTGTGCGATCGACCCCGTGACCGGTAACCTCGCGGTCACGAACTATTTGAGCACGGGAGGCTCGCAGACGTCCTATGGCGATGTCGCGATTTTCCCTGATGCTGAAGGAACGCCGTCCACGTACTTCGATCCCGAGATAAGCTTTTATGATTACTGCGCATACGATGGCAACGGCAACCTTTACGTTGACGGTTACGATACATACGCATCGACAAGCACGATTGGGGAGCTTCCCTCCGGCAGCGGCATCTTTTCGAACATTACGTTGACAAAAAGCATTAGACCGTTCAGCATGCAATGGGTAGGGAGCTCCCTCCTCGTTTCCAGCCTTACGTACGTTCAAAGCAAGCACGGACCGCAGCCCATCTATGGAATTCGGGTCTCCGGGAGCAGCGGCATAGTGACGGGCCCGGTGCTGCTCCACAGCCCGCATGACATGAACCCTTACCAACCCGTGCAGTTCTGGCTACAAGGGCACACCATGATCGGCCCCGACCGGGACCGCGGCGGGAACGGCCTCGTGAATTTCTGGCACTATCCCGCGGGCGGTTGGCCAAAGAAAATCATCCGTCGTCCTGGCCGCGCGTTTGGCCTATACGGCGTCACGATGAGCAAGGCTGAGTAGGCGCCTCTGCCCCGCGCGCGGCTTCGCTAATGCGAGGCCGGTGTTTGCTTAGCGGGCTAGATCGGCGCGCGTAACTCGCGTTGAAGCTGCGCTTGCCTCGCAGCGCGGGCGCCTAGCTCGCAGCAGCCTCGCAGTTTAGATCGCGGCGCTTAACGCGTTGCAGCTTGGATCGCGGCGGTTTGGATCGACGCAGCTGAGCCGGCTGGGAGGGGGGTCCGTTTTGACCTCGCCACCTCCCCAAACGCTGTTGCACCGAGGCATGTCTTGTACTTCTTGCGTCGTCCCAGGCGAGTGAAATTCCGGTCTTGTTTCGCGCTGTCGGCTGCTCCCGCGCCGCATGTTCGCGTTTCGTTCGTCGTGCGACAAGTGTTCGGTGCTTGGAACGCTTCTCGTGACAAGTGTCCGATACTATGTCGTAGTACGGCACACTCCCAAAGTAGTGATGTGAAGGAGCAATCGTGAACGTAACCTTGAAGTTTTTTCCACTTGGCGCTGGCGATCGCCGGTCGTAGTGCTGCCGGCTCGTCGGATATGACAACGGTTGGCGTCTCGTTGCAGAACGGCCGTTCCGCTCTGCCGCCGCGCACTTCGGAGACTTCAGGCTTTACGGGGCCGTTATGCGAGAGATGTAGCCGTTCGGGCGGTTGGTGTCCGTGGAAAGATGAAAGATCGCGTTATGAGGACCAATGAAGATCTGACCGATCGACGGCTCGTCGCCACCGACCTTAACTCGCCCGAGCTCCTTCCCGGTGCGCAAGCCGAGAACCACCAACGCGAGCGAGCACACGTGCCCGGTACATCGGTGATCGTCCGCGTAGAGTTCGTCGTTCGTCGTGTTGATTGCGAGACCGATGGAATCTTCGATCCTATCGTCTTCCCACAGCTTCTTTCCCGACGCGCCACCGTTACAAGCCAGAAACCCCGATATGTGGCCGCTGACCTGGTCCTGGACAGCAAGAACGCCGCTGTGAAACGGGTCGCCCGATGGCATCTCCCAGTTCCAACCCTTCCCGGTACCGGTAAATGCCGGCTGCGATTGGATCTGCGAGCCGTCGACGGCGCGTTGTGCGAAGAGCGTTATCGGCGTTGTGGCGTTGGGTGTCGTGTTATTCGTGAAGACGACACCGTTGCCCATATAGACTTCCGAGGTTCCTTCGGTCGAACCGGAACCCGCAACTAAGTACTGCTGGCTGAACCCATTGTCCAACGTAAAGGCGCTATCACTGATGAGAAAGCGAATGGAGTCGGTCGCTCCCGCCGTGTACACATACTGATCCGCCCCACTCGTTGCAACGGCAAGGCGAGCCCCGGCGATCGCGGCCGATTCCGCTTTGACTTTGATGGACAGATCGATGGGATCGACCCGAACGAGAACACCCGAGACCCCGGATGCCGCAAACGCCTTGAGAATCAAGTCGCCGTTGAGCGTGGCCTGCATGCCGTTGTAGGAGGTCAAGTAATCGGGCTTACCGGAGGAATCCAAGATGAGGGGAAGCCGCTTAGAAGCGATGATGGAAAATGTTTTCGGGTCAATCTTGTAGAGCACGGCCCGTGCTACCGCATACAAGTACCCGTTGGAATGCACGAGCATTCCGCCGATGTAGTTGACGCCGTGCTTTTGCGGAAGGGCGAGAATCTTCGCCGCCATAGTCGTCGGATCGATCTTCGCAACGTAAGGCGTTAGGCGTTCGGAGTATGCCAAGCTTTCCGCGAGCAGCTTCTTCTCCGATTCGTGCCTCCCGAGAATCAACTTGGTATAAATGTCGAGTAGATACGGCTGTCCGCCAAGCACGTACAGATTGCCGTCGGTTCCGACGTAGCCCCACACCGGCACGGGTGGCAACTTCACGATCTTGCCATGAAGGGTGCCGAACGATGCCGGTAACCCGCCCGCCGCCGCCGCGGTACGCCACTCGTCGTGCTTCTCCGAAGGCCAGATCGTGCGAGCATATGCGGGTGCGGTGGGAGACGCGTAATGCTTAGCGACACACGATGCGTCGCCCAACACAGCGTTTGCCCCAAACGAGGGCAAGGAGCCTCCGGCGCTCCCTCGACAAGCGGAAAATGCGAGCACGATCGCGATGGAACTGGCAACGGTACGAGTCACGAAAGCGTTCCTCTCTCAGCTAAGCCCGGATCCAGCAGATGCCTGTCCTTTTCGAGCCGCTACGGGCGATTCCGTCGTTCGCCGCCATTTTAAAGGCACGCTGTGCAATTTACCGGCTGGCGATTTCCAATAGTCGGCGGCGGCCCGCACGCAAGCGAGTCGTCTTCCAGTTCGGCGCGCGCCAAGTGTTCGTTAGGGCGTATACAATCGGCCGCGCTGCGTATAAGGTACGCCCGCGCGCGTTGGGACCGCATAGAACGAGGACCGATAACGACACGATCTGTTTTGGACGAATGCGTCGCCGATGTAGGGATTATCCCGAGTTGCCGGTCGACGGTAAGCTGATCCCAGTAGATGGAGATGTGCCGAATTTTGCCGTTCGCGTCGTATAGCAAGACCATCGCACCTGGATGATCGAAACGTCGTTCGTTACCCGGCGTAGCTTTCTCGGTGTTCGGATTGACGAAAGGGCCGGTCCAGGTGCCGGTTACGCGCTCGACGGAGACGGCCGGAACGTCCGTCGACGATCGCCTGGACCACCGTAACGTGAAAGTCTGGGTACGCCTTGAATATCACCGAGAAAAACCTCCGCGCCGCCTCTCGGTGCACATCGCTTCATCCGAGGCCTAACCCTGTCAATGGCATCATCTAGCATTAGGCAGCCGCCGAAGCGCGCAGCACGCGCGATTCCATATGGGTGCAGATGGGCGGGGACACCGCGCATCTACACCCTATTCGCTCCGCTAATCGCTAACTCGCGTTCTTCTTACACGTGATGGTTACATTTGTAACCTGCCCTTTCGGATCGGTCACGGTATTGGCGTCACTCGTTTCGGTGTTGCTCACCTTGGTAATGACGTCGGCGAATGTCCCGCCGTCCAGTCCTTTGCCGCTCCATGACGCGGTGTTGCCTTGCCAACCCGGTGTGGATTCGATTGCATATCCCCCGAGGCTGTCGTAATAAACCGATACCCACTGCTTGATCGTTGGGTCGTACGTCATGTTCGTCATACCGTTCTGTGCAACGGTGCGATACGGGTCGAATGGCGGAGAAGTGGCCGCATCGACCATCCATATACCGTCGTTGCTCATCGTGTAGACGTCGGTCTCCATACGCGTCTTGCCGCGCAGCGGCTGGGTGCACGTCCACGAGCCAAGTAGGAAGTTCATCGACGAGAAATCAGGATGCGGCACCGGAACCGGTGTAGGCGCTGCCGCCGGCGTCATCTGGGCGACCGAGACGATCGGAGCGCTGGAGAGTCCAATGGCCAAAAGCGCACACGCCAGGGCCGATAAAACGAAATGCTTCATAGAAATCCTTTCAGGGACGATGGAACGAAAGCTCCTGCCGCTTGGTAGGACGTCAGGGCGACCGCTTCCTTTCCTTCGATGAGCGCAGACTGCCCGCTGCCGTCGATGAGCGCCTCACGGGTCGACGCAGCTTGCGAAATGCTCGATGGTGAGCATGGCGCTGTGCGCGTCGCGCGCCTCCTCGAGTCGGACGCTCGACGCTCTACGGCGCGCTCTCCGCCGCGTGAGGCGTATCGCGAGAGAGAAGCCCAAGCCGGATACGTCTACTCCCCCAACCCAGCGGGCTTCTCGATCCCTGAACGTTGGAATGCGCCGGAAGGATTGGGGTCTACGCCCGTCCATGAAAACGAGGTTCCGAAACGAACACGCACAAGCCTAAGTCGGCAAACGCTTAAGCGGCGATCACTTTTGAAATCATGAATCCGACCGTAGTTCCCTGAGGATCGCGGCCGGACGCATTCTGCCTTTTGACAAGACACGTATAGTCTACCCATTCCACCCGACTCTAACTAGCAACCACCGCCTGTGAGCGGCAGAACGGACAACCTCGTGCCTCAGATCGTTTTCAAGAGCCTCGATGCTCTGGCAAACGTGCGTTGCCGGAGACCTCTCGAGCAAGCGCAAAAACTCGCCTGGCAACCCACTATGCGCCGGCGCCGACCTGTTCACTCGGAACGTCCCGGGTGTAGGCTGGAAGTCGAAGCCAACGTGGTAGATGGTCGCGACCCGAGATCGTACGCTCCAACTCGAATTGGAACGCTTTCCTGCCAAGCGGATGGTGCTCAGGTAACTGCGGTTGACTCCAGCCACGTGATAATGCGGTCACATCCCGATCTCGTGGTCGGCCTTATTCGTAAAGCCGCAGAAACGGCTCACGTGCCGGCAGCGTAGCACGGCGACGAGTCCTCGCTGCCCCGCTGGCCCGATGGCGTTGCGTCACTGTGATCCAGACCAGCATCCGGCGCCACTTGAAAGACTATTCAAGGCCCGGGATTCTCGCTTGGCGATTCGCCTGGGCTCCGGCTTAAGACGTTCGTTCGAGCTCAAAAAACGCGTATGCGGCTTGCCCTAGGCTCAATCCGCCGTCGTTTGCGGGAACTCTCACATTGAACCAGAGCCGGTCGCCCAAATCTGCGACGAGGAAATCGAGGAGCAGCCCGTTCTGGAAGACTCCGCCTGAGACGACGACGCGATCGGCACTGTACGCGTCCGCCGCTTCGACTACGGCATTGGCGACGGCGGCGTGAAATGCGCGTGCGATCTCGCAGGGAGCCCGACCAGCTCGGCGATCGACGAGTATTGACGCAAGCATCGGCCGAAAATCGAACCGCTCCCGTTCAAATCGAAGCGCATATGGTGGCACGTCGCTGCTCGATCGAGCCAGATGCTCGAGCCACATCGCGGCTTGTCCTTCGAAGCTCTGCTCGCGGGTGAATCCAACGAGCGCCGCGACCGTATCGAAGAGGCGCCCCATCGAAGTGGTCTCGAACGTTCTCACGCGCTGTTTTACGAGCGCGCGGGCATCCGAGTACCGCTTCGGAAAAGAAAACGGCGGGCGATCGAAATCGATACCGTCGTCGACGTCGTAGAGAAACCCCGCGGCTGCCTGAACCGGAAAGCGCGCCGCCGCATCGCCGCCAGGCAAAGGCGCCGGGCGCAGGTGACCGACTCGGGTGAGGCCGGCGCCCAGCGAACCCATAAAGACCTCGCCACCCCAGATCGTGGCGTCGTCGCCATATCCGGTACCATCGAATGCAAAGCCCACCACCCGCGTCTCCCACGCACCCCGCTCGGCCAGCACGCTGGCAACGTGAGCCCGGTGGTGCTGCACGCCAATCTGCCGTCCCGGAAGCGACCGCGCAAACTCAGTACTGCGATATCCGGGATGCAGGTCGTGTACCACCGTCAACTGCTCGGGCTTGACTTCGTACATGGCGCAAAGGTCGCCAACCGTGGCAACAAAAGCGTCGCGGGCCGAAAGGTGGTCGAGGTCGCCGATATGCTGACTCGCAAATGCCTGCCCGTCGACAACCAACGTTAGCGCATTCTTCAAGTCCCCGCCGAGTGCGAGAATCGGCGCCGTCGTCGGGAACGTGGCGACGGCCTCGGGAGCCAATCCGCGCGCGCGGCGAAGTACGACGCGGGCATCGGCTACGACCCGCACGACGGAGTCGTCGATCCGCCGCGCAATTGGCCGCTCGCCGACCAGAAACGCATCGGCAATTCCAGCGAGCGAAGAGAGCGCCTCTCGATCGTCGTACGCGATCGGCTCGCTCGAGCGATTCGCGCTCGTCATCACGACTACGTCAGGCGCACCGGCCGCGAACAAGAGATGGTGCACCGGGGTGTACGCGAGCATGACGCCCAGATCGGAGTTTTCCGGCGCGACACCTTCGAAGGAGCGCTTCGCGGGCGCAACGACGATCGGCCGCTCGATCGACGTCAACGCTGACTCCGCGCTGGCGTCAAGCTGGACGAGCGTTCGCGCGACTTCGAGATTGCGGGCCATGAGAGCGAAGGGCCGTTCTTTGCGATACTTTCGTTCGCGCATGGCGGCGACGGAGCCGGCATTCGCGGCGTCGCAGGCAAGATGGTAGCCGCCGATTCCTTTTACGGCGACGATCGCGCCACGCACGAGCAGTGCGGCAGCTCCTTCGATCGCGCCCGCGTCGGTGACGACGTCATCGCCGGCAAGCAAACGCATCGTGGGGCCGCACGCCGGGCAGGCCACCGGTTGGGCGTGAAAGCGCCGGTCGGCCGGATCGGCGTATTCGCGGCTGCAATGCTCGCAAAGCGGCCAGTCGCGCATCGCGGTGCGCGGCCGGTCGTATGGCAAGCCATACACGATGCTGAATCGCGGCCCGCAATTCGTGCAGTTGATGTACGGATATTCGAAGCGCCGGTCCGAAGGATCGAAAAGCTCGCGCAGACAGTCGGCGCAGACCGCCAGATCCGGTGAGATGCGCACGGTCGGCGCACCGGCAGCGGCGCTTTCGCGAATCTCAAATGCGACCAAACCCGCGAATGCGACCGGCGTGACGTCGAACGTCGCGACGTGCGCCGCGGGCGGGGGACTATGCCGGACCTCGTCGACGAAATGCGCGATTGCATCGTCGTTCGCCTCGGCGACGACGTGAACTCCATCTTCTGCGTTGAGGACCCAGCCGGCTACACCGTGACGCTGTGCTACGCGATAGACGAACGGCCGGAAACCAACACCCTGCACGACGCCGGTGATATGCAGGCGGACCGCGTGGCGCGCGGTGGCCCTATCCGTTACCGACATAGCAGCCGCGTCCGGCGACGCCTACTTGGCTGACGCGTCCCTCCTCCACCAGTACGGGAACCATCGGATTGGCGCCGACCAGCTCCTGTAAGCGTACGCGCGCCCCCCCGTCGCTATCGACGTCGTACTCGACGAAGTCGAGCGCGTCCCATTCGAGTTGCTCGCGCATCTGGCTGCAGTACGGACACGTTTTCGTCGCAAAGAGTTCACGCATCGGCGAGCCATCCGATCGCGCGGCGCATCGAGTGATAGATCGTGGCTTGTGCCTCTTGGACGCGGGGAATGTAGTCGGAACGCACGACGATCGCATGATTGGCAAGACGCCGCCGGAAAATCTCGCCGCCGTCGTATCCCAGAAGTGCGATCGTAAGGTTTCCGCGCTTGCGCGCCTCTTCCAGCGCCGCGATTACATTGAGCGAACCGCCGCTGGTCGACAGGGCGATGACAACATCCCGTTCGCGAACGTGTGCGATCAGCTGGCGCAGAAAGATGAACTCGCGGCCCACGTCGTTGGCAATGGCCGTGATCGTCGCCGGCTCGGCCGCGAGCGAGAGCGCCGGAACCGCAGCCAAACCCGCAGGCGGCGACACGCAATCCAGCGCCCAATCGGTGGCGTCGGTCGCCGAGCCGCCGTTGCCGAAGAGCAACAGCCGGCCGCCGGCGCGTAACTCTTCCACAATGGCCGCAACGGCGTTGGCGATTACCGCCGCCTCTTCGGAGGCTACACGCTCGCGAAGGGCTTGCGCATCGGCCGCCTTCTGTGTGATTGAGGCTACAACGCTCGCGGTCAGGTCTTCCCGCGACGGCTGCTCGCCGCCTAGAAACGGATAGAGGAACGCAGACGCGCCGGCATCGCTCTCGCGATGGCGGTGCTCCAAGAATACGTGCACGCTCTCGTAAAGCATGTGACCGGTAATTTCGACGATCTCCTGATGCACGTGCTCGTCGTCGCTCGCGGCGCGCACGACAAAGTCGGCATCGGCTCCTCCGAGCGCAATCGTGTACGCACCGGCTGCACGGGCGCCCGCAAGCGCGCGGTCGACATCGGGATCGCTCTGCGGAGGCCCGAATCCAACAACGACGTCGTGCGCCCCCACAATGACCGGCAGCGACGTTTCAAAGGAAAGACTCACGTCGGAAGCAGGCAGTGCGGGCTTGCCTACGAGCACGGGGTGCACGAACTCGACGGCCACGTGCGCGGCGTCGGTCGCATAGGCGCCCCGTCCGAATGCATAGATGCTGCCGCCCGCGCTCAAGCGTTCGGCAACCGCGCGCGCCGCGCGCGCGATATCTTCGGCGTGCGAATCGAAGAATTGCCGTGCGACCGGCGTGCGACTGCAAATCGCCGCCGCAATTCGAACCCCCAGTTCGGTGACGCTGCACGCGGCGTTCAACATATGCGAGGGAGCGGATCGCCGACCAGCATGTCGATCACTCTGGTGCCCCCGTAACCGTTAATTCCGATGACGCGTTGTTTCGGCTCGGCCCGCACCTCGCCGATCAGGATTGCCTCCTCACCGCCCGTAACGCCGCGCACGGCGGCGAGTGCTGCGTCGGCGTGCTCCGCAGCGACCACCGCTAGAAACTGTCCTTCGTTGGCGATATGCAGCGGGTCGAGTCCGAGCAGTTCGCACGCACCCCGCACCGCGTCGTGCATAGGGACGCAATCTTCGTAGATTGCGACGCCGTATGCAGTCCCGCGCACGAGTTCGTTGAGCGAGGTCGCTACGCCGCCGCGCGTTGGGTCGCGCATCCACCGCACGGCCGACGCACACCGATCCATCAGCGCGCTGACAAAAGGCCAGACCGGTCGCGTGTCCGAGAGGAGCTCGGCTTGCAGATCGAGCTCGCCACGCGCGAGCAGGATCGTAATCCCATGGGCGCCGATCGGTCCGGAGAGCAGAATCCGGTCGCCCGGCTGAATCGATGCCGGATCGATCGTGATGCGAGCATCGACCAAGCCGATCCCGAAGGTGGAGACGTACATCCCGTCGGCTTTTCCATGCTCGACTACCTTCGTATCACCCCCGACGATACAAACACCGGCCTTGCGCGCCGCGATCGCCATCGCTTCGACCTCACTCTCGAGCGTGCTCGTCGGCAATCCGGCCTCCAGAATCAGCGTCGCCATCAAAGCGATCGGCTTTGCCGCCGAAACCGCCAGATCGTTCAAGGTTCCGTTGACCGCGAGCTCGCCGATAGAACCGCCAGGAAAGCGTAGCGGGTTTACCACGAAACCATCGGCCGTCGTTGCGACGTTGCTTCCGTTAACCGAAATCATCGCGGCGTCAGCGAACGTTTGCAGGATCGGATTCGAGAGATACGATCCGATCAGTCCTTCGACCAGACGCCTTGACGCGATGCCGCCCGCGCCGTGGGCCATCTCGATCTGCGTGTCGGCAAATTGCGGCGTCTTGCGCACCGGTTGAAGGACGGTCACGTTCATGCCTCGACGGCGGAGGCGTGCACGGCGTAGCGATAGTAGGCAGCGCAAGCACCTTCACTCGAGACCATGAGCGCGCCGACGGGATGCTCGGGGTTACACTCGGTTCCGAAGAGTTTGCATTGCGGCGGATTCAGTACGCCCTTGAGGACCTCGCCGCATTGCGCGCCGCGCGGGTCGGTCACGCGGACGCCGGGAACGCTGAAAAGTTTCTCGGCGTCGAAGCCCGCGAAGTCCGGCTTGAGCCTGAGGGCCGATTGCGAAATGAAGCCGAGACCGCGCCACTCGAAATAGGGCCGCAACTCGAAGACCCGCGCCAGTGCCATCAGCGCCGGCGGATTGCCTTCCCATGGAACGATTCGCTTGTATTGATTCTCGACGCGTGCCTCTCCGGCATCAAGCTGGCGCAAAATCAACAGGATCGATTCGAGGATGTCCAGAGGCTCGAACCCGGAAACGACGACGGGCTTCCCGTAGTCGCGCGCGATAAACTCATATGGCCGGCAACCGGTGATCGACGAAACGTGGCCCGGTCCGACAAACCCGTCGATTCGCATGTCGGGTGAGTCGAGGATGGCGCGCATTGCCGGGACAATCGTCACGTGGTTGCAAAAGACCGAGAAGTTGGTCACTCCGAGCTCCTGCGCGCGCAAGATCGTCAACGCGGTCGAAGGCGCCGTCGTCTCGAAGCCGATTGCGAAGAAACAGACGTGCTTCTCGGGATTCGATGCAGCGATGCGCAACGCGTCCAAGGGTGAATAAACCATCCGGATATCCGCGCCTCTGGCCTTGAGCTCGAGCGGCGTGCCCTTTGTTCCCGGGACTCGCATCATGTCGCCGAAGCAGGTCAGGATAACATTCTCGCGCGCGGCGATCGCGAGACCGTCGTCGACGCGTCCGGTCGGAAGCACGCAGACCGGGCAGCCGGGACCGTGCACCAGCTCGATGTTCGCCGGCAAAACGTCGCGCAAGCCGTGGCGGTAGATCGAGTGGGTATGGCCGCCGCACACTTCCATGATGCGGTAAAGGCGCGATGGCTTGACGGTTCGCGCTATCTCGCGAGCGACGCCCGAAATGATACCGGCGTCTCTGAATTCGTCGACGTACTTCATTGCAACGGCTCCGCAAACCCGTAGCCGCGCACTTCCTCTATTGCCAGACCATCCTCCCCCATCGCTCGCAGCATACGAAGCTGGTCGTCCGCTTGCCCCTCGTCGATCTTGCTCAGTGCGAAGCCTACATGGATCAAAATCCAGTCGCCCGGCGCGACGGCGCCATCGTCGAGCAGTCCGACGTTAACGTTGCGTGTGACGCCGCCGACGTTGACGCGAGCGAGGGGTTCCTTCTGCGCTATCTCGACGATCTGACCGGGAATCGCCAGGCACACGGTTACACCGCCTTCATCGCGACGAGGTGGAGACGCACGCGCACCAGAGGCGCGACGCCGAGGACCAATAGCTTTATGGGCTTCAGTCCGAAATCGCGGACGTCGATCTTGACCTCCCCGTCGAGCGCGATGCGCTGCGGCTCGCGATCGAGACGGAACTCGCCTTCGTACCGCCGCGCGAGCCCGGCCAGCGTGATCTGTCCGGCGGCACTATAGCGGCCGCGCACCGCACCGCCGCTTAGCGCGCGCAGATCTCCGGCAATTTTCGGGAAGCGCTTGCTGTCGATGAGCTTCCACATCTCGCGATCTTGAAGATCGTTGCCCGTTCGCAGGCTCTCGACCTTGAACTCGACGTGCATGTTCGGGGCGGGCTCGACGGCAAGCGAACCGTCGGCATTCCAAGCCAACTCGAAAAAGCCGCTTAGCTCGGTTGTTTTCCCGTAGGCGGATTGCGTCGGAGCGGCCGCATAGAACGTCAGCGACGAGTCGGCACTCGCCACTTCGAAGCGCTCCTTGACTGCCTTGTGAGGTGGCACCGTCAATGGCTCGGATTCCAATAGCCTTCTCTCGACAACTGTCACGCAGTCTTCCTTGCGACCAGGTGCAGAACCGCTTTCACCACGGGGTCGACTTTGATAATGAGGAGGTTCGGTGGTTTCAAACCGAAATCGCGGATATCGATCCGCAACTCACCGTCGATCGTGACGTTATCCTCGTCGTGCGCAAACGTCAGTTCGCCGTCGTACTTGCGCGAGCGCCCCGCAAGCGTTACGTCGCCGCCCGCCCTGTAGCGGTTTGGCCCCAGTGCCGCCTGCAACTCGCGCAGATCCGCTGCGATGCGCGGAAACCGATTGCTGTCGATCAGCTTCCAGGTCTCGCGGTCGAACATCGCGTTACCCGAGCGCAGATTCGCCACCGGAATATCGAGGTGCATCCGTGGCGCCGGCGTCGTTGCCAGGCTTCCATCGTCGTTCCAGTTTGCTTCGACGTAGCCGCCCAAGCCCACAGCTTTCCCTTTCAACCCATGCAGCGACGAGCGGCCTTCAAACGTCGCCCACGAGTCCGAGGGCGAAACCGCGTAGCGTTCCAAAGCGGCATCCGTCACGAACGAGGTCACATGCTTCGCATCCGCGCGTAGCGCAGCGCGTCCTTCGTTAAATCGGCCAGGATGCCGCCAGCCTTCCGCGTCGCCTCGTGCTCGCCGATCGCGCTTCCGAAAATCGTCGACCAGAGCTCCTTGAGGATCGGCGGCTGGCCGGACATTTCTCGCATCGCTTCGTACCGTTTGAGGTCCGGTTCCATGCTGGCATACAGGCGCTCTGCGGCAAACGCCGCAGCGAAAGCAATCGCACCGGCGATCAGACCTCGGTCCATAGTGTTTTCCTTTCTTGGCGGGAGCCGGATTCGCGCAGAGCCTCTCCGACGAGCCGGCGGACGAGTGCGACCGCCGGCGCGACGGCCGCGCTTACGGCGTCTGAGAGCCCGATTTGCTCTTCCGCTACGGATGGTTCGCATCCCACGACGGTGATCGGTGGCGGGTCTCCGCCGATCGTCCGAACGAAGGCAAGGACGTTCTGTAAATCCATGCCGTGGGCATCCGGCATCGCCTTTTGCGGCGCGACGTCGGGCTCGAGCACGTAGAGCGTTCCGGGTTGTCCGCCGCGCGGCACCGCGTCGATCACCAACGCGCGTTCGTATCCCGCAACCAACTCGAAGGCCAAGTGCATCCCTCGGATTCCAAAGTCTTCGATTTTGACATCATCGATGGGGGATTCGGCCAGCACCCGAGCGACTTCCGAACCAAAGCCATCGTCGCCAAAGAAGATGTTCCCGATTCCCGCCACGAGTAATCGCATCTTAGCCCGCCGCCATCGCGCCGACGGGCTCGACCTCGTCGGGATAAAAGAAAAGCGAGCGCCCGTACCAATCGTGCAAGTCGCTAGCGGGATCGTCGTCGACGGTTACGGCGACGTACATGAGATTCTCGACGTCTTGATGAACCGCGCGCACCGTCGCTATCTTTCCGTCCAAGAAAAGGTCCCAGACGTCGGCCCGGCGTTTTGGGTGCAACCGGACGCGCGAGCCCTTACTTATTTTCGCGCCGTTCACGAACACGCAATCTATTCCGGGCACGTCCAGCGTGGCGAAGGGATCTGCCGTCCCCGGCGCGTCCGACTTCGTCTGAAGCAACGTGCCATGCAGTCGCGCGAGGTCTTCGGGGCCGAAGCGTTCGGCTCGCTCGATAATTGCGCGCGCCCGCTCGTCGGTTGCGCGTGCTTCATTGCGCTCGTCGTCCGAGAGGCTGCGAACGCTGAGCATCATCAACTCGTCTACCTCGGTTGCGTCGAAGGTATCTGCTTCGCTCTGCGGCGCGACGGCCGGAAAGTCGTAGAGAATTATCGGCGACGATAGCACGAGGGCCGAGCGTTGCGCATCGGATTCCGCGCTGCCCACAAGAACCGGCCATGTGTGCCGGTTGACTAGGCGCGACGCTGCCTCACCGGCGTCAGCGGGCGGATCGAGCGCTGAGAGAAACCGCCCGCCGCACGCGTGAAGCAGTGTGTGCGTCGAGACGAACGCCGTTCGCAACGCCGAGCTTCGTTCGCCGGGAACGACCGCGGAGTTATTTTCGATGCGAACGCGGAGTTTCCGAAGTCCCGGCCGACCCGCGACGGGTTCGGCGTCGACGCAAACCGCCCCGTGCAAGGGCCAGCGCCGCCGAACGATGCGTCCCGCGACCGCTTCGTCCACAGTGGCGAGTGGTTCGATTTTCTCCTCTGCAGGTGACGCGATCGGCACGGCCGTCCGATCTTGCACGCCCGGCCGAAAATGGATCGTCAGCTCGCGTTCGGCGCCCTCATCGAACGTCAGATAGCTTTTCGAGCCGAGCACTAGCGACTCAACCGGAACGAACGACGATTGCCGCCACGCTTCGACCTGGCGCGCTTCTACCTGCAAGAAACGGACCAGCACCTCCACTTCCGTGTGGGCGTCGCATTCGAGCAGCACCTCGGTCTGCGCTTGGAAGGGCTCGCCGGTTCCTTGCGCGGCGTACGCCTCGGGCACGACGACCCCGAACTGCCAGCGAATGCGGTTCTTCGGCGCCGAAGCGGTGTACGGATAGAGAATGTAGCCCTCGTAGAGGACGGCGTCGGCAACCTTGCGTGCCGGCTCGAAGGGATTC
The DNA here is from genome assembly GCA_963725605.1 of Vulcanimicrobiota bacterium. Classification (GTDB taxonomy): domain Bacteria; phylum Vulcanimicrobiota; class Vulcanimicrobiia; order Vulcanimicrobiales; family Vulcanimicrobiaceae; genus Cybelea. Next base: position 106,437 of record CAVRYW010000002.1, on the reverse strand, counting down.
ACGGCTTTACCTTCGCCAAGGCGCAAAGGCGCTCGAGCGCCGCATCCCACGTCGGCAAGCCCGTGGCGGTCTTAAAACGGCGCAGCTCGTCAAACGTGTCGCGATGCACGCGAATCCACGCCGAGTTCGGAAAGTGGGCGTCGAGAGCGTCACGCCAAACCTGCAGCGGCAGTCCGTAGCGCGCTTCGCAACTCCAGGGAACGAACTCGGGCGTTATGCCGTTGGGCCCCTCGACGAAGACCATGCCGGAAAACAAAAGCTCCAGCGGCACGATTCCATTTTTTAGAGACGCCAGATACTTATGCGCTGCGACTTCGAAATCGTAACTGCACGGAATCGTCACATCTATTTCGGTTGCGTTCTCAAATGCCGTTACAATCTGAGCCGCGTGCGTCCATAGCATCGGCTTTAGGGTCTCTCCGTAGCGATCGGGCGTCCCGAAAAGCTCCTCGAGGAGGGAGCTCTCGTCGGGCGCGTAGCGGCGTCGCTGAACCGCGATCCGTATCTGTGCGCGCAAGGCGATAGCATCCACCTTAGCGCCGCTCTTCTCGAGAATACGCAGCCGGAGGACCAGCGACGGCGACGCGGCGTATCGGTCGCCACGCGATTCGATTACGGAGAACTCCAAGTCGGTCATGAGATTCGCGCCGCTATTTTGCTCCCGCTGCGCGTTCGCACTCTCTCAAAGTACTGGGCGATCTTTTGATGGGCTTCCTGGCCGCCGTCAAAGCCCTTCCAGCACGTGCGAATCAAGCCCACGAGCTCGTATGCGGCGTCGATGGGCACGATGAAGCAACACGAGACTTTTTGGTTTCGCTGAATTAATATCGCCTCGACGTCGGGTTCGATCGATGAGAACTCCGGATAGCGCGCGACGATGCCAACCCATTCTTCGAGCGGAAGTAGTGATTCCGTCGCTCCGGCGGGACCCGGGTAGAAGGCGACGGTTCGCCTTTCCGTCGAGTTATAGAAAAAAAAGACGAGCCCGATGGGAAGTTGGAGCGAATCCCACGTTGCGTCGTCGACGACGAACTCGGCGACTTCCCTATAGCGATTTGGAATGGCGCGATACTTCCCTTGCGCCGCGCCTGCCGGCTCGAAGACGATGTGACACGGCCGGCAAGTGCAGAGGATCCGGCGGGCGGCGAGTTCGATCAAGTGGTCGTGTTCGGGCGCCACGGGTACGGCGCAGAAATCGCAGCGCTCCCCCTCCGGCGGCCGTTTGCGGAGTATCTCCGAAAGCATCGCGACATTGTCTTTCGCCGGGTCCATCGCGTTTAGACCGGGTCGAGCACGCGAAGCGTGATTGGGGAAGCCTCGGAGGCGGCGGCTATTTCCTCGGCGCGCACCTCATGTATCTCAGGGACGCGTTGGAGAATCGCGCGCTCCACCGAAAGCTTGAGCGTCGCTGCCGAGGCCGCGCATCCGTCGCAACTGCCCTGGAGCCGAACGTAGACGACGTCTGCCTCGATACGCGAAACCTCGATGTTTCCTTTATGCGATTTGACGTACGGAAGCACCGATTCTAGCGCTTGTTCGACTCGCTCTTCGACCGTTATGGGGTGCAAGCCGTGCAGGCACAGAAGGCTCTCGACGAGCTTATCGTCACACAAGCGATCGAAGATCGGGTCCGAGCGCTCGCCGAGCTCGTCGTGAACGATCGTAAGCACGCGCTCGAGCGCCTCGCCGTAGAGTCCGACGATCGTTCGAGCCAGCTCCTCGGCTTGTTCGCGGGCCCGGCGCGGCGTCGCGTCCGCGCCGATGCCCGCAAGCAGCTCGTCCACTCGCGTTGCCATTGCCGAAAGGCTGGCGGCCATTTCGCGCTTAGTTTATCCGAAGGGTGCCAACGGAGAGTGCACCGTTTCGATCGACTTATCGTCGCCCAAATACATGTGGACGCCGCAAGGCAGACACGGATCGAAGCTGCGCACCGCGCGCATAATGTCGATGCCCTTGAACGAGTCCGGGCCGTTCTCTTCGTGAATCGGCGTATTCTGCACCGCATCTTCATACGGTCCCGGCGTGCCGTAAATGTCGCGCGGGTTACCGTTCCACGGAGTCGGCGGCCACGGGTGGTAGTTGGCGATTTTTCCGTCGCGGATCACCATGTGATGCGAAAGAACGCCGCGCACGGCCTCTGTAAAGCCGCAGCCGATCGCTTCTTCCGGCACGGTGAAAGGCTCCCACGAGCGCGTTCTGCCGGCATTGAGCTCTTCGAAGGCTTTATCGAGGAAATAGAGGGCCGCAGCGGCAGCATACGCCTGGAAGTAGGTCCGCGCGCGATTGCGCTCCAGCGTATTCGACCACTTGGGAACTTTCCACTCGAATGAGACCGGACCGCTCAGCGCCGACTTCGGCAGATTGATCTGCACGCTCGTCCCGGTGGCCTTGATGTAGCCTCCCATGTCGACCAAACCGGAGAGCGCCGTCGACCAGAGTCTTGCGATCGGACCGCCGCCCGTGTCCAACGCAAGATGATCCTTGCCGTCGAACCAGCGCGGCGACATTACCCAACTGTACTCCTTCGCGAAGTCGCGTTTCCTGGGGGTGGGCAGCGTGTGCATATTCCAGGGATGCCGGCGATCGACCGGGTTGCCCAGCGCGTCCTCGCGAACGAACGTTTCCTCGTTTACCCAATCGTCGTAGTACGAGTGGCCCAGGAGGATTCGAATGCCCAGGTTGATGGCGACGAGATCGTTCGTTACGAGTTTGCCATCGACGATGATGCCGGGTGTGACGAACATCTTGCGACCCCAGTTCGTCATGTTCCGGTACCGGAAATCGCAGTGGTCGGGGTCTTGGAATGCGCCCCAGCATCCCAAGAGAATCCGCCGCTCACCATTGTGCTCGTAGCCGGGGAGCGCCTCGTACCAGAAGTTGAAGAGATCGTCGTGCAGCGGGACGCAGATCTTCATGTATTCGATGTAGCGCATCAGGCGCGAATAGTAATCCGTGAAGAGCTGCTGCGTCGCGACCGTACCAGTACCGCCGGCATAAAGCGTCGACGGGTGGACGTGACGGCCTTCCATCAGGCAGAACATCTCGCGCGTATAGCGGCTGATCTGCAGGGCTTGCCGGTAAAAGTCGCCGCTAAAGGGATTCAGAGCGCTCATGATGTCGGCGATCGTCTTGTAGCCGTGGATTCCGGCGTTGGGGGCTTCCGTCTTCTTCGCCTTCTCCCAGACGCTGGGATTCGTTTCGCGGACCATCCTTTCGCAATAGTCCACGCCGACGAGATTTTCTTGGAAGATATTGTGGTCGAACATGTATTCGGCGGCCTCGCCGAGATTCATGATCCATTCGCCCATGGCCGGCGGCTTGACGCCGAACGCCATGTTCTGCGCGTAGACAGAGCAAACGCAGTGGTTATCCCCACAGATTCCACAGATTCGCGAAGTGATGAAGTGCGCGTCGCGCGGATCCTTGCCTTTCATGAAGATGCTGTAACCGCGAAAGATCGACGACGTCGAGTGACACTCGGCGACGATTTTACGCGCAAAGTCGATCTTCGTGTAAATGCCCAAGCTGCCGACGATCCGCGTGATCGGATCCCAAGACATCTCCACAAGCCGGGAAGGTTGGGTTCCCGTCGTCGTACTGGGAAGATCTTTTATAGCCATGCCACTCCTCCGCGCTAGCTGTGCCGATGGTATCCGGTCGTGAGTTGTTTACCCTTATGCCGCCACTTCGGTTCCTTGTCGACGGTCGCAGTGGTAAAGTTTCGCATCGCCTTGATGACCGTGCCGTAGGCGGTGCTGAACGTCGAGGAAATCTTTCCGCCCGGCGGCTCGTCCATGAAGGGCATGAACTTGTCCGGGAAGCCGGGCATCGTGCAACCGATGCAAATTCCGCCGACATTCGGGCAGCCGCCGACCCCGCCCATCCACCCGCGTTTGGGGACGTTACACTTGACGACCGGGCCCCAACAGCCGAGCTTCACCAAACAGGTTGGCGAGTCGTATTCGGTCGCGAACTCTCCCTGCTCGTAGTATCCGGCGCGGTCGCATCCTTCGTGCACGGTATTGCCGAAGAGCCACGTCGGGCGCCCCGCTTCGTCGAGCGGAATCATCGGCGCGCGCCCGGCCGCCTGCCAGAGCAGATACAGAATCGTCTCTGAGAGATTGTCGGGTTGAATCGGACAACCGGGTACGCACACGACCGGTACGCCGGCGCTCGACTTCCAATCCCAACCGAGATAGTCGAGGATGCCCATGGCTCCGGTCGGATTTCCGGCCATCGCATGAATGCCACCGTACGTCGCGCACGTTCCGGCTGCGAGCACCGCCCACGCTTTCGGCGCGAGGCGGTCGATCCAACCGCTAAACGTAATCGGCTGATCGGTACCGGGCGCGTTACCGAAGCCGGTCCAGTAGCCTTCCTTCTTGATTTCTTCGTTCGCAATCGAGCCTTCGATGACGAGCACGAACGGATTGAGCTCGCCACGCTCGGCCTTGAAAAATGCTTCGAGAAACTCTGCGCCGCCGAGGCTGAATTCGATGAGCGGCCAATGAAACTTGACGCCCGGCAAGCCGGGCAAAGCTCCCAGGGCAATCTCTTCAATGCTTGGCTGCATCGCCCCGGTCAATGCGACGGAATCGCCGTCGCAACTCAGCCCTGCGGGTATCCACAGAACATTTACCACCGTATCCGCCATAGCTACGTCCTCACTATCACGGCGGAACTCCGTCCATTCGACGGCTACGTTTCGTCGAGATGATGTTCAGCCTAGTTGAAGCGATTGCAAAATGCAAGGGCGCGCGACGCGCTTTCTTCACTGGAGAAACACAGTGACCGTTACCTCTGCGTTACTCGGAGCCGGGCCCAACGAATACAGCAGGATGCTGAGGGTCGACATGATACTTTGTTGTTCCAAATTCCCGCGATTATGAAGTCTTGGCGCGTTACCCATGCGTTACTAGAGGCCGGGCGCCCGGCTTGCAATCGCGGCCCCGGAAAGCTACGCTGGTGCCCACCGAGGTACGAGCCTTTGCACGAAATTTCGGTCGCACTCAGCCTCCTGGAAAGCATCGAATCGACCGCCGCGGAGCAAGGAATCGAGCGCGTGAACGCCGTTCACGTTCGCGTCGGCGCGCTTAGCGGAATCGTGCGCGATGCGCTGCTCTTTTCGTGGGATGTGGCGACCGCCCGGACGATTGCCGAAGGCAGTAAGCTACTGGTGGAGGAGGTTCCACTCGTGGTATTTTGCGAACGCTGCGAAGCCGAACGGGCTCCTCACTCCGGCACGGGCCTGCTCTGCCCCGCGTGCGGGACGCCGTCACCGCACATTCTGCGCGGCAGAGAAATGCAACTCGTCTCAATGGAGGTTCCTGCATGAAGATGCGCGTCGTCGAAATCGCCGGAAATCTGATGCTCAAGAACGATGCGCTCGCGGCGCGCCTGCGTGGCCGTTTCGCCGAAAGCGGAACGTTCGTCGTCAACATGCTCTCGAGTCCGGGCTCGGGAAAGACGACGCTGCTCGAGCAGACGCTGCGACGGCTTTCGTCCACGTACCGCGTCGGCGCGTTCGTGGGCGACCAAGCGACGGCGAACGATTCCCAACGCTTGGCACGCAGCGGCGCCCCCGTGTGCCAAATCACGACGGGAGCGGAATGCCGGCTCGACGCCGAGATGATCGCCAAAGCCCTGGAGGCCTGGGACGCGACCGGCCTGGACGCGCTATTCATCGAGAACGTCGGCAATTTGATCTGCCCCGCCGAGTACGACCTCGGCGAAGACCTGAGGGTCGCGTTGCTCTCCGTGACCGAGGGCGAGGACAAACCGTTAAAGTATCCGCTGGCCTTCAACACCTCGCACCTCGCGGTCGTAACCAAGAGCGACATTGCAGAAGCAGTCGGGTACGACCGCGCCGCCACGCGCCGCTGCATCGAGCAAGTGAATCCCGGAATGACCGTTCTCGAGCTCTCGGCGCGGACGGGCGATGGCATGGAGGCGTGGATGACGTTGATCGCGGAGCGTATACGCTCGAAGGCCTTTACCGCGGCAGGATGAACCGGGGACTATGACGCTGCCGCGGACTCGGCTGCTGACGCGCCTCTCCGCGTCGGAGTGCCGATTGGTACGGCTTCAGGCGCCCCCGGGATATGGGAAATCCTCGCTCGCGCGCCTTTTCGCGCGCCGGTTCGACCGCCATGCGATCTGCGATTGCGCGGGGACCGCGGATAGCATCGATTTTGCCGGCCGCGCGATGTCGGCGCTCGCGGCGGAATCGCAAAACGGCGGCGAATCGGCGGCCTTCTCGCGCCTCCGCCTGCACGCAACCGAGGCCGATGCGGCGACATGGAGCCGCGCGTTGCTCGAGACCTGGAAAGGACGCCAGGAACACGCACTCTTTATTCTCGAGCATGCCGAGGCCGTTGCAGAAAACGGCAGCGTTCTGGCGTTGCTCGGCGACCTTCTTGCGGCGCGCCCGGGCGAACGCGTGGTTCTCGTAAGCTCGCGAGTTCCTTTGCCTTTGCGCGTCGGTCATTATCTTGCGCCGCATCAGATCCTAACGCTTTCGCAGGACGAGCTGCGATTCAAGGCGGACGAAGCCGCGGCACTCTTCGACGGTGTCGAGATGGCTCCAGAACTCGTGGCGCGAATCGATCGGCTCGCCGGCGGTTGGCCCATCGTTCTGTTGCTTTTGGCGCGGTTTGCGCAATACGATTCTGCGTTCGAAAGACTCATCGATCGGCTCGAGAGCGTTCCCGCGCTGCGACTGCACGAATACCTTGCAGGCGAAGTACTCTCCGAGTTTACGCCCGACATGATGTCGACGATCCTAGCGACCGCCGCCATCCCGGAGGCATCGCTGGAGGATATAGCCGCGGCCACGGGGATCCGGCACGCGACTCCGATCATCGATCGTCTACTGAATTTGCCGGGATTCATCTCCTCTGAAACCGGCGCGTATCAGGCCCATCCGCTTCTGCTCGGCACGATTCGCGCACAGCACGGTGCGGATGAAACCAACTATCTGATTCGCGCCGCACAGCAGTACGAAACTTCGGGCGATTTCCTGCGCGCCGCCGAGCTCTACCTCGCCTATGGCGATGAAAAATCGGCAGCCGCCGCCCTCGATCGGCTTCCGGCGCGTCTGTTGCAGCAGCCGTCGGGCCGCCTCATCGGCGCGCTCGCGAGGATCAAAGTACCAACGCTGTGCGCGTACCCAAATCTGTGGGTCGCGTTGCTCACGTACCGTCGTCAGCACATCGAAGCCGTACGCCTCTATGGCGAAGCGGCGCGGTTGCTGCACTCATTGCCCGCGACGGCGCCTTCGCCGTTGCAGCGGCAATTGCGCGTCCATCTCGCACACCTGGCACAAGAGATCGAGCAGCTCGCCGAGGCCGAATCGCTTCTCGAGGCGAGCCGCGCGTGCGGCGCTAGCGACGTCGAGCCCGAAGAACGGCGTTTGCTGCTGATGACCTCGGCGGTCGTGGCAGCAAAGCGCGGTCGCTTGGCGCAGGCAGACGAACTGGTCGACGAGTCCGACGCCGTGCAAGGCGCGCGCCATTTGCGTTTTGACGCCGAGAGCGCGCAGATCGCGATGGAGAAGGCGCGTCTCCTCGGCGACTGGCATGGCCTCCTCAAAATGAGCGAGGAGGCCTTATACGCCGCCGCGCGCAGCGGCGTCACCTCGCGAATCGTGGAAGCGGGGCGTGCCGTGGCATCGGCGGCGTGGTACTGCAACGACGACGCGCGTTTGACCGCTGCGAAGCAGATGCTCGAGGATTGCGGCGACGTCGAGGCGCGCGCGTTCGACCGCTGCGTCGAGACGGCGCTCGCTCGCGGGCCAATCGACGCACCCGCGCGCACGGTGCAGACGGCGCGTTGGCACGCGGCGCTAACGACAACCGACGTCGACTTGGCCAAGGAGCTTTTCGATGCGGCCATCGCGGGAATCGATGCCGTCGAGAACGGATTCTTACGAATTGTGATCCGAGTATGCGCGGCGCTCCTGTTGCCGGCGCAACGCCGGCGGCTCCTCGAGGCGCGCGTCATCGCCGCGCAAATCGAATCTCCACCGCTTCAGGCGTCGCTCGAATTGCTGATCGATTCACCCGAACCGGCGAACTTTGGAATTTTCAGGGAAATGGCCGAGCGCGTGAGCCGCTCGCCGCTCAAAGTTCATCACGACGTCTTATATCTCGACGTTCTTAGGGGCCGCGCGCGGCGAGGCTCGGAGACTCTGCACGTGTCGGATCGCGGCTTAGAGCTGCTTGCCGCGCTCGCGCTGTGCCCGGCCGGAACGTTGAAAGAAGAGCTGGCCGCCGCAATATGGCCCGCATTGCACGCCGACGATGCGCTCAACGCTCTCAAGATGTGCGTCTCGCGAACCCGCGTGCAGGCCGGAGACAAGGACGCCATCCAGAGCACCAGGGGCGGCTACACTTTGAACGAACGCGTGACCATTGACGTGCGCGAGCTCGAAGCGCTCCTACGCGGCGTGCACGACGCCCAGTCGCTCGGCGATTCCGTTCGCCGGCAGGTTCGAGACGCGGTCGCTGCACTCGAAATGCGCAATCGCGCACACACGGCAAACTGGGCATGGTTCGCTCCCCATGCAGCCCACTTCGACGCGCTCCGCGACGAGCTCGCCGTTATTCTTGCGAAGGACTCGTGGAGCCGGGCTGGAGGCGTCCCGTCGCTGCCTGGCGATTACGCCGATCTTTCGACTTCGATCTCCTCGTAGCGGCGCGCCTTGTAGACGATGACCGACGCGCCCCAAGCGACGACGAACGCGCCGGCAATCAGAAACCCCAGCGCACCGAAGTTGTCGGTCGCGCGATTCAAAAGCGTCCAGGAAAAGCCGGTGAGTTTGAGTTGCGTGGCCAAGACGTTGAGTGCTTCGACGGTGCCGACGAGCAGCGCCACGAGAACCGAGAGGAGCGTAATGTTCATATTGTAGTAGAGCTTACGAACCGGCTTCATAAAGGCCCAGCCGTAGGCCCCGAGCATGAGAATACCGTCGCTGGTATCCACCAGCGACATGCCGGCCGCGAAGAGCAGCGGAAAAATCAGGATCGTGAAGACGGGCAGCCCTTTCCCCGCCTCGATGGCCGCGATTCCGAGTACGCCTACTTCGGTCGCCGTATCGAATCCCAAGCCGAAGAGTAAGCCGAGCGGATACATGTGCCAGCTGCGCCCGATCAGGCCGAGCAGCGGACGGCAGAAGCGCGCGATCATCCCACGCTGCATCAAGAAGTCATCGAGGCTTTGCTCGTCGTAACCGCGCCCGGCCTTCACCGCGCGAAACGCGCGGATCACTTCGAACAAAACGAACAAGTTCACGGCAGCGATTGCATAAAGAAAGAGGGCGGACACACTCGTCCCAACGAGGCCGCCTACCTCTTCCAATCGCGGAAACGCACGCGATATGGCCGACGCGGCGAACGCGATCGCGACTGAAAGCGCCACGACGACCGTCGAGTGTCCAAGCGAGAAGAAAAAGCCGACCGCGACCGGACGCTTCTTCTCTTGCATGAGCTTACGGGTGACGTTATCGATCGCCGAGATGTGGTCGGCGTCCACTGCGTGACGCAAACCGAAGCTATAGGCGAGAAGCGCGCTGCCCAGGAGCGCAGGCCGGTCGTGAAATGCGGCCAACGCAACCATCCAAGTTCCGGCGTTGGCTGCGATCAGGAACGCGTAAACTCCCGCGATGCGGCTGCGCACGCCGCTCGTGCTGGCGTCGAAGACCCGCTTGAGCGCCGCGAGATCGAATCCGGTGCTCGACGTTCTCCTCACGCCGCGAGCTTTGATGCGACAGCATTGCCATTGCCTGCACGAACCGCTCTAACGGCGAAATTGTCTACAATGACTACAGTTCTGAAGCGTCGCGACCGCTCGACGTTAACCATCGCTTCAGCCGGTGGCGGCCTAAGAGGCGCCGTTTTGACTCATCGGCAAACGGGAAGGCTGAAGGATACGAACTTTCGGAGTTCATCGCGGATCGTGAGGTAAGCAAGATGTTCCAAGAGGAGAAGGTCGTACACCCATACGAGTTGCGGGCACGGACGGCGAAATCGCTCCTGCAGCGCCTCGCTCGCGAGCTTTCGACACTGGCAGTCGACGAAGCCGACCTCGCAAAGCTGGAGGTAGCTCATCGCGCAGGCCTTGCCGCTATGGGACTTCGCACCCTCACGCTTTCTTTGGCGTGCGGGTTGCTCGCCCTAGCTTTCGTATCGGTAGCGGCAATCGTCGGCCTGGCAACCCTTACGCCTCTTTGGCTCGCGGCGCTGATTGTCGCGGGCCTTTATGCCGTCGGGGCGCTCGTCTTCGGGGCGGCGGCGCGCCGCGCACTGGCGCGAGCCACCCAGCCGGTCACCTCAAACCTCTGCGCGCTAGTAACCTCCGTCAAGAACGATAGCCTGACGCTCGACGAGCGCAGGGCTCGCGCGCAATGGACGCGCGAACAAATCGGGCAAACCCTCGCCGCGCTCGAGCGAAAGACCGATTTGGTCGCACCCATTCGTGATACCGCGCTCGGGTTGGGCTCACTCGGCGTCACTTTATTCTCCATCGCGCGGACCGGCAATAGCGAGAGCTGATTGCCTTATGAGCTAAGCGCCTCTGCGGATTGGGGGACCTCGTTTTAAGCCGCTCTGGCTCCTATTGAGTACGCTACGAGTTAAGCGATTCGCGTTCGTCAATCGCGCGTTTTACAAGGCGCGTTTGCAAGGGGTGCTAGGCGTCGAAAACGCCATATGACATAAAGCGTTTTTACTAGGGCGTGTTAACACAAGAAGCGCAATCCTTCCACGATTAGCGCGAAGTGGATGAACCCGATGAACATCACATCGAGCTTCTCGAACCGTGCAAAGATGCGCCGGAAGCCTTTTAGCCTACGGAACAGCCGCTCAACCTCGTTACGACGCTTGTAGAGCGCTCTGTCGTACTCCCACGGCTCACGGCGATTCTCTTTCGGTGGAACGACCGGAGTGTAACCCAGAGTCATCGCCAGTTGTCGCGTTTCCTCGCCTTCGTAGGCTTTATCCATGAGCAGCGCTATCGGCTCCAGCGGTAGAGTCATTTGGAAGAGTAGGCCTCGACCCTCGGCCGCATCGTGCGCCTGCCCTGGAGAAAGCGAGAACGTCATCGCAGTTCTTGCATCTGCGGCAACCATATGAATTTTGGTTGTCCATCCTCCGCGCGATTTCCCAATGGCTTGCGGGCCGTTTTTTTTAAAGCACCGGTACCATCTGGATGTACCTTGACGATCGTGCTGTCCATGGAAATCGCTTCGATCTTGATGCGCACGAGTTGGGCCCGTTGCAACTCCTCAAAGACCTTTTCCAGCACGCCCTTCTTGGCCCAGCGGCTCAGCCGCGTGTAGATCGTATGCCAATTCCCAAATCGCTTCGGGAGGCTGCGCCACTTGCAACCGTTCTCGGCGACGAAAAGAACGGCGTTCAGGACATCCAGATTCTCGAGCTCGACGTTGCCGCGCTGCCTTGGCAAGCAATGTTTGATTCGTTCATACTGTTCTGCGCTGATTTCCACACTTGAATTATATCACATAGCAATGTATTTGTGTTAACACGCCCTAGTTAACGACATGCACGCTCCATGCGTCACGCATGTGTTGGCGTGCCAACAGCAATCGCATTAGCGCTCAGGACTCCCACACGAATGAGCGTGGGCACCCTCCATAGTTGCGGGAGCGCGCCATTTTAACGATGAAGTTCCCTATCATGCAGTCTGATGAACACTCGCACGAACATACTCATGAGGACGGCACGCGGCATAGTCACGGACATGGTCATTCCGACTATGACCACGATCACTTGCACAGCGCGCCTGGGCCCACGCACGCCGATGACTCGAAACACAACAACGCAGCCGAGGCGATCACTAGCGCCGCCAAGAGTCCGGTCACTAGGTTGCGACATGGGTCGTAACAAAGGGTCAGGTTTACTCGGGCCGACGCGATCGACCCGTCTCCCTCGCCCGCTGGACGAGTGGTTTATGAAGCGTCTCTCGCTTACGCCAGAAAAGTCTGCCAGCGAACTGCTCGTTGCCTTGATCCATGGCGGCCTGCGTTTGCGCGACGGTTATATGGCGATCCACAGACGCGCGCTCGAACAGTACGTGCGCACTAATGAAAAAGAATCCTATTCCATATATAGGCGAAGCCTGGCGGACACTTTCGGCGATGACTACGTCGACCACGTTGAGCGCTGGCTAGTCGCGGATGGCCTGCGGCTCCCGATATGGTGGACCAACGGCTCGGCGATACTAAGTAGGGACGGAGTCCCCCTCGACTCGCCTACGGGTGGGTAATGAAGGTGAGTCGCACCGTACGCTTCTCGCCTGGATGAAAGTAATAGTCGCTCACGCCGGCTCCCCCGATGCTCGGATTGATTAAGGGATTTCGCGCATAAGCTGGGTTGCGGGCGTCTTGCGGGAGCCAAGACTGGTAGTAATATTCAACGTCGTCGGGCTGCGCGTTGAGGATGTTGAAAACGTCCGCTTGGAGGTCGTATCCTCGGTGCGTCTTCCACGTCCCCTGGGCATCGTACGTGACCGACGCCGCCGACACGGCGTTACCCTCTTGATCCAAAACGCGGGGCCCGAAGTAGCGAAGCCGTAGGCTGGCAGCGTAGTTGGACTGGTCCACCGTGGCTCCGGCCGCCGTGACGGCGTCGATGGACTCCGGCACGTACGTTCCCTGATCGTTGGGATCATTGAGAAAGCGCGCGTTCGAGGTCGCAATATCGGCATCGAGCGTCAACCATGGCAAGGGCTGGTAAAAGTTGGCGAACTCGATGCCGCGGCGCATCGTGGGGCCGCCGGCGTACGTTACACCGGCGTCGCCGTCGAAGATCAGCTCGGAGTTGAGATGTAGCTGCCAGAAGGAAATCGTGCTGTTCAAGCCACCGCGCGAATAGCGATAGCCGAGCTCCGCCCCTTCTGCGCGAACCAGCGGTGCGTTCTGGAGCACTGGTTGTCCGAGGTAGTTGTAGGGCGCTTGAGTCTGGGGATCGAGCGTGTCGGTAACGCCTCGCGCGTCGTTGCTGTGAAACCCCTGTCCCCAGTCCGCATAGAGCTCCTGATATGGCGACAGAGTATACGCCGCGGTGAACTTCGGGCTGACGATGCCCGAGACCACTCGTCCGGAGTCGGCGCCGACGCTATCGGCCACGTCGAAGTCGTATGCGTCCGCGCGCATCCCCGGAGTGAGTTGGAGGCGCTGCCCCACCCGAATGAGGCTCTGAACCCAAGCGTACGTATCGCGCTCGACCACGTGCGCGAGACTGAGCGTGCCGTTTGGGTACGCTATTTGATCGTGGGCGAGAAAGAGCCCAACCTCGGGGATGTTGTCGTTGCGCACGCCGAGTCCGGCCGTCGTCGTAACCCTGCCGTTCGGATCGAGGCTCCGCGAGATATTGAGCCCGGAGACGAACCGCCGGTCGAGCTGTTCGCGTTGGTCTCCGCAGGAGAAGACGAACGGGCTTGGCGTCACCGTATGCGGCGCGGCGTGCGTAGCGCCCGGGACGTCGTTCGCCGGACAGTACGAGATGTAGCTGTTGACGTGCAGCGATCCAGGGTCGCAGGTTACGTACCCAGGCGTGCACGTGATCGGGTTTCGGGTGACGTTGTAATAATCGGTCGCGTCGTCTAAGTAGTAGGTGAAGTCGGAGAAGAGATTGAGATACTGCTGGAAGCCGAACGCGTTGACTTGCGTAACTCCGCGATCGTCGCTCTCCTGCCATTGGCTCGCGAGCGAATAACGGTACGTCGTGCCGCCATCCCACGGGTCGATCAAGCCATAGGGGCTCAGCTCGCCGGCGGCCACGAGCCGTTCCGGAATCTGGTCGCTGGATTGAAAAGTACCGTGGTATCCCATCGCGGTGACGCTGAAGGTGGTGTTCGCGGTCGAACGGCTCCAGCGTAACACGCCGTTGAACTTGGCGTACTCGTCGGGACGCTCAAACGAGCCGTTGTCGTGGTAAATCTGGAATGCGTACAGTAGATTGCCGGCGCCGATACGTGGAGAGGCTGCGATCAGGACGTTCCCGTAGCCGTAATCTCCAATTCCGAGTTCCGTAAGCGGAGCGTCGAGTATATTCTTGTAGTAAATCGTGTACGCGCCGGCGGCCGAGAAATCGCCGTTGTACGCATAGTAAGGCCCTTTCTCGAAGTCGACGTAGCTCACGAGCTCGGGGATCAACCAGTTGATATCGGAGTAGCCTTGGCCGTGCGCGTGGGTTGGAAGATTGATCGGCGTTCCCACGATCGTGCTCTCCAAGTCGGTGCCGTGATCGAGCTGGAAGCCGCGCAGGTAATATTGGTTCGCCTTGCCCTCGCCGCTGTGCTGGCTGATAAGTAGCCCGGGAATCGCCTCCAGGATTTCGCCCGGGCGCAGAACGGGTCGCGTCTTGATCTGCTCTTGATCGATCGATCCCGCGGAAGCAGCAGGCACTTTGCCTACCAGATTTTGATTGCGTCCGCGAGAAATCACATGCCCAATTGTCCGATACCGATGCGCTCTTTTTATCGGCGGTTTTGGACTCGGTTTGGGGCTGGGAGTTGGTGATAGGGCCACAGTGAAGACGAGGGACAGCAGCAGCATTTTACCTCATTCCTCAAGCAAGGGAACCTGCGCGGGGTGATAACCAGTCGCCCGCATCCGTTTTCAGAACGATAACACGGGCCATGTGGATTTATTTGTCTATGTTGTAGACAAGAAACTTCAATCGCGAAGGCCGCCAGTGACTTGTTCTTACGATCGCGGCAATCTTCACGATTCATCGATTTATGCGGTTTCGGTACACCGTTTACGAATTTCCGAGGTGGTTCCACGCAGATATCGCTCGCGTGCGAACCGTCTTGACGCCGGCCGCCTTTCGCTTCTTGCAGTGCGTGCGCGGATTTGCAGAAAGTCATCGCGCTTTAGCTAGCATTAGCTGCGAGCGAAACCGATCGACTGCGTCGGCAAACATTGCGGAGTCTCGGGTTGACGGAAGCCGTTAGCCCTGGCGTGCCGTGCGAAGGGCCTCCAACGCAAGGACCGAGGCTGATCGTCGATGGCTCGCCAGTCCTAAGCTAGCGAGAACGGTCATCCTCACTACCTGGCAAGGTCGCGACTGCTAGTCGAGCCTCGCCAACGTCATGATCAAAACGCGCTAAAGCCGCTCGCGCCTAAGTCAAAGCTAAGTCAAAAAGCCAGCCCGGGAGCGAAAAAACGCCTGCAAAATCGGGCGTTTCGTGGTCGCGCCAACGGGAATCGAACCCGCATCCTTCGACAGGCTCAGGATGACAGCGTCGCGGCCGCTCCCGTCTAGTACCTGAAACTCCCTTCCTGTACGGGTTTTGGCATTTTCGAGTCCCGGCTAGTCCCGACGAATCCCGGCGAGTTTTGAGGAATCAGACGGCCGTTAGATAAGCAGGCGCCTTCTCGGGAGCTTTGGTCGTTCGTTATGACCCTCCTTTACGGAGAGCGAAGCCCGATATGTCTTAGCACGTGCGATAGCCGTTATAAAGTCGCCTTCGTCGTCATTTTCTTGCGCTTCCGCCTAGGGCGTGTTAACACAAATACATTGCTATGTGATATAATTCAAGTGTGGAAATCAGCGCAGAACAGTATGAACGAATCAAACATTGCTTGCCAAGGCAGCGCGGCAACGTCGAGCTCGAGAATCTGGATGTCCTGAACGCCGTTCTTTTCGTCGCCGAGAACGGTTGCAAGTGGCGCAGCCTCCCGAAGCGATTTGGGAATTGGCATACGATCTACACGCGGCTGAGCCGCTGGGCCAAGAAGGGCGTGCTGGAAAAGGTCTTTGAGGAGTTGCAACGGGCCCAACTCGTGCGCATCAAGATCGAAGCGATTTCCATGGACAGCACGATCGTCAAGGTACATCCAGATGGTACCGGTGCTTTAAAAAAAACGGCCCGCAAGCCATTGGGAAATCGCGCGGAGGATGGACAACCAAAATTCATATGGTTGCCGCAGATGCAAGAACTGCGATGACGTTCTCGCTTTCTCCAGGGCAGGCGCACGATGCGGCCGAGGGTCGAGGCCTACTCTTCCAAATGACTCTACCGCTGGAGCCGATAGCGCTGCTCATGGATAAAGCCTACGAAGGCGAGGAAACGCGACAACTGGCGATGACTCTGGGTTACACTCCGGTCGTTCCACCGAAAGAGAATCGCCGTGAGCCGTGGGAGTACGACAGAGCGCTCTACAAGCGTCGTAACGAGGTTGAGCGGCTGTTCCGTAGGCTAAAAGGCTTCCGGCGCATCTTTGCACGGTTCGAGAAGCTCGATGTGATGTTCATCGGGTTCATCCACTTCGCGCTAATCGTGGAAGGATTGCGCTTCTTGTGTTAACACGCCCTAGTAATTAGCAATTTCGGCTCGGCCCTACCTCACGCGAAGCTGGCGTGTAACTCGTTATGCACTAACCCTCGCTACGGATCGACGACTTACGCGACAACATCTTGTGGCACACACCTACAACACGCACGTGTGCTCGAGCACGGTGCACCACCCCTTTGTGCCGCAAATGCCATTCGCGCGACTCACGCTGCGCGCGCGGGGCCGGTATTAAATCGGTCTCACGAAAGAGCGGGCTAAGCCGTCGCTATATCCAGGAGTTCGTCAACGCGGGGAGCGCGCCACAAACTGGCAAAGCCTGCGGCGGGGCCTATAAAGCTTCGGGGGCGGCACGCGGTTCAGGATTCTCCGGAAAGCTTTGACTCAGGCCAAACGTTACCTAGAGGTTCTTCCGTTGCTTGGGAAAAGATTGCACCATGTCCCAGTTGCTCGAGACCCATATTGTGCTCTGCCCATACCATCTCGCACAGGGTTATCTTTCCGATAGCGTTGGAGCGCGAGCGGCCTCGGGAGAGCAAGGCGTCCTCACGCTAACTGCGCCGGGACCCGGAATGGAACTGTCAAAGACCGTAATCGTGACCTTTGGCTCGGCCGTTGATCCCATGCACTTCGATCAGCCCTGGCGCATTCATTGGAAACGCGGGCCGGGCCATATCCAGAGTTCGAGGGTGAACTCACCGTGCACGCGGACGAGACGTACGAAACGTCGCGGCTGGAGCTGCGTGGATCATATCGGCCCCCAGGGGGTATCGCAGGGGCGGCATTCGACCTTGTGGCGGGAGGGCGGATCGCAAGCTCTACCGCTCAAGCGCTGCTTCGCCGCCTCGGAAATGAAATGGAGACGCGCTACCAACACGACGAACAAGCCAAGCGGGATTCAACCACACCCTAAGCGACGATCGAAGCCTCCCTCCGACGGAGGCGTTAGGTGCTATCCGCTAGCTGGTTAAGGAACGCGTCCATGGTGTGTGCTGCTAGCCTTCGACCGACGACGCGATCGAAAAAGCGGCCGGCGGCACCTCCCGGCGGCTCGTACGAACCTTCGAGTGTCAGTTCCGTTTTCTTACCGGCCCGCTGAACCGTAAGTGTGGCACCAAACGCCGGAAAACCTCGCCAGGCTGGGCTCCACGTAAATGCTACGCCTTCACGATGCGGAGCAATACTGAGCCAATCGAAAAGTATGTAGTATTGAATCTCGACGCCCGCTGTTGCCGAGCCCACCGTCTTAACCTGAAGCTGTGGGTGCTGAGAAAAGAAGTTTTGGACTCGATCGACCACCGCATCCTCAGGAGCCTGGACCCGTGTGGTTCGGACTATTCGCGTCATAGGTGGATATTTTGACAGCGCGCACGAAACCACCCTTATGTTTAACCACATCTTAGTCGCGTTGGATGGATCGAATTGCTCTCACAAAGCGCTCGCCATGGCGGTACAACTCGCGAAGGAGCAAGGCGCGCGTTGTACGGTATGCACCGTGGTGGATATTGTAAGCGCGGCGACCTCAATGACGTTCGCGACCGGCGATATCGTTAATGAGTGGATCGCCACGCTGAATGAAGATGCTCGAAAAACCGAAAGCGAGGCTATGGCGAAATATACGGATTCTGGCGTTGCTATAGATACGCAAGTGTTAGAAGGCTACCCCTCTTCGGCTTTGCTCGATGTCGCGAAGAACGCGACCGCCGACCTTATCGTTATGGGAAGTCATGGTCGCACCGGGCTCAAGAGGCTCTGGCTTGGTAGCGTTGCGGAATCGGTTGTGCGAGAAGCGACGGTCCCTGTTCTGATCGTGCGATAAAGCGGTTCTGATCTTGAAATCGGAGATTACGCTGAGTCGAAGTTACCTGCTATTTCGCCGCGATGGAGAGAAGTTATCAAGCGTCGTCTCTAGTTTGGCAAGCTTGCCGCACTTGGTGAAAGGTCTCTGACGAAGCCGCGGAGAGCATCTTTACTGTGGCGATAAATTCGACGGCCACAGGGGACCCGTCGGCAGCGCAAACCAGATCAGTCCGTTCCACGTCGGCTTCTGGCCGACTCCTAACGCTTCTTCGGCGTAGAGAATGATAAAGCGCGCGACGTGGTAGGAGGCATCGATGTTACCGATCTGCGTGTGGTTGCCTAGTCCATCGTTGGTCAACTGTTCCCCGACGGCGACGAGGCCACGCGAACCGACGTTATCGTAGAGTTCATAGGAAACGCCGTTGCTGCCGGCCGGGGGCGCGCCCATTCCGGGATTGCCATCGTGGTTCATCTGATACGTTGTAAGGAAGCCGGGCACGCCGTTGACCGGGTCGCGCTGTGCGTAAAAAGCATTGGTGTAATACTGGTCGAATCCGCCTTCGGTCAACGGCCAGGACCCGCGCGCACCGTAGTAACCGAACTCGAGCGGATTGCCCTGGTTCGCGAAGGCAAACTTATACTGCAGCGTCTTGTCCTGCGTCCAGTCGTAGTCGTTGAATCCGGCCCAGTCGGCGCCCGAGGTCGTGTACGAGACTTCTGCATCGAGGAAGCCTCGAATGTATGCGAACTTGTAGCCCCAGCGATTGGCATCCAACTCGTAGGTGTGTTCGCCGACGGTCATCTCCGCCGCGGAGTTGATGCTGAGACCGGTAACGTCGAACCACTGACTAAACTCCGACGGTGCCGGCACTTCGAGCTTGCCGGCGAAGATGTGGCCGGAACCATCGAAAAAGTTGTTGTAGGCAACCCATGCGGTATCGAGGCCTCCGGCCTGACTCTGCTGCCAAATCCACTGCTGCACGTGATACGTCCATTCGCTCCCGGGGGTTCCGAACGCGCCGTCGGCGTGCACACCGAGGCTGCCGATGTCCCACGAAGCTGCGCTTGGAGTCTGCTCCGAGTAGCCGACGGGATAGTCGACCCACACCGGAGACTCGCGTTCTATCACGTGCGGGTTCAACGCCCCAAATCCCGTGCGCTGAACGTAGCGCCCGTAGGCGTTGAGCGCCGGAATTTGAATGTGGCATTCAGAGCACTTAATGCCGTACGCTTGTGCGAAGTTCGGCATCGCCTGCGCAGGCTTACTCATGGCAAGCACGACCACGGCAGAAACGAGAACGGTAACGCACCGGGAAATGCCGACGTTCCCATGCATTTGCATAATGATGCCTCCGGTCGCCTTCCTTTTTCGAGCTAGCTTAGTTGCGCCCTGCCATGCTATGATAGGCTAACGAATTCCGGAGTGCTTCTAGGAGAATCGGAGACTAATGCCAAGACGGTGGATACTCTTGCTCTGATGGCCGCTATCGCGACCTCCCTGTCGACATTTTCGATCGGGACCCGCATCCCGGCCATGGCCGCAACCAGCTCTGAGGCGGCGGGTCAAAAGATCTACGGTGCAAACTGCTCCGCGTGCCACGGCGTCAGTGGAGCCGGCCTGCCTGGCGAATTTCCGCCGCTTGCGGGCAATCCAATGGTCACGGGACGCCGAATAAAGTGATCGCAGCCGTAAAAAATGGCCGTACCGGCGCAGCGACCGTTAACGGTAAGAGCTACATCGGCGCGTTGCCGGCATGGAAGGGTAAGCTTAGCAATGCCGACATCGCCGACGTAATTACTTACATTCGCTCAGCATGGGGTAATAAGGCCGACCCTGTGACCGAAACGCAGGTCGCAGGCTCAAAATAAGAACGGCGGAACCGCCGCTGGGTGGAGGGCGCGCTTGAAGATGTACGTGAGGCTCGTCTTAGCTGCCGGAATCGTCGTCGCGGGACTGATTCTGGCCAATTTTCACAGTGCGGTGATGGGCGCGCAACCGCCCGACGGCAAAGCGATCTTCCTTCTCAATTGCGCCGTTTGCCATCGGGCTACGGGACGGGGCGGGGGCCCTTATCCGCCGCTGGCCGGGAATCCCGACGTCAATCAGGTGGACAGTGCCAACTTAATCCAGACGGTTCTCAATGGTCGCACTGGCCCGATCACGGTGAACGGCACACAGTACGGCGGCAACATGCCGTCGTGGCGAGGCCAGCTTTCGGATGTCCAGATTGCGGCAGTGCTCACGTACGTGCGAACGGCTTGGCAGAACGGCGCGCCAGCAGTCTCTGAAGACCAGGTTGCAGCCGCGCGTGCTCCCGAGGCCTTAAGCGGTGCTGACCTCTTTTCCGTTAAGTGCTCGATCTGCCATCAATCTGCCGGTCAAGGAACGGAAGTGTATCCGCCACTAGCCGGCAATCTTGTCGTCACCGCGGCCGACGCCAGCGCAATGATCGGCGTGATCGTCAACGGGCGCACAGGGCCGATCACGGTCAACTCCAAGACTTTCAACAGCCAGATGCCGACTTGGAAAGGACAACTCACGGATGCGAGCATTGCGGCGGTCGCGACCTATATTCGCTCTGCCTGGGGCAACAATGCCTCGCCCGTGACGGAGGAACAAGTCGCCGGTATCGGCTCCCCGGTCTCGTTTCAAGTCGGGGCTTCCGTCTTTGCGAAGAACTGCGCTGCTTGCCACCAGGCAGCGGGAGAAGGCGGAATTGGTCCAGCACTCGCGGGAAACCCACACGTCAATATCGCCAATCCGACTACGATGCTGACCACGATCTTGCAAGGTCGAAATGCAATGCCGTCATGGCGCGGGCAACTCGCAGCGAGTGACATCGCGGCGGTTGCAACCTTCATACGCTCCTCGTGGGGAAACAATGCCGGCCTGGTGACTGTGCAAGATGTCATGGCGATCAAGTGAAGCGTCTCGGCTATACCGGATAGCGATTGATATAACGCGAGGGCGGCGTCGCGTCGCACCTCAACGTATGGCGTAGTCGCGGGCAAAGCCTTATGCTATTTGGAGCGGACCGCTGCCCGGCGCCCAATCAACCTCGGTGCTGGTCACAATAAGGTATGAGTTTTTATGGCGACAACGGGAATCGAACCCGCGTCCTTCGACAGGCTCGGGATGACAGCGTCACGGCCGCTCCCGGCTAGTACCTGAAACTCCCTTCCTGTACGGGTTTTGGCATTTTCGAGTCCCGGCTAGTCCCGACGAATCTTGGCGAGTTTTGAGGAATCAGACGGCCGTTAGAGGAGGAGGGGATGCCTTAGCACGTTTCGCAATGGCTAAAGTAGTCCGAGCGGGTCACAAAGGCTAAGATGGCACCAATAGCGCCAGAATGGCACCGATACTCTGGCTCTCCCAGACTGGGAACCTCTTGCATCCGGGAATAAGCTGGTATACGCGGTTCGCTGTTAGCTCGTAGCAGATTACTAACCTCGTTGGCGAACGGGTTCCAAAGCTAATACGGCCGAAGTGTGATCCGTTATGAAAAGTGAAGGCACCGCGAAACTTGTTCGGATATTTCTTGGTGAGTCCGACCGCTGGAGAGGGCAGCCGCTGTACGTCGCCATTGTGGAAGAGATGCGGAGGGCTGGTTTAGCTGGCGCAACGGTGTTCAAAGGCATCCTCGGGTTTGGTGGCCACTCCGTGGTGCATGCTGCGCGGATCGTGGATCTGTCCTCTGATCTGCCGGTATTGATCGAACTGGTCGAGTCGGAGGAGAAGGTTGAGGCGTTCCTTCCTACGCTCGATAGGATGGTGACCAAAGGGCTTGTTACGCTTGAGAACGTTCACATTATTGCATACAAGGCAGGGGACCCAAAGTGAAGCCGTTATTTGCGTTTGCGGTAGTCGGAATCGGCGGGGCGCTGGGTTCGATGCTTCGCTACGCTATAACTATCTTGAGTGTCGAGCGGATTGGGCCTGGCTTTCCGTGGCACACCGCTGCGATCAATATCTTAGGTTCCTTCCTGATCGGCATAGTCGCGACCTATTCCCAGTCGAGCATTGGCCTGTCCCCGTACGTCAGCGCCTTCGCGATGGTAGGTGTCCTCGGTGGGTTTACGACATTCTCAACTTTTAGCTACGACACAGTTACGCTTTTATCAGACGGTGTACCGACTATCGCGCTAGCTTACGCCTGTGGCTCGGTCATCGTCGGCGTTTTGGGAGCAATGGCGGGCATGGCGCTTGCACGTATTGTTTTGCACGCGACGTAAGGTCAGCCACGCCGGACGGAGTTCATCGAGCAGTTGGGCGAGCCAGGTTTAGAGAGTCTTGCCTCCGACGAATTGAAGCCACAAAAGATCTCGAAATTGATCTGGAAGCACTCAGCGCGCCCCAAGGCAGAACCGAAATCGAGCGAGAGTTCTCGATTTAGCCACGTTAGCCATGGTTCGCGCGAACCGTCAGCGTGCAGTCGAGGACGCATTCACCCTGGTCTCCTTGGTAGCCGACACCCCAGAGCACGCCCGGTTCAACCCTCGCGATACCGAGCAGTTGATTGAAGGCCGCGTTGTTGCTCGATTCGAGTGACGAGGGCCCTCGTTCCAGCTTCCAAGCCTTTCCATTCCACCGCTCGAAAAGGCTTCGCGGCGTCCCCGAACCCGGAAAGTAAGTCCAGTACCCTACCGCCCACACGTCCAACGATGATTGCGCGGCCACGCCAAAGAGCCAGTTGTTGAGATCGTACCCGTCTTGGGGATCCATATTGGGGCTATGCGTGAGACTCCACCGGGATCCGTTCCAATGCTCGATTAGCGTCTGAAGAACGTTGTTGCTGTAGCTCGGAGCCTCGTATCCCACGGCCCACGCGTTGTTCGGCGAGAGTGCGACTACGCCCGAAAAACTGCTTCGAGCGAAATTATTGACGACCTGGGAGTAGCTCCACTCCGACCCGTTCCAGTGTTCGGCGAACACGTTGGGGTTCGGATCGCCGAATTCGCCCGTCGCCCAAACATCGTCGGGGCCGCTGGCCGCAACCGATTGTAAAATCGTCGGCCCGCGGGCAATGTCGGAAACGTAACTCCATTGCTTACCATCCCAGTGCTCGGTCAGGCTTTCGTCGTTCCCCTCGCCAACCGCCCATACGTCCTTTGCCGAAATCGCAACGACGGCATTGAGCTCAGCGCCGTAGGGAATATACGGACTGGATACGACGCTCCATTTCTTGCCATCCCAATGCTCAATCAAAGCCGCATTTGGAAAAACCGAATATCCGACCGCCCAGACGTCGTCGCGGCCGACTACCGCAACGCCGCGAAGCTGGCTGTCTGCGGGTTCGTTGCTCGGAAATGGGACGATTCGCCACGCAGACCCATTCCAGTGCTCGATGAGTGAGTTCGAATATTGCTGCGAGCCGTGGGTTACGCAACAGTACGAGCCGACAGCCCAGATATCACTGGAAGAAACCGCGCTCACACCGTACAGCAGATCGTCGCCCTCCGGGCTGCGATTGGGACTACCGACGACGGACCAAACCGAGCCTTTGCCGGGCAGCTGGACGTCACCCAAAGAGGCCGAATGCCCTCCAGCGCCAGGTGCAATTGGATTGGTGATTCCCGAGCAGCCGGGCAGAAGGAGCGCCAGCGCGGTAATCGCCGGAGCGAGAAGGCTTTTCATTGGAATTCTCCTCGAATGAAGCAAGTCGAATTGTCGGGAGGCAAACCGGCTAATCCAAGGCACTCCCGTAAGCGCGGACGCTCCGTCGAAGAATGCCCGCGTCAAGGCCGTCGCCAGTCTCCAACGGGTTGCGGTTGGGGTTCACAGCGCGGACCAGAGCGAACGCTTCGTCATGCTTCGACACCTCGAGCGAGCCGTAGGCGCGACGATACAGGGAAAGGCTCTCGTTTGTCGGAGAATCCCTTTGCGGGACTGCTCGTTGCGACTCCACTGGAGCCGGCAATGAAGACCGCTGTCGAAATGAACACGAGGACCGATCGCATGCCGCCTCTCCTCAATCAGTTGCTGCCGGGACGCCTCAGGCGCGACTCATACGCTTCCCGGAACCTCGCGGATTACCGTAGGCCTCCAATCCCCAATCCAAACTGCCCCGTCGAGCGTATGAGCCACGTGATAAGCACAGGGGTACTCGACCCCAGCCGGGCTTGCTCGCGGGAAGGGGTACGGGGTCTAGGCCACGATCGGGCTCTCGAGGATGCTTTCGCTCGCCGAGAGCCGCGCGCACTCGACCGCGTCTACGCCCGTTACCATTCGTTGCTCTATTCGGTCGCCTATAACGTTCTGCGGAATCCCGACGACGCGCAAGATTGCGTGCACGATGCGCTAATCCGCGTTTGGGCGAAACGGGTTACCTACGATGTCCAGCGGGGGGCGCTGCGAAGCTTTCTCGTCACGTGCGTTCGCAATCAGGCCATCTCGCAGCGCCGCACGACCGCTCGCGTTGCAAGGCTAACAAGAAACATAAGTGGAGAGTCGCTTGTCCCACAGGAGTCGCGCATCGAAGATTTCGTTGAAAACCGGCGCCTGTACGATGCATTTAAGAGCCTCCCGGAAGAACAGCGAGCGCCGCTGCTGCTGTCATACTTCCTAGGTAAGACGCACGTGGAGATCGCAGCCGAGCTCGGGCTACCCCTGGGTACGGCGAAGAGCCGAATCTCGCTCGGCTTACGCCGTCTAGGCAAAGCCC
Source organism: Vulcanimicrobiota bacterium (assembly GCA_963725605.1). GTDB lineage: Bacteria > Vulcanimicrobiota > Vulcanimicrobiia > Vulcanimicrobiales > Vulcanimicrobiaceae > Cybelea. The sequence goes on along the minus strand of CAVRYW010000002.1, from coordinate 81,658 downwards.
TCAACGTGCGGGTCAGAACATGAGTCGTCACATTGGAGAGCTCGCCGAGCTCTATGTACTAGGCTCCATCGATGACGGGGAACGAGCCAGCGTTGAGCGGCACATCCGATCCTGCGTGGAATGCGCAAACCGCATTCGCGACGCTGAGGAAACGCTGGTGTTTATTTCTGATTTGGAAGAGCATCACGAACCGCCAGAGACGACTGCTGAGAGATTTGCGACCCGACTTGCACTTTCGCGCGCGGAGCAAAAATCTCTGTCGCTAAAGGTTGTTACGACCGCGGTGGTCATCGGACTGATGGCCTTGGCGGGCAGCTGACCGCGATAGCCGCAGCGCGGTAGCAGATCGCTCGCGACACTAGAGCCATCGATCGCCTCTTAACTGGATCTCATTTTAGTAGGAAAATACTTGGAGTTGATTTGCATTCGGTCCGTTGACCATTCCGAGTCTTAGGCCTGGATTGACGGCAATCTTCAGTGGCGGCAAGTACAAGGTCGAGAAGTCGAAGCCATTGAGCGTCTCGATTAGGTCACCGGTCTCGTCATAGACATATACGCTGCTGTTGCCTCCGGTGCTCGAGTAGGGCTGCGCGACCAGGAAGAGACCGTCCTTGGAATCGTTCGTGACGGCAGAACCGCTGTTGAACTGACTGGCCGGACCCGTGTTAGGAAGCTGGATGGCAACTCCCGTCTCGTTCGCGAGGTCGTAAAACTCCACTTGCGCGTTTAGTTCAGTGGTCGTACAGGCAATGCCGGTGTGTGAATCGACGGCTAAGCCGTTCGCTGCGCCTGCACCGTAGGGACCGTTATTTAAACCATTAAACGTCTTGAGCTTTCCCGATTTTAGATTGACGAGTGTGATGGTCGGACCGCCGCTGCCGGCTTGCCCGGCTAAAACGGCTTCGTTCGTTGACGTATCTTCCGCCATTTGCTCGCCCGTGTGCTGGAGGCGGATGAAATTCAAGAACTTATCCGTTGCACTATCCCAAACATTTAACCACGGCACGTCGCTGGAGAACGCGTTGCGAAATACCACCGACACCTGAGTGTCGGTGACCTGATTTTCCGCTTGCTGGTAGAGGACCGAGTTCGTCACATGCGGCGGGATCCATCGCCCGGTGATTTTCTCCCCGGAGACCGGATTCAGAAGAAAAAAGCGGTCGTGTCTGGATTCGGGGCCCAGTTTGACCCGTTGTTCGTCGACGAACCCAACGTCGTTTCCGACGATGCCGAACGTAACGAAATCGTCGTTGGGGTTCGCGTTGAGCGTTTTGACGATTTTCGTGATCTTCGCTGTCTTGAGGTTGAAGGTCTCGATAGCTGGCTTGCCACCGCTGCCTTGTGACTCGGAGAGAAGGCCGTCGGTCCCGTGCTGATTCACATCGAACCCAAATATCTGCCCGCCATGGGCGGACGTTAGCACCTTTCCGAGCCCCACCTTTGCACGCGAGACCGCCCCTCCATCGACGGAGAACGTCGGCGATGAGGCAGCGCTCGCATTGGAGAATAGGCCTGGAGGATTGCTCGAAACTCCACCGCTGGAGCATGCGGTAAGAAGCGCGATTGTTGAAGAGAGCACGAGAGCGAGTCGCATGTCGTTTCTCCTTAATCAGTTGTCCCTGGAAGGTCTGGGCCGCGTACGCGACCTTGTACGCTCCCCAAGGGCGGGCGGATCACCTTCACGGCTCGGTTCCAATCCGAAGTGCCATATTTGCTGCATGTGCGAGGAACCCACGAACGGCCCGAAGCCCTAGCAGCAAGTCACGCAAGGCACCGAACCTTGCGAGCCGTGAGTCAGCGACTGCGAGTTCTTGGGCGTCGAGCCTGACCTGCGCGATAACCGCTATAGTCACCAAAACGATCGCTTATGAGCGCTCGCGCGCGTCGGTCGTAAGATCGCCGTGTGCGATGATCACCTTGTCGAAGTCCTACGAGAGAAGCTTGCGCAATGATTCCTGACCCGAGCGTCGCCGGCGCCTCGGCCGAGCGCCAGCCGGCTTATTTGGGCGCCCACAAAGCAATCCCGGGGAACGTTGCGGAAAGTATTTGATATGAGCGTTAACCTCGGAGCGATCAAGCTGCGGTTGCCGATTGCTCGGTATGTCGAAACTTCGCGCGGGTATCGTTTCGAGTACGGCCATCTATCGTTGTCCCAGAGCACGTTCTTGCTGCTCGCCGCAATCATCGTGGGGATCGGCGGTGGCTTCGGAGCGGTGGCGTTTCGCTATCTGATCTTCGGCGAGTCGCGCCTTGCCATGGGTATTCTCGCGCCGGCCCTATCATTTCTCGGGCGTGCGAACGTCGTGCCGGTTCTCATTATCGGCGGCGTCATCACGAGCTTCATCGTCGGGCGATTTGCGCGAGAGGCCAAGGGTCACGGTGTTCCGGAGGTGATGGCAGCGGTCGCGTTACGCGCCGGCATAATCCGGCCGCGCGTCATCGCGGTAAAAAGCTTAGCTTCCGCCACCTGTATCGGTTTTGGCGGAAGCTGCGGCCGCGAGGGGCCGATCGTTCAGATCGGTTCGGCGATCGGCTCGTTCCTCGGTCAAATCTGCCGCGCTCCTACTCCGATCGTTCGAACGCTCGTAGCGTGTGGTGCGGCGAGCGGGATCTCGGCAACGTTCAACGCGCCGATCGGTGGGGTCTTCTTCGCCTCCGAAGTCATCCTCGGACGGTTCGAGCCACGTTCGTTTGCGTCGATCGTCGTTGCCAGCGTGGTCGCCGCCGTCATCGGACGCTCGTTCTTTGGTAACCATCCTTCCTTTACCGCATCGGCGTTCTATCTCGTCTCGCCGGCCGAGCTCGCGCTCTACGCGCTGCTAGGGGTTGTTGCGGCCTTCTGGGCGACCGGTTTCGTGAAGTTGCTGTATTACATTGAAGATCGCTTCGACGGGTGGCGGATTCGGGGGTGGACGAAGGCTGCACTCGGGTTCGGTCTCGTGGGCATCATCGGCATCCGGTATCCGCAAATATTCGGAGTCGGCTACGAGAGTGTCGACGCGGTCCTTTCGCAACACGTCCCCGCGCTGCACGCGTTCGCGCTTGCGGCGCTGAAGCCGATTGCGACGTCGCTGACGCTGGGCTCCGGTGGCAGCGGCGGCATTTTCGCGCCTTCCCTGTTTACCGGCGCGATGCTCGGCGACGCGTTCGGGACTGTGGTTCATGCGGCGTTTCCGAGCTGGACCGCCAGTGCCGCCGCTTACGGCCTCGTGGCGATGTCGGCGGTCTTCGCGGCCGCCGCAGAGGCACCGATCACGTCAATAATGATCGTGTTTGAGATGTCGAGTGATTACACTATAATTTTACCACTGATGGTTTGCACCGTGATCGCCACGCTGCTCGGCCGCAGACTGCTCGGGTATACGATTTATGAGATGAAACTCGTTCGGCAGGGAATCGACTGGATGCGAGCGCGCAGCCCAGGCTTCTTTTCCAGCGTTCGAGTGAGCGCCGTCGAGCGCCGGGCACCGGTGATAGCGAAATGCGGCGAAACGGTGCGCGAAGTTGCGGCACGGCTTCGAGACACCGACGAACTCGCCGTGCCCCTCGTCGACGAAGGGCGTTTCGTCGGGCTGGTCGCCGTCTCTGAAATTGCGGTTAGCCTCGCGCACGGCAAAGACGGTGCGGTACGGATCGACGAACTCAGCCGACCCGCGGCTGTGACGCTCTCGTCTTCAGACAGCTTGGAAAAGGCCGCGATCTCAATGGCCGACCCGCGGACGCCGCTGCTGCCCGTCATCGATCCAAAGAGCGGAAACTTCACGGGAATCGTGACGCGGCGGGACGTTCTGGACGCCTACCGCAGTGCGGCAGACGCTTCGATGCTGGGGGTTTAGACTTTGAGCGACGAGTTCTGAGGAATGTCGATCCGGCGACTGTTGATCGCGCTCATCATCGCGCTTATTACCGTGCTTTCGTTAGTAGCGATTGCCTGGGTCTTTTATGCATCGGTGGGTGCGGACTGACGCACCTTGCCTGCTCGTTCGGACCTTCGGCGCCATCAATGCCAGAGTTGGCGATGAATTTCTCAACGTGCATGGCGGTCTGAACGCTGCCCGAAATGCGCGGCGCCGCCAACGCCACAATTCGGCGGCCTAAGAGACCGCTACGCGGGTTGTGCAAAGGAAACGGCTCGCGCGACAGCCAAGCGCTCGATAACATGCGCATCGCCTGTCGGACTCTTGGTGCCTTAGTCGTCTGCTCAATCGTGGTTGCGGGATGCGCAGGCGCGCCGCAAAGCTTACCGGGCAGCCCCTTCCACGCAATGCCAACGGCCGCCGGTCATGCTATCAGCCTTGCGGACATCGCGAAAAGCCGCACCGGGCCCGTCGCGATGCTCAAGCTTCAAATCGCCGGTAGAATACCAAGTCCCATTGCTGCGCCGGCATTGCGCCGTATCCTCGCCGAGGTTCTCCAGAACAACTCTCGACCACGCGTGCGCTTCAACATGGTGGCAAAAGTTGGATTGTGGGCGGTTGAGACATTCAACCAGTACATCTTCGGGCTAGACTCAAAGGGGAACAAAACTCTTACGGCCATTTATACGCTCGATAGCGGATGCTTTGAGCCGTTTGGCAGTAAGGTCGATCACTCGAAGAATCTCTGGATCGCTTGCAGCGAATACCAGAGCGGCAACGGCGCCGTTCAGGAATACGCACCGGCCTCAAAAACGCTGACCGCGACGTTTAACGAGACGGCCGACTGCGGCAGCGGTTGTACATTCGAGGCTGCGCCTTTAGACGTGGCGACCGACTCGAGCGGGCACGTCTTTGCGGCAAACAGTTACTCGGAGCTTTGCAATCCCAGCTGTCAGTCGCCCATCTATCCCGCGGTGTGGTGGAACGAGCGTTCCCCTAGCTCGCCGCCAACGGGAATACAGGATGCCGACGTGGCTAATGCCTTTTATACGGACGTCGATGCGAAAGGCAACCTCTACCTCGCGGGGCGCGGCAGCATCGGATCGCAGTCGGGTACTTTACTCGACGAGATAAGCGATCCAACGAGCACCTCGCCCACGATTACCAATCTCATCCCGCCGGGCGACGCACTCGCGAACGTTAGTGGCCTTTACGTGAGCAACGGCGGAAAAGTCTTGAACCTCGTCTTTTCCAACACACGAACGGTGGCTCAGTACGCATTACCTTGGATAAGCAATGAGTCGCCATTTAACGTATTAGGCCCGACGCTAGAGGACTATTTCGGCGGGGGCAGTCCTTTCGACGGCGGTTTCGGTCTTGGCGATAAGCGCATTGCACTCGGCGATGGGAATGGTTGGATCGACGTCGGAGAGGTTGCGAAGAACCATTGGTCCATCGTGGGGGACATCGATCTTTACCCGGGCATTACCAGCGCGGCATACGTTCCGTCGGACAAGTAACTTCAGCAATTCGATGTCTTCGACGCCGAGTGGCGTCCTCCCAACTCTTATTCGACTCGGCTAGTATCTCGATGACTTTGAGCATCTCAGACATTTAGGTTTAGTTTCGAGTAGTAAGGTTTTACAGCCTTGCGCACGTCGGCGCGGCAATCGCAACAAAGTTCACAGTGACGTCTCCCGATTACGCTTTCGTCCGCAACGCCGGCCGGAACCTGTGCACGCGCGACCCAGTCTGCCACGTCCATCCCGAAGCCTTCGGTGGCAGAGTCCGTCGAAATGGCCCAGCAGCACGGATAGCGCTTATACGTTATGGGTGACATGCAAGGCGGCAACACGCTTACTGCTGGAGGACTCCACCGCGGCGCGCAAAGCAAGAAGCGCACAAACCGTGCGGGCATCTGGCGTGGGGCGCCCGGTAACGGGCATTTGACCTTGCGATGCCGGTACGTCATGTGCGAGGCCACGAACACCAGAAGCTGCTAGACGGCTACGTCGCGGTGGGCGCGAACGTTCAAGCCCACGCGAACGTTCAAGCCCAAACGACGCCGTTGAACGCGCGGCAAACCTTATCGCCGACGTAGAGACCTCGTTACGTCCTGTGACCTCGGATGACGCTGGCCGTTTGATTGTCCTAATGACGCGGCACGATCTCCTCAACCTGTATCGAAGTTCCTCCGAAACTCGATCCTCACGGCCGGGCGAGTCTTTTCCTGTAAGGGTTTCGCGCTTTCGCGCCGCGGCTAGTCCCTTCAATCGCGACAACTTTTGCGAAATCTGACAGAGGGGTTAGAAGAGTGAGCGCTATCTCAACGGGTGTTAGCGTAGCGAACCCCAACCACTGGCTTCGATATAATAACGCATGCCTACTCGCCATCGCCGGGGAACGCCATCAGGGGTTGAAGTTATCGCTGTCGACGGCTCCTAACGATCCGGAGATACCGTTTCTCGAGCCCAGCTTCTTAATAAGCGAGCCGCTGGGGTACCTGAGGACGAAAACGTCGCGCGGAGGGCTTTCATTAACGACGTAGGCCTGGTCGTTCTTCCGACTGATCCTCACGCTGAACGGCATGTTGTAGCCAGAGCCGAGCGTGCCTGAAATGGTCTTATACGGCGGAGGGACGATGTCTACGGAATTCGTGTCCAGATCGCAAATCACAATGTCGCCTTTCTTATCGAATGCCAGCCCTCCCGGAAAGTTCAGCGTGACGCCCAGCTCGGTGGCATGGCAGCCGCTCAAGCCCCCACCGTATTCAATGATGTGACCCTTGCCGTACGGCTCGTTGTCGAGCTCACCGACGAATACATCGCCATTGCCGTCAACCGCAACCGACAGGAATAGTTCAAGGCTGTTCCCACACGACGCTAAGACGGTGTTGCTTTGCTGCGCATATTCGTTCACGGACGAGGTTAACTCGTCAGCCTCGTATACGTCACCGGCGCGGTCGGTGGTGACATCCACCGGGAGCTGCATTTGGCTGTCATACGTGAACGAAGGCGAGCTCGCACCAGGTGCGTATTCGACGACCTCGTCGGGACTGAACTGCGCGAAGTAAAAGTTGTCGTTTGCATCGACCCAATTGCGATCGATATCGCCGATCCCATTCGTAATGCTGCCGAGCTCTTTCCAAGTGCCGTTCTTGAATATTTCGACCGCCTGATTTCCACCGTCGTCGACGTAAAGTACTCCGGCGCTCTTATGCGCTTGCGCACCGGTCCTCACCCTTAGAGCAGGTATCGCCGCGTCTCCCTGCGCAGGTGCACCGGCCGCGCAAGCACACAACTCCGCCAGCACGATGACGGCCGTGAGGACCTTAACGGCGGCTCGCATCGGTCGTGCTCCTTCGAGTAGGAAACGGCGGCTCCCCCGTCGCGTCCTCGCCGAGGCGAGCCTCCACGGGTTAGCGCGACGGCCGTCGCACTGCGCGCCACATGGGTCTTCGTGGAAGCGTAAGCCTGGCGTCATGCTGCGACAAACCTGATAGCACCAGCGGGCGGTCGAACCCGCCAAGCACCAGGTATCCCCCTCTTGAGCGTTTTTTGGTTCACGTATATTCTATTTCCGTGAACTCCCGGCTAATCTTGGCGAATCCGTAAGGTCACCTTTAGAGGGAAGCGTTTGGCCTACTGCGCGCGTTTGCTGTAGGTAACGCCTTGCGGATAGAGATTGTACATCAACCCGCTGTTGAAGCTGTAGCGGTAAGTGATCTTCGTCGGAGCGTAGTTATAGATGTCGACCTGGCCAAGCTGAAAGTCTCCCGTGGCGAAAAGCGTCGAGTTCTTGTTTAAATGACCGTAGACGGCTTCGTCGTAGAGCGCAAATGGACCGCCAACAATTTTGCATGCCGGATCGCAGCCGGAATAGACGAACACGCGTCCTTTGGTATTAAAGGTAAGGTCGAGAGAAACTAGATTGCCATCGCTGTCGAAATCGAGGCCTCCGTAGAAGGAGTTATGGTAGTTTGTAGCCGTAATTCCGTCGCCAGCACACTTCTTGAAGTAGACCAAGGCGGGGGTGAACGAGGGATAGGCAGCAATCGCCGACGCCCAGCAGTCGCCCTTCTTGTCCATGGCGACGGCGACGACTTCGTACATCGCTCGATTCGTGAGATTGCTCGTGCAGCCTTTGGCGACCGAGCAAACCGAAATGCTTCCCGGCATGCTGTCGTTATCGAAGATGTTCGCGACGGCGATTCGGCCGTGCAGCGCGTCGAGGCTGCTCGCGTCGGCAGGCTGGCCGTAGGGATCGGCGATGGTCGCGGCCATCGGCCCACATAAGTCGGGGCCGTGTCCAACGATAATCGAATGCGTTCCTCCGTCGGGATCGATCAGGTTGCCCGCGTCGTCAGCGGCTACATCGTTGACGTAAGATGCCGTAAACGGCACCGTGCACGCCGGCGGGGCGTTGTGCGTGTTCCGCGTCTTGTAGGCCACGATGGTCGAGCCGTAATACTCGGCGACATAGATCCCATTTTTGAGATCGGCCTGAGGCGACACGAAGGGTGCTGTGCCGAGCGCATGCGGATTCATCGGCGGGCTGGCAGGGGAGCTGGCGGAGCCGCTGCAACCGGAAAAACTCTCGAGTGCGCAAGCGATGGCCAAAGCGCATCGAGTCCAAGTCAAAATTTGCATGAACGGAATCCCCTTTGCATTAGTCGCCTGTGCGCGAGACTGGATGACTAACCGTGACGCCATACGGAAACTGAAACCCGGTGATGGTTTTCGTGGGCGAACCGCCTGCCGGATAGTTGAAGTACTTCACGTCGTCGGATCCGTAATCGGCCACGATGACTGAGCCGTCTTCGATCCAAACCTGATTCAGCTCAAAGATGCCCGTCAACGGCGTCGAGCCCACTTCGGTTCCCTGCCGCTGCCGGATCGAAAACTGGTCGATCATGATCGTACCCGACGAACTCCCCTGAACGATCGCGACGTACTTGCCATCCCACTGAACCGCAGCGTGACAGGCCTGGTATTGACCAAGCGTAACCGTGTAGAGTTTATGCTTGCCCTTAGGAAGCTCGGTGAAGCCACACGCGATCCCCTCGCTGCCGTAATAGTAGGTACCATCCGCGAAGAGATTGCCGCGATCGTCGTAACCGCCGTAAGCAAAGTTGAAAGTCGGAAAGCCCGCGTCGGTGTAGATTTTCGGTATTCCCTTGGCTTTCCGATAAATCGCGACGCTCCCCGGACCAGAACAGTACGAGCCATACTTCGAACTGCAAGCGTTAATCACCGCTAGATCGCCGGTCTTTGGGTCGATCGAGCAGCTACTGGCATTAAAGCCCGGGTCACTTAACGTTTTGATCGGTATTTTTTCGCCGTGAGCGTACTCGACGATATCGTAATCCCCGGCATCGGTAACGAAGACGTCTCCGGCTCCATCGACGCACTCTCCCGCCGGCGCAACGAACCCGTATAGCTTTCCTACGAGTTTGCCACGGGGGTAAGATAACACGTCGATGTGGCGCGTCCCCTGATCGGAGATGTAGAGCAAGTCGCCACGCTTTGCCTCGGATTTCATCCATGAGCCGGCGCGGCTCAGCCGCTCGGGACTTGCGATCCGCTGCAGTGCCGACGACGTCGCGCCGGACGGCAACTGCGAACCGCCGCACGCCGTTAACAATATGGCCGCGATGCTGATACTGAGCGGGCGCGGGGTGAACGCAAAGGGCTTCACCGTAATTCCTCCTATAGGATGATCGCCGATAACGAACGTTAGAACTTGCTCGACACTGCCGCGAGCCCCAAGGCATGCGCAGGCAGCCCGCGCGCACCGCGCGCGCTGGTCAGCGTGCCGCCCGAGCCGACGGCGTATGCGCCGATGGTACGGCTCTTCAAGTTCAAAACGAACAAGTACGTGTCGTGTGGGCCAAGCGCGAGGTCGGTCGGGCTTTGACCGGTCTGGGCGCTGACGCCATTCGGGGTCGTGAGCGTTAGATTCCCCATCGCATCGATCGAGTACGCCGAAATCGTGGCGCTCGCCGTGTTCGAGGTAAATGCGAAGCTGCCGTTACGAGTAATCACGACCCAGCAGGGAGCCGTGTTGTGATCGGGCACCGACGTGGAAATCGGCGTCAAGGTGCTCGGCGGACCGAGCATGTAGGACGATGCGGCTCCGGCGCCTGAGGCGCCCCCGAATGCTTCCGACACCATCATGATCTCGTTGCCGGGCACAAATGCAAACCCAAACGGCGTCATTCCCGAGGAGGAATGTACGGTCGGCCCGGTCGGGATGCCTTTGGCCACGCTGTACGTATCGATATCATTAGTCGCCTTCTCAGTAACGACGAGGACCTTACCGCCAGGATCGAACGAGATCTCCGCGGGCCCGACGTTCGTGCCGCTGAGCGGAGCCCTGGACTTCGGGATCGAGCGTAGCGCCCCATTGCGAGTGATTCGGAAGCCCGAGATAGAGCTGCTCGCTTCGTTGAGGACGAATAGCAGGCCGCCGTGTACGGTGAGGCTGACGGGCTCCATTCCGCCCGCAGCGACTTTGTCGACGAGCTGCAACCCATCCCCACCAATACGGAAGCTGGTGATTTCGTTGCTGCCGGGATCGACGGCGAAGAGAAATCGACCGTCGTCGCTGACTGCGATGGACCCTTGCACCGTACCCGCAATCGACGGCTCGCCCAGACCCCCCGTATCGAATGACTGGTCGTATTGGAGCCTCCCGTCCCGCGGAACGAAGGAGACAACCTTATTGTGCGCCGCGCCATTGCTAAGGGTGTAGAGAGTCACGGATCGAACGTGATTGGCGCCGCGGACGTTCGGAACAGGAGCCGGAAGCGCACCGGCGCTTGATAGTGCGTTCGGGGGCGCCGCTCCGCTGCCGGTGCACGCGGCGAGCAAAGCGATCATTGAAGTGAGCATGAGGGTCAGTCGCATCTCGTTTCTCCTTTGTTACTGCCGCAAGGTCTGGGACACCGGCGCCACTCGTACGCTCCAGGGCGGCTCGCGGATCACCGGAAGAGCACCATTCCCAATCCGAACCGCGCGCGCGAGCGCATTGGGCACGTAACCACCCGGGGGTAGGTTCGGGAACGGCATTGCGAGCGCGCGTAGGGGTGCATTGCGGAGTGCGTGTTCTAAGTCGTCCCAAGCAGAGCATGGTCTCGATCGAAACGACGTCGCGGGTCGGCATTAGTACGACTATACCGGTAGGTTTACCGTCCATTGACGCAGCGTTTGCGCTCGTTGAAGTTTGGTTCGGACTCGTTGAAGCGGGTTCCACGAAGTCTCCGCGTGGATTCGGGTACAGTGGTCCTATGGAATATGACGACCGAGACACCTATACGGGAAAACTTGCCGAGCGCGGCCTCGAAATCCACTCCTTTGACGGCAACACACTACGGCTTAACTACAACCCAGCAGCAGACAGCCGCATTGAGGATGGACACGGCTCAGACGGAAACGAACTGGTGCAATACGCGCGGAAGTCGCTGGATGAGCTACCAGAGGCCGGGAACATGTTCCCTGGACTTGATGAGATCGTGGTGGACTTCGGTTCGCTCTAAGTCCCCGCGTCGCAGGTCACTAGACGTATCTCCTCGGTCTCCGGCCTTGTACCCCTCAAAAACCACGATTCTCTTAGAGGGTGCTTCGTGCTACGCTTCTATCCTCACGAACTACGCTTTGACCGTGGCGGCCAATCCGCACCTCCGCGGGCCAATCCGCACCTCCGCGAGAGAAGGGCCGGTTAGCAATGGACCGCGCGCGCGACGGTGCTCGCAGCTTACAGCTCGTAGGCGAGTATGATATCGCCGACAAGGACACCCTAGCCGCGCTGTTTGGGGCCCTAGCCCCGGACGGCGCCGTAGTGATCGACATGACCGCGGTCACGTACATCGACTCGACGTTTCTTCACCAGATTGAAGCCTTGCGTTCGCGTCTCAAGCAGCACCGCGTCACGCTACTTGGCGTCAACAAGCAGGCCCGGAACCTCCTCCATATTGTGAACTTCGACCACCTCTTCCCGATTGTCGAAGCGCAGGCGTAACCGGCTCTAGCGTTGATGCTCTGCGGCGGTTGAGAGGTTGGAGATCCCTTACGTCGCGTGCAAAGCAATACGCGCAAGCCCCATGCCGGTCATTGCTCCCAATACGCCAAGAATGACCGAGCCGCAGCAGTAAGCTAGGGCGATAGTCGGCACACCGTCTGATAGAAGCGCAACGGTATCGTAGCTAAAGGTCGAGAACGTTGTAAACCCGCCGAGGACGCCCACCATCGCAAAGGCGCTTACATACGGGGACAAGCCTATGCCCGACTGGGAATATACCGCGATAACACCAATCAAGAAGGAACCCACGAATTAAGCCCGGCAGTGTGCCAGGGAAAGCGCGGCCCAATGCGTTCGATACTCAAGATAGCTATCGCATAGCGAAGCATTGAACCCTGAGCCCACCGATTCCGACAACCGCAAACGCAAACAACGGCTTCACTTCGCTTCCCCTGCCTTGTATGCAATAACGTGAACGTTCTCAAGCGTAACAAGCCCTTCACTGACCATCTTGTCGAGAGTCGGGAGGAACGCCTCAACCTTCTCCTCGGATTCCACAAGCTCTATCATAACTGGCAAATCCGAAGATAAGTCCACAATCCGCGCAGCATGCACGACCGAGTGGGCTCCAAAGCCTAGGATGCCTTTGAACACCGTTGCACCGGCTAGACCAGCCCTCCGCATCTCTTCCACGATGGCGACGTGCAGCGGCTGCCCTTTCCAGCGGTCGGACTCACCCAGGAATATCCGAACAAGTTTTGCGGTGCCTTCACTTTTCATACCTAAGAGCTTTCGGGCGTACCGCCGGCGTACCCGTCAACAGGGATCGGGCGACGTTGCATTTCTAGACCGTTGCATGAGGTAGAGTCTTTGCATCAACGGCTCGTCACGCCGACTTGCCTCGCTGTTTCGTGGGCCGACATACCGCGGCGATGTGCGGGAACGCAGGCGAGGAGTCAGGCTCACCTACAAAGGGCTGACGCGTAAGCACCGCGGCACTTCGGATGGACCTTATCGGTCGCAATCCGTGCGAAGCGCCACGCGCCCGAGCATCAAGCGCTCCGACGCCAACGCTTTCACCTCCGACGAAGTGACGAGGCTGCTCGAGATGACACCCGATACGCGATGGGAGTCGTTCGTCATGCTCGCGCTCTCGACGGGCGCGCGGCGCGGCGAGCTTTGCGGCCTCTCCTGCGATGACTACGACGCCGCTGCGGGTACACTCATGATTCGGCACTCGCTTTCGCAGACGCGGCGCGGCCTGGCGCTCAAAGCGACCAAAAACGGGCAGCACGCGGCGGCTACGCTTTGATCTCCTCCGTAAAACCTGGGCCAACGGGCGCGAAACGTAGGAACAGCTGCAATGGCGCGGCCCTAAAGGTGCCAAGCGACAATCGGGACGAGTTGACCATCGATGAGCGCCCTTTCGCTGTCGGCAAATATGTGCGCCGTCTCGAAACAAGCGACTGCAACGACCTGAGCATCGAAGAACGTGAGGACGCGATTGCAAACCCGCTCGAGGACGCTTGCGAAGACGTCGCATCTGCAGCGGTGTCGTATCATTCAGGGATAGCGGTTGATTTCGCGCCTTCCGATTGCCCCAAGCAAGGAGGGACGGCTGGTGAAAAGCCGTGATTATTGGCGCCAGCGACTCGCCGCTTCAACGGTTGACTTTTCGAACAGCGTGGCATACGTGTGGCGAGCAACCATAAGATTCTCCTGCGCGGCAATCACGCGCACGAGGACGCGGCTGCCGTCGGCAGAGACGATTGGAGAGCCGCGGTCGTTGCGCGCGGGATCGAGCTCGACGCCCAGGTGTGCAAGGCCGTGGGCGATCTCCCAACGCACCGGCGCGGCACGTTCGCCGATACCGCCGGTGAATACGAGAGTATCAAGGCCGCCTAGCACGGCAACGAGCGCGCCAATGTACTTTTTCGCCTGGTAAACGAAGAGCTCGACCGCCTCAGCCGCGGCGATGTCGCTAGCGCGCCGTTCGAGCAAGGTCCGCATATCTGCGCTGATCTCCGAAACGCCGAGCAGACCGCTGCGCTCCCAGAGGACCTCGTCTAATTCAGGCAATGCATAGCGCTGTGAGCGCAAGAGATATAGGAGCACTCCGGGATCCATATCGCCCGGCCGCGTCCCCATCATGAGGCCTCCGAGCGCGGTTAATCCCATCGTGGTGTCGACCGGTTTCCCGTCCTGTATCGCAGCAAGGCTCGCCCCGTTGCCAAGGTGCGCCACGATCATTCGGCCGCGCGTACCCTCTCTGCCCAGTTTGCGAACGATCGATTCGTACGAGAGGCCGTGGAAGCCATACCGACGCACGCCTTCGTCCCACAGTTTCCGTGGCAGCGGCAGGCGCTGCGCGACCATGGGCATACGGCGATGGAACGCCGTGTCGAAGCACACGACTTGGGGAAGCTGTGGCGACGCCGTTTCGATCTCTCGGATTGCGGCGAGCTCTGCGGGCAAATGGAGTGGATCGAACGGAACGAGCGCGGTCAGCTCCGTTAAGAGCGCTGCGGTGACAGGAGCCGGCGCCTCGTGTGCGGGACCGCCGTAGACGAGCCGGTGCCCCACCGCATCGATGTGCACGCCGAGTTCCCGCACCAATGCGAGAACTGCGGCAACCGGCGCTGCGCCGTCAAGCTGTCTTTGCGTCTCGTGCTTGGCCCGACCGCGACAATCGCGGATCGAGAGCGTGGCGTTGGGCTCCCCGAGCCGATCGACTCCGCCTTCCAGAAGCCTCTGCTCGTGGCCGGCTGCCAATTCGTACAAGGCGACCTTCAGCGACGACGACCCGCGATCGATGCAGAGGATGCACCGTCGATCTCGTAGCGCGGTGGCTACGGCACGCGCTCGACCCGATCGTCGACGTGCGGCTTGCCATTGTGATCGTTTCGACCTTTAAGCTGCTCACGTACCGCCGATAGGTGCGCTCGTTGTTCGTCGGTGACCGCCGGATACGCTAGATTGAGTGCTTCCAGCCTTGCGACAATGATGCTGGCGATCGCTACACGCGCGAACCATTTGTGATCCGCGGGAATGATATACCAGGGTGCAGACTCAGTGCTGGTATGCGTTACCTCCTCTTCGTACGCGCGTTGATAGCTTTCCCAAAACTCGCGCTCGTGAACATCGGATATCGAAAGCTTCCAGTTCTTATCTGGGGTATCGACACGCTTGAGTAAGCGCTTTCGCTGCTCGTCCTTGGATAGATGTAGAAAGAACTTCAAAATCACGGTGCCATTTCGCGACATGTGGCGCTCGAAGGCGTTGATGTCCTCGTAGCGATCCTTCCATAACGGGGCGCTTGTGACGCTCCCTGGGGGAAGGCGTTCGTTTTCGAGAACCGACGGGTGAACCCGAACAACCGTGAGCTCCTCGTAGTAGGAGCGATTGAAAATGCCGATGCGTCCCCGCTGGGGCAGCGCCTTAGTCGTACGCCAGAGGTAATCGTGCGCCAACTGGATTGTTGACGGGGCCTTGAAGGCGTGAACGTCCACGCCTTGCGGGTTAACACCCGTCATCACATGTTTGATCGCGCCGTCCTTTCCCGCCGTATCCGTCCCCTGCAGCACGATGAGAAGCGCGTATTGACCGCAAGCGTAAAAGATTTCTTGAAGCGCTGATAGCTGTTTTATATCAGCGTGAAGCTTGGCTGTAGCGTGGTGCTTTGTCTTGAAATCGCCCGTCGAACGTGGATCGAAATCTGCTAGATCTACGATGCGCCCCGGTTTAACCAAGAGATCGGCATGATTGATCGAGTTCATGGCAACACTCCTTAAGTTATTATGAGCCGGCGATTCTGTCACGCGCTCGGCAGTTGGCTCGGCAATGAAACGCGTGCAGCCGCGATGACGTGATCCGCTGCGCCGTAATAGACGTCGAGCAAGCCGTCGGCACGCAGGTCGCTCGCGCTCGGAAAGACGACATCGGCGACCAAACCGTTCCGCTCGTACTCGGCCTTCGGCTCCAGAATCGGCGAGCGCGTGCGGTAGAGAACGCGCGAGGGTCGCTCGAGATCGAGAATCGCGGCGCCCATGCAATAGCAGTGATGCCCGTTGAGAGCCGAGACGGCATGATACGGCAAGAGCCAGCCGTACGGAAGCCGCACGGGCGGCGTGCCGGTGCCGACCTTCAATCTTTCCCACGGCTGTTCGGGCGCCATCACCCGTTCGTGTTGTCGTACCGATGTCAAACTGGCGATGTCAGCGACAACCGCGTCGAGCGCGACGTATGAAATCCACATGTTTTCGCGCGTCTCTTCGCCGCTCGGCGGCTTGGTTACATCCGCTCCCTCGTGGTGAACGTGAACGCGGGTCGTCGGGCGATGCAAGATTGCCAGTGAAGGCTCCCCGTTGGGATCGAAGACGACCTCGGAAAACAACGCAGCGTCTTTGTTGCCGCATAGATTGAGATCGGGGACGTTGGACATCGCCTCATACCGTAAGAGTCCAAGGCGCCGCCAAGTCCAAAGGTCATCGGAAACGGCGATCGCGATCCTCGGTTCGTAAGGAACGAATGCCGTATACGTCATGACGTAGCGATTGATCGGCGCAACGTAGACGACGCGCGGATCTTCAACGCCCCCGCCGCCCGGCCCGACCTCGTACGGTTCGCGCGGCTCGAGTGCGATTCCGTGACGCTCGACTCCCACGGGCGTTTCGCCTTCGTAGCGCACACTTGCATGCCCAATCCGCGAATAGTTGCCTTCGGCGATGAGCCGCGGAAAGAGATGCATCATGCCATCCGGGGAACGGACACCGCCCGGATTGAGAACCCCCCAGGCTTCGTGTTGTTCACTGGCCTCCGGGCTCATAATGACGCCAAGCCGCATTACGGCAAATGCCACGCTCGGTGGCAAGGTTAGCACGTTGACTAAGCCTCGATCGCAGAAGGTCGGCTGTTAATAAAGCTCGGGGCGCGAACCGGCCCGGCTCCAGGTTATCGCAACTGCACCGAGCTCCGGTATCGTGGAATACATGGTTTCTTGAACGAGCGGCGAGCGCTCGCAAGGCGAGATCGGTCATAATAGCGGTTTCCACAGCCGTCTTCCGCGTATTCCACGATACCGGAGCTCGGTGCAGTTGCGATACACTGAAAGCCACAGGTTTTCGACGGCTCCCGTCAGGCGCAAGCTGGCAGGAGTCGCCAGATATCAATTGAGGTCGTCGATACTCACGCTTACTGGACTCATTGCACTGATGCTACTGCTGGTCATTGCAGATGCGTCCGTCAAAGTGCGGCGCCAATATGGGCGCGCCGTCATTTCCGCCAAGCGCCCGCAGAAACGTTTGCCGTAGAGACCTTCGCTTCGTCAAAGCCGGCCTTGGCGGCATATCGACTGAGCCGACGAGTTGTCCAATATTGACGTCGCGCAGCGTCGATAGCCAAATCGAGTCACGCCAAAGAGGATCGTCATTGTGAAACCGGACTCCGATATGCCCGTCAAGGCTGAGACCCAGACAAAGACCGAAATCAAGACCGAGATCAGGACGGAGTACTGGCCCAAGTCCGAGACCGATACCAAGCCAAACGACAAGGCGACCCCCAAACCCGACGACAAAGCGGCACCGGCGCCCGGCAATGAGAGCGACGCCAAACCAGATGATAAGAGCGACGCCAAGCCGAGCGACAAGACCGACGGTCTGAAAACGCTCGCTATGCCCGAGCTGTTCAAGAAGCTCGGGTCATCGGCAGACGGGCTAACTCAAGCTGAAGCGACAAAACGGCTGACGCAGTACGGCCCCAACGCGATTGCCGAGAAGAAATCCAACGCGTTTCTGAAGTTCCTCTCGTATTTCTGGGGGCCGATTCCGTGGATGATCGAGGCCGCGGTCTTACTCTCGGGCGTCGTCCGTCACTGGCTTGATTTCTTCGTGATTCTCTTGTTGCTGTGTTCCAATGCCGTGGTCGGATTTTGGGAAGAGCATCAAGCCGGTAATGCCATCGCCGCGCTCAAATCGAAATTGGCGGTTAAGGCCCGCGTTCTCCGCGACGGCAAGTGGGGCGACCCAAACGCGTCCTGCCTCGTACCGGGTGACGTCATTCGGATGCGCTTGGGCGACATCGTGCCTGCCGACGCGCGGTTGCTGGCGGGCGATCCGATCGAAGTCGATGAGTCGGCTTTGACCGGCGAATCGCTGCCCGCTACACGCAAACCCGGCGAAGCGGTGTTTTCCGGTTCGATCATGCGTCGAGGTGAGGCGAACGCCATGGTCTACGCGACCGGATCGCACACCTACTTCGGCAAGACAGCGCAGCTGGTTCAAGGGGCCCGAACCGTCAGTCATTTCCAACGTGCCGTGCTCAAGATCGGCGACTACCTGATCGTGCTTGCAACCGCCCTCGTGTTGCTGATCGTGGTCGTCGCGCTCTTCCGGCACGACCCGCTCCTCGACACCTTGGAATTCGCCTTGGTGCTTCTTGTCGCCGCCATTCCGGTGGCAATGCCAACGGTTCTCTCCGTGACCATGGCCGTCGGCGCTCGACTCCTGGCAAAAAAACAAGCGATCGTGACGCGCTTGGCAGCGATCGAAGAGTTGGCCGGCGTCGATGTGCTGTGCTCCGACAAAACGGGAACGCTGACCGAGAACAAGCTGACACTCGGCGCTCCCTTCAGCGTACAGGGCGTTACCGGCGACCAAGTCATTCTCGACGCAGCGCTCGCCTCGCGGGCCGAAGACAAAGATACCATCGATCTGGCCGTGCTCGCCGGCGTAAAGGATGCGGCACTCAAAGACTACCACGTCCTCCATTTCCAGCCGTTCGATCCGGTGCACAAGCGTACCGAAGCGACGGTCGAAGGTGCGGACGGCAAGCAATTTCAAGTGGCAAAAGGAGCGCCGCAAGTGATATTGCAGATGTCGACTGACGCCGATGACGTAAGGCCCGTGGTTGAGAAAGCCGTCAACGACTTTGCCGGACGCGGCTTCCGTTCTTTAGGCGTTGCACGAGCCGATCAGGACGGCAAGTGGCAATTTGTCGGCGTCCTCCCGATGTCAGATCCACCGCGCCCGCAAGCTAAAGCGACGATTACGGAAGCCAAGCAAATGGGCGTACACGTCAAGATGGTGACGGGCGATGCGATCGCCATCGCGCAAGAAATGTCCCGGGAGCTTGGAATGGGCGCCAATATTCTCGACGCGAGCAGCCTGCACGACACGAAGAAAAGCGATGCGGCGAAAGAGAACAAGTCGATCGAAGATGCAGATGGGTTCGCCCAGGTTTTCCCGGAGGACAAATTCCACATCATCGAAGTCCTCCAGAAGGACAATCACATCGTCGGCATGACCGGTGACGGCGTCAACGACGCCCCCGCGCTCAAGAAAGCTGATTGCGGTATAGCCGTATCCGGCGCGACCGACGCGGCGCGAGCGGCCGCGTCCATCGTGCTGCTTACCTCGGGGCTGTCGGTCATCATCGACGCAATCAAGGAAAGCCGACGTATCTTCAGGCGGATGAACAGCTATGCCATGTATCGCATTGCCGAGACATTGCGCGTCCTGTTGTTTATGGTCCTCGCGATCCTCGTCTTTAATTTCTATCCGGTGACCGCAGTAATGATCGTCATGCTCGCGCTACTCAACGACGGCGCAATCCTGTCCATCGCTTACGACAAAGTCCGATTCAAGAATGAGCCCGAATCGTGGAATATGCGCCTGGTACTCGGTATTGCTACGGTGCTGGGTCTGATCGGCCCCGTGGTCGCGTTCGGCCTATTTTACCTTGGCGACCGGGTGTTTCATCTCGGCCATCCCCAGCTCCAGACGCTGATGTACCTGCTGCTGTCGGTGGCCGGACATCTGACGATTTTCCTGACGCGTACGCGTGGTCCGTGGTGGTCCACACGCCCCGCGAATATTCTCCTGTTCGCCGTGCTCGGCACGCAAACCATAGCGACGCTGATGGCGGTCTATGGACTGCACATCATGACGCCCATCGGATGGCACTTGGCGGTCTTTGTCTGGGGGTACGCAATCGTCTGCGCGCTATTGACCGATCCGGTGAAACTCCTGGCCTATCACATCTTGGACCCAATGCCGGCGAAGGGTCCTTCGTCGGCCGTGAAGCCACCCGGTCGCAAACTCAAGGTAGCCGCAGCGACCTAATACGCATCGCATCCAGAAAGAAACGTCAACATGCGCACGATCGACCCAGTATCAACCCACGAGAGCGTGGAAGAGACGACCTTTCTCTTCGATGCGTCTTTGTCTACAGCGGTCGCCGCAGACGGCGAAGGGCAACCGCAGGAACCTATTCCGAAGGGCCCGCTTACGCCGGACATGCTCGACAAAATGAATCGATACTGGCGCGCCGCGAACTACCTGTGCGTCGGTCAGATCTATCTTTTTGAAAACCCCTTGTTGCGCCAACCGCTCAAAGCGGAGCATATCAAGCCAACGCTGCTCGGCCACTGGGGCACCTCGCCGGGACAAAACCTCATCTACGTTCATCTGAACCGCCTGATCAAAGAGCATGATGCCGACATCATTTACATCTCGGGCCCGGGCCATGGCGGCCCGTCGCTCAACGCCAGTTCCTATCTCGAAGGCTCGTACACGGAAGTTCACCCGGAGGTAACGCCGGACGAGAACGGCCTGCGGTTGCTTTTTCGGCAATTCTCGACGCCGGGCGGCGTCCCGAGCCATTGTGGGCCGCACGTCCCGAACTCCATGCACGAGGGCGGGGAGCTCGGCTACTCACTCATTCATGCCTTCGGGGCGGCGTTCGACAATCCGGACCTCATCGTTGCGTGCGTGATCGGCGACGGCGAGTCCGAAACGTGCCCGCTCGAGGGAAGTTGGAAGTCCGTGAACTTCCTCAATCCGATCCGTGACGGCGCGGTCCTACCGATCCTGCATCTTAACGGATACAAGATCTCCGCCCCGACCGTTCAAAGTCGAACGAGCGACGAGGATTTGAGGGCTCTCTATATTGGACGCGGCTACCATCCCTATTTCGTCGAGGGTTACGATCCGCAAGTCGTGCATCAGCTATTAGCGGGAACGCTCGATGCGTGCTATGCAGAGATTCGCGCGATTCAGCGTGAGGCGCGTAAGAACGGCTTCAAAAAGCAACCGGTGTGGCCCATGATCGTCCTACGTACGTCCAAGGGCTGGACCTGTCCGAAAGAAGTCGACGGAGTCCCGCTAGAAGGCACCTTCCGCGCGCATCAGGTCCCGATCGCAAACGTCCGTGAGAACCCCGCCCATCTCGAGATTCTCGAAACGTGGATGAGAAGTTACAAGCCGGACGAACTCTTCGATGACGACGGCGCCTTCATTGACGAGTTGGCGAAGCTCGCGCCGACCGGTAATCGCCGGATGGGCGGAAGTCCGCATGTCAACGGTGGCAGGTTGCTGTGCGCGCTTGACATTCCTGATTTTACCGAATACGCGCTCGACATTCCCGGGCCCGGCCAAGTGGTCGCTGAAGCTCCGCGAAAACTTGGTGCCTTTTTCAGAGACATTTTTAAACTCAATCCCACTAACTTCCGCATCTTCTCTCCCGATGAGACCAACTCCAATCGCTTGAACGCCGTCTTTGAGACGACCAAGCGCGCCTTCATGGCAGAAACGGTTTCAATCGATGACGACCTTGCCCCGGATGGGCGCGTCATGGAGGTGCTCAGCGAGCACTGCTGCCAGGGATGGCTCGAAGGGTATCTACTGACCGGGCGACACGGCATGTGGTCTTCCTACGAAGCATTCGCGCAGGTGGTCGATTCAATGCTTACCCAACACGCTAAATGGCTCGAACAATGTGGTGATTTTCCCTGGCGCAGACCGCTCGCATCCCTGAACGTTTTACTGACGAGTCATGTGTGGCGACAGGATCACAATGGTTTCAGCCATCAGGCGACGGGTTTCGTCGACAACGCGCTGGCTCGCCGGAGCGCAACCATCCGAGCATACTATCCCCCGGACGGCAACTGCCTCCTGAGCGTTTTCGACCATTGCCTGCGCAGCCGCAACTACGTCAACATCGTCACCTGCGGCAAGCAGCCACAAATGCAGTGGTTGACCATCGACGAGGCGCTCGAACATTGTTCGCGTGGCGCCTCGACCTGGAAGTTTGCGACCAACGACGGCGGGGAAGAACCGGACGTCGTGCTCGCTTGCGCGGGCGACATACCAACGATTGAGATCTGCGCGACCTCATGGCTGCTTCAAAAATATGTCCCCGGCATCAAGGTTCGCGTTGTCAACGTGGTGGATTTGACCGCGTTGATGATGCCGGCGGATCACCCGCATGGGATGGACAACATGTCCTTCGATGCGCTCTTTACGAAAGATGCACCGGTCATCTTCGCCTTCCACAATAATCGCTGGCTCATTCACACGATGGTCCACGGGCGCTCTAATGAAGCTCGCTTTCACGTGCGGGGCTACATGGATCGCGGGACGACGACCACGCCGTTCGACATGGTCGTTTTGAATGAAATGAGCCGTTTCCACCTCGCCATCGATGCCTTGAAACACGTGCCGCGGCTGCGTTCCCAGGCTGCGGACGTCGTCGACATGTTCAACCGAAAGCTCTACGAACATCACGGCTACATTCGAGAGCATTTAGAGGACATGCCGGAGATCCGAAACTGGCGATGGACGGCCGATTTCAGCGAGACCAGCACTCCCGCACGGCCAGCCAAAGGGCATCTGCGGGCAGCCTTGTTCACTGATAGCTGATCTAAAGCACTGATCGTCTTCGACCTCGACGGCAACTGGCACCCAGCAAATCGGCGATTGATGCAGAGGTTTGAACGTTGCTAGAAGGGCTCTGCTCGGTGCTGTAAAGGCGGCGATCATCCCGAAATTAACTCAGTAGCGTCTATACCTTTCGAGCATTCCTCGCGCGCGACGTGCATCGGGACTCGGGAATCCGCTTGTCGGTTGCCCCTTATCTCCAGATGGATACCTTGCTGTGTTCGTTGACGGGTCTGGATGCACTGTTTTAGTCTTCAAAAGTGCCTCTGGAACGCCAACAAGTATGCCAATGTGACTGCTACAGCCCCGCCAGAGCCGGTTACGATGACAAAGGTGATCTGTACATTGAGTGCCTGCAATCTTCTGATAAGCAGGCGACCGCCGTAGAGCCTTTGTCGCGGGAGACCTGGTCCCCTGAGGGGCCCCATCTTCGTTGCACCGAAGGAGCAAGCAATCTCGTTGCATTTCTACAGGTTAGTCGATGAAAGGACTGTCGATGAAACTCTTCTCGTGGTTTGTTCTGGGGCTGCTCGTGACCGCCGGCGCTACGCTCGCCGCGATGCAGTCGGCTCCCGTTATTTTTACGCCCGACAGCCTCCACTGGGTGGCCGCCGTGGGTCCTGCGAAGGGCTCTTGGAATGCCGTGATGGTCGGAAATCCGAATTCATCCGGCAACGCAATCATTCGCGTCAAGATGCCAGACGGGTACACGAACCAGCCGCATTACCATTCGCACGCCGAATATATCACCGTGGTCCAAGGAACGCTGTTGTTCGGGACGGGCGATACCATCAACAAGTCTAACGCACGGGTACTACCGGCGGGGTCGTTCATCATGGTCCCGCCGGGCGTACATCACTGGTCGATCGCGAAGGGCGATACCATCGAACAAGTCGGCGGGGAAGGGCCCTTGACGAACATTCCAGTCAAGCAAGGCATGTAGCGCTCTGAATCTCATCTAACCTTCGCCATCGCTCGGATTGCTGGCGCACCTCGAGGGTTTACGCCAGCAGGACGAGGGGATTCGTTGGCGTCCCGGCTTTTGATGTATGATGCTACTTAGATTTCTTTTCAAGCAAGAATGAGATCTTTGCGTTGATGCGATATTTGGTGACATGGTCTCCTGAGACGGCCGCTTCGAAGTTCTGAATGTATATCGACTTGATTCCCTTGAGTGTTTCAGCCGCACGATTGACGGCATTTTGAGCGGCGTCCTCCCAACTCTTATTCGACTCGGCTAGTATCTCGACGACTTTGAGCATCTCAGACATTTAGGTTTCCTTTCGAGTAGTAAAGTTTTACAGTCTTGCGGACGTCGGCACGGCAATCGCAAGTTCACAGTGACCTCTCCAGATTGCGCTTTCGTCGGAAGCCTTTCGCACAATTTGAGACGCTGTCGGCAAACACGGGCGGCGTAGCCTTTAAACCGGCTGGCGTTCCTTAGCGATAAAGGCTGCCTTCCCCGCGCCTCTGCCCCTTTGCACGACGTTCGCGAAAGCGGGCCGTGTTTGCTTTGCCAAGGCACCGAAGGCTAAGGCAGCCTCGGCTTGCCCATGGCGTGGCTGCGACGCGGGGCTAAGCACCGCCATGCCGAAACGTTGCTGGGCTGCGTGGCGTTCACGGAGCGAGGAGCAAGGCAGATGAAGAGCTTGGATTTTAGCCGCTACGCATTCATCGGTTGCGTGGCTGCGGCAATGCTCGCAGGGTGCGGCGGATCGCAGCCGCCGATCGGCTCGCCCGGCGTGATGGCAAACGGCTCGTATCCAGCGCTGCATAACAAGCACTCGCAAACGTTTAGTTTTACCGGAGCTAAACAAACATTTATGGTGCCGACGGGCGTAGCGCAAATCACCGTTGTGGCGCGTGGCGCAAGCGGCCCGTATGGCGCAGTCAGCAGTTCCTGCATAGTTACCGGCGGCTTAGGTGGCTTGGTGAAAGCTACAATCCCGGTAACGCCGGGAGAGACGTTAGCAGTGGTCGTTGGGGGAGAAGGTGCACTCGGTGCGGCTTGCATCTCCGAGTACGGCCGTGGCAGCGGCGGCTTTAATGGTGGAGGCAACGGCGGCAGATCAAGCTATAGCGACAACGGTGATGGTGGAGGCGGCGCGTCGGACGTACGGCAGACAGGCTCCGCATTGAGTGGTCGCATTCTGGTCGCTGGCGGTGGCGGCGGCCAAGGCGGCTACGACCTAGGTGATAACGGCGTCGGTGGTGCAGGCGGAGGTCGCCGAGGCGATGCTGGAAGCGTCGGAAGTTTCCCCAGCTGCGCTATGGCCCAAGTTGGCGGTGGCGGCAGCGGTGGAACGCAGAAGCGTGGCGGGCGCGGCGGCGAAGGCGCGCCGTATTACGGAGGCTACGAAGCGGGACACCCCGGCCGTCACGGGGTGCTAGGCGCGGGCGGTCAGGGTGGAAGGGGCGGTCAGTCGCTGCGCGGCTACCGTACTCCGGGCGGCGGGGGCGGTGGAGGCGGCGGCGGTTACTACGGCGGCGGCGGTGGCGGGGGCGGCGGTGGCGGCGAGGATGGCTGCCCTGGTGGCGGCGGTGGCGGCGGATCTGCTTACATTGAGGCCGGAGCGAGTAACATCACAGTCAAAAGAGGAGCAGCGCCTCCTGGTAACGGTGAGGTTATTTTTTCGTGGAAGAATTGAACGAAAAACTGCAGTGCATTGAATCAGCGTTAAGTGCCCTAATGATTACCACGGCGCTTACAGGATGCGGCGGATCGCAGCCGATCGGGTGCGCAACAGGAAGAGCCTCAGCGGACCGGACGTTTGAGCGCCCTTATGTAGATGGAATGAGAGAAGGCTGGCCCCCGCAGAAACCGTGGTGGTTTCCCTTTGACGCACTCGAGGTGCAATGAAGAAAGCGAGGATCAGCCCATGAAGACGCTTAGGAACTCGGAGGCAAAAACCATTCCAGCCCGCGGTACGACTGTTGGCCTCGACGTTGGTGATCGCTACAGCCAGTTCTGCATCCTTGACGAGAGCGGTGAAATCGTCGCCGAAGGGCGGGTCCGCACAACGGCTGAGACCTTGAACGAGCACTTGGCCCGCTGGGCTCGCAGCCGAGTGGTTTTGGAGGCTGGAACCAGCTCCGCGTGGATCAGCCGGTTAGCGAGCGCAGCAGGTCACGAAGTGATCGTTGCTAACCCACGCGAGTTGCGGAAGATCCATCAAAGCGATCGTAAGAACGACCGCACCGACGCGCAGATACTTGCGCGCATGGCGCGCTTCGATCCTCAGCTCCTGGCCCCGATTACTCATCGCAGCGCGACGATGCAGAACGACTTAGCGGTGGTTCGCGCTCGGGACGTCCTGGTGCGGGCTCGCACGCAATGCGTCAACGCTGTCCGCGGGTTGGTCAAGACCGCCGGCGGACGCTTGACGACATGCAGCACGGAAAGCTTTGCCCGCAAAGTAGCTGCACAGCTTCCCAACGGGCTAGAGAGTGCGCTGGCGCCGATGCTGAAGACGATCGAGGCACTCACCGACCAGATTCGCGCTTATGATCGCGTCATCGACGAGCTGGCATCACGCTATCCGGCTACAGAGGTACTTCGCCAGGTCACTGGCGTTGGTGCGCTGACGGCGGTAACTTATGCATTAACCCTGGGCGATCCGTCACGGTTCGGGAGCAGCCGGGACATCGGGGCATATCTTGGTCTGGTGCCCCGCCAGCACGACTCAGGCAATCACGTTTCACAGCTCTCAATCACGAAAGCCGGCAACACGTTGCTCCGACGTCTCTTAGTGGGTAGCGCGCATTACATTTTAGGCGTTCACGGGCCGGATTGCGACCTACGGCGACACGGGGAGCGGCTGATGACTCGCGGTGGAAAGAATGCAAAAAAGCGTGCACTCGTTGCCGTTGCGCGAAAACTTGCGGTGCTGCTGCACCGATTATGGATAGCCGGCGAGCTTTACAATCCGCTTCACTCGGGCGCTAACAATCGCCAAGTAGCGCAAGAAGCCTAAGGCGAAGTATTCCAGGAGTCACCGCTAAACAAAAAGCCGCGTTCACGGCGACTGCGACGGGATATTCGGTCAGCTCTAGGCTAGATCGATATGTAGATGGCAGCGCCGACCTGCATGATGGACCCCAACGTGCACCGAGCCAAGAACTGGCTCACACGAGTGCGAATGGAAGTAGGGCGCAGGTCGCGGGAAGGGCGAGAACAAGAAAACAACGATGGCCGCCACGTCGGCCTTGACAAAAAGCCTTCTCTCATGGAAGTATCAGCGGCGCGTCGTGACGAAACGTCGGTCATAAAAGATAGGAGCATCGTCGCCGTGACTCATCGACGTTTAGTCACCAAAGCAGTTATTACGATCGCCACGCTTGCAGGGTGCGGCGGATCGCAGCCGCCGATTGGCGCACCGGGCGCGATCCCGTACGGAGCAACCAGCAGCATAAGAGCGCAGTCTATGCCGGCACCGGCGAAAGACCTGTGGTCCGGCGACCTTCTGTATGTGGCGACGGGTGGCGACGTGTACGTCCTATCGTATCCGAGCGGCAAGGTCGTGGGACGCCTGGGTGTGGGTGCCTATAGCCTGTGTTCTGACAAACGGGGAAACGTCTTCCTCGTGGGCGGGGACCAAACTGTCGCGGAATACTCGCATTCCGGCAAGCTGGTAGAAACGCTATCCATCTACGATGTGCCCAGCGGGTGCAGCGTTGACCCAACGACGGGGAATCTTGCGGTGCCCACCTATGATTACTCTTGCGTGTATATCTATCCCCGTGCGCAGTCAAGTGGAGTGCAATCTATTTGTAACGATGAGTTCACACTAGTCGGGCTTTGCGCATACGATAGCGACGGAAATCTTTTTCTAGACGGCGCTGTGGGAGGAGGACCGCACCACTCATATATGCCCGGCCTCGCAGAACTCCCAAAAGGCAGCACGACCTTCCGGAACTACTTGCTCCAGCGTCGCTTCGGGTACGACGACTATGATAGCGTTAGTTGGGACGGCACCCATATAGCACTGTCCAATCCTAACACGCATTCGATTTACCGCATGCATGTCGCGCACAAAGCGAAGATCGTCGGTACGACGCACGTCCATGGATGGGTTGGTGGATTTGGGTACGGCGGGGCCGGCGGCACGCAGACGTGGCTTGAGAACGGAATGTTTATCGCACAATGGCAATCGAACCCCCAGTTGGCGATCTGGTCGTACCCTGCGGGTGGGAAACCGACCAAGGTGCTCCCCGCATTTGCAAGTGCCGGGACTTCAGTCGACGGCGTAGTGCTTTCGCGAGCGCCGCATTAACGGCGAGCGTACGCACCTATTTCAGGCTAAGTACTTGATATCTGTAACGGATAGTGCGCTAGCATAGCGGTGTAAAACATCGCAGGAGCGCGCTCGCGCCGACCGCCTTCCGCACTGCAGCCTCTGCCCTTCTAGCGCACGGAACCGGACGTTTGCAGGTCCTTGTGTAGATGGAATGAGAGAAGGCTGGCCCCCGCAGAAACCGTGGTGGTTTCCCTTTGACGCACTCGAGGTGCAATGAAGAAAGCGAGGATCAGCCCATGAAGACGCTTAGGAACTCGGAGGCAAAAACCATTCCAGCCCGCGGTACGACTGTTGGCCTCGACGTTGGTGATCGCTACAGCCAGTTCTGCATCCTTGACGAGAGCGGTGAAATCGTCGCCGAAGGGCGGGTCCGCACAACGGCTGAGACCTTGAACGAGCACTTGGCCCGCTGGGCTCGCAGCCGAGTGGTTTTGGAGGCTGGAACCAGCTCCGCGTGGATCAGCCGGTTAGCGAGCGCTGCCGGGCACGAGGTGATCGTCGCCAATCCGCGTGAGCTGCGCAAGATCCATCAGAGCGACCGAAAGAATGACCGCGCCGATGCGCGGGTACTTGCGCGGATGGCACGCTTCGATCCTCAGCTCCTGGCCCCGATTACTCATCGCAGCGCGACGATGCAGAACGACTTAGCGGTGGTTCGCGCTCGGGACGTCCTGGTGCGGGCTCGCACGCAATGCGTCAACGCTGTCCGCGGGTTGGTCAAGACCGCCGGCGGACGCTTGACGACATGCAGCACGGAAAGCTTTGCCCGCAAAGTAGCTGCACAGCTTCCCAACGGGCTAGAGAGTGCGCTGGCGCCGATGCTGAAGACGATCGAGGCACTCACCGACCAGATTCGCGCTTATGATCGCGTCATCGACGAGCTGGCATCACGCTATCCGGCTACAGAGGTACTTCGCCAGGTCACTGGCGTTGGTGCGCTGACGGCGGTAACTTATGCATTAACCCTGGGCGATCCGTCACGGTTCGGGAGCAGCCGGGACATCGGGGCATATCTTGGTCTGGTGCCCCGCCAGCACGACTCAGGCAATCACGTTTCACAGCTCTCAATCACGAAAGCCGGCAACACGTTGCTCCGACGTCTCTTAGTGGGTAGCGCGCATTACATTTTAGGCGTTCACGGGCCGGATTGCGACCTACGGCGACACGGGGAGCGGCTGATGACTCGCGGTGGAAAGAATGCAAAAAAGCATGCACTCGTTGCCGTTGCGCGAAAACTTGCGGTGCTGCTGCACCGATTATGGATAGCCGGCGAGCTTTACAATCCGCTTCACTCGGGCGCTAACAATCGCCAAGTAGCGCAAGAAGCCTAAGGCGAAGTATTCCAGGAGTCACCGCTAAACAAAAAGCCGCGTTCACGGCGACTGCGACGGGATATTCGGTCAGCTCTCGGCTAGATCGATATGTAGATGGCAGCGCCGACCTGCATGATGGACCCCAACGTGCACCGAGCCAAGAACTGGCTCACACGAGTGCGAATGGAAGTAGGGCGCAGGTCGCGGGAAGGGCGAGAACAAGAAAACAACGATGGCCGCCACGTCGGCCTTGACAAAAAGCCTTCTCTCATGGAAGTATCCCCAGCGAAAGTCTATAGTCGTTATGAGGCTCTGAATCGAGTATCGATGCATCGCGCATGGAGCATGCGCGTCGAGATCGCGGTAAAAAGCGTTATAACGGCGGCTGTTACCTCAACGCCTCCCTCCGGCTTGCGTGCGGTTTGCCCGCTCGCTGCGCTCTTTTTGCCCCTCGCCGGGTGATCTCGCGCAAACGATTCTCCACCGAAGCCAGCCAGCGCAGGGTTATGCGTTCGAAGGCGATGCCGAATTCGAGCGACATCGACGGATATTCTGCCACCTCACGGGTGCGCGGAAGTAGCTTCTTGGTACGTTGCAAGTCGCTCGCGGCGTAGCTCGCGATGTCAGGCGCGGAAATTCAGGGCTCCGCGGAAATTCAGTGCTCCAAATGTAGCGCTAACGGGAATCGAACCCGCGTCCTTCGACAAGCTCAGGATGACGGGTCCCGGCCGCTCCCGTATGTTCCCGGATAGTCTTTTCCTGTAAGGGTTTTCGCGTTTTTGAGTCCCGGCTGGTCCCGACGAATCCCGGCGAGTTTTGCGTAATTCGTTAGACGGCCGTTAGAAGAGCAGGCGCTATTTAGGCCGCTTTCACTGCGCGCGCAGCGAGCTTAACACCAAGCCGTTTGCGCAACGCACTGACGATGACAGCGAGGTTGTCCATACTTGGATTGCCCTTGGGTGAGAGCATGCGGTGCAAGCTTTTCGACGGCTTGCCCGTCACGGTTGCTAAACGCTCAAATCCGACCGTGGCATTCACAAGGTCGCGCAAAACAAGCCGCGCAGTCTCCGGCTCCCCATTGAGGAACAGAGTAAGTGCTTCATCGAGAAGAGCCTTTGCGAAGGCGGGATCACGCTTCACGCGTTCCCCAATCGTCCTGTTTGAATCACGAGTCAACGCCATGGCTTATCATCTCCCTTTCTGTCTAAACTGCGCGGCCTTCCGAGACTTATACTCCTGCCAAAGTATCCTTGCGCGCTCGATGTCGGTCTGTTGACGACGTTTCGTCCCGCCACCAAGGAGGATTATGATGTCGTCGCGCTCCTTGGCGAGATAGATTCGATAGCCGGGACCCCAGTCGATCCGATACTCTCCGATAGCGCCGAGCCACTTTACGGCCGACGTGTTTCCCATTTCGAGGCGCGCTCTGGCGACTGCGATCTTCGCGGCTGCCTGAGCTGGAAGAGCGTCGAACCACGCAGCATACGGTACGGACCCATCCGCACGAACATACTCGGTGACCCTCAGCGGCATCCCTTACAGTAACACATATGTTACCGCGCGTCAAATCGCCTG
This sequence comes from Vulcanimicrobiota bacterium, assembly GCA_963725605.1. Lineage (GTDB taxonomy): Bacteria > Vulcanimicrobiota > Vulcanimicrobiia > Vulcanimicrobiales > Vulcanimicrobiaceae > Cybelea. The sequence goes on along the minus strand of CAVRYW010000002.1, from coordinate 50,885 downwards.
GCGCCCAAGGGATGCACCGCACCGGGCCTTGAAATCGCGTCTGCGTCATGCCCAGCAAAGCACCGGAGATCGCTTCGCTCCGACGCCAGCTCGACGCCCTAGGTGAGCAGCGGGCGGCGATCCAAGCGCGGCTTGACGCGCTTCTTGACGATTCACGGCCGAATCATCATCGCGCGCGAGGGGCGCCCGAGGTCACATTATCCGATGCCGAAAAGATCGCGCTGTTTCGCCGTTTGTTCGCCGGTCGTCAAAACGTCTTTGCGCTCCGTTGGGAAAACCATAGGGACGGCCGCCCAGGCTACGCGCCGGCGTGCTCCAACGAATGGGTTGCGGGCATTTGTGGTAAGCCCAAGATTAAATGCGGCGTCTGCCCGAACCAGGCATTCATTCCGCTCAGTGACTCGGCCATTCGCACCCACCTTCGCGGATCAAGGTCGGACGGCAAGCGCGTGGACTACGTCATAGGCCTTTACCCGCTTATGCAGGACAACCGATGCTGGTTTATCGCGGCAGACTTCGATGGCGCCCACTGGTCCGATGACGCACTCGCATACGTGCAGACATGCCGTGCGCGCAGCGTTCCCGTTGCGCTTGAGCGGTCCCGGTCGGGCGTGGGCGGGCACGTTTGGATATTTTTCGCCGAACCGATCGAAGCGCGCGAAGCACGTCAACTCGGCGCGGCAATTATTACGGAAACAATGGAACGGCGCCCTGAGATCGGTTTCAAATCCTATGACCGGTTCTTTCCAAATCAGGACGAACTACCAGCGGGCGGATTCGGAAACCTCATAGCCCTTCCGCTGGCGCGACGATCGCGCAACCAGGGCAACAGCGTCTTTGTCGACGATAATCTCCAACCGCACCCAGATCAATGGGCGTTTCTCGCATCCTTGGAACGGCTGCCGCGGGACGAAATTAGAGCAATCGTCCAGGACGCCCAGGAATCCGGACGAGTTCTCGGGGTCCGCTTACCCGTCGACGATGACGAAACCACTGAGCCCTGGCTTCTTCCCCCGTCGCGCCGGCGCAAGGAAGGACCGCTCGCCGCTCGATTGCCGGCATCGGTGAATATCGTCCTGGCGGATGGAATATACGTTGAGCGCACGGATCTGCCGCCCCAGCTCGTTGCGCGGCTCATCCGCCTGGCGGCCTTTCAGAATCCCGAGTTCTACCGCGCGCAGGCACTGCGTTTATCGGTTTATGACAAGCCGCGTATCGTCTCGTGCGCGGAGCTTAGGCAACACCACATTGTCTTGCCACGTGGGTGCCTTGAAGAAGCGGTTGAATTGTTGCGATCAAATCGCGTTTACGCGGTAGTTGAGGATCACCGCGACTCCGGCTCCAGGCTAGACATACGATTCCTAGGCACACTGAAACCCAATCAACAGCGTGCTTTTGAGGCTGTGATGGCGCACGATTTCGGCGTACTCGCCGCCGGTACCGCATTCGGGAAGACCGTCGTGGCAGCGGCGGCCATTGCGCATCGTGGTTGCAATGCCTTGATACTGGTGCATCGCCGTGAGTTACTGACGCAGTGGGTCGAGCGTATCAAGACGTTTCTGTCGATCGATGCCAAGGAAATTGGGATCATCGGCGGCGGACGTCGGAAACCGACGGGCCGTATCGACGTTGCTCTCATCCAAAGCCTCGTCCGTAAAGGCGAGGTTTCGGACGCGCTCGCCGGATACGGTCACTTGATCGTCGATGAATGCCACCATATTTCTGCAACCACGTTTGAGATCGTGGCGCGTCGATCGAAGGCTCGCTTCGTGCTGGGGCTGTCCGCAACGGTCGCCCGCAAGGACGGCCACCATCCAATAATCTTCATGCAATGTGGCCCGACCCGCTATCGCATCGATCCGCGCGCGGAGGCCGGGCAACGTGCGTTCGAGCACATCGTCGACCTGCGCTGCACGTCTTTCCGCCTACCGTCGGAACTGCAAGCGCCGGGAACGTCGATGCCGGCTATCTTCGCCGCGCTTGCTAAAGACGAGCGGCGCAACACGCTGATCGTCGACGAGGTCCTCGCTGCGCTTGAGGCCGGAAGAAACCCGCTCGTATTGACCGAACGGCGAGATCACTTGGAACACCTTGCCTCATGCTTCAGGGGCGCCGCACGAAATATCACTGTCTTGTCCGGCGGAATGAAAGCATCGGCTCGACGCGCGGCTGAGACATCGCTTCGTGTTCCCGATACCGACGAGCGGCTCATTTTAGCTACCGGCCGGTATCTAGGCGAGGGGTTTGACGATCCGCGCCTCGATACGCTGTTCATCTCGATGCCGATTGCGTGGAAGGGAACGTTGGCCCAATACGTGGGCCGGCTTCACCGCGAACACGCTCACAAGCACAACGTCATCGTGTACGACTACGTCGATGCCGATGTTCCGGTTCTCGCCAGGATGGCGAAGAAACGGGAGGCGGGTTACAGGGCCATGGGTTATCGGGTCAGGTCCGTCAATTACGCGGCAATCTCCAGGACCACTGAGAGCGCCGCACCGATGACCTACGGCGATTCTCGGCGACCTTCGGAGATAACCGACCAGTACTGGATCTACGCCGAGCGCAGCGACCTCGAACACTACCCGGAACACTCGGAACGTGGCGGTAAGTGGATGCTGTTCATAAAGAGTTCTGACATCGACGTGTGGTGGGCGAAGATCAAATCGGCAACGGAAAGTGGCTTGCTGGGCAGCAGCGCCAAAGTTGCAACGATGAAGCCAAATCCAAACGCTGCGAGCGATCGCACCAAGGTTATCTGCGTCTACACGTACGATGTTGCCGACGAGCATGACTGCGCGCGCGTGCGCTCGGCACTACGTGACCTTGGCGTAACATGGAAGATTCCTTACAAAACCGACGCCGATACGTATGCCGGTCGATACTCGCACGACGGCGTTCGCGTCAGCAAGAGATATGAATGAAATGATTTATTTAAAAACCGCTATGCAAACAAGCGCTTGGTAGCGCCAACGGGAATCGAACCCACGTCCTTCGACAAGCTCAGGATGACGGGTCCCGGCCGCTCCCGTATGTTCCCGGATAGTCCTTTCCTGTACGGGCTTTGGCATTTTCGAGTCCCGGCTAGTCCCGACGAATCCCGGCGAGTTTTGAGGAATCCGTTAGATCGCCGTTAGAGGAGCAGGCGCCCTCTTATGAGCTTTGGGCTCGTTCCTTATGACCCTCATTTCAGGAACGCGAAGCCCGATATGCCTTAACACCTGACGATAGCCGCTATAAGCGTCGCCTTCGTCGTCATTTTATTGCGCTTTCCGCCCCGTAATTAGCAGTCTCGCCTCGGCCCTACCATCACACGAGGCTCGCGCGTAACTTGTCATACACGAACCCTCGCTACGGGATCGACGACTGACGCGCATCTTGTGGCACATACGCAACCACAACACATCCCACTCTCACAGTTATCAGTCGCCTGAGAGGCGCCCTCAGGTCACCATCCCAAAGCCGGATGCCGAAATCGAAACCGAATGCTCTGCCGAACAGCACGCGTAAGGCCGCAAGAGAAGTTTCGGACGCAGCCGACTGAACGCTGCAGTGCTTAGTCAGAAGAACCATCGTTCGCTGATGAGGAAGGGCCTTTCAGTCGGCCAATGCTGACAAAAATAAGGCCGCAAGAAAGTAAAATGCCCGTCAGAGCACTCCTATGTGCGACCGCCGTATACACTATCCCAATTGTGATCGCGATGCCGACGCATACTAAAAGCGTCAGAACGTATTGACGTGAAGACTTCGTTCGCTCCAAAGGCAATAGGACTATCAAGAAGGCAAATGGAATTAGCGCCGAAGCGCCTGCCCGAAGGCACAGGGCCACCCCCGCGACCACTGCAATGAACCCCGCCGAAAAGCGAAGAAGCCTTCGGCGTTCGCCCGCGCCGTGTAGGTCATTCGGCTTCACGGGGACCTCGTAAACCCGTCGATCAAGAGAACCGGGCAGTGCGCGTATCGCGCGATACGATCCGAGATGCTTCCAATCAAGAACCTCGTCATGCCTGAAAGTCCACGCCGGCCGACGATGATGAGGTCTGCGCCAACCTTTCGCGCAGTGTCGACGATGGCTTCTGCTGGATGGCCGCCTTCTACGATCAGTAACTCGGCCTCGACGCCGCGCTGAGATCCTGATGCAAGCAACTCTTGCGCGGAAGCCTCGTAAAACTCACGGGCGTCACGGCGCGACTCGCGACGCTCATCTTGCGTCTCGGCGTGTTCGGCATGCCTGGCCACAGAAAGTAGTTGAAGTCGAGCATCGAAGCGTTTAGCGATCTCGACACCGTATTCGACGGCGCGTCGTGCATGATCGGAACCATCCCAAGCCACGATGATGTGCGAAAACATATTTCACCTACCAGTGTCGTATCGACGGAAAAAGAATGAGTAAGAGAATAGTGAAGACGAGGATGTACGACAGATACGCGGCGATGACGCCGGACTGCGTCGAGCGAACCGCCTCGGCGACTCGAAGAAACAGGGACGATACACTCCGATAAAACGGCACGTCAAAGAGCGGTCGAATATCGCTGCTGTACCTTGTCCGGCGCCCGCTGCTCGGAGGTTCGACGGTGATCTCGCGAAGCGTCCTCATCCCCGCGTCGAGGATCACGCGCGTTGGGTTGACGTACCCCGTCCCAGTGTACTGGTCTCGGCCGCTATACCGTTCACCGGACGTCCACACGGATGTGCGGCGTTCGCGCGGGCGGGCGAAGAGGCGCGCTACAAGCCAAAACATCAGTGTGAAGCCGAGAATAACGCATCCCAGTCCCGGTGCCGAGATCGAGGAAAAGCCCGCAAACGTAGGCTGGATCAGGGGAACGGTTCCGATGATCGCAGCGACGGCCGGAGCGTTCGCAACGCCGTCGATGCTCGGTGCGGCGAGCTTCAGAAGGGGCGCCGCGAACAGTCCGCCTGCGAGAATACCGGCCGTCCCCAAGAGCAATGCGGCCAGCTGCCACGGCGAGCGAGTTTGCGTCGCTTCTTGAGCTGCTTCTGAGCGCGCGGCGCCTAACAGGCCAATGCCGACCAGCTTTGTAAATGCGACGACGGTAATGCCGGCTGTGACGCCGATTACTGCGCCGGCGAGGGCGAAGACGATCTCGAAGACGGCATTACCCGTTCGGAATGCCTGCATGAGTGACTCGAGCACCAACCACTCGCCGACGAAACCGGCCAGGGGCGGCAATGCGGTCAGTGACATCCCGCATGCCAGAACGGCGATCGTGATAATGGGCATCGAGCGGGCAAGGCCGCCAAGACGATCGAGCGAGACCGAGGAGCAACGGTCCTGTATCGTACTGATACCCAGGAACAACGTAGCTTTCGCAACGGCATGCGCCGCGATTTGCACGAAGGCTGCTGCCACTGCAAATCCGACGAGCATGTCGATCTTGAGGGTCCTCCCCGCGATGGCCACGCCGAACGCCGCAAGAATGACTCCGCCGTTTTCTACGCTTGAGTAGGCGGCGAGCCTTCGCATGTCATTCTGCCCGCAAGCCCACATGATGCCGAAAAATGCAGACAACGCGCCGAGTCCGATCGTAACGACGGCAAACCATCCCGGCGCCGTCGGAAAGGCGACGATGAAGCGGCTCACTCCGTAGAAGCCGACGTTCAACGCACCACCGGCCATGAGTGCCGCGACGAGCGATGGCGCCGCCCGGTAACCGTACGGCATCCACGCCTGCATCGGAAGCATGCCGAATTTCGCGCCAAAACCCACGAGGAGCAGCAACAGAATGACGCCGGCTTCGCTCGGGTTCAGCATCCTGCCCGCGGCAACGACTGAGTCGATCGCAAAGCCTCCAGACACGTGCGCGAGGAACAGCAACGCTCCGATGATGCAAGCGCCGGCCGCGTGCGTGACGACGATCGTCAGGTACGCCGCCCGGGACGCCTCCGTATCGGTTCCCGCGTATGCAATCGCCCAGTAGAAGCAGAGTGCAAGGAGTTCCCACGCGAAGATGAAGAGGAGCACGTCGTCGGCCGCACATGCGAGCAGCGATGCGAAGGCGATAGCGCAAGCCGTCGCAGCAGCCGTCCGGCCCGTGCGGCGTTCGTCCGCGGTGCGCGGTCCCAATCCGAACACCGCCGCGAGCACGGCGATGACACCGATGACGGCGATGAAGAACGCGGCCGTGGCATCAAGACGAAGCACGGCGTGCAGGTCGCTGTTGCCCACGATGACCGCAACGTTGGCGCGAAGCTGTACGACGGCGGCAGCGCTTGCACAGGCTCCCGCGAGACCGAGGAGCACAAAGCCAAGGGCGCGCCCGATCGCGGCCGGCGCGGCAATCGATGCAAGCGTTCCAAGAACGCACGTCCCGAGGGCCAAGAGCAGAAGCGTCACGGCACGCCGCTTTCGCCGAGTGCCCTGCCGAGCGCGACCCATAGACCGTGCAGAATGGACAGCGGCGCCGGCGGCGCGCCCGGGACGAAAACGTCGACCGGAAGGAGCGTGCTCACTGCGCCGACGACTGTGTCGCTTTGGGCGAAGATGCCGCCGGAACAAGCCGAGGTGCCTAGGGCCACGACCATCTTCGGTTCGGGCATTGCCTCATACGCGCGACGCAAGGGCTCCGCCATCGGCTTAGTCACGACGCCCGTGACAATGAGGATATCGGCGTGCCGAGGGCTCGCGGTAAGGAAAATGCCAAGACGGTTTGCGTCGTAAAAAGGATTAAAGATGGCCTGCAACTCCTGCTCCTCCGATCCGTCGCTTCCCGCATCGACGTGTCGAAGGTGCACGGATTTCCCCCATGCGCGTGTCCGCTTTCGAATGAGCGCGCGCATCCGGTCCGGGTTATCAGCAACTTGCGCGACCTCGAAGCGGTTGGACATGCGAAAGGCGTTCGGCTGGGTTCTTGCGCACTCGCCACATTGATAGCACCGGAGCGAGTCGACGACAGCCCTTCCGGCACCCTGCGCGATCGCCTGGGAAAGGCACTTCTCAGCACCAGATCGCTGCTCGTCGCCGGTCGCATCAAAGGCGTCGATAGCTCCGCGGTAGGCGTCCGGCATGGAATCTGGTTTGAATGGGTAGCGCGTCGTGAGGACGCCGCGTCGCAGACCGTATGCGATCCAGCTCATCGATCGACCTCCGCCTGTATCGCGGCGAACGAGTGCTCGATGAACGAGAAATCGGTAAAAATGTTTCCCGGGAGCGACGGGACGAAAAGCGGCCAATTCGCGTAGGACGCCGACCGGATCGCTACGCGTGTGATCGAGCCGGCATGCAGGCGTACGAAGTAAAGCAGTTCCCCTTGCGGAGATTCCACGCGCGCCAAGCCCGATCCATGGTGCGACGGTATCGGAACCAGGCACGGACCGGCTGGGTCGGAATCTAAGGCGTTGCGAATCAAATGAAAGGACCGGTGAATCTCCGACACTCTCACGAGTGCCCGGGCGACCGCATCACCACTACGCTCGAGCGACTCCTCACCTACGAGCGGCCTGAACAGGAAGCCATCGGCAACCCTCGCGTCGCAGGAAACGCCGCTTCCCCGTGCGACGGGCCCAACGCCTCCGAACGCGATGACGTTCTCGCGCGAGATGCGACCGGTTCCAATCAGCCGGTCCAGCAACGACTGCGTCGACATCAACTCGTCGATTACCGTACGGGCGTGTCGTTCGACGATGTCGAGATCACGATCGCACGTTTCGCGCAGGGATCGCATTACGTCAAAGCGCGTGCCACCCACGCAGATGATACCGCGAGCGAATCGGTTACCGGTCGCAGCGGCTAGTAGGCGATGAACGCGTTCCTTGGCCGCGAACGTCTGCGCTGCGCCTACCGAGAGCGAGCCGTCGTCTGCGAGCTTCGCCAGCGAGTCCAAATGCTGGTGGATGCGTTCGAACTCGACCAGAATTGCTCGAGCTGCGCGCGCCCTCGCGGGCACGGAAAGGTCCAGAGCAACCTCAACGGCTCGGCAAAATGCAGCTGCATGGCTCGAAGCGGTAGCGCCGGAAACGTGCTCGGCGACAAACGGCGCAAGGTCGACCGGGACGCCGACGAAGCGATCCTCGATACCGCGATGCTTGAAGAACATCGACGGGTACACCTCGATGAAATCTTCACCCGCCGTCTCGATGATCCAGCGAGCGGACTCAACGATTCCGGAGCGGACAGGACCGTAGAGGACCGTGGAAGTTTCGGATGACTCCGTTCCTTCCAGCTCCCGGGGCGGCAGGACGACAACGAGCGGCCTGCGGTCACGAAGTCCCTCAAATTGGACGGCGAAGCGATCCCGAAGTTCCCGCTCGTACCAATCAGCCGCCGGCGTCGTGGCGCTCAGGGAGTGGACGCTGCCGCCAGTCACGGCAAACGCGTCCACGAGGACGCCGCTTTCGTCCAGCACATAGTGCACGATCGTAGCGCCGTCGATTCGTTCTCCGAACATCCATGCTAAGCGCGCACCGTCAGCGATCCTCCCTTCGGCGAGGTCGGTCGCGAGCTTCGCAAAGGTCACGTTACGGGTGCCCCATGAAGATGTTGCAGGCGCTCCCGAGGAGCGTTGCGAGCGTTGGCGGTACGAACAAGCCCAGGCCCAGCACAACCAGGAATCCAAGCAGCATCGACGCCAAGGCCCCGACGTCGCGCTCACCGCAACGCATGCCCTCGGGCGCATCGCCGGCCGTCACTGCCGTGGTCCAGCGCACCAGCCCGGCAAACGCTACCGCGAGCAGTCCAAGAACGACGACCGCGATGATCCACGTGCCCCCCGCAAAACCGCCGGTGAGAATCATCATCTCGCTGCGAAATAGTCCAAACGGCGGCATGCCCGCCAATGCGAGACCAGCAAGCGCAAATAGCGTTCCCGAGATGGGGAGCACGGCGACGCCCCCGGTAATGCTCTTGATCGCGCGGGTATCGAAACGGCTCGCTAACCGACCGGCGCCAAAGAAGGCGAGCGATTTGGTTGCCGCGTGGTTGACGACATGCAGAAGCGCTCCCATTATTGCGATGCGTACTCCGAAGGCCAGACCGCATGCGACGATGCCCATATGCTCGATGCTGGAATAGGCGAGCATCCTTTTGATGTCAGTCTGTCGCAAGAGAAAGAACGCGCCGATGAACAGTGAGAGCAGCCCGACGATAAAGAGCAGCCGTTCCGTCATTCCGGTTCCAAAGGCGGCGTTTGCGATCGATGCGAACCGGATGATGATGTAGAGCGCATCGGAGAGCAGCACGCCGGAGAGCATCGCACTCGTCGGCGTCGGCCCGGCCCCGTGCGCGTCGGGGAGCCAGGTATGCATCGGGGCTAACCCCATCTTCGTCCCAAACCCGATTAGCGCGAGAACGAAAGCCAGCCGGAGAGCATCGGCATCCAGCCTGCCTGCCGCCGCCATGTACGATGCCCACTGCGGCGTATAGTGCGCCCCGAGAACGTCCGCTCCGGAAGCATAAAGGACGACGACGCCGACGAGCCCAATCGCGAGCCCGCACGACGCGATCAAAATGTACTTCCAAGCGGCCTCGAGCGCGGCATCGGTCCCCTGAAGGCGAACAAGAAGCGCAGCCAAGATCGTCGTAGCTTCGAGAGCGACCCAGAGACCGGCCATGTTCGTTAGGAGCGGAACGATCGTTTCGGCGCACGCGAATGCATTCGTCAGCGCCAGAAACTCTCGTCGATACGCCTCGTCTCCGTCCGCTCCGATGGACTCGGCTCGCACGTACCACGTGCCGTAGAGACCAACCGTCCCGTAAACGATGGCAACCGGCAAGAGAAAGACGGCGGAAACCGCGTCGAGATGGCCCATTCCGCGGGCGGCTGCCACAACGATCGCGATGATGCACGCGGCGCTGGCCACGCCGCCAACTGCAGTGAGAACTCGCCCGATTCGCGACGGCAAGAGTAACGTCAGCGGCACGAGCGCTAGCGGGATCGCGATGACGGCCACGATCGACGCGTTCATCCGCGGAGCCTTTGGAACGCGCTGATCGACGCGGTCGCCTGCTGGTCGACGAGTGCCCGCACGAGAACTCCGAACACGACGACTGCGACGAGCACGTCGATCAACAGCAATATGCCAATAATAAACGGTAGTCCGGGCGCAAGCGTTATGGTTCCGAAGAATAACCCGTCCTCAAGCGTCAAGAAAGCGACGACTTGTGCCAGCGCATTGGGCCGTAAGATGGCGACGAGAAAGCCTATGAAAACCATCGAAAGCGCCGTCGCAAGGTCAGCCTGCGGCAAAAATGCTCCGTGGTGCAGCGGCAGCTGCATCGATGTTAGGATTGATACACCGATCAGCCCTCCCGCGATGAGCAGGGACAACAGCACGTTGATACGTGCGGGAAGCTCGACGTGCTGCGATATCCGGCGGACGAGAGATTGCATGTACCGCGGCAAGAGTATGCCCTTAAACGCCAGCGTGAGCACTGCGAGAATGAGGAGATCCCAAGTGCCTTCCGTCAGGCCGACCGCGAAGCAGATCATCGCAACCAAGATCGCCTGGATCGCGTAAACGCGGATGAACTCCGAGATGACAACCGAGCGAAACAGCGTCAGCTGTACGAGGAGTAAGAGTGACGCGATCGTTCCGGCGAACGCCTCTGAAGGGGTAAGCTGATGCAGCGTCATCCGAAACCCGCCACGAAGGCAAACACGGCAAGGACGGAAACGAGCAGTCCCGTCGCGATGAACTCGGTGATCTTGTAGAGGCGCAGCTTTGCGAATGTGGTCTCGATGGCGACGATGACCAAGCCGACGGCCAGCATCTTAACAAAGAGACTAACGATCGCGAAAGCAACGGAGCCGAGTGATCCGTCCGATGAGAGCCCCAACGGGAACAGAAGGACGTTAATGAAGATAACATAGAGAAGGAACTGCTTCATCGAGCTCCCCCACTTGAATAGAGCCATCCAGGGGCCGGAGTGCTCGAAGAGCCGCGCATCGTCGATCATACCGAACTCAATCGTCGCCGACGAACTCTCGATGGGAATTCGACCGGTATCAACCAACAGCATCATAAAGAAGGCGGCGGTAGCTAGGACGTGCGCGGGTCGTAGCACGTTAGCGGCGGAATGCCGCAGCGCCGCGTTCATCGCGTATGGGAGGTCCGTACCGGTAATGAATGCCACCGAAAAGAACACGAAGATCAGCGTTGGCTCTACAAGGATGCCGACCATCACAGCGCGACTGCTACCGATGTCGGCGTATTGGGAGCCGGAATCGATAGCGGCAAGCGCTGTTACGAAGCCGGCTAGCGCGAGGACGAACGCGCCCCCCAGTATATCGCCGTATGTCGCGCCAGGAAGCGGATACGTCGTAAGAACTGGGATCAGCGTTGCTACGGTCGAGTAGCAGGCGCAAGCGACATATGGCGCAGTGCGAAATATCCACGATGCCGGTTCCGGCATCAAGGCTTGCTTCCTGAAGAACTTGCGTATGTCGCGGTACGTCTGAAAGACCGAGGGCCCGCGCTTGCCTTGGATGATCGCCTCTAGCCGCGTAATACATCCTGTCAGGAGCGGCGAGAGTGCCAGCAGTGCAAGGACCTGCGCCGCTTGCACCACGATTGCGGGCAGTATCAGCACGGCGCGTACCACGTTTTTGACCGCTGGCTACTCAAAGAATCTCCTGACAACTACAGTGTTGCATCGTCAGGAGTCATCGGCATTGCTGCAGTTCGCAAGGCTGGATGGCCCTGCGTGGTGGACTCCTCCACCACTGACAGAAATTTCAACGACTCTGCGCGGCATCCTTCCGCCGAGAAAGAAGCCTGACACAGCCACTCATCCAATGCCGTCCAAACCGAGGCTCAGAAATGTCCGCGTGGATTTCGAAGACCGTGGACGTTGCGGTGGCCGGCTAGCAACCTAAGACCGCGCTGATCTGCGCGTTCTTCCTCCGCGCTCATCAGGGAGCGGCGTAGACCGTCACATTTTACAACACGTCGGTGCATGTCTTCAGAGACGCGGCTCAAAACAGCTGCTTGAGTGGTTAATAGCCGCTTCTTCGTATCCTCATCCTCAGCGCCGGCGACTACAAACCCAAAATGCGAAAGACAGAGCGCTGGGAACCGATCAGGTCGCTGCGGCCCGTCATCATGCAAACGGCGAGTGATCTCTGCGACCGCTCCGCGCTCGGCCTCTGACTGAACCGCGCAGATGTCGCATACTTCACGACCGGGCCGAAGGGCCTCGATATCTTCAGAGAAGGACGCGCTATCCCGGGTTGCGGCGACCTCACATAAGCGAAGCGAGAGCCGATCGAGGACCTCGGGAAACCCAATACACGTGCCGCGGGGGCTTGCGAACGTCTCGTATTGCCATGTATGAAAGTTGCAGAACCCGCCGCGGTCAGCAAGAGCGGTGCGTACGGAGCGACTGGTGACAAGATCGTGCTGGTATCTGCAGAGAAAGGCATATACTGCGCGTTCGATATGTAGGCAAACATTACATGAATCAAACCGGGGTGCACTGGCATTCGGTCCCTTCCGATCGGACGTCGACTCTCTCGCTTCGATGGTTCGATCGGCCCCGATTTTCCCGCGAAGCATATCCAGACGATCTCGGTCAACTGCCGGGCCGCCTGCCTCGTGAAGCGCCTCTCCGACGCGCTTGCACATGCCATAGAGAAACTCGGTCTGCTTCTCCTGCAAGAGAAAGCGGACCAAGCGCTCTTCAAACGCCGCCAATCCACTCTCAACCCAGCCTCCAGTCATGTCATTAGAGCGGTTGGCTTCGAGCGCTAATCGAGCTGACACAGAGAACACTTCAATCCGTTCCCCACCGAACGCGCGAGTTACTTGATTCTGAACGTACTCGAGCGCCACGTTTCGCTCTTCTACGGAGACCGTATCAAACTTGTTGATGACGATGAATACCCTTCGCGCGGATGACTCCAGGCGATCGAGCAGTCTCAATTCCTCCTCGCAGAGCGGGCTGTCGTAACTCGTCACGAGCATGGCAGCGTCGGCTTCCGGAAGGAATGCTTCGGTCGTTCGCGCGTTCTCTGTGATGGAAGCGCCGATACCCGGAGTGTCGACCAAATAGAAACCGTGGCGCAAGAATTTCTGAAGGTAAAGAGACGCGGGCCATCGTTATGCCACGCTCGTTTGACGGATTGCCTGCTTGACTCACGTAATCGGTCAGCTCGTCAAGAGAGACTCGATCCGGCAACTGGCGATCGCGATACTCGATAGTCGCTTCCTCGCTGCTACCGTACTGGACCGTCGTTATGACCGACGTCACGGGCACGACGCCCACAGGTAGGCGGTCGGTATGGAGCATTGCATTCATAAGTGACGTCTTGCCACGGTTAAATCGGCCAACCAGAACAAGATTGAAGCGGTCCTCGGCCAGTCGCGCAAAGAGGTCGTTGAAGATGGGCGCGGTTTTGGGTTGCTCGGCCGAGACGCCGATGGTAGCCGAGCGCAGTATCGACGCAAGTTCGAACTTTACCCATTCGTATTCCATCAGATTCATGTGGGAGAACCGTTCATGTCACGGTTATGAAACCCATAAGGCCCCGATCTATATCTTCGGTGTGCCGAACGTTCCGCCGAGCTCCGGTGAATAGACGCGCTGTTGGCAGCCGTGGGGCGCTTCTCTGCAAGACAAAGACTCGATAAAAGCCCGTTAGCTTCAGGTGCTAGGTGCCCACTTATAGGAACGTGACGACAGCAAGCGCTGCGACCAACGTTGCAAGGGCGTAACCAACGTACGCTGGGAGCCGTCCGTGATGCATTCGTGCGAAGAATGAGGCGAGGCTTCGAGTGGCGAGAGCCGCCGGCACCGTGAGTATTCGATCGGCGAGAAACACGTCTTCGCGCTTACGCCGAATCACCGATCGGAAGTGTTCGTAAATCGTTTCGCGTTCGTTTTCTACTTGGGTAGGATTGAAGATCGCATCGAAGATGACGCGAACCGGATTAGAGAATCCCGTCGCCGTGTAGGTCATCTCCGGCAACACCTTCTGTAATCCGCCGCCCCATCCCGGCGAGCGCGCCACCTGCCGGCTGCGGGTAAGGAATCGAACGACGCCGTACGCGGACGCAAGCAGAACGACGATGATAAGCAGCAGATACGTTGTGGACATTGCGAAGACCACGGGGTTGGCGGCGCCGCCGCGCAGCATGACGACCCAGCCTCGGCCCGGTATGCCCATGCCGATCTGTGCGCCCAGTGCATGGAACGTCGCAACAAAATCGGCCGGCAACGCACTGGGGCCGGCGTCAGGCTTGAAGAACGGAGGCACGAGCGCTCGAACGATCGTCGAGCTTCCGAAGAGATCGGCGGCGCCATGGCCAATGGCCGGCAGCACGTAGGTCGGTAAGGTGCCGAGCAGCACGCATTCGAGCGCGAGCATTGCCATTCCGAGTTTCATCGTGCCGGCCGCCTCGGTGACTTTGGGTGGGGGCGTGCGCGGTTGCCCCAGGAACGTCATGCCGAAGGCCTTGACGAAACACGTGACCGCTAGCGCTGCCGTCAAAGCCAGCGCGGCTCCGCAAAGCGCAAAAACGGCGCGCAGCCCTAAAGGGGATAGCTCGACGCTGCGAAGCAGGGCCTGAAACGTCATCCATTCGCTCGTGAAACCGTTGAGCGGTGGGAGTGCCGCGATTGCGAGCACGCCGACAAAGAACATTGCCGTCGTGACCGGCAGCACGCGTATCACTCCGCCCAGGCGATTCATGGATCGTCCACCGAGCTTGGCGTCCACCGTCGCAGCCCCTAGGAAAAGCAATCCTTTATAAGCGGAGTGATTCGCAACGTGATAGATTCCGGCCGCGAACCCAATCGCGGCAAACAGCACTTGGTGTTCGGCCGTAAAGACGAAGGCGACGCCCAATGCGGTCACTGCGATGCCCAGATTCTCAACGGAGCTGTACGCCAGCATCGTTTTGAGATCGTCTTCGATCGTTGCGTACAGAATGCCGATAAGAGCCGACGACGCCCCGACGATGAGCACGATCACACCTTCGGAGGCAAAGCGCACCGGTACGAGTTGCAAGTTGACCAAGACGATGCCGTACACGCCCAGGTTCAGGATGACCCCCGAAAGTAACGCTGAAACGTTACCGGGCGCAATTGGATGTGCGCGCGGCAGCCACGAGTTCACCGGAAGCAGCCCGGCTTTGACGCCGAATCCAAAAAACGAAAGCAGAAAAATCGCCCAGGCCACCGGCCCGGTGAGTCCTGGGCTGGGCGCACCGAAAAGTAACGACCCCGCACCGCCCCGGGTGAGCAAAACGGCCAGAATCGCTGCCACCGTTCCGGCTTCACTCATCGCGAGCATCACGAAAGCAGCCCGAGCGTGGCGTTCGTGGCGCCACTCGTAGGCGACCAGCGCGGCGCTTGCTATCGCGACGACCTCCCAGACCACGAAAAACGACGTGACGTCCCGGCATATGAAGAGTGCGATGATGGCGGCAAGCAGGAGGGTATACCAGCACGCAAACGCCCGCGCTGAATACTCGTGCATGTATCGCTCGAGATAACGGATCGTGTAGAGCGAGGTTGGAACGTAGACGAGCGCAGTGATGCACGTAAAAAGCGAGCCAAGACGCGTCGTGCCGACCGCGATCGGGCCGAGTATCGGCAACGACCAGAGCATCCGATCGCCGCTCGCATCGCCAATCAGAACCCCGGCCCCGGCGATGAACGAAAGGACGGCTGCCGCGCAACTGGCGATCGCGAGCACTTTCGGCACGATGCGTTCGGGCAGCCCGAGGCATATGACGCCACCTGCAATGCAGGATGCAATCGCTGCTCCGGTGAGGATGAGTTGCCATTGGTTCATGCGAGTGATTCCTGCCCGCAGACCACGCGAAGGGCGTGTACGACGGCAAGTGGCGGCGGCGGGCACCCGGGCACAACCAGATCGACCGGGATCGCTTCGGCAACCCCTGCAGCGCACATGACCGACGGGCCGAAGAGGCCGCCGCTCGCAGCACAAGCACCCACGGCGACGACCCGCTTCGGCGTTGGCATCGCGTCGTAGGCGGCCTTAAGCGGATCGCGCATTTGTCGCGTCACGGGTCCGACGACGAGCAGAACGTCGGCTTGCCGCGGCGTCGGTGTGATGAAGATTCCGAATCGATGCAGATTATACGACGGCCCATTGAGCTGCGCGAGCTCGTTGAGGCAAGCGCCGCAATCGCCGGCATCGACGATGCGAACGTGGATAGATCTTGCAAAGCGCCCACGCAGCGGATCGCCGATGCCTCCGTCGGGCGAGTGTGCCCATACGACGTCGTGCCGCCATTGCTGCGCGGGCTGCCGTTGGCGCTTGCAGCGCAGGCAGGCGACGCAGCGGTCCTCGACAACGTTGACGATGCCGTCGTCGCAGCGAAGCGCATCGGTCGGGCAGAGCGACGCCACTTCAGCCGCTTCGGCCTCCGTCGAAAACTTCGTTGGTTTCGGCAATCCCTGCGAAAGAGCGAGTGTCACCTCCTTGCGGCCGGGTACTGGCTCGGTGCGGATGCCGGCGCGCAGTCCGCGCAAGAACCAGTTCATCGATCGTTCTCCGCAACCGAAAGATCGAGCGTCGCCAGAATAATTGGGAAGTCCTGGAACGCGAACTCCTCAGCAGCGACGTGAAATCCATGCCAGTTACGAAACGAGGGTGGCGTGAGACGATAACGCAGAATGACGCCGGCATCATCTAGCTCGGCCCACTGCACCGACGCACCGCGCGGTGCTTCCGTCCAGCCCAAGCCATGGCTCGCACGCATCGTCGGCTCGGCCCGGATCTCGCCGCTCGGGATCCCGTCACATAGCGAACGCATGAGCCGCAGCGATTGCCGCATCTCCGCAAATAGCACGCGCAGACGGGCGTAACCATCGCCTTCCGCTTCGGTGGGCACGTCGAAGTCGAGTCCTGGATACGCGCCGTAGGGTTGGATCTTTCGCATGTCGGCAGCGACGCCGCTCGCGCGCGCGAACGGCCCCACCAACTCGAACGTACGGGCCGCACGTTCGCTTACGATACCAACCCGCTCGATGCGGTCGAGGAAACTGCTCGAGTTCTCCAACGCATTGCGCAAGGCATCGATCTGGGAGGCAACGCCGTCGGCGGCACCGAGGGCGCTCTTTAGGGCAGAGTCGGCGTAATCGCGCGTCAATCCGCCGATCGCGAGCAACCCGAAGAGATAACGATGGCCTGCGGTCTCGCCCGAGATGCGCAAGAGTTGCTCCTCCAGCCGAAGCGCTTGACTCGCGGCGACGGTCAACGATGTCGAACCACAAATTTCGCGAATCGACGTCATGTGGTGGCGTAATCGCTCGAGCTCGGCAAAGAAGGCGCGCAGCGTCTGCGCACGCGGCGGAAGCTCGATGCCTAGCGCCCGTTCGATTGCGCGACAGTAGGCGAGTCCATTGCCGATGGCACTCGTTCCCGAGCAACGCTCCGCCAGCAGCAGCACGTCGTGCGCGCTGCGACCCTCGGCAAGCTTTTCGATGGCTCGATACTTGTAGAACAGACGCGGGATGGCGCGCACCACGTCTTCCCCGATCGTCTCCAAAAGAAAGAGCGCGGATTCCGCGTCGCCCGAATAGATCGGGCCGACCGGCATGACGAATGCGCCCTCCTCCTCGAGAACGCGTTTGGGGTGCCACTCGCGCCGTGTTTCCTCTATCGGCTCGCTCACCCCGATGTGCGGCTTCATCAATCCGACGTTCTCCGCCCACTGACCGTCGTGCAAGACAAAGTCTCCCAGTCGCGGATGCTCCAGAAAAACGATGGAGAAGAGATCCTCGATCTCTCGTTCGAACCAGTCGGCAGCGATAACGACCGGCGTAATGCTCGGGAGCGTGCGTTCCGTTGGATGGGCGGAAACGATCACGTCCAACCAGCCTGGGTGATGCGTCGCATAGAAGCAGTACCGCACGCCGAGCGTCACGTCGCGGTCCGTGGCGACGATCGTCCCGAGCCTCCAGGCGCGCTCGTGAAGGTACTTCGCCACTTCGCGCACGCATTCGCTAGGAAGTCGTGCCTCAATGGAATCGCCGGTGGCCTCCCAGCGCATCGATGGCCAAACGGATCGAAGCGTTCGTAGCAGGTCGGTAAGCATCGCTACGTCCCCATTACCCGCGCCGCACTCTGCAGCGCTTGGCCGAGGCCGGTGGGGATCCATACGCCAAAAACGACGACGGGGATTGCTGCCAGCATCAGCGCGCACAAACAGGTCAGCGGCAAGCGCGCGCGCGGCTGATCTGCCGGCGGCTCGCCGGTTACCATCTGCGTAACGTGCCAGAGCAGTCCGAAGAAGGCCAGCACGATAAAGAGCGCGAGGAGGGCAATCACGACGTACGCGTGCGCGAGAATTCCGGCGCGCAGGATTGCGAGCTCGCTCAAGAAGACGGCGAAGGGCGGAGCACCGCCGATGGCGAGCCCTCCGAGCAAGAGGCTCGCTGCGGAGGCACGGCTCGTGCCGAGCAACCCGCGTACCTTGGATATTTCACGGGTTCCCGTTGCGATCAGGGTTGCGCCGGCGGCATAGAAACAGAACGATTTGGTGGCGGTGTGCGCGAGCATTTGCCAGAGTGCGGCGACATCGCCGGCCGGCGTGAACATGCTAGACGCTGTCAGAATGATGCCCATGTGCTCTACCGTTGAAAATGCGAAGAGGCGTTTGTAATCGTGCGTTTGCACGATCAGCAGCGCCGCAACTCCCACCGAGACGAGACCCACGATAGCAAACCAAGTACCCACGTGCAGGGCGGGGTCTCCGGCAAAAACGTTGCGTAGCCGGAGGATCACGTAAAGTACGACGCTCGTCTCAATGCCCGAGAGCATGGCGCACACCGGCGATGGCGCCTGACTATGGGCGTCGGGCAGCCACGTGTGCAGCGGCACGAAGCCGATCTTGGCTCCGTAGCCAACCAAAAGCAAAACGAATGCGACGCCAAGAAGGGCGTGGGGCATGTGCGCCGCTCCGTCTCGCAATCCCCTCCAAGTAAAATCGGTGCTTCCGGTGGTGTGCAGTGCCCAAAAAAGCACGAGAACGCCGAGTACCGCGATGGTCGCCCCCAGCAGCGTGAGGACCATGTACTTCCACGCAGCTTCCAGAGCATCGATGGAGAGCGCGTAGCTCACCAGCAAAACCGAGAGCAGCGTCGTGAGCTCGACGAAGATCCACACCAGTCCGACTTCGCTTAACAGCGGAATGCAGAGCATCGAGAAGGCAAACAGATTGAAGTTCCCGTGGTACAGGCGAATGCGCCGCGCATTGCGCTCTTCGGCGCCGAGGTACCCCCACGAAAAGAGCGCGGCGGTGACGTAGACTGCGGAGATCAGAACCAGCAGCAGTGCTCCAAGAGGATCGAGCTCGATCCAGTTTCGGACGACGACGATGGTGCCACCGGCCCCGACTGCATTCAGCAGGAACAGCGCAAGAACTAAAACGGCAACGGAGGCGACGAACGTCACGGCCGGAGTGAGGCGCTCGCCGCGCGGAATGGCGCACCACAACGCCGCAGCCAATGCAATTAATGGAATAGCAATCGTCAACGAGCGCGTTCCCGTAGTGCCGACAGGCCGCCGATCTCGGTCGTACCGATGCGGCGATACGCCATGCGCGTTAGTAGCGCAACGATGAATGCAAGTAACGGGACGTCGAAAGCGATGGCGAGTTCGGCAATGAGAGGAAAGTCGGGTGCAATCGCGATCCCGACGAGAAAGGCGCCGTTCTCCATGGCCAGAATGCCGAGCAGCTGCGGAACCGCCTCGATTCGGACTGCCAGCAGCAGCAGGCCGACCAGCAGCGCCGCAATGCCCATCGATATATTGCCCGACGAAAGGTTCGGTGCGGCATGCACGAGGTGTTGAGCGAAGGCATATCCCACTAGCGTCAGTCCGAGTGAGACTAGCAGCGCAGTTGGAACGTCGATGGTCTGCGAAAGCTCGCGGGTACGGTGAACCTCGCTAGGAACGAGCGCACGGATGAGCCACGGAATGACGATCGCCTTGCTTACGACCGTCACGCAACCCAGCGCAATGAGGTGCCACGAAACCGGCGAGACCCCGAGCAAGAAGGCCGATGCCGCCAACAGCAGCGACTGCACGACGAATACCTGCATGCATGCCCCGATCTGCCGCGTGACCGTCATTGCAATCGCGCTGATGATAAACAGGCCCAACACGAGCGCGTTGAGTTCGACGAGCAGGCCAGTCATAAGTGCAGGAGCTCGATTACCATCGCCGTCACCGAAACGACGAACGCGGCGCCCAAAAACTCGGATATGCGGAAAAGCCGGAGCTTAGCAAATGATGATTCCACGATGACGACCGCGGCTAAGAGCACCAGAATCTTCAACGTGACGGCCAAGACCGCGACGAAGATGTCGCTTAGCGAGCCGTCGTGCGCCAGCCCCCACGGCGTCGTGAGGACATTGAGAAAAATGATCGCCAAAACGGTAAACTTCATGTATCCGCCGTATTTGATCAGCGCGGCGGAGCGCCCTGAAAACTCGAGCGCCTTCGATTCGTCGATCATTGCCAGTTCGAAATGCCCAGTCGGGTTGTCGACCGGAAGCTTTCCCGTCTCGGCGAGAATGATCATGAAAAAAGCGACGAGCAGCAAAATGTGCGACGGTGCGAAAAAGTTTGCAATCGGGTGGACCCAGTGTTGTTGCACGATGTATGGGATCGTGGAGCTTGCGACGAACGAGACGGTGAAGAGGACGATAATGATCACCGGCTCGGCCAAGAATCCGACCATGCGCGTGCGGCTGGCTCCCATGGAGCCGTAGGTATTGCCGCTGTCGATTGCCGCCAGCGCGAAAAAAAAACCCGCGATTGCGAAAATGAAACCCGCGGCTAGCATGTCGCCCGCAAACGCAAAGAAAAGCGGGAAGTCGGTGAGGACCGGGATCAGGAGCGTAACGATCAGCGGAACGACGAAGACCAAGTATGGCGTCGCGCGAAAGATCCAGCTACTGCCGTCGGGAACACGCTCGTCCTTGCCGAGCAGCTTACGGAGGTCGCGGTACGGCTGCAGGATGCTCGGGCCGCGTTTAGATTGAACTGTCTCCTTGCAGCGGCTCAAAATGCCGGCAAAGAGTGGAGATAGAATCAATACAAAAGCAAGCTGTGCGAGGTTAAGGCCGAACGATTGCGCCATCAGGCAACGACCTCTCCATACTCAAGAGCATTGAGTAGGAGCTATCATCCCATCCGGGCTTACGCGAGCTCCATCGCGGGTGTCCGAAGCGTGAGCTACTACAACAATCCTCCTGCCCCTTCTGATCCCCGGCGGTACCGATGAATCGGGACCGCGATTTTGAGGGAACCGTTGGCCGCCTCTGTGATGGCCTCCCGCGCCCATACAGAGAGCTGCTGGCGCGCACCCCAAAGTCACCGCACGCCACTGCTGACACAGCAGCCTGTCTCTTAGGCCGGGATCTCTGGTATCCGCCTCTGACTGAATTTCGCGACCACCTGATGGCGAGTGGTGAGCGCCCGCATCTATGGACGTTTAGTTTCGGCCGATCGCGCACGTGGGACACGAGGCGCTGGAATGCTTTGCCGCTTTCCGGACGAATACTGCGATGTCGGGCAGGCCCGGTCGCTCGAAGCTTCAGCGCCCATGTCTCTCCTTGGTCCCTTCAAATGGATGAGCGCAGATTCAACGAGGGCCTGCGGAAGCTCGTTAGTAGCGCGATCTGCCGCGACGGCGAGCGTGGAGCGATCGTCTTCGACCCGATCGCGCCGGCTCAGGGCCTTTACGTGGATCTGTCGCTCATCGAGCTCATTGCACATTGGCTTTCCATGCTCGATCACCGCCGTCGCGTTCTCGCGGATCCGCATGCAACGGGCTTCGAAGTACACGGTTACGCCGAAGGCTGCTCGATTTGCCGCGAGCGCTGGGGGCTGCGACCTCGCGAACGAGCATGGGTTCCACCCTTTCACCCTGGATGTCGCTGCTATGCTCAACCGCGGTTTACCGATCGTCGGGGCTTTGCCGACGGCGCGTAGATGAGTTACGCAGCGATAGCACGTCGCCTTCGCGACGCGGAACGGGCCGCAAAGGAAGTCCTGGAACGCGGATGCGCGGAAGACCTGTCAGCGCTCGAACACTTTGTCGCCCGGCCGCTGCAAAAGGCCAGGGCCCAGCTTGAGGCTCGGACGTCGCCATCGGCCGCCGAGCAAATCGCGCAACGTTGCGCCGGCGAAGTCTTCGCCAATGGCAGCGTCCGCTTCCGAGCCCGCTTTTCGATGTACGCATCCGCGCTGGCATATGCCGAGCGGCGGTTTCTCGTCGACGCTGCGACGCTCGTCGCAGGGGATGCGCCACGCTTGCGCCCCCCACGACGGATTACGTTACCTCGAATCGATCTCCGCGACGACTGGGCGATCGTCGCGCGATGCGATGCCTGCTCCGCCGACCAGTGGTTCGAGGAACTAAGAAAAGGTGTTTGCTGTGCGCTCGAAAGAGAGGTCGATCGGGCTCGGCGCGTCCTCCTCGAGCGAGGTGCCGCGAGCCTTATCCGGACTCGGGTTGTGCTTCGCCTTGCGCTTCGTGGGCCAATCCAGCTCTAAGACCTCCGAAAATTTGCCGATAGAGATCCTCTCCATGGCTCGTCCGTCGTGGTTCTCCCTCGATCATCTTGAACGTTCGAGTTCCGTTCGGCCGGCGTTCGGCTGTCAAGAACAAAGAAGCTGGCAGTCCCCTGCTGCTAAATCGGTATGCCAGTTCGAATTGATGAGTCACGAAGAGAACTTTTATGCGCCGCTCGAGCAGCGCATTCACGATCTGCTCGGCGATCTCCGAGCCTTCGAGTTCGTTCGTCGCGGCAAAGGACTCGTTGAAAAGTATCAGCGAGTTCGGAACGAGATGATCCGCGATGGAACTCATCCGGCCGAGCTCCTCCTCGAATTTCCCGCTCTTCATGTCGGGGTCTTCCGGTCGCTTAAAGTGCGTAAACATCCGCTCGCATACGTTAGAGCTAAAGGATTCCGCTGGAACGAACATGCCGCATTGCATCATCAGCTGTGCGACCCCTACGCTGCGCAGAAAGGTAGACTTGCCTCCCTGATTCGCTCCAGTGAGAAAAACGAGATCCTTTGCATCTGCTCGAACGTCATTGGCAACAACGCCAGTCGTCGTGTCAAGCGCCAGACCAATGTCGTAAAGCCCTGTCGCGGAGAGCTTGTGTTCTTGGCGTTCAGCGGGTTGCGGGAAGCACACGGGGTGTCCCCGAGCGGACAATAAGTCATGTAGACGCACGCAGCCGAGATAAAAGGCAAGTTCTGCTCGCAAGATCGTCAGAAAACGAAGGATGTGGTCTGTGGATCGTCCGAGCGCAGAGGCGACAAGGCTCAGCCCCCGCGTTCGCAACTCCTCGAGCGCTCGCGCCCCGGCTTCATCCTGATCGGAAATGCGAAAGGAGCAAGAGGGGGCCTTGGGCCGAAAAAGCAGCGCTATCAATCCGCCCGGAGGCTCCGACTGCTCTCGCAGCACGTAGTCGGTGCCTTTATTTCCTTCGCCTAAGTGCGCACTGATCAGGACTCCGCCCGAAAACCGCAGACGTCTGAGATGTCCGCGAATCGTCGCGAAATATTGATCGCTAAGCTCGCTGCGGATCATTTCGAGCAGAGTTCTCAACCCCTCGGACTGGAAGCCGGCGACATGTTCGTCCGCGATCCTCCGGATGTTCACCAATACAATCGTCAGCGATTCCAGCAGTGAGATGGATCGGAACAAGACTGAGCTGGGAGAGCGCGCCAGGCTGCCAAAAATATCCTTGCGCTCAGCCTCGATTGCATCAGTAGCGAGATCGTGCATCTCCTTAAACACCGCGCGACCCTGCATGCAATCCTGGAGAACGCCTTGTCGGTAGCGAATCGTCTCGATATCTGTCGTCCAGGCAAGGGTGACTCTTCGGGCCACTTCCGACAAGAGGGCATCCCCTTGCGACATCGCGGCAAATAGCGTATCCAAGCCAAGATCCTGGATCAGCGCCTCGCTCCCGGGTGGCGGCGGCGCGTTTTCGTCGAAGTCCCTATCCTGGTAGAGTAGGTGGACGTTCATGAAGAAATTCGAGCCTTCAGGCAGTCGTACGTCAGGCCATATTTCTCGGCTATGGTCATCGCGTACGACTGGCCATCAGCCGGCCGGCGCAGGATCTTGAACGTGCGCACCGCGGGATCGTGCGGCGCTACCGTGCTAATCATGCTGACCGTCTCCTCGCTCAAGGCGGCAAGCTCGTCGAGAAACGTAACGCAAACGCACAGCGCGCCGAGATCGACGATGGTCTCGAGCACTTTGCGTGCGAGGCCGATAGCGTCTCTAAATGTGGTCGAACTAAAGATTTCATTGATAATGATGAGGCTCCTAGTTGTGGCATTCTCCAGAATCTGGTGAACGCGTATAAGCTCGTCCTGCAGCTTTCCACGTCGATCTTGGAGGTTTTCGCCTCTCTCAAAATGCGTGAAGATCGAGTCGAATAGCATCAGCCGAGCGGATCGCCCGGGCACGGGACAACCGATGGCGGCGAGGTAATGCAACTGCCCAAAAGTACGGGCAAAGGTCGTTTTGCCGCCCTGATTTGGGCCCGAGATGACGATGATCCGTTCTGCTCCTTCCAGGTAGAAGTCGTTGCAGACGATCGTGCCGTTAGCTCGTCCTAGCGCGATCGCTAGAGCGAGATCGAACGAGTCCTCGCTCTGAACCGATCTGTCGTGGGCAGAGACCCGCGGATAGCAAAAGGTCAGCCCCGCAGACTTCAGCTTGTTCATGAGATCTAGGTACGCGATATAGAAGTGTATTTCGCGATCGAAGCGTAAGATAATGGCGTTGCCGAAGCCCTGATTTCTCTCGTGAAACTCGTCGAGCTCCGAAAAGAGCTCTGGATACAAAGCAGCGACGAGCTCGAGTGTCTTTGACTCTACGAAGTTCATCTGAGGATGGTCGGCGACGGTAAAATGGTACTCCTTGGCAGCACTTTGCGCAAACTTCGCGAACGTTTCGGCAACCTCAGCGCTATAGTTGGGCTCGTCTGCGTATTTGCGGACGGTTACGTCCCTACCCTTGACGAGCACAGCGTAATGAACTTGTGCAAGATCCGCAGCCAGCTTCCTTGAGACAATGCGCAACGCTCGAAACTCATCGGATCTGACGTATGAGGCAAGGTAATTGCTCAGCTCTTTCATCGCGCGTGACCGGAGGCTCAATAGTCCGAGACCTTCGCTAAATTCGACGATAGCGGCACAATAGGTTTCGGAGGCCTGAAGAAACCACCGCTTTTTCTGGTAGCCGTCGTGCATCTGTTGAGACAGCTGAACCTGCTCGCGCATCCGCAGCATCTTGCTCGCGAAAGCGGTGATGCACTCGAGTATCCGGGTGTCTTCGAGGTCGCGCATGACTTCATGCCGATATTCGATCGCGCTCACGGAGGCCAGTGGAGTATTGAAGAACGGCCGGAGGTCGTGGTCCGCGTATTCTTTAGCGACACAATCCACGACCTGGGCCAAATTTAGATCTCGGAAGTATTCCGGAGACCTCTGAAGCTCAGCGCCAGGGCGATCCGCGTCCGATTCATATAGCACGCTTTGGAACGTCACAGACTCCTCCGTTCGTTTAGGAGCCATCAGCCGCTGACGCGACGTTCGCCGGCGAGCCCCATCGCCATCCGAAATACTTGCGCTAAGAAACGAAGAACCCTTCGATCACTTTGCCGACCCCTCGGAAGGCTTGTCCTCGATCACGATAGGCTGCTGGTCGAAAATCTGGTCTTCTACGGACTCGTACTTTCGCAAGCGTTCCTTGAGTTCTAAAATACGTCTCTGTAGTAATTGCGCCCGCGACAAAACGATGTCGCGGTCGGCGAACATGCCTGCGTTGCGCATCCGCTCGATACCGAGGTTTCGCATTGATTCGTGAAGCGAAAAATGCTCGACTGAATAATGCTTCTGAAGCTCGTACAGCATTTCGCTCCGTTGACGCAAACGCTCCTCGGAGCTGCGCAGCCGCTCTTCGAGGTCGTGACAGCGCGCCTCCGGATCGCTCACGACGCCTTCGGGATAGGGCGGCTCACCGCCGGCCGGGTCGGGGTCAGCTTGTGACCGCCGCACAGCGGCGAAGAACCGCCCTAGCCAGCTCAACGGCCGCATTCGGAGCCGGCCCCGCGCCGTGGTAAAATGATGGAGTCACCATGCCGCGAGGGGAGTTTTGAGGGATGCGAGACTTTCGACAGGGCAGATTGCT
Organism: Vulcanimicrobiota bacterium; assembly: GCA_963725605.1. GTDB lineage: Bacteria > Vulcanimicrobiota > Vulcanimicrobiia > Vulcanimicrobiales > Vulcanimicrobiaceae > Cybelea. The sequence goes on along the minus strand of CAVRYW010000002.1, from coordinate 24,725 downwards.
GCGAATCTTCATTGATGAAACCGACCGGCATGGCATTCAGCCCATGTACACGGCCGTCGTAGAATTTCTGCGATCCAAGCACATCGCAGGCGCAACAGTATTTCGGGGCATCGAGGGCTACGGTTGCCATCACGAGATCCACATCGCTAAGGTCTTTTCGTGGATGCCGAACCTGCCCATTCTCATCGAGGTAGTGGACGACGCCGAAAAGATCGACGAAATCCTACCGGAGCTGGAGGGTCTGATCGGCGAAGGGCTTATCACCTTAGAAGCAGCCGAGTACCTACGCCTAAGCCGCGGCGAAGGGGCCGCAAGCTATTCGCACCCTGCTTGATTGACCGGCGGGAGGGCCCGTCCGCAGCCGCGAACAAAATCAGGCAGTTGGCGATGGAGCTCCGCCTGTAACTGCCGATTCGGCTGATGGCTCCTATCTTCGAAGTGGTAACTTCAGATAGGAGCATTTTATTATGACGGGTCTCGAGACGGCGACGCTGATGAGAATCTTCCTCGACGAAGCAGACCGGCACGGCAAGAGGCCGTTGTTCGTGGCCATCGTCGAAGAGCTGCGCCGAAATGGTTTCGCCGGCGCCACGGTTCTCAAAGGGATTGAAGGTTACGGCTTGCGCCGCGAAGTTCACACGCTTCGCTCGGTCGATTTGTCGAGCAATCTCCCCGTTCTCATCGAAGTCGCCGAGACCGACGAAAAAGTTCAATCGATAATTCCGAGGCTGCGCGAGATGATTCCAGAGGGCCTCATCACGCTGGAGAAGATTGGCATGAAGCTCATCAAACCGTCGGAGTTTAGAGAAGGAGGGTCGCCTGCGTGAATGCCGACCAGTATGGCGTGCGTGTCTGCGCCGCGATCCTTCGTCCAGGCGACGAGATTCTGGTGGTCCGCGAATCGCGCCGTGGAGCACTCTTTGTCAATCTTCCCGGCGGGACTCCCGAGTTGGATGAAACGCTGGAGCGCGCGATCGTTCGCGAGGTGAGCGAGGAAACCGGTTATGACGTCGTTCCTACCGAGATTGCCTTCGTCGCGGAAAGACGGGCCGAGCGATTTGGTGCGTCAACCCTGGAAATTTGCTTCTATGCAACCGTCGCTGCGGCGCTCCAACGGCCGCAGCGCGCGGGCGAGAACATTTTGAGCATCGAGTGGCTCAGCATTCACGATAGAGCGCTGCTGCGTGACATCCCGCATGCCGCCTTACTTGGATCGAACAAGCGCGGCCGCTATATCGACGAGTCTTCCCCTTCCTCGCTGCGTCGCTCACAGGCCATCTAACCGTAACCGCCATGGAGGACGCCCTCTCTAGACTCGCCGACCTTGCACGAGCCATCGGTGACGACACGGCGCTGGACCTCGCCGAAGAGCTCGCGGGCCAGCTGCCTCGCGGCGAGCTTAACCTGATTGTGGCGGGACAGTTCAAGCGCGGGAAGAGTACTCTTGTCAACGCATTGCTGGGCGCCGACGTCATGCCAACCGGCGTGTTGCCTATTACCGGCATAATTACTGCCATTCGGTACGGCGTCGAACCGGCGGTCAGTGTGCGGATTCGCCGCGAAGGCGAAACGCGACGCATCGCCTTGGCCGAGCTACCGGCCTATGCGAGCGAACGCTACAATCCGGGCAATGCTCTTGGCGTCGAGCGCGTCGATGTAACATGGCCATCCGAGCGGATACGCGGGTTCGCACTTTTCGATACGCCTGGAGTGGGGTCAACGCTCGAACACAATACAATGACAGCCCGGAAGGCGCTGCCGCGAGCCGATGCTGCGATTCTTGTCGTGGGGCCCGACCCTCCGATTGGCGCCGAAGAGTTGCAATACGCTCGCGAGGTCGTGGCTTCATCGGAGCGACTTTTCCTCGTGTTCAATAAGAGCGATATCGCGGGCAACGCGTTGTCCGAGCTCCTCGATTTTACGCAGCGAGAGCTAGCAAATATATTGATGAAGAACGAAGTTGTCGAAATTCTGCCTTTGAGCGCCACGCTTGCTCGCGATGCTCAGCGTCACGGTCTGGAGGACCCGGCGTTCGCACGACTTATCGAGTCGTTGCGGCGCTTTTTGAGCGATCAGGGAGAGGAGACCCGCGAGCGTTCTCTTCGGCGGCGAGCGTTGACGATTCTCAAGCGCCTCGAAGCATTGCTTGCAATGCGCAATAATGTCCTAAATCTTCCCCGCGCAGAGCGCGAGCGTCGTAAAGCGATGGTCGAACAAGCGCTCCAATCGATCGGCGATCGCACTCGGTCTTTGGAGCTCATGGTTGACGATGACATCCGACACCTGATAGACGCCCTGAAGGACGATTTCGATAGTTGGTACGGACATGAGGAGGCCACGATTTACGCGCAATCACGGAGCCTCTCGAGCGAGCGCTCCTCTCGGCTCCGCGCAGCAAGGCTGGAGGCGTTCCTTGCGGACAAGGCACGTGCGTGGCGGGAGAATGCAGTGGAGCGCGCAAACCGCGAGCTGCAAGCCAACACCGCGAAATATTCACGGCTGGTTGGCGAACTCGAGGTGGCGGCGCTGTTGGCCGGATGCGAAGCCCTGCATGTTGACGTCGACGCGCTCGAACCGCCTCACGTCGAGTTTGCGCAGGCAAAACTCGAGATGATCGCTTCGCTTCAACCCACGACTGGGCTTGAGTTGCTTCTCTCCTTTGCGATCGATCTGCTGCCCACGCCGATACGGGCAGCCCTCCTGGTGAGTCGTTATGAACGCGTGCTCGCACGCGAGCTCGACGCCTTACGAGGAAAGTTGCGGTATGGACTCGTGCGCGCTGTCGAGCCTTGGCGACGATCGGTGCTGTCAACGATGTCGTCGGCGATAACGGGCACGCGCCGCGCCGTCTTAGCTGCGTTCAGTGACCTTGATTCGGAGCTGCACGCCCCGGAGGACACCGAACTCGCACGAGTGCGAACTCGACAAGAACAAGCCGCGGCTTTGTGCGCCCAGATGGAGGCTGAAAGGCTCGCATGCTGAGGAGTCCCAGGGGTTGTAGGCTTGGATACTTCGGCAAGAATCCGTTAGACGAAATTGCGTGACAAACGCTTATAACATATGAGTTTTTATAGCGCCAACGGGAATCGAACCCGTCAATCGGGGTCCCGGCCGCTCCCGTTGAATACCCGAGAGTCCTTTCCTGTACGGGTTTTCGCGTTTTTGAGTCCCGGCTAGTCCCGACGAATCCCGGCGAGTTTTGCGGAATCCGTTAGATTCTGTGTCCGCCGTCAAGGGCCAGAACCGTTGACTGAGACGCCTTGCCGGAACGACTATGACGTCGCCCACACCCGATGTCAGGGTCAAAGGGCCGCTCGGACTTAAGGACGCCGTAAGCCAAAACCAAGAGACGACGCATGACGGCGGCGACGATCTGCTTGCCGTGCTTGCCCGCAGATCGCAACCGATCGGCAAAATCCCGAAGGACGGGATTGCAGCGGATTGCGGCTACCGCCGGCATGTAAAGCATCCGCCGCAGATGAACGTTGCCAGCCTTTGACAACCACGAAGCCGATATCGACTTTCCGGAGCGAAACTCACGCGGGCAAAGCCCGGTGAACGCCGACAATGCCTTAGCGCTCCGAAACTCGCTGAGATTCGGCAGCTCACCGAGAATCGTGACGGCGAGGCGTTCGCCGATGCCCGGGATCGACGTCAACAGCTCACGCTTGCCTCGTAGGGTCGGGTCGTCGTCAATGATCGAGCGGATTTGTGCGTCGATCTCATCGATCTGGCGATCAAGAAACGACAATGTCGCCTCGATCGACGAGCGCACGTCACTCGAGCCGGGTGCGCCAAGTCGATTCGACTCCTGAACCCGCATTTCATCGAGCGCTACGCGCCGGCGCGCTAGCCGTCGCAAGCGCTGCTGCACCGGACTAGGCGGCTCCCACGGCGCCGGGTGCATCGTTATGCAGAATCGTGCGATGAGCGCTGCGTCAGCCTTGTCGGTCTTCGTTCGAGAGAGTTCGCTTTGGCCGAAGGACTTGATCGCGAGCGGGTTCACGATGCTCACGACGTGACCGTGCGCGTGCAGATCCGTAGCCAGCTCCTCGCTCCAACCACCGGTCGATTCCATGCACGCATGCACCCGACTGACATGACGGTTTGAAAGCCAGCGATGCAATCGTTCGAAACCTGCCGCGGAATGAGGGAAATGATTCGTATGAACCTGACCCTCAACGTTCAGCGCACAATGGAACTCGAACTTCCCGACGTCGATGCCAAGAACGGGTAAATCCACGGCAACCTCCTCACCGCGGTAGCGTCGACCAGTCTGACAGATACGAGCTGTTGCCTTCGCGGCACGCCCTAGATTCCGTCCGGTCATCACCTACCGCCCGAGCCGCTCGGGCACCAATCTAACGGGCGGGCTCTCGGGCCCAAGAAAATGTCGGTGTCACCGAGCACTGGTGGGATCATTCGATCTCACCGCCGGAGAACCGGCCCGCCGAACATATCAGACGGCCGTTAGAGGAGCGGCCGCTGCCTCGGCTGGCACTAGGCGCGCAAACAGCATGAAGAACACTGCCGAGAAATCGCTTTTCGAGCGGCGTGACTGGGAACGCCCACTAAGGACGCCCGCAGGTACTTCGAGGGAAGAAGGACATCTTTGGAGTGCTTTCTGTAGAAGATGGGGTGGATGCCGGTGAGTGCCCCGAACGCATCGCGCAAACGATCAACACGTGTGTCTCGGGTGCGGGCACTTGCCACGTAGCCACAAGGGGTTTACTTAACTCAAGGCGACGAATCACTTCCAGAGCTTCGTTAGCCCGGCAAATGAGCGAATCTGCTTGTTAGATTTTCCGCTTACCGGGATCGATACGTTACACTTTTGCAGAGCAGCACGGAAGGCGCTTAGAGCGATAAACTCATCGCCGTACGCTTCCACAAAAAGGTAGCGCTTATTCCTGCCATCGACCCTATGGAGTGATGGCTTAGCCAACGCCCGAACAGGGGCATAAACACGTCCCTTCTTGTAGGAGTGATCTATGATGATGACCTGATCACCCGGAGAGACACTACTGAACAACCGACTCAACTTCTTTCCGCCTTGACTAATCCAACTTATCTCCTCGTCACCGCTCCCCTGCTGGGATTTTGCTTCTTCATACTTCGATTCGAATTCTTCAGTATCCGGCTCTGGCGCATCTCCTTCGACCGATGTGAGCCACGTGCGTGCCGTGGCGGCGGAACGCTTCTTTGTACCCGTCTTCTTCCAAAACTTCGGGACACGGTATGCCTTCTTCATGTCCTTCAACCGATTCGCATCGATTGGAACCAGCTGCAGACTAAAAACCCATGCCTCGGCCTCTTCGGCCATATCGCAGCTTTTGACGGTGAGACATGCTTCGATCAGGTTGTTCTTTGAGTTTGATGACGCATTCGCCGATCCGACCACAATGTAGTTGTCCGAAACGAAAAGCTTTGCGTGCAAGTCCTCGTTTCCATAGCACTTAACGCCTTTCTTCTTGAACTTTTCAATCTCATAAGGATTTGTTGCTCCAGTCTTTAGAGCCAGCGCGGAATCGTTTACGACAAGTGTATCTCCCTTGCGCAGCGGCAGCAGCTCGAATGCTCCGGTATTCAGATATGCAACGGCCGCGACTCGTCGAATCTTTCCTTTTTTTAGGTGTGAGGTAATAGTCGGCCACACGGTAGAGCCTACGAATTGCACAGTACGCCTCCAAAAAACGATGCCTTTGATTCGATTTTTTGTGGGAGTCTGCTCCAGCAACTTCTACACCTAGCTCGTTGGAGCGGATGAGCCCGATTAACCGCGCCTCTGCGCTCGACGCCGAGGCATTCCGAGTCATTCACCAGCCACGCGTAGCTGATCAGCAGATGGCTGCGCAAGCAGGCCGTCGAGCAGTGCGAAGCGGTCGCGCAGCCTTAGCTTCGCTAATGCAAGTTTCGGCCCAGTAACCTTCAATGTACGTGCTGATCGTGATCGGTTCCAAGGCTTACAACATCGCTGTACGGGTAGCTGACGCCGAGAATGCTCCCAACTGCCAAGCCACCCGCTGGATAATTATAGATTTGTAAAGCCGTGATTGCCTCGCGTCTGACGTGTCATTTCGCCTGGTCCGTTTCGGCATCTTTGTCGTTTCTCCGCCGCTCGGCCTCTTAGATACTTCTGCAACCGACGCACGGTCGACGAAGGGAAATCCCTAGGAAAATCGCGGGTTCTTGGGGGAGCGTGCAGGAGGTTAGCAGATTAAAAAGCCGCGGAGCGGCTGGGGCCCCAATATTAGGCTCGGCGCGGTGCTTTTCGATCCACCAGCCACGCGAAGAAATGAGATCGAATTTGGAGAAGTAAGCCAATATGCAGCGGACCGACCCTGGCTTCAGCAGCGCGGCTCTTTGAGGAGTTGATTTTTTAGCATGTGGCGTCTCGAAAGTCTGGAGGTTACCGGCGGCTTTCTCCCCGGTCTGAAGATCAACTTTCCCCCCGGCTTAACCTGCATTATCGGCCCTAGGGGTAGCGGAAAATCCACCCTCGCCGAATTTATCCGCTACGTGATCAGGGGGCAGGCGGATATAAGCAAAGCGCGGTCGGAGCTTCTCCACGCGAACCTTGGCTCAACTGGTTTGATAAGGGCTTCTACGTCGAGCGCGGATAGTCAGTCGTACGTAATCACTAGAGGCTACAAGCAGCAGGCTTTCATAACAACAGGAGATGGTCGTCAGATAACATCAATCGATTTAGAGCGCGGTACGTTCTTGCCGCTCGACGCGTACAACTCGCAAGAGATGGAAGCGATCGCCGATGAGGAACTTGGAGAAAAGCGTCGCGCACTCTTGGATCAGCTCTGCGCCCAGGATCTACAACAGGTATTGCTTTCGATGGGTGAACGCAAGCGCACTCTTGAGGGGAACGCTGACAGCATCAGAGCGCAGGAAGCAAAGATATCTGACATAACGGAGCAGATCGAGGAACTCGGTGACATCAGAGCTAGGTTGACTGCTCTGGGACCGGCTACGGCTGACCCGAGGGCTGCCGAATACGCGGTAGCCACGAAACAGCGGCAGACTAACATTCGAGAACAGCAGACTCTTCAATCGTTGCTGTCAGGTGTTCTTGGTGCAGCAGACGACCTGCGGGCCCTTATCGATGGCTTCGAGAAGCACTCGGCCGTTGAGAGCTTTGACGAATCCGAAAATACCAGCATCATTCAGGGGTTACTCGAAGACATCGGAGCTGCTTCACGGACTGTTAAACAACAATCACAGTCTATTTTGCAAACGTTCGATGAGGCTGCCGCGGCGATCGACGCCGCCCAGCGTAAACTGAAGGTTGAACATGACCGACAGCTAGCTAATCTGGCGACGCTCAGCGAGATTAACCACGCTGCCAGCGAGGCCGTTAGAGAACGGGCGCTCCTGGAAGAGAAGGCAGCCATGCTCGATTCGCTCGAAAGGCAGAAGCGTGACACGACTGTCGAGTTGAACTATCTTATCGAAGCGCGAAAGAAAAGCAAAGCCGACTATTTGGAAGGCCGTGCTCACATATCAAAACTACGCGAAGACGTAGCTAACACTCTTCAGCACGAAGCCGGTAACAAGATTAGAATCCGCGTGATCCGTAACGCAGATGATATGGCGTATCGCCAACAGCTGCTGGAGGCACTAAAAGGGGCGAGGGTCAGAAACCACGACGATATTCTGAACGCGTTGCTTACTCTGCGCCCGGAGGAACTTTCGCAGATATTAGTAGCAAATGATCTGGAGAATTTTGAAGAGCAGATGCACTTCGGTGCCGAGCGCTCGGGTCGGATATTGGAGAGTCTTCGCTTTAACGTTGATCCTTGGAAAGTTGAGACTGTTAGTATCGACGACAGAATTTTGATCGAACTGAACGTGGGCACGTCCGCCGAGCCAATCTTTAAGGATGCAGCGGACCTTTCCCGGGGGCAAAAGTGCACGGCGCTTCTTCCGCTCCTTCTTGCACAACGCGATACTCCGATAATTATCGATCAGCCGGAGGACAACCTAGATAATCACTTCATATTCGAGACAATAGTTGAAGCGATTTCACGGCTGAAATCTGAACGCCAGATGATATTAATAACGCATAATGCAAACATTCCAGTCCTTGCCGACGCTGACTTGATTCTAGTAATGAACTCGGATGGCAAGGTCGGATATGTTGAAAGATCCGGAACCGTGGATGAGTGTCGGACTGAGATCATTGACCTCCTGGAGGGTGGAAGAAAGGCGTTTGAGCTGAGAGCGAGCCGCTATGGGCGGAACTAGCAACCTACGTGAGACTCTGTTACGGCTCGTATTAGAGGACCCGCGGGAGGCGCGTAGGGTGCTGCGCGCCGAGATCGACCATGATCCGAAGGCTGTAGAAGACTTCCTGAAATCGATTTCGGGACCGGGGGACACTAGGCTAAGGCATCTCGTCGCGAACGTCGCGCGGAGTCTTGAGAACAAGGATTTGCTGATCAAATCCTTATTGGCATGGCGCGATCAGGAAACGGATGAGTTCACTCGCCGGTCATTGAGAGCTGCGCTTGCGGGGGTCGATGAATCGTCGATAATGACTCGCGGCACTCCCGCGGGCCAGGCGTCGCCGGATCTGCCAGAGACGTACGCGTATGTGGCGGATAGATTAAAGCACCGGTTACGCAACTCCCTTCTTTCCGCGCAATCGCAGGTAATAGCGCTTCACGGGTTACTGAACGGGGCGACCGCCGCTCAATCAAACGTGATAGCGGCCCTGAACGAGTCGATGAAAATTATGGCGCGGGACTTGAATGCGATCGATGTTGATCCCGACTATTTTCGAGAGCGCCAGATACATGTTGCGGACTGGTTGAAGGGCATGAACGCCACTTATGCGACGACCTACTCACCAATCGGATTGGAAGTTTCTGGCGCCCTAGGCTCGACGATCTGGGGAAGTGATTACCTGCTTGGCCTGATATTTTGGAATATCTGGATCGATGCGCACCAGATAATAGGGGCAGGCTGCAACATCAGCGTTCATATCGAGTGTAATGAAAAGAACACTCTACTTACCGTCTGCGATAACGGGGATGGCTTTCCGGAGAAGATGATGGATATCGCGTTTCAGGAAAGATTCTCGACTAAAAGTCGTAACAGGGGGCGGGGTTTGCTTGAAGTCCAGGATGCGGTTGCGAAGCTACGTGGCTCTATCGGACTTTTTGAGCGTCAGCCAGGAGACCGGCGTATTCTACTCACGCTGCCGCTCTATAAGACATAGTGAGCTATCCAGCAACCATTCACGCTCTTGTTGTTGAGGATGAAGTGGGATAGGTCCCGTCATGCGGCCAGTGATTTCTGTGGCGGGTTAGTAATTTCGTAACGAGCGAGGAACTCCTCGGGAGTCATCCCGCCCAGTGAGCTATGCGAATGCTTGGTGTTGTATTCGTTGCGCCAATCCTCAGCCGCAACTCGCGCTTCAAAGATCGTTCGAAAACGATTGGTCATCAGCAGCTCGTCTCGAACGCGCGAGTTGAACGACTCGATGAAAGCGTTCTGAGTCGGCTTTCCAGGTTGAATGAAGAGCAACTCGACGTTGTGATCATGCAGCCCAAACTCTCGAGGGCGGAAGCGATAAACTCCGGGCCGTTGTCCACGCGCAGGCAACGCGGATATCCGTGCTCACGAGCAGCCTCCTCCAGCGTGCAAACGACCGACGCGCTCGGATACGAGAACTCGGGCTGCACGGCCAGCGCGTATCGACTGCATTCATCGAGCAGCGTCAGAGCGCGGAAGACGCGACCGTGCAGCAGCCGATCGGAAACGAAGTCCATGGTCCAGATATCGTTGGGCCGATCGGAACGGCGCAAAGGAACGCCTCGAACGTACTTGGCCCGACTCCGGCGCCGGCGTTTCGAAATCTGCAGATTCCCAAGGCGGTAGAGGCGCCGAAATCGCTTATAGTTCATGTACGGATCGCCCTCGCGCGCCTCGCGCTCGTACGCGATCATACAAACGCTTGCAGCCGCGACGGGGATACGCTTGGGCGAGCTCCGTAAGTCCGTTTGATCAACGGAGCGTCCTCAAGAGCTTTGACGCCGGGTCTTTCGTTGGACGAACGGCGCCGCGCGCGCATGATCTTGCACGCTTCACGTTGACTCAAACCGATCTTGCTGCAACGCCTTCACCGCTTCTTGCCGCTGCGAAGGCCCCAACCGTTTTTTTGGATCAGGTTATCCATAGCGTCGACTTTTAGCGTGAGCTTGGCGATGATGCGCTGCATCTGGGCGTTTTCCGCCTTCAAGCTCCTTCAGGCGGACGACGTCAGCGACTTCCATTCCGTTGTACTTTGATTTCCAAAGCCGGATCGTGTTCGCGTGAATGCCGTGTTTTCGGGCCAACTCTGCGACCGCCGTGCCGGCATCGTACTCTCGGACGATCCCGACGATTTGAGCCTCGGTGAAGCGGCTCTTGCGCATGGGTGGATCTCCTTACTGCCCGTTTTGGCCGGAAATCCACAGTTATCCCTGGCTCCCGATTTCAGGGCCTATCCCAGAAGCAGCCGTAAAGGCCGTGTACGAGCAGATGTTCACCCGACTTTCGGAGCGATACAGCGTAGTGTTGCCAACGTGCGCGTTTTCTTTCGACGATGCGGCCGAATACCTGGCACGAGACAGGATCGTGCATTTGCTCATTCTAGACCTACGTCTGCCAGAGTCTCCCCCCCTGATGTATGATCTCGTTTCCGAGTCAGAGATTGCGCGGTTCATATCGGAAATGACGGCAGAATAAAAGCGCGAGGGAGCATAGTGGTCGCCACACTATGACTCATCCGCGCACGGCGCCGATCAAACAAGGCCGAGGAGTCTGAAACCTCCTCGGCCTTCGTCAGCCGCGTCGCCGAGACCATCGCTTTCCTTCAGTTGTGGCTGAACGCCGAAGCCGGGAGATCCAGGAGCTCGCCACCGATACGCTCGAGCTCAACCGCGCGATCGTAGGTCGCGGAATCTTCCGCGATACGTGTTACCGCGTTGACTACCCCGTAGCGAGTCCAGTCCGCGCCGAGTGCCAGTTGGTGGAGCACGCCGTCCTGCTCCACTTCGGTCAAGGCGAATCGCCGGGCGACGACTTCCACGATCTCACTCGGCTTTGCATCGAGCGGCTCGCCCGCCGCTACGCGAAGCTCGTGGACCAGTTGACCGAAGAGAGCTTCGTTCATCGCGGCATCGACGGTGTCAACGACCTTCAGCCAGAACGCCCGATCGACAGCCCTGCATGTCTCCATCCCTATGAACTCCGACGCTCCATCATCGGCAGGATCGATCCCTCGGCCGACGTGGTGCTGGCGAAGCTCGGATCCCGAGATCAAGCCGTTCGTGCAGATCAATCGATAAACCATGGGCGAAATCCGAGCGCACGATGCTCCCACCTCGCTGTTGGCGATTACCACGCCAGCCTGCACGATGTCGCCACGACGGACTTCCGCCGTGACGCGGTCGCTCGTCGCCTGAAGGTAGAAATGAGTGTCGGTGATCCGGGCTGACACGACGTGCACGCCCGGCCGCTCAAGTTGCGGGATCACGGCTTCGGCGAGCTCGTAGTTGTCGAGCGGGCGGTACCGGCGTGAGAGAAATGCGCGTAGCTCTCCGGTTTCCCCAGTGCGCGTCCGCAGCAGCCGCGTCGACGGCTGCTCGGCAAACCAGTACGCGAGGTCCTGCGCAAGCAGCGGCCCGGCGCCGGCCGAGTCATCCGATCGACGTAGGCCATGGGGATCTTGTAGTGGCTCGCAATCTGGCCGAGTGCGAACCGTGTGGGCGCGACGGCGGCTGTACCGTCGGCGTGCTGAAGTTCGATGCTCACCCCTGCACCTACCGGATGCGCGGTGCAGCCGGCGGGTGTCTGCGATGAAGTCGCGTTGCATCTGGCGCTCGGCGATCAGTTGCTGGGCCAGCTGGCTCAGTGGGGTCCCTTCGATCATGACCGTATCCTCCTCGCGCGCCTATCGCGCGCGGACGTATTGGCGTATGAGCGGCGCGTCGAAGCCCAACATCATTAGGTCGTGACGGGCTCCAGCGGGCGCTGCTGCAGTGGCCTCAGCCGAAGCGGGGGAGCCGGGGCAACTGCGGCGCGGTAGCGCCGAGACGCAGACCGCAGCGCGCAGCGCGAGGATCGGAGACGACGGTTGCGGCGGCTGCCGCGTTTCGGCTACTCATTTGCTCAGCAGCGCACGGTGGAACTTTCGGAAAATCCCAACCTTATGGGACCGCTGGCCACTATTGGAAAAAAGGGCCCCCACCCCCGACGTCTCGGCCAACACTTTTGCATCGGTAGACGCTCTATAATAATGTGATGATCGCGGAGAGCGCCCCATGGCCGGGCGTGAAGCTTCGGACCAACGTACATGGGCTCTCCCGTGAAGCGTCTGATGCTGAAGTCGACCGCTTCATACGAGGGATCTGGCCGCAGGCTTATCGGGTCGCCTTCTCGGTCTTGCGCGATCACGGGTTAGCGGAAGATGCCGCACAGGAAGCGTGCGCAAGAATCCTCCACGCTATGCCCACACTCCGGGCACCGGGGGCGTTCAACGTCTGGCTCTATCGCATCGTCGTCAGAACGGCATTGTCGATCGGAAAGAAACAGCGCCGCGACGAGCAGTTCGCCCTCGAAATTATCGCTTCCACTGAGCCAGCTGAGAGTCTTGTCAAAATCGATGTCATGCGGGCCTTAGACCGGCTGACGCCGCGCCAACGCGCAGTCGTCGCGCTTCATTACTATGCCGAGATGAGCAGCCCAGAGATCGCGAAAGTGCTCGCGATTCCCGACAGCACTGTGCGATTTCACGTTATGAACGCTAGAAAGATATTGGAGCCATTACTCGCCGTGCGCGACCCGCAATCCGGGAGCAAGAAGGGATAAGGAAAGATGCCGCTCGATCTCCGAATCGCAATACGCGACGCCCTTGCGGTTAGCGTCCCGCCGGCTCCGACTGATTCAATTCGTAAGCGGGCTAGGCAAATTCGCGCCGTCACCTCGCGCGATCGGTGTCTGGAACGGTTGCCATTGCCGTCTGTTCGCTTTGCTTTTGGTTGAGCGTGGCTTCACACGGAGCGAGGAACGGCACAGCTCTTTCCGGAGCGGCTCTGCCTAGTCCACTCGTCTCGGCGGCGCCCGCAACATTAGTAACGCCTGCGCCTCGTCCCGCGCCTGGCCCTGCAGTTAGCTGATCCGACAGTTCGTCGCTTCGATCTGCGCACGGATTGCTGCCGTTATGATGGAGCTCTTGCAGCCGAGCTACAAGTGACGGATTCTTCGAACGCCAGGCCCCCAGCATACGTCTGACGCGAGCCGTTTCATTCAGTCGGGGTGGCTATTCCTCACGATCATTCTCATTTTGGGGCTGGTCTGGCGCCTCGCCTCCGTGCGAGCGCAAGGCTTCCCCAACGACATCTCAAGTTTCGAGGCATGGGCAAGTGAGCTTGTCGCACATGGCCCAACCAGCTTCTACGCCTCGACGAACTTCGTCGACTATCCACCGGGCTATTTCTATATTCTCGACATTGTTGGTCAGTTCTGGTCACTTTTTTTCAAGGCGGACGCTGCCGGATTGGAAACCCTCGCGATCCTCGTCAAGCTACCCGCAATTCTCTTCGACCTCGCGCTCGGTGTTCTCGTCTATGCGGTCGCGCGGCGCTTCGGATCGGAGAAGCTCGCACTCGGCGCTGTTGCGCTCTACGTGCTCAACCCTGCGGTCGTCTTCGTCTCGGCGCTCTGGGGACAAGTCGATTCGGTCGCGTGCTTCTTTGCGCTGCTCGGCGTCTACGCGCTCCTACGCAGCGACGACTTTGAGCCGCAGCCGGCGAACCAGTGGCGCAAGAGCGCGCGCGGTGTGTTGAGCGCACGGGCAACGCGCTGGATCGTCGGCGGCTGGATCGCGCTCGCGTATTCCCTGCTTATCAAGCCGCAAGCCGCCGTGTTGTTGCCGCTGATGATTGCCTTCGCCTTCGTCGACCCCAGGCACCGGCGCGCGCGCATCACCGCGACGGGAATCGGGATCGGCGGGGCAATTTTCTTTGCGCTCCTGATCGCCGAGCCGTTTCATCCCGGCAATCCGATCTCGACCTTTGACTGGCTCGCCCACCTCTATTCGTACGGGTCGAACCTCTACCCGTACAACAGCGTCAACGCGTTTAATCTCTGGGCACTACGCGGCATCCTCTGGGTTCCGGACAATCAGAAGATTGTGTTCTTGTCACAGTACGCTTGGGGCATCGCCCTGGTTCTGGCGGCGCTCGGGCTGATCGTTTGGCGGTACTTGCAAGACCGGAGGCCCCAAGCTCTGCTCGAAGGTTGCGCGATTGCAACGCTTGCTTTTTTTACCCTCGCCACGCGTATGCATGAACGATATATTTTCGATGGCTTGGTTTTTACGATCGCCTGCATTCCCTTCGCGCGCCGCTATCTCTGGGGCGCCGTCGCGATCTCGATCATTTTTCTTGCAAATCTCGCGTACAGCTTGGAGTACGTCCACGTCATCAGCAGCAACGTCGCCGGCGCCGACACTCAAAATTTATGGGGGCCGTGGACGACGGTGTTGTCGCTGGTCGTCGTCGGTGTCTTCTTCTGGCTAGGCTATCAGTATCTCGAAACCAGCGACGTCGGTGCGGGTCGTGCGGCGCCGGGGCTCGGAGGGCCAGGCGCGGCCGAAAAAGCGGGGGTCGAAGGCACGCGCAACTGGTTCGACCCGCGCGAAGGCCTGGCGGTGATGCGCATGCCGCTGGACTACGCGATCATGGTGGTGCTCGGAATCGGGAATTTCATTCTGTCCTTTGTCGGCTATTGGCGGCCGAACGGCTCCTCCTGTTGGGCAGAAGCGGGTCTTGCGCGTTGCGGCATCTTCGACGAGACATACTTCGCTCGTGCCGGTGAAGAGTATCTGCAGAACCTGCGCATCTACGAGAACACGCATCCGCCACTCAGCAAGCTTCTGATCACATTCTCGATGATGCTCTTCGGCGGGATGCCGAAGGGCCACGGTCTCGGCGGATGGACGTTCCTCAATGGCATGATCGGCCACATGAGTAACGGCGACAATCCGTACGGCTGGCGCTTTCTCGATCTCGTGTTCGGCGCGCTCGTCGTGATGCTGCTGTATTGCTTCGCCAAACGCGTCACCGGATCGACGCTCTTTGCGACCACGACGGCGCTGTTGCTGACCTTCGACGGCATGCACTTCGTGCAATCGCGCACGGCTACACCTGAAGGCTTCGTCATCTTCTTTGCGACGCTCGCGGTCTACGCGTTCTATCGGTTTTGGATCAGTTCGCAGGTCGGCGAACGCGGGCACGTCGTCGTGCCGTGGTGGGCATTCGCGGGCGCCGCGGCCGCCGCGCTCGCAACCGGCGCCGCAATTGGCCAGATCTTCCGCATCTTTTGGGCTTTCGACGCTGCGGCCACGTCGGTCGTCACGCTCTACGTGATGTGCCTCGCCTATTTGCTCATACGCTATCTCGTCGTGCGGCGGCAGTTCGGGGACGGCCGCCGCGAGCTTACGTACGCCGAGGGCTCCTACGCGTTGCGCGGCGGCGACGGAACGACGGTCTTCACCGCCGACGGCGGCACGATCGACGCGCGCGGAAAGATTGCGCGGGGCGCGATCTCGCAATCCAAGGGACGCGTGCTCGTCTACGATGACGATCCGCTGCGCATCGAATATCGGCGCGACGCGAGCGTCGCCTACGAAACGCCTAACGGCGGCGCGGTCTACGCCGAGGACGAAATCCGCGCGGGCAACGCCACCGAGAAAGGCAACTCATCAAAGCTCTGGCTGATCCTTTTTACGGTCGCGCTGGGGCTGCTCGTGAGCGCGAAGTGGTACGGGGTCATGGGTTTCGGCGTGAGCTTCGTCGTAGTCATCCTCGTTTGGCTGCAGCGTTATTTCTTCGCGAATCGGCCAACGCTCTGGGGCAATCCGCGTGGTTTTCGCCTCGACTCCGCGCTCGTCACGATCGTATTTGTCAGCATGACGGTCTACGGGCTGGCCTGGGTGCCTGATCTCGCCCGCCACTCGCCTGATCCCAACGAAATCCACAACTTTAATGATGTCGTATACCGCCAGTACTCAATGTTCGAATACCACGACGTTGGCGCAGCACACGCCACACATCCATATTCTTCAAAGTGGTGGGAATGGCCGCTCGACTATGTACCAGTCGCATATTTCTACCTCGATCAACGCCAAGATCCCTCAGATCCGAGACAATGTTGCGTCTCCGAAGTCACCTCGTTGCCAAATCCAATCGTCCTCTGGTTTGGACTTTTTAGCGTTCCCTTCGTCGCCGTGTTGGCCTTTCGGCTACGCAATAAGGCCTACGCACTCATCGTGCTCGATTACGTTCTTCAGTGGGTGCCGTGGGCCGGGTCACCTCGTATTACGTTCGCATATCACTTCTACGTAAATATTCCCCTTATTTGTCTTTGCAATGCGATCGCGCTGCAGCATCTTTCGCGATGGGGAAAGCTAGCGCGGAAGCACGTGGCGGTATCGACAGTTTCCGTAAGCGTTTACGTAACCTTGGTCATTGCGGCGTTCATATTTTTCTATCCGATTCTTTCGGCAGGCCCCATCAGCTGGAACGCATGGCACGAGCGAATGTGGATTGACAAGTGGATAATCGGACCAGGATAAACACGCCGATTCGAATTCAGTGGCGGGAGCGTGCAGTAGGTTCTCCTAGCGTCCACGCCACTGCCCTCTTGCTCTCAAACGCCCTTGATAATACTGGCCGTTTTGCGTAGCTCGCCCTGGCATACGGCGAGGTCGCGGCCGGCGAAACTCAGGCGCAGACCGAACGATTCAGGAAGATTCCCGACTCGATCCTGCACAGCCGATCGATCGCAGTTGACGCTCCCGCTTTTAAAGCAGTATACGGACGCGGTTCTCAAAGGGTTGGGCATCAGATCTTCAAGGGCTGGGCGGACTGCAAGGCTTCGCCTTCAAAGGAGAGAGTGGATCGCCGAAGGCCCGGGTCTACGAGTATCTGTTGCGCTTCGGGCAACCTAACGTACTTGCGACGCTTACGCTCGACTCGTCAAATCGCTTTGAGAGTCTCGATTTTACGGAATCCTAGGCTGTGAGATGGCATCGCGGCCTTTCGACTCGCTGCCGGAGCCCGTGGCGAGCTCTCTTACGCTATACACGCAGCCAAAACGCTCGCGGGTGGCGATGGCAACGTACAAACCCGCAGCGGCATCGATCCGGATCACGTGGATGTCGCTGAGACCTTGAACGTCATCGCGAAAGTGTACCTTGGCCCAAGGCCGTCACGACGAGGCCGAGCCTTGTTCTTGCGAAGCTGATCAAGTTCTTGATCGATACGATCATCAAGCTCGTAGTTGCAGCGAAACTTTGACACCCGGTTCAATTTGCACCTGTCGCCAGCGATGCCTTGACCCAACACGTTTCACGACTGCCGCTATATCCGACGAGCGAGTTTTGACCTAACGGCATGATTGCTGCTATGGACCCTTGGCTGCGGCGTCGAAATGAAGGCGTGGCCGCCATGGTGGCGCCGCACCTTCGAACGGAGGCCAATATCAAAAAGGGTTTTAGGACGGCCGAGGCCTGGGTGAGTTTTCTCATGGGGCGCCCCTTTCTCTTCGCGCCCTTGGGGCGGTTTTGCTACCTCTGGTGTTTGCTCGTTGTTGCATGGGCGACGATGGCATCAGCGGTCGCTCAAGGCGCAACCGCTCTCGATCAACAAACCAGCCGCAAGATCGATGCGCTGGTCGCCATTGCTATGGCGCACCAGCACGTGCCCGCACTATCATTAGCCATTGCAAAGGATGGTCAGATCCTCTACGCACGCGGCTACGGCTATCGCGACGTGACAAGCGGCCGGTCGGCCAGTGCGAAAACGTTTACAATGTTGGATCGGTAACCAAACAGTTCACCGCGGCCGCTATCATGCTGCTGGAGCAAGACGGTAAGCTATCGATCAACGACTCACTCGCGAAGTACTTCCCGCG
Source organism: Vulcanimicrobiota bacterium (assembly GCA_963725605.1). Lineage (GTDB taxonomy): Bacteria > Vulcanimicrobiota > Vulcanimicrobiia > Vulcanimicrobiales > Vulcanimicrobiaceae > Cybelea. The sequence goes on along the minus strand of CAVRYW010000002.1, from coordinate 6,749 downwards.
GTATCCGTACGCGAAGCAGCTTACGCTCCGAAACTTGCTCAATCAAACTTCAGGCATTCCCGACTATGTCTTCATTCCCAATCTGCCGCACCACGCCACGGCCCTGCAGTTTTTTAAGATGGTTTGGACGCAGCCCCTCCCCTTTCGGCCTGGCACACGTTTCGAATACTCGAGCACTAACTACCTCGTCCTGGGAATGATCGTTGAAAGTGTGTCAGGGCAATCGTATAGCGAGTTCGTGGCGAACCGGTTCTTCAAACCGCTCGGCATGAACGCTTCGTCCACCCGCGTCGAGCCCCGCGAGATCTCAAACGGCGCGGTAGGCTACACATTCGACGGCCGAAGGATTCTTTATAGGGCTGCTACGCCGGACGATATTGGCTACGCCGACGCAACGGTAAACTCCAGCGCACTCGACCTCGTCAAATGGGACGCTGCGCTCGACAATAGTAGAGTCGTCCATGCTGCTTCCTGGCGAGCGATGACAACGCCGCCCGCGGCCCTCTACGAACCGCCTTACGGAGGATACGGCTTCGGCCTCTTCATCGGGCGTTTCTATGATCGACGAATGATCTACCATCCGGGAGCCAATCCCGGATTCATCACGTACAATGCGACATTTCCCAACGATGGCTTGGAGATCGCGATACTTGGCAATAGCGACAACTTCCAACCTTTCCCGCTGTTTCAACGTATCTTCGAAATTGTCGAGCGTCCCACTCCCAGGCAGATTGCCGATCAAGCGCGTCCGACGCCGAGTGAAAACCCGCAAATACGCGAGCTGTCACAACAATGGCTTCTCAGGTTGCAGAATAGTAACATTGATAGGTCGCAGCTTACGGCCGAAGCCGCCAAGGAACTGACGCCCGCCCGCGCTCGCGCCCTGGCTACAAACGCAAATGCAATCGGCAAGCCACGCGCGTTCGTCTATCGCGGCGCAAGCTATTACAGCCCAAAGACTTTCTACTCATATAAGGTAAAGTTCAGCGGGGCGACTGTTTTCTATTACGTCATCTTGTCGGAAAATGGCAAGATCGCCGGACTCGATCTACAGCGCGAAGACCCGGCGTTGACGGATCCGTAATGAACTATCTAGGACAAGCTGCGCCGGCAACAAATGCGCGCCTGATCCTGAGATCGATCTCGAGGATCGCTGTGTTTCTGGCACTATGTATTTTGCTGACGTCAAACACCTTGGCGGAGCCCGATGCTTATCAAATTTTCCGAGCATGCCAAGCGGGTTCTTCAATCACAGTCATATCCGGACCCCATCTCTTATCGCACTACTATCCAGGTCTCCGAAGGCAATAGGGATGAGTTCGAACACTTTCTTGCTGAGGCATTTGTAAGTGGCGACGTTCGAGTTGAAGGGGTGAGCGACGAAGAACAGGCTGCACCCCACAAAAGCCGCGGGATGAACTTCAAGCTGTCTTTCTCTATCGGCTGGAATACCGAAGCGGGCGGCCAAACTGAGACCGTTACTAAGGATGCTCACCGGATAGAAGCCTCCGCAGACTACTTGGGTGTCCCACTTATCAGTCCGACCTATTGCTTTGGGTTAGCGGCACGACATGCAGCAATGCCAAACACGGCTTCGGTCACGACATCCACCTTGCATACAATTGCGACAGTTACGGCGATTGATCGAGTTTACAAAGTCTCCTTGGTTGGAACGGAACCAGTAGGTGTGTTGTACACTTATCACTTGCATTTGGAACCCGTAGGGCATCCTGACTGGTACAGAATCAGAGAGCTTTGGGTTGATGTTTACACGTACCAAGTTGTGCAGCTTCAAACGCAAGGCAACTTCACCAATGCGCCAATGACAGACGTTCCTTGGCTCGTGACGTTCCAAAACGTTGACGGAAAATCCTATATCCAAAGGGAAACTGCGCTTGAACCGCTCGTGTTCCGCCACGATAGAACATTTACAGCCGCGAGCATTGGCTTTACCGACATCCATGCATCAGACACTTCCCCGCCGATCTTGCCGACGCTCGACGGTCCCTCTGATATCAATTTGCGTGAACCGGAAGACATAACCATTTGAGTCAAATCGAGCACCCACAGCGAACACGACGTCGTCTTTGTACGGACTGCCGAGAGCTTTGCGTCCCTATTGCTGCCGCTCTCGCTTCTCCAAAATCGCTGTCCGCAGTCCCAGGAGAGCGATCGTGCGTTGGAAGGCTGCAGTGATTTTCAAGACGTCAGAATTCAGCGGCCCTGCCAATTCTCAAGCACCCGCGAGGGTATCTTCGTACGAGATTGCCCCGGCCAGTCAAACGGTCGACGGCCTCGCGGGGCTTGACGACCATTTGACGACCGTTCTCGCAGTAAAGCGTGAAACTTCGCGGAAACCTCTGGAAATCCGGATGCCGACAAACCTCGATGGCTATGACCTTTTTCGCGTTTTGCGGGCCTTTTTCGTGGAAGCATCTTTTGCCCCAGAATCACTCCGCATGTAAGGGGTCTGGGGTTCGAGTCCCCACATCTCCACCAAAAGACTAGCGGCAATTCTCACGCCGCCACAGCCGTTTTCGTTGGGTGCAGTGGTCCGAGCAGCATCGTGCCGCAAACGCCGGCGCAGATTACGTTGCGGCCGGAGAGCGGCGGCGCGTTCAGCGGTGCGGCCGCCTCGCTGCAAATGGTCGGGCCGAAATCTCATAAAGATTCCGGCCCTCGTTTAGAACCGTAGACTAGTGGGCCGGGATTGCCAGATAGCCGTGGAGCTTCCCGCTCGAGTCGAGCGCGATTCCGATGATCTCACCATGGTCGTTGATCGAGCACGCAGTCATGAGATACAACGGAGTTGTACCGGATACCAGGGTGTTGAGATCGACGAGCTTGCCGCTCTGACGCAAGAACGCCCGAATGATGCTGAAAGACCCGTTTGCCGAAAGGCCGACGATTTGGCCGGCATGGTTGATGCCGAGGCCGACACTGTAGGTATCGTGATCTACCTTGTCCTTGACGGTGCCGAGGTCGCGCATCTTCGTTGCGGCGGTCCACAGGAACGCATGCGATGTCTGGTCGCCGGTCAGATCCGAACTGCCTACCACCGCGTTACGATCGTTGATAGCGTGCGCGAAGTTGTTGAGCTTTCCGCCAAGACTGCCGAGATCGGTCGCGACACCGTTTTGCCAGAGCAGCGCATGGACCGGCTGAAAGTTCCATAGCCATATCGGATTGAACGCAGCGCAGGTTCCCGACGATCCGACGACCGTGCCCGCGTCGTTGATGGCCAGCGCAACGCCTTCCGGATCGTGTCGTGTCGGCAGGGCCTGGATTGCACCGTCGGACCACACAACCGGTTTAAACTGATATTGCTGCGGCGACGGACAGCTCGAGTCGATTGTTTTATTTTCGGCATACCCGACAATTGTGCCGCCGGTGTTGATCTGTGTCGCAACACCGTTGACGCCGCCCAATGTCTCGAGCGCCGACATCTTGCCGCTTTGCCAAACGAACGGAACGCAGGGCGTCGCCGAGGACGAGAAACCCATCGCCTCCCACCCGCAGAAATCTTCCGTCGTAGAAAGCGTGCTGGAGACGAGTTCCGCATCTCCGGCGGATTGGCCGGAGTCATTCACCCCGTATCCAAAGCTGTTGCCTCCAAGGCCAGGCTTCCCGATGTCCACCCTTTTCCCGCGGTGCCAAAGAACGGCGTGCTCGGCCTTCCCGACGCCCGCGGCTCCGCTGATCCAGCCGCTGTTGCTGACCACGATCGGCTGACCGGGCTGGTTGGCGTTCTGCCCGACGACGCCGAGATCTCGAATGGTGAACTGAGTCGCACTCACATCGACTCGTTGGGCCGGCTTATCGTACATGGGCGTTAGCGATGCCCCTTGGCCGGCGCAGCCCGCAAATGCCGTGACGAGGTACGCGATGCCGGCCGTGCCATTAAATGACCGCTGCATTTTAGATTTCACAACTCCTCCTTAGTTCGAACAGGTCGATGGACGGCAGCGTACCGAAACGGCCGGTGCGAAGTCTTTGCAAAACGAATGATTATTTCTGATGATTTCTCGCGGTAGGCGCTAAATGTACGAGTTCGGGCCGTTCCGCCTCGATTCGGAGAGGGAGTTGCTGTTCCGCGAAGGCGAACCGGTGGCGATCGCGCCCAAGGCGCTACAGATTCTGCTGGTGCTGATCCGCCGCGCCAAGCAGCTCGTGACGAAGGACGAGCTGATGCAGGCCATCTGGCCCGATACGCTCGTGGAAGAGGGCAACCTCAGCCGTAACATCTTCCTTCTGCGCAAAGCGCTCGGAGAAGGCCCGCAGGATCGCCAATACATCGTTACGGTCGCGAGGCGCGGCTACCGGTTCGCGCAGGACGTGCGGCTGGTGGCAGAGGGTGCGGTTACTGGCGTCGCCGCGCAGCCGGAACTGGCGTGGCGATGGGGATGGATAGCCGCCGCGACGCTATCGTTGATTGCCGCCGCCGGCGGCGCGTACGTGGTTCTATCTCAGCGCGCGGCGGCGATTGGTGAGGCACGCACGGTTGTCCTCGCCGATTTCGAAAACTCTACGCGCGATCCGATTTTTGACGGCACCTTACGTCAGGGCCTCGCCGTCCAGCTCGAACAATCTCCGAACCTGAGCCGAATTGGCGACGAGCGAGTCCGGCAAACGCTTCGCCTGATGCTCAAGCCGGCCGATACACGACTGACGCCGGAGATTGCCGAGCAAGTCTGCAAACGCACGAACAGCGCCCTCGCTTTGGAAGGTTCCATCGCGAGTCTCGGCCGCCAATACGTCCTTGGGTTGAAAGTCGTCAACTGCGCTAGCGGCGAGACGCTCGATCAAGAGCAGGTCCAGGTTCTTCGGAAAGAAGACGTGCTTCATGGCCTGAGCACGATGGCGGCCAACTTCCGAATTCGCGCCGGCGAATCTGCAGGCACCCTCAACGAATACAACACGCCGCTCGAACTTGCAACGACCCCTTCATTGGACGCGCTGCGAAATTACAGCGCCGGCATCGCGATCATGGGCCGCGGCGAGTTCCGCGCATCCATGCCGCTGTTTGAGCGCGCCATCGCCATCGACCCGAAGTTTGCCGCGGCGTACTATCTCCTGGGTATTGCATACGAACAAGTCGGAGACACGGCGCGCAGCGCCGAGTACGCAAAACGCGCTTTCAGCTTCGTCGACCGTACCTCCGAACCGGAACGGATCGCCATAACCGCCTACTATTACAGGTTCACCGGTGAGTGGGAGAAGGAAATCGCAGTATGGCAGTTAGCGGCGCACTATCGGCCAACTTGGGATCCGCATAATCAATTGGCCGTCACGTACATCGACTTGGGGCAGTTCGAACAAGGGTTGAACGAAGCGCTTCTCGCCGCCCGCTTGCAACCCGACGTCGAAGCGCCGTATCGCCGGCAACTGGACGCCTATATGTGCCTCGATCGCCTACCAGAAGCGGACGCGGTCGCAGCGAAAGTGCGGACGCTAGGCATCGACGGGTCACGAATCCATCAACGCTTCCTCGAGTTAGCATATCTCGAGGACGATCAGATGGCGGTCGCGCGAGAGATTCGCTGGTTTGCAGGCAAGCCCGAAGAGTACCTGAGCTTCGGTTTGCAGGCGGCAAATCTGAATATGCACGGGCAGCGGCGTGCATCGCACGAGCAGTATGAGTTCGCTGCAGATACGGCACGGCGCCAGGGACTTGGATACGTCGCCGATGAGTTCGAGGAGGCCGATGCGCGTGCAGACGCACTTTCGGGCCGCTGCGTGACCGTGCGCCGGCTCGGACGTCCCGCCTTGGCACTTGCGCTATGCGGCGATACCCCCGATGCCGAAAAACTCGCTGCGGAGAGTTCCCGACGCTATCCGAACGGGACGATCTGGAATGCGGTGCAGTTGCCCGAGATCGAAGCCGCGTTCGCACTCGACCGCAACGAACCGGCAAAAGGCATCGACCTGTTGGAATCCGCATTGCCGTACGAACGCGCCTACCCCGACGCGATCTACGTGCGCGGACTGCTCTACCTCAAAATGCGTCGGGGCACGGAAGCAGTCGCGGAGTTTCGAAAGATCGCGGAACACCAAGGCGCGAGCTGGGGAGCGACTTGGGCTCAACCAAACTGGGGACAGTATTATGCACTGGCGTGGTTGGGGATGGCGCGCGGCTACGCCCTTGCGCGTGATGTCCCTAAGGCCGAAAGCGCGTTCGAAAGATTTTTCGCGTTGTGGAACGAGGCCGATGCAGACGTTCCGGCTTTGGTGCAGGCCAAAGCCGAATACGCGAAACTGAAAGGCGTTTACCGGCTTCGCTCCGGTAGCGACGCCCATCGTGCTTTGGTCGTGCGCGCGAGCGTAGACGACGTGACAGCTGGCGTTGGTGATGCGCACGAGCGGATAGTTCGTCGCTGTTCGCTCTTCGTCGCCGAAGTCTAGGCAGAGCAGGTCCCTTGAAGAAGGCGTCTGCTCCTTTCCTTTTTCTACTCGGCTTTGGGGCGCTGCGCCTGGGTGACGGTTTGCCGCCCTGTTTATGGGATACTCTGGCGCGATAGCCTTACCCGGCGCCAGCGCGATGTATCCGAGGGCGAGCCCGATCGCCGATGCTCATCATGGGGCGCCTAACGTCTGTGATGTTGACGACCATTTGACGACCATTCTCGCAGAAAGGCGTGGAAAGTCGCGGAAACTTCTGGAAATCTGGAATGCCGAAAAACCTCGATGGCTATGTGGCTTTGCGCCTTTTGCGGGCCTTTTTCGTGGAAGCGCCTTTTGCCCCAGAATCA
>CAVRYW010000001.1:0-185854 GCA_963725605.1 Vulcanimicrobiota bacterium | reverse complement strand
CGTGCTCGTCGAATGGTGGCGCAACGCGCCCACTATTCTCCCGCCGCGCCGCTACGAGATAGAAATGGAAGGCGCCGGCGACAATCCTCGCATTCTTTCTCTTCGCGAGCCGTATTGAACGTTCTTGCCCTGGACGGGGCGCTGGGCGGCTTCTCCGTCGCGGTCGCTAGCGAAAATCGAGTTGTCTCCAGCGCACAGGAGAGCGGGAACGTCGCACTCGAGCGCGGTCTCGTCCTCGTGCAGAAGGTCCTGGAGAAGCCGGGATTCCTGCCGGAAGACTCGATCGCCTTGCCGTAGGCGTCGGGCCCGGCGGGCTTTACGGGGTTGCGCATCGCGATCGCCTATGCCAAAGCGCTCGCTGCCGCTTGGCAACTCCCGCTCGTGCCAATTTCGTCGTTCGATCTGCTCGAGTTCGGAGGCTGCTTCGAACGCGCTCTTACCGTCGTCGTCGGCCGGCCAGGCGTTATCTCGGCACGGTACCGCTGCGAAGGCGAAACGAAGCGTGCGTCGGGACGAATCGCCGAGGTACTCGACGAGCTGCTGCCGCCGTCGGAGGCCGGACTCAAATCGCTCGACGTCGTGGGCGCGTCGAAGGACGTGCTGGACGCACTCGCCGAACGCGGTAGTTCGGTGCGTCCCGTCAATCCGGCCGTCACACCCGCAGCCGCAGCCGCTGCTCTGGCCGCCTGTCTCGCGCACGCCCCCGGCGAGCCTGCACGAAGTGCGCGCCGATTACGGCGAGCTTCCCGCCGCCAAGGCTCCGAATCTCTAGGATGCCGCTCGCGTGAAGATGGAGCTTCACCGGCCCGCGCACCGGCCCGACCGCTTCTCGATCGCACCGATGACGACGTCCGACGTCGCGGCGGTCACGCGCATCGAGCGCGCTTGCTTTTCCACGGTCTGGCCGAACGATGCTTTTTACAACGAGCTAAGCACGAATAAATTGGCGCACTATTTCGTCGGATGTTTCGAAGAGCGCATCGTCGCCTACGGCGGCATTTGGGTGGTCTTAGAGGACTCGCACGTAACGACGCTGGCGGTCGATCCCGATTACCGCGGGCGGCGATTCGGCGAAGTGCTCCTCCTGAGGCTGATCGACGAAGCAATCGACCGCGGTGCCGGATGGATGACGCTCGAGGTTCGCGAGAGCAACACGGTCGCGCAACGGCTCTACCGCAAGTATGGTTTCACGACCGTGACGATGCGCGCCGGATATTACAGCGACGACAATGAGAGCGCGCTGATCATGTGGGCCGGCAGCCTCAAGAGCGAGCTCTACCGCAACCGGCTGGGCGCCTTGCGCGCGAGCTTAGGGGATTGATGCCCTCGTTTGCACAACTGGTACGGCGCGTTGAAGAAGAGTTGGGGCAACGGGACCGGTACGCGCACAGTGTGCGCGTCGCACGTTGTGCCGATGTCCTCGCGCAACGGCATGGCGCCGATCCGGGAAAGGCACGGTTGGCTGGACTGCTTCACGATCTCGCTCGACTCTACACGCCCGAAAGGCTCGTTGCCGAATGCGAAGCCCGTGGTCTTCCGATCGACGTCGCCGAGCGCCGGCATCCGATGCTCTTGCACGCGAAGCTCGGTGGCGCGCTTGCGAGCGAGCGATTTGGGGTGGGCGATCCGGACGTGCTGTCGGCAATCGAGAAGCACACGACCGGCGCACGCGAGATGTCGCCACTGGACTGCATCGTCTATCTCGCCGACTCGCTCGAACCGAACCGCTCTTTTCCCGAGCGCGCCGATCTTTGGAGGCTCGCACAGGGCGATCTCGCCGGAGCGATGCGGGCGGTGCTCCTTTTGACGATGCGCCACAATGGCCGCAAAGGCGTAGCGACCGTTGCAGCAACGCTGGCGGCGGCGGCGAGCTTCGGGCTGACCGTCGCCGACGGAGTTTCGCCGGAGGTGCGCGCATCGGCGAGTTGATCGACGTCGTTCGCGAAAGCGCGCTCGACAAAAAAGGAGAGGGTTTCACGGCACTCGACGTAAGCGGCCGAACCATTTTGGCCGACACATTCGCGATCGTAACCGGACGATCGAGAATACAGACGCGCGCCATCGCCGATGCCGTGACGGAAGCGGCGCGACTTGGCGGCTACGGCGTTTCACGCGTTGAAGGGTATGGCGACGGATCCTGGATCCTCATCGATCTCGGTAACGTGATCGTCCACGTGTTCACGCCCGAGCAGCGTGAGTTTTACAATCTGGAACGACTCTGGTCTCTTCCCAATGTGTCCCCCAGTGCGGCGAGCAGCGCGTCGTGAAACGGCGACGCCCGACCCATATTACCAAGGCGGCTCGCGCCAGGCGCGAGTTCCTCAAGCGTCTAGGCGTCTGGGTTTTTATCGTTTTCTTCGCGCTTAGCGTCGCCGGCGGCCTGATCGTCGTCTCTTCTTCGCTGCGCGCTCACTAACGCGGCGCGAGAGAACCACAGCCACCCGATAACCATAAATCCGAGAAAGTAGTAACCGAACCAGCGCTGCGGCGGCGCTGGAACGGAATAGATGAGCGAGACGGCCGGCACGGCGAGCAGTACCACCGCCAGCGCGGAAATCGCGACGTCGATCCAGCGCAGCGCCCCGATACGCTTGACGTACAGAGATGCGGCAATCGAGATCGCGGCGTAGATGACGATGAACCCGAACGAGCTCAGCGTTCCACAGTTATTGAAAACGTCGATGGGCAGCACGCCGGCCGCCAGCGCCGCCGCCGCAATGGAAACCACGACGACCGTAATCAGCGTCACGGCCACGTGCGGCGTATTGTGACGGGGTTCGATCGCGGCAAGTGCCCGCGGGAAGAGCCCGGCCTTGGCGACGGCATAGGCGATCCGGCCAGCGGTCGTGATGCATGCCAAACAGACCGAGAACGCGCTGAAAAGGGCGCCGATCGCGATCGGAACGCGCAAGTAGCCGATATCGTAAAGACCGACTAGGGTTCCCAGCGGAAACGTCTGCTGGTCTAGCGGTTTTGCGGCGTGCCCTAATCCGACGATTTCGGCATAGGTCGCGATGATGAAAAACGCGCTCGCAAAGAGCACGCTCGCAATCACCGCCCGCGGGATCGCGACCAGCGGCCGCTTGGCTTCGGCACCAAATGCCGTCGCACTTTCGAAGCCGACCAGGCTAAAAACGGCAGTCATCACGGCGAGACCCCAGTTAGGGACGCCCCCTTTGATCGTCAGCTGGTTCGGATCGAGTGCGGGCCCGTGACGCAGCAGAACGATTCCAACGACCAGCAGGATGATCGCTACCGAGATAGCTTCGAGCACGAGCATGACGATCGCCGAAACCTGCACGCCGCGGTAGGCGGCTTGCCAGCACACGGCGCCGAGAATGATGGCGATCGCCACGTATATCGCCGGCGTGGACGCCACGAGCATACCGGCGTCGTTCAGCAGCAAGCCGACAAAGAGCGACATCGCACCGACGACGGCCGCCGCGACGAAGACGTACGCCCAAAGCAGGCTCCATCCCGAAAGCGCACCTAAGGCGGGACCAAGATTTTCGGCCGCATACTCGTACATCGAACCCGCGCCCGTGAAACGGCGAGCGAATTGATTGAGGTTGAGGGCGACGACAACGAGCATGCCCGCGCCGAAAAGATAGGCCAGCCACGTTCCGTCGCCGGCGTTGGCGAACATGTACGGCGCGATCAAGATCGGCGTCATGCTCGGTCCGATCAAGGCGATCGAGGTAGCGAGTACCTCGATGAAAGTTAGCGATCCGGTCCGTAAGGAGCTCGAGGCGCCAACCGTCTCATCCATAGAATGCGATGCTCGGCGACGAGGTCGCGAGTTCCCCCACCGCTACGAAACTTCGCCGTTCGAGCCGGGTAGGACCGGGCGCGGTACTCGTCAACCGCTTCCAGCCTCGCGAGGAGGGCACGTGCCAATGTTCTGGTGGATCATCATCATCGTAGCCGGCTTTTTTATCGTGCGTTCGATCCTGCGCGCAACTGTTTCCTCACGCTATTCCGGCGGAGCCGTGCCGCCGGCGTATGGCTACGGCGGTTTCGGCGGCGGCGGCAGTTTTTGGAGCGGCCTGCTTGGAGGCTTGGGCGGCGCGTGGCTGGGCAACGAGCTCCACCGCGGTAAAGACGGAGCGCCGGCAAACGAGGCGGGCCAAGCCGACGATTCGGGCGACGGAGCTGATGCGGGTGGGGGAAGCGGCGAGGGCGGCGGCGGATGGTAGGCGTCTATGGTGCGCTTGCTGTCGTTGGTTCTCGCCGCGGTGTTCATCAATCCGTCGTATTTCGGTAACCTGCACTGGCGGCTCATCGGGCCGTTTCGCGGGGGACGCGCCCTCGCGGTAACCGGCGTTCCGGGCGAACCGAACCACTTTTACTTCGGCGCAGTTGACGGCGGCGTTTGGGAGAGCGACGACGCCGCGCGAACCTGGAAACCGATCTTCGATCGTGAGGATATCGGGTCGATCGGATCCATCGCGGTCGCGCCCAGCAATCCGAGCGTCGTCTACGTAGGAACGGGCGAAGCCGACATGCGCTCCGACATCGCCTACGGCGACGGAATGTATAAGTCGACCGACGGCGGCCGCACGTGGACGCATCTCGGTCTCATCGATACCAAACAAATTGGTGCGATCGTCGTCGATCCGCGCGATCCCAACATCGCCTACGTCGCCGCGCTCGGCCATCCATACGCTCCCAATGCGGAACGCGGCGTCTTTAAGACGACCGACGGCGGCCGGACGTGGAACAAGGTTCTCTACGAAAACGCCGATACCGGCGCAACCGCGCTCGCTATGGAACCGGGTAATCCCGACGTCGTGTACGCAGCGCTGTGGCAGACTCGCCGACCGCCGTGGAACGTCTATCCGCCTTCGAACGGCCCCGGCAGCGGCCTCTATAAAACAGTCGACGGCGGACGCAACTGGACGAAACTAACGCAGGGCCTTCCGGCTAAGGTGGGGCGCATCGGATTGTCGATCTCGCCGGCCGCGCCGCGCCGCGTCTATGCAAACGTCGACAGCACTCCCGGCCTGGGCGGAGTTTATCGCTCGGACGACGCGGGCGCAACCTGGACTCACGAGAACGGCGAGCCGCGCATTTGGCAGCGAGGCTGGTATTTTAGCGGTATCACGGCCGACCCGCACGATGCGAACGTCGTCTACGTGATGGATACGGCAACCTATCGGTCGAGCGACGGCGGCAAGACTTTCGATGCGATCCTCGGCGATCCGACCGGCGACGATTTCCATACGTTGTGGGTCGACCCGGGCGATTCGAATCGCATGATCTTGGGCAGCGACCAAGGCGTGGTCGTCAGCATGAATGGTGCGAAGACCTGGAGCTCGTGGTACAACCAGCCCACGGCGCAGTTTTATCACGTCGCGACCGACAACGCGTTTCCGTATTCGGCCTACGGCGCCCAACAAGACTCCGGCGCCGACATGCAAGCGACGTGGAGCAAATACGGAACGCTCTCGCAGCAAGATTTTCGGCCGCTCGACGTCGGCGGCGAGAACGGTTATCTCGCGCCCGATCCCAAGCATCCGGGGTTGGTGTACGGCAGCGCCGGAGGCGCCGGCGGCCCGGGAGCGACGAAGGAAGTCGCCGCCACGGGCTGGGAGCTGAATGTCGATCCGGTCATCGCCTACCCATCGACGCTTTGGCGCAACACCTGGACGGCGCCGCTGTCGTTCTCAGCCGCCGATTCCCAATCGCTCTACATGGGGCACCAGAGCGTCTTTCGCTCGCGTAACGGCGGCGACAGCTGGCAGATCGTCAGCCCCGATCTTTCGCGCGCGAACGAAGGCACGCCGTCGAACCTCGACGCGCCGACGCTGGCCGATAGCAACAACGTGCAGCGCCACGGTGTCGTCTATGCGATCGCCCCTTCGCCGATCGTCGCAAACGTCGTCTGGGCCGGCACCGACGATGGCTACATCTGGCTGAGCCATAACGCCACCGCGAGTGCACCGGCAGTTCGGTGGCGCAACGTTACGCCGCCACAGCTGACGTCGTGGAGCAAGGTGGGCATCATTGAGGCCTCGCACTTCAATCTCTCGACGGCCTACGCGGCCGTCGATCGTCACCGCCTCGACGACTATGCGCCGTACATCTATCGCACGGACGACGGCGGCACGACGTGGACGCCCATCGCTAACGGCATTCCGAACGGCTCGTTCGTCAACGCGGTTCGCGAGGATCCGAAGCGTCGCGGACTGCTCTACGCCGGTACGGAGCGAGGCATCTACATTTCGTTCGACGACGGCGCGAACTGGCAGCCGCTGCAGCTCAATCTTCCGGTCACGTCCATTCGCGACATCGCCGTGCATGGCGACGATCTCGTGCTCGCGACGCACGGGCGTTCGTTCTGGGTGATGGACGACGTAGCGTCGCTGCGGCAGATGGCCGCCGCGCGCGCCACCGGCGGCGATTATCTCTTCATGCCCGCACCGGCGTATCGCGTTCGGGAAGGCAATCAGGAGGGAACGCCGCTGCCGCTCGATGAGCCGCAGGTCGACAACCCCCCCTCCGGCCTTTACATCGACTACTATCTCGCGCGCGAGACGAGCACACCGGTCGCGATCGAGATTCTCAACGCGGAAGGGCGCGTCGTGCGCCGCTGGTCGAGCGCCGAGCCCCCGAAGGCGGCCGATCCCAAATCGGTCGATTACACGACGCACTGGATCGCGCAGCACGCCGTGCCCGAGACGTCGGCCGGCGCGCACCGCTTCGTCTGGGATTTCCACCAAACCGATTCGAGAGGACCGTTCCTGCCGCCGGGCAGCTACACCGTGCGCTTGAGCGTCGACGGGAAGACGTACGACCGCGCGGCGCGCGTGCTGCGCGATCCGCGCGTCGTCGCGACCGACGCAGACCTCGCCGCGCAGTACGAACTGGCGGAGCGCGTCATCGCGCTGCGAGCCGAAGTAGCTGCCTCCCGCGCGAAGGCGCGGGCGCTCGGCGGGAGCTCGCACCTCTCCGCCTCGCAAGAGCAGGCATTACGCGGTGAAATAATCGGCGCGGAACCGCCCGACAACCCCGACGATTCGATGGGCGCCTACTCGCACGATTTCACGAGCTTCTTGTTCCTCGAAAACCAGCTCGAGTATCTCGAGAGCGCCATTGAAAGCGCCGACGCCGCGCCAACACCCGATATGCGACTCGGCTACGCGAAACTCGATGGCATCTATCGCGTGACGCTGGCGCGCCTTCACACGATCGAGGCGCTGGGCCGGTAGAGTTCGCTAGCGCCCGGCCTGTAGCGTTTGGACGTACCAGCGCTCGAGATCGTCGTGAAACTGTGCCAGCGCCGGTGTGTGAAGATAGACCATGTGCCCCGACTCATAGAATCCGTAACTGATGTGACTTTGCAGCTGCGGTGAGAGGGTCAAGTGGTTGAGCGTATAGACCGTCGCCCAGAACGGGGTCGCAAAATCGTAGTAGCCGTTGCCCGAGAAGACCCGCAGGTTTGGATTGTAGGTCATCGCACTGGCCAGATCTTGGGCGGTATTGGTCGGCAGCGCGCCGTTGTGTTTCCAATCCCATTGGCGGAAGACATTGATCTCCGGAAGATAGATCAGGCGTCGTTCGATATCCTAACGCCTGGCGCAGATAGGCGTTACCGGTCGCGACGAAGGCCGCGTCGATGGCCGAATCGGTCGGATCGAAGTCGGAGCGCTCCTGTAAACGATCGAGCATGTACGAGGTGTAGCGCGCGTCGTAGCGACCCAGCATCACGCCGCTGTCGCGAAAGAGCTCGGTCGAGTAACGTGAGTAGGGAACGCGCAGGTTCGAGTCGCGGATGTAACGCGCCGACAGCCCGGTATATTCGTGCAGCTTCGAAACGACGTCGTCGTAGGTGGCCGGCGAAAGGCTCGCCCCTTGCGCCAGGGCGTTGAGATACTCGTTCATCGCAAACGCTTCGACGCGCGGCAGGAGGTCGGCCAGCGTCGTTTGCGGACCCGGCAAGGCGTGATGGTACCACGAGGCTGCGGCCTCCGTCGGAAGGTAGAGCGGATACGCCCAATCGCCGCCGCCGATTGCCGTTGGCGAAAAGTTCACATCCCAGTCGAGACTGAAATCGAGAACCGAGGAGAGCAGCACGACGCCGTTGATGCCGATGCCTTGGCGCTGCTGCAGGTAGTTGACGAGCATCGCCGAGCGCGGCGTCCCGTAAGATTCTCCAAAGAGAAACTTCGGCGAGTTCCACCGCCCAAACGTCGTGATGTATCGGTTGATGAACTGCGCGAAGGCCGCCACGTCGGGATCGACACCGTAGAATTCCTTCGGCGTTCCCGCGCCGACGATTCGGCCGAAGCCGGTTCCGGGCGCATCGATGAAGACCATATCCGTGCGATCGAGCAACGAGTACTGGTTCTCGGTCAAGGTGAACGGCGCGCCGGGCGTTGGAACTCCGTCGCCGACCCGCACGCGCATCGGGGCGAACGAGCCCATGCGCAGCCAAATCGTCGAACTTCCGGGACCGCCGTTATAGAAAAACGTCACCGGTCTGGTTCGCGGGTCCGCGCCGTCGAGGGTGAATGCCGTATAGAAGATCTGCGCCGTTGGCTGATCCTTGTCGTTTTGCAGCGTAATCGTTCCGGCGCGCGCCGTATACGCGTAGCTCTTTCCGCCGAGGGCGATGACGTGCTGCGTGACCGCGTCCGGGGTTCCGCCGCCGGCTGCGGCGGCGGTAGCCGCCATCGCGACGGCCGCCAGCGTCGTTACGATGCTAAACATTTCGGAGCGCCTCCGCGTACCAGCGTTCTAGGTCGTCGTGGAAGCGCGCAAGCGCCTCGGGATGTAGATAGACCATATGCCCCGAGTCGTAAAAGCCGTAGGTAATATTCCGCTGGATTGCCGGCGCGAGATAGAGATGGTCGAGTGCGTAAACCGTGGCGAAGAAGGGCGTGGCGAAATCGAAATACCCGTTCGCGGAAAAAACCTTCAACTTGGGATTGTAGGTCATCGTCTGCGCGAGATCGGGAGTTACGTTGAGAATCTGGGCGTTCTGCCCGTGCTTGAAGTCCCAACTTTGGCCGTTGGCATAAATTAAATCGTAGATGTTCGCTCGGTAGAGCAGCGGCGTGTTGTAGTGCAGGACCTGCCGCAGATAGTAGTTCGACATCGAGGTGAAAACCGAATCGATTGCCGCGTCGGTGGCGTCCCAGTCGGGCGAGACCTCCGGCCGGTCCAGCACGTAGGTTTCGAAGCGCGAATCGATGCGCCCGACGGTGCGCCCGGATTCGCGCAGGAGTTCGTTCTCGAAACGATCGTAGGGAATGCGCAGGTCCGAGTTGCGAATGTATCGTTCGGAGAGGCCGGTATAGCGATGCAACTTGGCAACGACGTCGCTGTAACGAGCCGGCGTGGCCTGCGCGCCTTGACCGAGCACGTCGAGATACTCGGTAAGTGCGAAGTTCTCCACCTCCGAGAGCAGCGCGGGCAGCGCCGGTGCGTCGGGCACTGCGTGATGATACCAAGCCGTCGCGGCCTCAGTCGGCAGGTAAAGGATAAATCCCCAATCGCCGCCGCCGATCGGCGCGCCGTCGTTATAGTCGATGTTCGAGTTCAAGAACGACGAAAGCAGCACGACGCCGTTGAGGCCGATACCGGCGTCTTGCAGATACTTCGCGAGCACGGACGAGCGCGTCGTTCCGTACGACTCGCCGAAAAGAAAGCGCGGCGAGTTCCAGCGATTGAATCGCGTGATGTAACGCTGGATGAACTGACCGAAGGCGGCGACGTCTTCATCGACGCCCCAGAGATCGCTGGGCTTTCCGGCGCCGATGATCCGCCCAAATCCGCTTCCTGGCATATCGATGAAGACCAGGTCGGTCTTGTCGAGCAGGGAGTATTGATTATCGACGATTCGGTATGGCGGAGGCCCCGTTAGTTGTCCGTCTCCGGTCTGCACGCGAACGGGTCCGAAGGAGCCCATTCGCAGCCACATCGTCGAGCTGCCCGGACCGCCGTTGTACGCGAACGTCACCGCGCGCTTCGACGGGTCGGCGCCATCGAGCGTATAGGCGGTGTAAAAGACGCGGGCGATCGGCTGGTCGTCGCCGTTGCGCAAGGTAATCGTTCCGGCGCGCGCGGTATAGGCCAGAGTTCGGTTGTCGAGCGTGAGACGGTGGTGCGTGACGCCGTCGGGCGTCAACGCGGGAATGGCCGGCGGCTTCGCCGCCCCTGCCGGCATAGCGATCAGGAGCGCCGCCAGGGCTATTGGAAACGCGCGTAATTTGAAGTGCAAACGGGACCTCCAGTGCACGCCGATTATGCTCGGTACGGTTCCGGGCTCCTGCCTGTTTGGTTTTTGCCGGCCTTACCACCGTATGCTTGCTCGATCTCGTCTGCATACTTTTTCTCGACCACGCGCCGTTTGATTTTCATCGAGGGCGAAAGCTGGCCGCCTTCGACGCTAAACTCCGTCGGCACGACGACGATATGGCGCACCTGTTCGTAGCTAGCCAAGGTGCGCGTCTGTTCGTGCACCTCTTGGCGCAAGAAGGCGCGCACGTCGTCGCGAGCGGCGAGCGCTTCGGGCGCAGCTTCGGCGGGCAGCTTCGGCAGCTCGAGACGCACGAGCGTCCAGTTCGGACAGATCAGTGCGAGCGGATACGGCCTGCCGTTGCCCACCACCAGTGCCTGCGCGATATGGATCGAACGCTTGATGTTGGCCTCGACCCGAGCCGGCGAAATCCATTTGCCCGTGTCGGTCTTGAAGATCTCGTTCTTACGATCGGTGATGCGCAAGAAGCCCGCGGCGTCGATTTCTCCGACGTCGCCGGTATGCAGCCACCCGTCGCGAAGCGCGGCCGCCGTCGCCTCGCTGTCGCCATAATAACCGAGCATGACGTTGCGGCCGCGAACGAGCACTTCGCCATCCTGCGCGATCGCAACGTCAACGCCGGTGATCGGCCGGCCAACCGCACCGTACTCGTTGCCCGAAAGACGGCTCACGGAAACGACCGGCGAGGTCTCGGTGAGGCCATAACCCTGCATGATCGGAATGCCCATCGCCAGGAACGTCATCGCGGTATCGATATGAAGCGGAGCGCTTCCGCTGGTGAGAAACTTCACGCGCTCCAAGCCGAGCGCGGGTGGAATTTTGCGAAGCACGACGGCCTTGGCGACGCCGTATTGCAGTCTCAGCCACGGCGCGGGCGCCAAATCGGAGAGCATCGCCGTACGCATGTATTCGCGTCCGACTTCAAGCGCCCAAGGAACGAGGCGGCCTTTGAGCCCGCCGGCTGCCAGCGCCTGCCCCTTCACCCCGCCGAGCACGCGATCGAAGATGCGGGGAACGGACGTCATCTCGACCGGACGCACGTCTTTGAGATCCTTGAGCAGTTCGCCTGGATCGTGACAGATGAAGTACCGCACCTTCGCCAGCAGATAGATATAGATGAGCGTGTGCTCGTAGATGTGCGAATACGGCAGCACCGAGAGCACGTCACGGCCGCCTTCGATGCCCTCGAAACCGCAATCGAGGGAGACCTGCGCGTCGAAACCAAGGTTGTCGTGCGAGAGCATCACGCCCTTAGGGGGTCCGGTCGTTCCGGAGGTGTAGATGAGGACCGCGAGGTCGTCGGGCAGCGTCGACTCGTACGCCGTCGGCAGCTCCGGGTTCGCGAGGCGCAGCGCCGCGCCGCGCGCTTCAAACGGTTGCAGCCCGTCCTCTCCGCCTGAGTTTAGAACGACGACGCGCGGCAGCACCGCGTTTGCCTCGCGCAGGCGTGCCAGTCCCGAGTCATCGACGAAGATCAATCGAACGCCCGAATGTTCGAGAATGTAGGCCGTATGATCGAGCGCTTGCGTCGGATAGATCGGCACGACGACGCAGCCAGCGAAGAACGTCGCGAAATCGCAGACGACCCAGTCGACGCAATTATGCGCGATCAGCGCGACGCGATCGCCCGCTTCCAAGCCGGCATCGCGAATCGCGCAGGCCACGCTCTCGACCCGTTCGAGCAATCGTGCGGTCGAGGTCGGCGTCCACTCTCCCGCAACGCGCTCGACCAAAGCCTCGTCGCGTCCTTCCGCAAGCGCCGTGCGGATGAGGCTGGGCAGCGTCTGCTTTGCGGGGAGCTCTAAAGACATGAGGAGATTCCCAATGCGCAACGCGCATAGAGCAGCCCTTCTAAGTCAGGCTCGGATAACGCGCCGCAAACGACGGCGGCGTCGAGGGCGTCGAGATTCTCGATGACGCGCGAAGCCAGCGCAGGCGCGCCGGCATCGGATGGAAACTCTTTCTTCGGTATCGCGATGACAACAATTCTCGCCGCGTGCGCCGAGCGGATGCCGTGAATCCTCGATCGCCGCCGTTACCGCTGGCTTGGCGTGCAGCAGCTCGAGCGCGCGGAGGTAGACGTCGGGCGCCGGTTTTCCGCGCGCGACGGCGTCGGCCAAAACGACGACCTCGAAGAAGCGCACGGAACGCTAACCCATGCGGGTACGTTTGTACTATGGCGGTTGCTCGGCGACTAATGGTAACATCGACGCTCGACCGCGTCTTAACTAAACGCATAGGAGATGGAATGATTAGCAACCGCATTGCAATGATCCGAGACGAAGAGGGCGCGACGATGGTCGAGTACGGTCTACTCGTCGCCTTGGTCGCACTCGTCGCCATCACGGGCGTCACCCTGCTCGGCACCAGCCTTGACTCATTGTTCAACAACGTGGCGGGTTCCATATAACGTTAGGCGCCCCCGCAGTCATGCTCGCTGTTCATCCCGGAATACTGAGCGCGCCGTCGATAATCGTAGACACGAAACACACGTCCTCTGCCGTCCGTGTCCGGATCGCAATACGTTGTTGGTGCCGGCCTTGATAGGAAACAGACCTGTACCTTATCCCCTTTACGCTCCGTCATCATGATGTTGTTACCGGCAGTATTTTGGTAATGAGTCACGGCGGCTCGCATATTGGGATTCGCGGGATCTGCCCCTAGGGTGGTGTCGAACTCCACCTCAACCCCGCTTTGTTCGAAGTCCCGTACGGTGAAAGTCTTCTGGTCGCCGCCCGTCAGGCGAGGTTCGACCGTTCGTACCGTTGTGTTCACGCAGGCGACGGAGCGATAGTGCCAGGCTCCTGGAACATACTGATCATCCTGCGCCGAGGCAGCCGGCATGTCTATGACTCCGGTAAAGAGCATCGCTGCAACGCCAAGGGTAGCGATTGCTTTCACGCAGGTGACAAAGGCGATCCGAGGCTTTGCCATACGTTAGAGCCCTCCTAACGTCGGGTTCTGGGCACGCATGTTCGCGCCTTTAGCGAGGCGCCAATGCGGACGCGCGGGGGCTCGTGACGACGCGGGAGTAAAGCTCCGAGGATGCTTCTAAGGTTCGCGCAGATACGAGCGAGCTCGCTCGAGGCGGCTCTGCGTCATTCCCGCGACGTCGAGTAGCTCGTCAAGCGATGCGAAGCTGCCTTCGCGCTCTCGCAACTCCACGATGCGCGCAGCCACTGCTCGCCCGATCCCGGGCACCGCGGCGAGTTCCACGGCGTCGGCCGCATTCACGTCGACGCTGCCATCTGGCGGCGGTGTCGCACGATGCCGGCGCGTGCGACTCTCGCGAGCCCGCGTGCGCGGCGCTTCACCGGCCACGGGTACGTAGATCTCTTCACCGTCGGAGGCACGCTGGGCGAGGTCGACGCCCGCTGCATCGGCCGATGCTCGTAACCCGCCGGCCGAAGCGACGGCTTGAGCGTAGCGGTCGCCGGGATGCAGATGATAGAGACCGGGCCGCGCGACGGCGCCGGCCACGTAGACGACGAGCTCGCCGCCCGGCGCATCGCGCCGCGAGTGCCGATGGTGACCCGCGCGGGAGCCGGCCGGATCGGGATTCGACCTCGGCGTCGCGACTGAAACCGACTGCACGACGGCCCTCGGAGCCGGATGCCGGAGTACGAAGGCGGCGAGGGCCAGCGTCGCGGCGACGACCAAAGCAATTCGTGCGATCACGATTTTCCATCACGCCGGAGGCGCGCGTCGCAAAGGGTAGCGGAGGGCCGCTCCAGCATGTACCATGCTCTTCATGGCCGGGAGCTACGACTTTCGCACGATCGAGCACAAGTGGCAGTCGCGCTGGGAGCGCGACTCTCTCTATCGCGCGCCCAACGAAAGCGAGAAGCCCAAGTATTACGCCCTCGTAATGCTGCCCTATCCCTCGGGCGATCTGCACGTCGGACATGCGAAGAACTATACGATCGGCGATGCGGTGGCACGCATGAGGCGGATGCTCGGTTACAACGTGCTGCACCCGATGGGCTGGGACGCATTCGGTTTGCCCGCCGAGAATGCGGCGATCTCGCGCGGCGCCGACCCCGCGGCCTGGACGACCGAGAACATTCTGAACATGCGCCGCCAGCTGCGCCTGTTGGGCGCCGGTTACGACTGGTCGCGAGAGATCGCGACGTGCGAGCCCGAGTACTACCGCTGGAATCAGTGGCTCTTCCTGCGGTTGTACGAAGAAGGGCTCGCCTATAAGCGCGAGGCTCCCGTCAATTGGTGTCCGCACGACCAAACCGTGCTCGCCAACGAGCAGGTCATCGATGGGCGCTGCTGGCGTTGCCACCATCTCGTCGAACGGCGCAACCTGTCGCAATGGTTCTTGCGGATTACGGCCTATGCCGACCGCTTGTTGGCAGGCCTCGACACGCTCACCGGCTGGCCCGAACGCACGCGGACGATGCAGCGCAACTGGATCGGACGCAGCGAAGGCGCCACCTTCGCTTTTCGCGTCGAAGGACTCGATGCGGAGATCGACGTCTTTACGACGCGGCTCGACACCCTGTACGGCGCAACCTTTCTTGCCATCGCCGCGGAGCATCCGGTCGTCAGATCGCTCGAGCAAATCGTTTCCTCCGAGTTTACCGCGCAGGTTGCGGCGTTTGCCGAGAGCCTGCAATCGAAATCGGAGCTCGAGCGAACCAGCTTGATGGAGAAGCGCGGAGTCTTTACCGGCGCCTACGCGATCCATCCGCTCTCTCGCGAGCGGGTTCCGATCTGGGTCACGAGTTACGTCCTTGCGGAGTATGGAACGGGCGCCGTGATGGGCGTTCCGGCGCACGACGAGCGCGACTTCGAGTTCGCTCGAAAATACGCGCTGCCGGTCGTCACGGTCGTCGTTCCCTCAACCGCAGCGCCGGACGACGCGTTGGAGCAACCCTACGTTGACGACGGGCGTCTGATCGCCAGCGAAGAGTTTAGCGGCATGTCGAGCGAGCGCGCTCGCGATGCCATCGCGCAGCGCCTGGCTACGCTTGGCCGCGGAAAGACGAGCGTCAATTACAAGCTGCGCGACTGGTTAATTTCGCGCCAGCGCTATTGGGGGACGCCAATTCCAATCGTCTACTGCGGCACTTGCGGCGAGGTGCCCGTCCCCGACGACGAACTCCCCGTTCTGTTACCGCCGGGCGTGCCTGTGCGCGGTGAAGGTTCGCCGTTAGCCGCGGTGCGGGAGTTCGTCGAGACGAGCTGCCCGAAATGCGGCGCCCCGGCGCGACGCGAGACCGACACGATGGATACGTTCTTCGAATCGTCGTGGTACTATCTGCGCTACCTCGATCCGCACAACGACCGTCTGCCATGGTCGACGGAGCGCGCCGCGCAGTGGATGAACGTCGACCAGTATATCGGTGGTGCCGAGCACACGGTGCTTCACCTGCTCTACTCACGCTTCTTCTACAAATTCTTTCACGATCGCGGTGGGGTGCGCGGCGCCGACGAGCCCTTCGAAAACCTTTTCCACCAGGGTCTTCTGCTGCGCGACGGCGAGAAAATGTCGAAGTCGCGCGGAAACGTCGTCGGCATCGACGAGACGGCCGAGCAGACCGGCGTCGACGCGATGCGGCTCTTTTTACTCTACGTTACGCCGCCCGAAGAGACGAGCGACTGGAGCGAGGAGGGCATCAGCGGGCGCGTGCGCCTTTTGAACCGCATCTGGCGCGCCTGCGAACCCTTCTTCGACGCCTTGCGCGACGGCGACGCTCGCGAGCTGCCGCCGGCTCGAAACGCCGCGGAGAAGGCGTTGCTGCGAGCGGTGCACGTCGTCGCCAAATCGGCAATCGACGAGACGCTATCGCGCCGCTTTCATTACAATACGACGATCGCTAAGCTCGACGAGCTGGTAAACCTAATCACGATATCGTCGAGTTCCGCGGCGGATTCCTCGGCAGCAAGCTATGCCGTGCGGGCGTTGCCGATCCTGATCGCGCCCTTCGCTCCCCACATCGCCGACGAGATCTGGGAACGATTCGGTCACACGACCTCGGTGCATCTCGAGCCGTATCTGCGGCCTGAGGATCGCGCGCTGGAGGTCGACGAGATCACGTTGGTCGTGCAGGTCAACGGCAAGGTTCGAGCGCGCATCGTCGTTGCGCCGGGCATTGGGGAGGAGCAAGCCTTCGCGCTCGCACTCGAAGAGACCAACGTTCGGAGCCACCTCGACGGCAAAGAGGTGCGCAAGCGCATCTACGTTCCGGATAAACTGCTCAACATCGTCGTATGATCGAGCCGCAAAAGGTTTCGACCCAGGTCTGCATCGTGGGCGGCGGCCCGTGCGGAGTGATGCTCGGCGTGCTGTTGGCTCGGGCCGGCGTCGACGTCGTCGTACTCGAAAAATACAAGGATTTCTATCGCGACTTTCGCGGCGACACGATTCACCCGTCCACCCTCGATTTGCTTTTCGAGCTGGGCTGGCTCGATGCGTTTCTCGCGCTGCCACACGACGAGATTCGATCCATCGGCGCCACCATCGGCGGCGAAACCGTGGAGCTTGCCGATCTCACTCATCTTCGGACGCACTGCAAATTCGTCGCGTTGATGCCGCAATGGGATTTTCTCAACTTTTTGGTAGCGTGCGGCCGCCGCTATCCAACCTTTCATTTGATGATGCAGACCGAGGGCATCGGCCTGCTCGAAAGCGGCGGCAAAATGGTCGGCGTGCGCGCGAAGACGTCCGACGCGGAAATCACGATCGAAGCGAAACTCGTCGTCGGAGCCGACGGGCGCCATTCCACGATTCGTGCGCTTGCCGGTCTGAAGGTCGAAAATCTCGGCGCGCCGATGGACGTACTTTGGATGCGCATCGCCAAGCATCCGCGAGAAGCCGAGCAGAGGCTGGGCAACATCGACACGGGACATATGCTCGTGATGATCGACCGCGGTGACTACTGGCAGTGCGCCTACATCATTCGCAAGGGCTCCTTCGAGGAGCTCAAGGCGCAAGGCATCGGGGCGCTGCAGCGAGGAATCGTGGAGCTCGTCCCTGCGTTGAGCGATCGCGTTGCGGCGCTCGACGACTGGTCGAAGGTCTCGATGCTCGAGGTTCGCGTCGACCGGCTCGAACGCTGGCACCGTCCTGGCCTGCTCTGCATCGGCGATGCGGCCCATGCGATGTCGCCGATCGGCGGCATCGGAATCAATCTTGCAATCCAAGATGCGGTCGCCGCGGCGAATATCCTCGCCGATCCGCTGGCATCGGGCGAAACGCCGAGCGACGCGGAACTACATCGCGTTCAAGAACGGCGAGCCTTCCCCACCGAAGTGACCCAAGCTTTTCAAGTTTTCGTGCAAGACCGGGCGATCGATCCGATCTTGCGGGGCAAAGAGATCGAGCGAGCGCCGCTGGTCATGCGGCTCTTCGACGAATTTCCGTTGCTTCGTCGTATCCCCGCGCGCTTGATCGGCGTCGGCGTGCGTCCCGAACACGTCCGCACGCGCGACGCCTATGCGTCTGAGGCGAAGAGTGAGTCGTAGAGCCTGCCGCCGATGACGCCGCCGACGACCGGCGCGACCCAGAAGAGCCAGAGTTGCGCAACGGCCCATCCGCCGACGTAGATGGCGACGCCCGTCGAACGGGCGGGATTCACCGATGTGTTCGTAACCGGAATGCTGACGAGATGGATCAACGTGAGCGCAAGACCGATCGGAATCGGAGCGAAGCCGGCGACGACACGCTTGTCGGTAGCGGCCGCGATGATGAAGATGAACATCAGCGTCATCACCACTTCGCAGACTGCGCAGGCCAGTAAGGAAAAGTGTCCCGGAGAGTGCTCGCCGTAGCCGTTGCTCGCAAAACCGTTGGCCGTCGTGAAGCCGGCTTGGCCACTCGCAATGATATAAAGAACGCCACCGGCGAGGATACCGCCGACCACCTGTGCCACGACGTACGGAACGACGTCACGGCCGCTAAAGCGGCGCGCCGCCCAAAGCCCGACCGTCACGGCCGGATTGATGTGACAACCCGAAATGCCGCCTATCGCAAAGGCCATCGTGAGCAGCGTAAGGCCAAAGGCCAGGGCAACGCCTGCGAACCCGATACCAAGATTAGGAAACGCCGCCGCAAGCACGGCGCTGCCGCACCCGCCCAGAACGAGCCAAAACGTACCAATGAGTTCGGCGGCGCACCGTTTAGAAAGAGGCATATTTCGAGCTCCTTATCTACGCCTACAACGAGTAGGCCGTGCGTCGGTTCGCTTTCCTAAAAGTGAGCCCTTTACCCTTCTCTCGTAAGCATCTCACGATAGATTTCCGCCACGCGTTCGATGGTGTCGATATCTGTGGGCGATTTGTCGTCGCGTATTCGAACGATGCGAGGAAAGCGCAACGAAAAGCCGCTCTCGTGCAGATCGCTCTCCGCGATAATGTCGAACGCGACTTCGAGAACGATCGTCGGCTCGACCGGTATCTCGTGGGAACGCGCCTTTGCACGTTGCCGATCGAGCGGCAGGCGGTGATCGAGAAACCACGGCGTGAGCGCGGCGATCTCAGAGTCGGTAAGGCCGGAGTACGCCTTACCGATCGTAAGCAGCACGCCGTGTTCGCCGCGCACCGCGAACGTGTAGTCGGAGAGGACCGCCGACCGCTTTCCGTGCCCCCATTCCACCGCGACCACGACGACGTCGAGCGTCGAGAGCTCGCGCTTGAGCTTGAGCCACCACTTTCCCCGCCGTCCGGGCAGATAGGCTGCGCCGGCGCGCTTGAGCATGAGCCCCTCGTTGCCGCGCGCACGCGCCGCTTCAAATCGCTCGTTCACTTGCGATGGCGTCGACTCGCCGATGCGGTCGAATGACGATAGCTTCAGGTGCGCGCCCGCGGTGAAGAGATCCGCAAGACGCTCGCGGCGCCGGGAGAGCGGCTCGTCGATCAGCAGATCGCCGTCGAGTGCCAAGAGGTCGAAGACGATATAGGCAACCGGGACCTCGGCGCGCAGCGACTCGTCGACGATCTTGCGCTGGAGACGAGCTTGGAGGGTACGAAAGGGCTGCACGCGTTCGTCGCGGATCGCGACGATCTCGCCGTCGAAGATCGCATCCCGCGCGAGCGTTGCCAGCGTCGCGGCCACTTCGGGATAGGCGGCGGTCACGTCGTTGAGCCGGCGGGAAAAAAGAGCGACGCCCCCATCGCGCAGGTGCGCCTGTATGCGCACGCCGTCGAATTTGTCCTCGACGAACCAGGCATCGCCGGCGAGCTCCGCATAGGTTTCGCCGTACGAAATGGGCGTCGCCAGCATGAAGCCGATCGGCGTGCCGTACTCCACACGCAGTTCGTCCAGCGAGCCGTGCTTCGCCGCCAACGCCACCGCACCAACGTCGCCGCAGGCCATCAGGCCTCGGCGAACCGCACCGGCATCGGTGTCGAAGGCCGCCGCGATTGCATCGAGCACGAGCCCTTCGCGCAGTCCGACGCGCAAATCTCCAGTGATAATCTTGACGACGTAGGTTGCGACCAACGAATCGTCGCAGGCGCGCAGGATGCGTTCGAGGACCGCCTCGCGCTGCCGGTTCGCACGTTTTCCGGACGCCTGCGCGATTGCGCCAAACAAAACGTCGAGCGTTGCGGGCGTGAGGCGATCGGAGAAGAGCATCGCATCGACCGGCGGGCGCACCAGGGGACCGAGCGCGGCCCCAAGGTCGCCCGTCGCGCGATAGCTCGAGCCCAGCGCGGCGTCATCGAAGCCCCAGACTCGCCGAGCGACCGCGACGATCGTCCGTCCGCCGATCGATAGCGTTCGGCGATCGCGAGCCGCGAAGGGACTTCCGGTAAAGAAGCGCGCCGCCGCGATCAAGTCTGCATCGTCGAGCGTCCGAAAATACGATGCAAGCACCGCGATCTTTTCGAGTTTTCCGGGATTCGACGCAATCCGCCGCGCCGTCTGAGCAAACCGCTCCATTGTGGCGCCTGAAAATTACCCGCCGCGCCCGCTCAGACGCTTGAAATACTCGTACGTTGCTCGGATCCCGTCAGGCAGATCCGTCGAGGGCGTCCACCCGAGCTCCAAACGCGCCCGCGTCGCGTCGAACTGTGCGTCGCGCGCATCGCCCGGACGCGCGGGGGCGTGTATCACCGGCGCTTCAAAACCGGATATTTCCACTAAGCTTCGATAGATCTGATTGACGCTCGTACGAACTCCGGTGCCGATCACGTAACAGCCGCCGGAACCGCGCTCGAGCGCGGCAAGGTTCGCCCGCGCGACATCCTCGACGAAGACATAGTCGCGCGTCTGGTCGCCGTCCCAATCGATGCGGACCGGTTCGCGCGCCAGAACTTTTCCGATGAAAATTGAAATCACGCCGGCCTCTCCGTTGGGATCCTGCCGCGGACCGTAGACGTTTCCGTAACGCAACGCCGTGAAGTCGAGGCCGCGAGAGGCCTTGTAAAAGCGCAGATAGTGTTCTCCGACCATCTTCGTGATGCCGTACGGCGAGCTCGGGTGCTGCGGCGTGTCGTCCGCGATCGGCAGCCGTTCGGGCGTGCCGAAGGTCGCGCCGCTCGAGGCGAAGATGACCTTTCTGACCCCGGCTTTTTGCGCGAACTCGAGCACGTTGAGCAGTCCGATCACGTTGATTTGCGCGTCGTAGAGCGGATCCCGCACCGAGATCGCGACGGAGTGCTGGGCGGCATGATGGCTGACGACCTCAGGCGCGAAATCGGCGAAGACCCGGCCGATCGCCTCATCTCGAACGTCCATGTGGACGAGCGAGACGTTCTCCGGAACGTTCGCGCGCCGGCCGCCGCCGTGTTCCCACAGCGAATCGATCACCAACACGTCGTGACCAGCCGCCCGATAGGCGTCGATGACGTGCGATCCGATGAAGCCGGCCCCTCCGGTTACGACGATACGCATTTCGCGTTCTCTGAAATTGCGCGAGCTAGTCGCGGCGGCGAGCCGTCGCAGGGGAACGCTTGTGCCGAGCGGAGTCGAAGCGCCGATGCCATCGTGGGGGCTCCTTTGCTTTGCGAGCGTTAGCGTGCTGGGAACGTTGGCCGTTATGCCGTTGGGTCCCGAGGCTCATCCCTTAGAAATCCTTGGTTTCGCCGCGGTTGCGGTCTACGTTTCTTTCGGGCGCGAAGCGCCGCGGTTTCGCGCCGCGTTGTTCCTTGCCCTGGTCGTTGCGGCAGGCAACGCCGCATTCCATCAGCACAACCAACGGGAAATCAGCGAGCACCGCACGGCGCGCTATGCTGCGACGCTCTTGGAACGCGAGAACGAAGGCGATGGGTCGTCGTCGCTTACGCTTGCGCTCGACAACGGCGCGGTGGTGCAGGCACGCGTACGCGACGATGTTCCTCCCGCGGGCACGCGGTTGATCGTACGCGGACGCCTGGAGCCGTTTGACGAGGCGCGAAACCCCGCCGAGCCGAGCCAACGCGCAATGGAGCGCGAGCGCGGGCTGGACGGCCGGCTCGATTCGGCCGCCATCGTCGGCGTTCGTGGCGCGATTTGGAACGCTCGCATTGCGCTGGCGCGCGCGCACGAATGGGCTCACGTTGCGCTGCGCGAGCGTCTGGGCGAACCCGCCGCCTCCGTTCTGGCAGGTGAGCTTTGGGGAGAGCGGTCGTCGTTGCCGCCGGCGCTGCGCACCGAGTTCCAGGAGACCGGGACGGTGCACATCTTGGTCACCGCCGGTTTGCACATGGGCGCCGTGACGGCGCTCTGCCTTCTCGTGCTGCTCTTTCTTGGTCTACCGCGCTGGGCGACGTGCCTGATCGCCATCGCGCTAGTCTGGGGCTTCGTCTGGTGGAGCGGCTCGCAGCTGCCCGCCGAGCGGGCCGCGACGATGGCGACTGCGGTGCTTGGTGCGCGAGCCTGCGGACGCGCGACGTTTTCCTGGAATGCGCTGGGAATCGCCGCCGGCGTCATCGCCTTCCTGCGCCCGCAGAGCGTCGCCACAGCATCGTTCGCCCTGTCGTTTTCATGCGTGGGCGCGATCTTTGCCTGTGCCGGCCCATTGGAACGCTGGATCGAAGCACGAGTCGCCCTGCCGCAACGCGTGCGCGAAGCGCTGACCCTAACGCTTGCCACGCAGCTCGGGACGTGGCCGCTCGGCGCAGCCGTCTTCTTACAGTTTGCGCCGTACGCGGTGGCGGCGAACTTTGCAATCGTTCCGTGCGTGGGCCTAACGATGGCGCTGGGCGCGGTAACTCTCGCACTGTGGTGGTGCGCCCCGTTGGCCCAAGCCTGCGCGAATCTCAATTCGTGGCTGCTCGCGTGGATGCTGGGCGTCGTGCAGACGGTCAGCCAACTTCCCTACGCGGTACTGCCGATGACGCCGGCGCCGGTCTGGTGCATCGCCGCTTACGACGCCGCACTTCTCGCAGCGCCCGCGTTATGGCGGCGGAATGCGCGAACCGCTGCGGTGGCGGCACTCGTATTGGCGACTGCCTACGTGTTGTGGCCGCCGCGCGCGCTCGACGGACGATTGCGCGTAACCGTGCTCGATGTCGGGCAGGCCGATGCGATCGTCATTCAGACACCGCGCGGTCACGCGCTGATCGTCGATGCCGGCGGACGTCTCGAGCGCGGCTCGCAGGGCGACGACTCCGTCGCCGAGCGCGTGGGCGAGCGCACCGTCGTACCGTTTCTATTGCGGCACGGGATCCATGCGGTCGAAGCGTTGATCCTCTCGCATCCGCATGGCGATCACGCCGGCGGCGTGGCGCCGGTCCTGCGGCATCTGCGCGTCGGGCAGTTCGACGACGGCGGTCAGCGTTATGCCGGCCACGCCTATCGCGACGCGATCGCAACGGCTCAGCGTGAAGGCGTCCCGATCCTATATCCTCGCGCCGGAATGCAGTGGCGTACCGACGATGGCGTGACCCTGCAATTTATTGGGCCTTCGCTCCCCTTCATCGAAGGCGGCAATGCGATCAACAGCAACTCCGTCGCGTTCGTCCTTGCGTATGGGCGATTCCGCATGCTCTTTACCGGCGACGCCGGCAGCGAGTCTGAGGAACGTTTTCTGCGAGAGGGCGTCGATCTTCACGCCGACGTGCTCAAGGTGGGACATCACGGCTCGGCCTACGGCTCCTCGCCGCGGTTCATCGCCGCCGTCGCTCCGCGCTATGCGATCGTTTCGGTGGGGCGGCACAATCTCTTCGGACATCCCGCACCGTCGACCCTGGCAACGCTGCAACGCTTTGGCGCGCGCATCTATCGCACCGATGAAGACGGCGCGGTTACGGTTATCACCGATGGAGCGAACATCGCGGTCTCGGCCATGTTACCAGAGGAAGTTAATAATCCCGCTCCAGCGACGCGCGATCCCATTTCGCGAGATTCGCGGCCGCCTCGTACGTCGAGCTGAAGAAATCGAGCACCGTGCGATCCGGATCTGACGACGCGCGCACGCTCTCGTATGGGAGCAGAAACTCGCGCAGCCGGTCGCTCCAGTATCCCGGCGACGCGACGTTGGCCTGCGCGAAACCCGGCGGCTCGGGATAAGCGTAGGCGTAAAACGACGCCTCGATTCCAGGGCCACCCGGCCAAAAGCCGACGCTCTGCTCTTCTCGAGAGTAGGCTTCGCGCGTGACCCAGTCGGGCAAATTCGGAACGCCGCCGGGATGCGGCGGCGCGAGGCGACCCGAGAAGCGCGTGACCGCTAGATCGAAGCTGCCCCAAAAGAAATGCACTGGACTCGCCTTACCGAGAAACGGCGCGCGAAACTCCTTGCAGAGCCGGTCGGCTTGCAGCAGCGCGCGGAAGAAGCGCTCGACGTAGGCGGCGTCGTACGACGCGTGCATCGTATCTTCGTCGAAGCGCACCGCATCGGCGATTTCGTTCGGCATCGTGTCGATCTGGATGTCGAAGTCGAGCGCTCGCAACGCGTCTACGACCCGGCGATAGAACTCCGCGACGGACATCGGCTCGAGGGTAAAGCTTGCGCTTTCGTCGTCACAGCCGCGAAGCTGCAGACTCGACCCCAGAAGATCGAAGTCGATACGAGAGCCACCGGCCGCCGGAATACGGCATCGCCGACGTCGTCAGACCGCGGGGTGTGACGTAGAGCGCAACGTTCCACCAATGATTGACCAACGGCTGAAGCTTGAGACGGATTTTCCCAACGATCTGCGTCCAGAGATGCAGGGTCGCAAGCGTGTCCTTCCACTCGTCGTACTTAAGCGCGGGCCAACGATCCATTGCCACTAGGTTTCCGCCGGCACGATGGGCAGTTCGATCTGGTTGGGATCCGTCTCGCCGTCGACGGACGGCGGGCGGAAGTGCTGCGGAGCGAAGCGCAGATACATAATCGGGATCAAGATCAGCGTGAGAACCAGCGAGCTCGACAAACCGCCGATCACGACGATGCCGAGCGGGCGCTCCGCCTGCGAGCCCGGATCGAGCGCGAGCGCCAGCGGCAGCATGCCGGCGATCATCGCGACGGTCGTCATCACGATCGGGCGGAATCTTGCGTGGGCGCTCTCTTCGATCGCTTCGAGCTTGCTCATTCCTGATTCGCGCAGCTGATTTGCGAAGTCGACGAGCAGGATGCCGTTCTTCGCCACCAGGCCGACCAGCAAGATCGAGCCGATCATCGAGAAGAGGTTGAGCGTTTGGTGCGTGAGCGCGAGCGCGCCGAGCGCGCCGACGACCGCGACCGGCACCGTGAACATGATGATGAACGGCGTCACGTAGCCGTTGTAGAGCGCCACCATCAAGAGATAGACGAGCAGGATCGAGAGCGCGAGCGAGATCCCCATCTCGGTGACGGTATCGTTAACGTTCTCCTGATTGCCGCCCGCGACCGGCGTGACGGTGACGTTCTTTGGCAGATTGAGCGCGCGCAGGCGCCGCTCGAAAGTTCGCTGCACGTTCGACAGAATCGCGCCGGGCGCGACGTTCGCTCCGATCAGCACGACGTTGCGCCGGTTGATGCGCATGATCAGCGGCGGGGCGGGCGACATCACGAGCCTGGTGATGTCGCCGACGCGGACGATCGACCCATTGTTCGCGCGAATCGGAATCGCGGCGATTTGACCCAGCGAGACCAGATCGCTCTCGGGATAGATCACCTGCACGTCTTTGAGGCCTTCGGGTCCGGTGAACTGCGTCGCCGTGTCTCCGCCAAAGGCGGCGCGCACGGCCGTCGACGCCGTGCCGATGCTTGCATCGAGTGCGCGAGCGTTCCCGCGTTCGAACTCCACTTCGACCTGGGGCGCGTTGTCGGTCAGCGATGTCGTTGCGTCGATCGCGCCGGGCGTCGCGGCCAGTGCCGCGTATGCGCGAGCGGCGGTGGGCCCCGGATCGGCCGTCAAGCTCGAAACGACGTACGCTATTGGTTGCGCGATGCCGCCCGACGGATCGGTTGCCGGTACCGCGACGACGTTCGCACCGGGCAGAAGCCGTCCAATCCCCGATCGCAAATTCGCGACCCAATAGGCCGTCGAATGCGAGCGGCGATCCTTCAGAAAAAGATGAATCTGAGCGATCGCGCCGTTGTTGATGTAACCGCTCACTTCCCCCTGATACGCGCCGGCCATCGACGTTTCCGATTGCAAGTCGGGAACGCGGCCGACGAGCCGCTCTGCTCGAAGGACAGATTCCTGCGTGACCGTTAGCGGCGTTCCGGTTGGAAAGCCGATGTTCACGAAGATCTCGCCGCGATCGACCGGCGGCATATACTCGAAGCCGACGATGCCGAGCGGAATAAGCAGCAGCGCGAGGACGAGGCTGCCGAACGAGACCCACACGACCAGCGCGCGGTGCTCGAGGCCCCACGGGAGCGCGCGCTGCGTGTACCAACCGCGCACTCGATCGAATCCATGGCCGAACCGGTCGACGATCCGCCACGGTTTCCACTTCGAGTAGAGCGCCCAGCGTCCGGCCAGCGCCGGCGTGACCGCAAACGATACGAAAAGTGAGGTCAGCGTCGCGACCGTGACCACGAGGCCGAACTCGCGCAAGAAGAGGCCGACGGAACCAGGCAAGAACGAGATCGGCGCAAAGACGACGACGATTACCAGCGTGATCACGATGGTCGCCACCCCGATTTGAGTCAATCCATTGATCGCGGCGAGGCGGGGCTCTTCCCCTTCGGCGTGATGGCGTTCGATGTTTTCGAGTACCACGATCGAATCGTCGACGAGGATACCGATCATCAGCGTCATCGCCAGCAACGAAACGGTATCGAGTGTAAATCCGACAACTCGCATCGCTGCCAGCGTCACGAGAAAGGAGGCCGGAACCGAAATCATGACGACGATGGCGTTGCGCCACGAGCGCAGGAAGAAGAGCATGACGATCGCGGTGAAGATAATCCCTTCGATCAGCGTTCGCGTTACGCCCGAGAGCAGCTCCTTAGTGTAGGTCGATTGTACGTTGAGCACCGAGAAGTTGATGTCCGGGTACTGCGCGCGCAACGCCGGCAGCGCCGCAAGAACCGCGTTCGAGGCGGTGACTTCGCTCGCACCGGCGGCCTTCTGCACGTCTAGCTCGACCGTCGGCTTTCCGTTGGTGTACGCGTAGACGCGTTGCGTCTCGTAGGCGTCCTGCACGTTGGCGACGTCGCCGACCCGATAGAGCCGCGCCGACGCGCTCCAGGGATAGACCGAGCCGCTCGAGGTCGCACTCGAAGCGGTCGTGGAGTTGCCGAGCAGGAGCTGTGCGACGGTCGGCACGTCGGTGATGTCGCCGCGAATGTCGAGGTTCGTTTCGCGATTGGGCTGATAGACGATGCCGCCTGGCGCGCGCACGTTGTTGTTCGCGACGGCATTGATCACGTCGGTCAGCGTGAATCCCGAAGATTGCAGCGCCAGCGGCTTGACGTTGACCTGAATCGACGCGGTTACGGCGCCGTTCTCCTGAACGTACGAAATGCCGGGGACCTGTTCGATCGCCGGCACGACCGTATTGGTGACGATCGCCGAGAGATCGCCGAGCGCAAGCGTCGAGGATGACGCGCTCAACGAGACGACGACGGCTTCGCTCGGATTATAGATCGAAATCTGCGGCGTCGGCAGGTCGCTGGGAAGCTGGTGCAGCGAGTTCTGCACGCGCCCCTGCACTTGCACGAGATCGGTGTTCTGATCGGAAGTCAGCGAAAAGACCGCCACGATCGAGGCCTGGCCCGGCTGGATCGAGGTCTCGATATAGCTCAGGTCCGGAGCGCCGGCGATCTGATCCTCGAGCGGACGCACGATCGCGTCGCGCATCTCGGTCGTCGACGCGCCGGAATACGTGAGCAGCACTTGAATCGACGGAACGTCGTAGTTGGGAAGCTGCTGCTTGACGAGATTGAAGCCGGCGATCGATCCCGCGAGCAGCACGAGCGCAAGAAAGACCGTGACCAGCGTCGGCCGGCGGACGAACAGCCGCGTCAACCACATACCTAAACGCCCGCCGCCGGAGAATACCGCATCGCCGAGGCCGGCTCGGTCGTGCCGCGCGGCTTCGGCCCCAGCCACATGAACATCACCGGCACCAGCACCAGCGTCAGCAAGAGCGAGCTAATCAGACCGCCGATAACGACGATGCCCAGGGCTTGCCGTTGGGCGGCGCCGGGATCGAGCGCGAGCGCGATCGGCGTCATGCCGGCGATCATCGCGCACGTCGTCATGACGATCGGCCGGAATCGTTCGCGCGCGGCCTCGATCATCGCGGCGCTGCGGTCCATTCCTCGTTCGACCATGTGATTGGCAAAATCGACCAGCAGAATGCCGTTCTTCGAAGCCAGCCCGACGAGCAGCACCGTTCCGATCAGCGAAAAGAGATTGAGCTCTTGATGGGTGATCGCAAGCGACGTCAACGCCCCCACGGCGGCGACCGGCACCGCGAACATGATGATGAACGGTAAGCGGTAGCTGTCGTAGAGCGCGACCATCAGCAAGTACACCAGCAAGAACGAGAGCAGCAGCGCGGTGCTCATGCCGCGCACGGTATCAGAGAGATTCTGCTGCTGGCCGCCGACATTCGCTTTCACCGCAACGCTCGACGGCAAGCCGAGCGTCGCCAGCCGGCGCGTGAAGTTTCGTTGGACGATCGACTGCATCGCGCCTGGCGCAAGATTCGATTGCACGTGAACCACCGTCTCGCGATTGGTGCGCGTCATCAGCGGCTCCGACGGATCCTCGACGTAGCGGGCAACGTCGCCGACATACGCGAGCGTCCCGCCGAGCGTGCGCACCGGTATTCGGCTAACCGCGCCCAGGCTCGTCTGGAACGACCGCGGATAAAGCACCTGAACGTACTTCGTACCGCGCGAGGTGTTGAACTGCGTGGCCAGCGTACCGCCAAACGCAGCTCGAATTCCGCCGGCCGCTTGTCCGATGTTGATGCCGAGTACGCGCGCGTGATCACGATCGAAGTAAACGTCGACCTGCGGCGCCAGTTTCTCGGCGGAGCTGTTGACGTTGGTGGTTCCCGGCGTCTCTCGCAGCGCTTGCGCGACCTTTGCCTCGTACGCCTCAGGATGGTCGTCCGTCGACGTAACGAGATAATCGATCGGCTGCGCGTTGCCGCCGCCCGTACCGGTCGCCGGGATCGAGACGACTTTCGCGGTCGGTGCGACTTGCTGCGCGATGCGTCCCAACACCGGCGCCCAATAATTCGTCGAACGGCGGCGATTCGGTTTCAGGAAGACGTGAATCTGCCCGACGGAGCCCTGCACGAGAAGCCCGCCGAAGTTCGACTGCGTTCCGCCCGCCAGCGCCGTCTGCGATTGGACGTCAGGAAATTTTGTCGAACCGCGCGGCTAGTGCCGCAATCGCGGCGTTGACGGTCGTGAGCGGCGTGCCTGTCGGATAGGTCGTTTGCACGAAGATCTCACCGCGATCGACCGGCGGCATGAACTCGAAACCGACGGCACCCAGCGGCACGAGCAGCACGGCGAAGATCACCGCTAAGCCCGAGACGGTGACGACCGGCACCGGGCGCTGCAGCGCCCACGGAAGCGCGCGATGCGCGTACCACTTCCGCAGGTTCTCGAACCCGTCCGCGAACCGCTCGATCGGCTTTGGCGCCTTCCAGCGCGAGAGCAGCGACCAGTTTCCCGCAAGCGCGGGCGTCACCGTAAACGAAATGCAGAGCGACGTCAGGGTCGCGACCACGACGACCAGCGCGAACTCCGAAAGAAACTTCCCAACGGTTCCCGGCAGGAACGCGATCGGAAGAAAGACCACGACGTCGACGAGCGTGATGACGACCGCCGCCGGGCCGATCTGCGTGCGGCCTTTGATGGCCGCTTCTTTCGGCGGTTCGCCGTTTTCGTGGTGGCGCTCCACGTTTTCGAGCACGACGATCGAATCGTCGACCAGAATTCCGATAATCAGCGTCATCGCCAGCAGCGAGACGGTGTCGATCGTGAAATTGACCAGCTTCATCGCGGCGAGCGTCACGCACAGCGACGCCGGAATCGCGATGAGCACCACGACGGCGTTGCGCCACGACCGCAAGAAAAAGAGCATCACGATCGCGGTGATCGCAATCGCTTCGATCAGCGTGTGAAAGACTCCCCAGATCTGCTGCTTCGTATAGGAAGCCTGATCGTTGAGGATTCGAAAGTCCATCTCGGGGTAGGTCCGCTCGATCGCCGGCAGCGCTTGCATGACGTTCTGAGCCGCCGTGACTTCGCTCGCGCCCGTCGCCTTCTGTATGCTCAGCGAAATCGTCGGCACCGTTCCGACGTAGCTGTACTGTCGCTGTGGCTCGAAGGAATCGGTAACGGCAGCGACGTCGCCGATCCGGATCAGACGAGCCGAAGTGCTCCACGGATTCAGACTCGAGAGTACCGGGCCGGCGTAGCTACTCGAACCGCCCGATGCGACGCTCGTCGTACTCTGTGCCGGCGCCGGCGCCGCGGTCGCGGCGGCCGTCGCGCTACTCTGCGCTATGGCGCTCGCCGCCAAGTTCGGCATCGCCGCCGGAGTCGGGGACGCCGAGGCGGAGGCCGACGGCGAGGGCATCGGCGAGGATGACACGATCGGCGCGGCCGTCACGACGTTCGCCGGCGCGACCGCCGCCGCCGAGGCAGCGGGGGAAGCGCTGGATTGCGCCGCGGGGGACGGCAACGCGATCGTAGCGCCGGCCGACGCCGTGCTGCTCGACGAACTCGCAGGCGCGCCAGGAGAACCGGGCAGCGCCGGTTCGTTATAGGACGCGTTTCCGAAGGTCGATGTAAACGGCGACGAGGCAAAGACCGGCAAGTCCGCAACGGTCGCCGCGTTGCTGACGTCACCGCGCACGTCGATGGTCGTCTCGTGATTCGGAAGATAGGCGATACCGCCCGGCTCGCGCTCGTTGTTCTCCGAGATCGTGCTCACGATGTCGTTGAGTGTCAGTCCGGAGGCGACGAGCGAGTAGGGATTGACCGTCACCTCGATCGCCGGCGTCACCAATCCGCCGACGTTGACGTTCGAGACGCCGTCGACTTGCTCGAGGTCCGGCACGATGTTGTTGGTGACGATTGCCGAAAGCTCGCCCGCCGTAAGCGATGGAGAACTGAGGCCTATCGTGAGGATCGTCGCCTCCGCGGGATCGAAGGTGCCGACGGTCGGTGCGGGCATGTCGCTTGGAAGTTGCGACTGCGCCACGAGAAGCCGACGCTGCACCTGAACGAGGTCGGTCGTCTTGTTCGAGTTCAGCGAAAAGACGGCGGAGATCGTCGCTTGGCCTTGTTGAACGGTCGTATTGATGTGATCGAGATCGGGAGCGCCGGCGATTGCGTCTTCGATCGGCCGCACGACGGCGTCGCGAATTTCCGTGGTCGAGCCGCCCGGATAGCTCGCGCGCACGCTAATGGTCGGAAAATCGATATTCGGAAACTGCTGCTGCACGATCGTCATCAACGCGATGGCCCCGGCGACGGCGATCAACGCCAGGCTGACGAAGACCAGCGCCGGCCGTAAAACGAAGAGACGGGTCGGCCACATACGATCGCTTCCTAGGGCGCGGGGCTTTGAGGCGCGGGGCTTTGGCCCGCGATCTGTTCGCCCGGCGTGATCCCA
Source organism: Vulcanimicrobiota bacterium (assembly GCA_963725605.1). GTDB lineage: Bacteria > Vulcanimicrobiota > Vulcanimicrobiia > Vulcanimicrobiales > Vulcanimicrobiaceae > Cybelea. Next base: position 154,650 of record CAVRYW010000001.1, on the reverse strand, counting down.
AGCTGCCCGTTGGAGACCACTTTTGTGCCGGCCGTAATCCCCGTGACGACGGACATCTTGCCGTCGCTCCCACGTTCTTGGACCTTCGCGAGTTTCGCAGTGCCATCGGCAGTAACGACCATTACGCTCTGGTGCGAATCATCCAGGAAGGCCGTCGAGGGAATCCCGATGCCGGTAACGGTGGGAAGGTTGATGGTTCCGGTCACTGCCATTCCCGACTTCAAGCGGTATCCTGGGTTTGCAAGAATTGCCTCAACGGTGAAGTTCGTCGAGCCGGGTTGAACCTGCCCCAAGACCGCGTTGATTCGCCCGTGATAGAGAGACGTGTTGATGCCGGCCACCGCAACCGAGACCGCCGCTCCGCGTCGGATGCGGAACACGTCTTCAGATGACGCGTTGAGCTCGGCGTAGACCGGGTCGAGTTGTTGCACGGTGAAGATCGTCCGCGAACCCGGATACTCGCCGGGATTGAGGTTGCGATTGACCACCACCCCGGCCACCGGCGAGACAATGAGTGCCTTGTCGATCTGCGCCTGGATCTGGTCCGCTTGCGCGTGCGCCGAAGCGGCGTCGGCCTGGGCCGAAGCGACGTTGGCGGCCTGGAGCCCTTGCTGGTAGTTGCCGTTAACCTTCGAGTTGAGCACCGCCGACGAAAGGCTGGCTTGCGCCGACTGCGCTTGCTGTTGATCGTTGTGCACCGTCGTGCGCTGCTGGTCGACTTGCTGCTGAGAGACGTAACCGCTGTCGAGCAGCGTTTGGTACCGCTGCAGGTTAAGTTGGTCGAGCTTGAGCGTCTGCTGCGCTTGCAGCAGGGTTGCCTGCGCGTTGCGAACTTGATCGCTGCCCTGCCCGATGTTGAGCTGCGCCTGATATTGGGTCTGCGAAACGCGGGCGTCCGAGGATGCCGCGCTGCGTTGCGCGGCCTCGAGACTCGCCCGTAAATCGGTCGTGTCGAGGACCGCCAGTACCTGGCCGCTCCGAACGATGTCGCCTTCGATGACCGCGACGGAATCGGTGGGCTCGGAGAGCGCGCTAGAAATCGCGACGTTCTGATAGGGCGCGACGATGCCCGCGATTTGGACCGTCGGATGGACGGTTGACGGCGCAGCGGTCGCAGACGAAACGGCGGCTGGACCCGGCGACGCGAAACCGTGGCCGCGATGCTGGCGCCCGCCGGCACAGCCCGACGAAAGGAGCGCGATCGATACGAGAAATGCCGTCAGCCTCATTTGAAACAAATATCCTACTTCGACGATGCCCAAGTTCGGCTGAGAGTTCCCGCCCACCTAAAGAGCGCGCCGAGCACGAAGACGAAGGCCGCCGCGCCGATTGCCGTCGAGGCCTTGGCGAAAGCATCCCCGACGAGCCCAAGGGGTTCGGGGCGGCCGGTCGAGACGATGAGCCCGGCCAGCAGCACGCCGAACAGACTCTCCCCCACGATCAGGCCCGACGCGATCAGCACGCCGATTTGCTTGGAGCGAACGTCGCCGGTGCGCGCCGCCCAGCGGTTGTATAACCATCCGACGACGGCGCCGACGACCACCGGCGCCGTCGTCGATGCCGGTAAATAAATGCCCAGCCCGACGGCCAGCGGCGGCAGCGCGGCACGCTTGGTCGTGCGCAGCAGTTCGTCGGCCACAACGACGATCGCACCCACGAGCGCGCCCGTTGCGATCAGGCCCCAATCGATTTGACCGCCGATAACGCCTTTGGCAAGCGCCGAGATCAGCGTTGCCTGTGGCGCAGGCAGCGGCTGCGCGATCGCGTTGTGCAGATTCGGCGCACCCGCGAACCCGTAACCCCGGTTGAGCAGATTGAGGATTGGCGGAATCACCAACGCGCCGACGGCGACGCCGAAGACAAGCGCGACCTGCTGCCGCCACGGCGTCGCATCGACGAGCTGTCCGGTTTTTAAGTCCTGCAGGTTGTCGTTTGAGATCGTTGCGACGCAAAGGAGCACCGCCGTGACGAAGAGGGCGTAAGCGATCAGTTCCGATGGCGCGCTAATGCCCGCGAACCGAACGATGACGAGCAGCATCAGCGACGCGCCGATCACGACGAGAATCGCCAAGCCCGAGACGGGACTGTTCGACGAACCAATCAGGCCCGCCATATAACCGCAAGCCGCCGCAACGAAGAACCCGGCGATGACGACGTAAATCACGGCGGCCAGCGTGAGCCAGCCGGCAATCGGCGTCAGCCGGCCGCCGGCGAGAAAGTTCGCGAGGAGTATTGCCAGGGGTATCAAGCAGCCGATGCTGATTAGCGCGACGATTCCGATCGGCAAGTCCCGCTCGGTTCTCGGCTCGTCTCGAGCCTCTCCGAGCCGTCGACGCCGCGAGGCCGCCAGGGCCGAAGAGACTCCCGCGGCGACGGGGCGCGCGAGGCGCCCGAGAGACCATAGGGCCGCAATGCCGATCGCGCCGGCGCCGATGAAGCGCACTTGGTGCGACCAAACCGTCGTCGCCACGTCAACTGCAGGACCGGCCGCCGGATGCATGGCGGTTAGAACGGGCGTCGCAACGCCCCACGCGATGACGAGTCCGGCAAGCATGGCGAGACCGACGGAGAGACCGATCAGCTGCCCTGCGCCGACGAGCGCGAGTGAGAGCGAGAAGCCCAGACCGGTAGTTGCGCTGCCGATGCGAAAGTAGCCGGCGATTTGGCCGGCAAAAATTCGCGTGGCGACGATGAGCGCAAAGCCGGCGGAGGCCAGCGATCCGCCGACGAGCGCCAGCAACCCCGCCCGATTGCGGGCGTCGGCAGCGCCCGCCGCGGTGCCAACCTTCAATACCTCGGCGGCGGCGACGCCTTCCGGGTAAGGCAACGTCGATTGAGTCACCAACGCGCGCCGCAGCGGCACGCTGTACATCACGCCCAGGATACCGCCGATGGCGCAAACTCCGAAGCACTGTGCAAAAGGAAAGCCGCTCCACCACCCGACCATGATCAGTCCGGGCAGCACGAAGATCACGGCCGAGAGCGTCCCCGCCGCGGACGCCACCGTCTGCACGATGTTGTTCTCGTAGATAGACGAGTTTTTGAAGGCGCGCAAGACGGCCATCGAAATGACGGCAGCGGGAATAGTGGATGCAAACGTGAGCCCCACTTTCAAGCCGAGGTACACGTTTGCAGCCGTGAATACGAGCGTCACGGCGGCGCCCAAGATCAGGCTGCGCGCGGTGAGCTCCACTCGATCCTTCACGACTCTTACTCTTGCGCGGCCGCGTGCATACGGCCTTTTCGAAGCACAGAGCAAAGCCCGTAACTGACGCTACGGGCTCTGCGTATCTCCGGTCATTCTCGCCTGTTTGAAACGGTTTCCCACTTCTCACCGACGTTTCGATCCGGTTTTCGATCGGCCTCACTCGGATTTGTCGCGTAAACGCGACGCTTCGTCAACGTGCTTCCAATCGCGGCTCGATACGGTCCGCACTTCGTTATTTCGCGAAGTCTTTGCATGCTAGCAAAAACGCGAAGACGATTGCAATACGTTCGACGCGTCGTCCACAAGGGTTCCACAACAAATTGCGGTTACCCACAGTTTATCGACACGCGCGGGCTCCTTAGGGCCGCATCGTCGACATCGGCGTCGCGGATGTCATCGGCGACGGCGACGTACTGGGCACTGGTTGAGCGGTCGCGGCGAGCGCCGAGGCACTGGCGACAATCGTTCCGACGAAGACAAGGCCGACGAACCAACGGTTCATGAGCGGATTCCCTCCTTAACTGGTTGCTGGAATTCTGGTCTCCTGAGGCGTCCTACCCAGGGACTGAGGGCCTCTAACGCCAGGCCCGCTTCGGGAGGGCGTGCAAACCAGGCTCGGGCCGACGGGTATTATGAAGGGATGGGCGTCATCGACTTAGCCCTGCCAGGCAACGTCACGGCCGAAACGGATCCAATTTTCGAACGCGTGGAACACATCATTCCACGAGTCGAATGGCCGTTGCACGCTCCCTACGTGGCGGCAATCAATCGCCTCAAGCGCGAACGCAACGCCGTCATCCTCGCCCACAACTACCAGGTGCCGGAAATCTTCTATACGGTCGCGGACATCGTCGGCGACTCGCTCGCTCTGGCAATGAAGGCCTCGGAGACCGACGCCGACGTCATCGTACTTTGCGGAGTCCATTTCATGGCCGAGACGGCAAAGTTGGTTAATCCCGGCAAGACCGTTCTCGTCCCCGATCTCCGAGCCGGGTGCTCGTTGGCGGAGTCGATAACGCCAGCCGATGTGCGCTTGCTTCGTTCGACCTACCCCGATACCCCGATCGTTACCTACGTCAATACCTCGGCGGAGGTTAAAGCCGAATCGGACGTTTGCGTGACCAGCGGCAACGCGGTGCAAATCGTTGAAGCTCTCCACGCGCCGCGGGTCATCTTTCTTCCCGACGAATACCTTGCCAAGTACGTCGCCTCGCAGACCGACGTCGAGATCATTGCTTGGAAGGGCCACTGCGAAGTCCACGAGCGTTTCAGCGGGGCCGACGTGCGCCGGTTCCGGGAAGGCGATCCGACGCTGCGGGTGCTGGCTCATCCCGAGTGCCCACCCGACGTGCTCGCGGAGGCCGACTACGTCGGTTCGACGCAAGGAATGACCGAGTGTGTCGGCCGGCTCAGCGAAGCGGGCGGCGCGCGCGTGCTTCTCATGACCGAGTGCTCGATGGCGGACAACGTTGCGGCGCGCTATTCAAATGTAGAGTTCGTGCGACCCTGTAATCTCTGTCCACATATGAAACGCAACACGCTGCCCAAGGTGCTGCACTCCCTCGAGGCGATGGAATACGAAGTGACCGTGGCTCCCGAAGTGGCACAGCGCGCCCGTCGCGCGGTCGAACGAATGCTCGATTTCAGCCGCCAACCGCGAGATTAGGCTTTTTAGGTGGAGGGTTCACGCAGCGATGCGCTCGTGGTCGGCGCCGGTATCGCCGGACTGGTTGCGGCGCTCAAACTTCAGCCCGCCAAGGTGACGGTCTTGTGCAAGACTCGGTTGGGCAAGGGCTCGGCAACCGACTGGGCGCAGGGCGGGATTGCCGCGGCAATCGGCGCGGACGATTCACCACGCTTGCATGCCATCGATACGCAGCGCGCCGGCGCCGGCATCAGCGACACGAAGATCGTCGAGATCCTCACGCAAGATGCGCCAGCGCGAGTCGAAGAACTCCTCGAGCTTGGAGCGGCGTTCGACCGCACCGACGCCGGCGAGCTCGCTCTGGGACGCGAGGCCGCGCACCAGCGCCGCCGCATCGTCAAAGCCGGCGGCGACGCGACCGGCCACGAGATTCTCAAGACGTTGATCGAAGCGGTGTGCGCGCGCTCCTCGATCGAGATCGTCGAGAACGTCGCGGCCGAGGATTTGATCGTTGACGGAAGCCGCGTCGGCGGGGTCGTGGCGCGAGATAACGCCACCGGAGAGCGCGCGGAACTCCGCGCTCGCGCCACCGTACTGGCCACGGGCGGAGGGGGGCGCCTCTACCGATTCACCACGAATCCCGTCGAGGCGACCGCCGACGGCATCGCAATGGCGGCCCGCGCGGGAGCGTTGCTCGCCGACATGGAGTTCGTCCAGTTCCATCCGACGGCGCTCGCGATCGGGCGCGATCCAATGCCACTGGTGACCGAGGCCGTCCGCGGAGAGGGCGCAACGCTGGTCAACGACCTCGGCGAGCGCTTCATGACCGCGATCCACCCGGATGCCGAGCTTGCGCCCCGCGACGTCGTCGCGCGGGCAATTTTCGAGCAGCAGCAGCGGGGCCGCACCGTCGGACTCGACGCCCGGTCAGCCATCGGGGCGCGTTTCCCCCAAGCCTTTCCGACGGTTTTTCGATTTTGCGTCGACGCCGGCATCGACCCACGCGTGCAGAACATTCCGGTCGCACCGGCGGCACATTATCTTATGGGCGGCGTCGCGGTCGATGAGTGGGGGCGGACGTCGCTCGAAAACCTGTGGGCCTGCGGCGAGACGAGTGCTACGGGCGTCCACGGCGCAAATCGGCTCGCGAGCAACTCGTTGCTCGAAGCGCTCGTCTACGGATCGCGCGTCGCGACCGACGTCGCCAACATTCGACCGTGGAAGCCGTCGGGCTATACTCCGCCGCTTCGAGCGCGTTCGATCCCGGTTGCACGCACGGGGACCGCACAAGCCCAAGCGATCGACGATCTGCGAAACGTGATGTACGCCAACGTCGGATTGGTGCGAAATGCCGGCGGACTGCGCGAAGCCCTCGCGCGCATCGCAGAGCTCGAGGACGGCGCCGGAGAGGAAGGCCCGTTGCGCAATCTGCTCGTCGCCGGACGATTGATCGCGGAAGCCGCGTTGGAACGTCATGAAAGCCGCGGCAGCCATTATCGAAGCGACTACCCGAAGACCGATGAAGCCCTTGCGAAGCGTTCCTTCAGCCGGTTACGCAGCGTCGCTTGAGCTCGTCGCCGCACCGATCGTGCGGGCGGCGCTGCTCGAAGATATCGGCCGGGGCGGAGATCTAACGACCGATGCTATCGTCGAGTCGCAGCGTCGAGCGCGCGCGCGAATAATCGCGCGGCGCGGCGGCACTCTAGCCGGCCTCGACTTCGCCGCGATTGCCTTTCGATTGCTCGACGAGGAGATCGAGATCGTGAGACGCGCGCAGGAGGGCGATCGCTTCGAAGCCGGCGCGACCGTCGCCGAGATCGAAGGGCGCGCGCGCGCGATTCTCACCGGCGAACGAACCGCTCTCAACCTGCTCGGCCGGCTTTGCGGAGTAGCAACCGCGACTCACACGCTCGTGGAGCTGGTCGCCGGAACTTCGGCCCACATCGCCGACACCCGGAAAACCACACCGGGCCTGCGCGCTCTGGAGCGTTACGCGGTATGGTGCGGTGGGGGCGCCAATCACCGATTCGGTCTCGATGACGGCGTGCTGATCAAAGACAATCATCTGGCGCTGGCGCGCTCGATTCGTGCGGCCGTCGCCGCGGCACGCGCACGCATCGGCCATATGGTAAAGATTGAGGTCGAGGTCGACACGCTGGAACAACTGCGCGAAGCGATGGCCGAACCGATCGACGCGGTGCTCCTCGACAACATGACGCCGGCGCAGCTTGCCGAGGCGGTCGCCATCGTCGGGCGGCGAGTCCTCACCGAGGCGAGCGGCGGCGTGACGCAAGCAAACGTCGTCGAGATTGCGGCCAGCGGCGTCGATATCATTAGCGTTGGATGGCTCACCCACAGTGCGCCCGCGATCGATCTCGCCCTGGAAATCGAAACGGTGCTAGGAGCCTAGTGGAACAGTAAGAGAGCGAAGGCCACGATCGCGCCGATGGCGGCCACGAAAAGCGAGATGACGTAGCCGGTCAGGCTCGAGAGCGCGGCGACCCGCCCTTCACGCAGGCCGCGATCCGTATCCGAATAACGCCGGGCGCCTAACAAGGCCACGAAGATCCCGAAAATCGCCATTGCCGTTCCGAAGCTCGTCGAAACTCCGGGTCCCTCGCCTTTTTCGTGAACGAGTGTGGCGAACTCGCGCGCAAACAGCGAGAATCGGGCGATGACGAAGCCGAAGGCGATGAAGGCGAGCGCCGTCCGTACGTAGGCCAAGTAGGTTCGTTCGTTGGCCAAGGCGTCGGTGGCGTGCACGGCGACCGTCGTAGGGTTCTCCCGCTCGTTCTCCGGCATGACCCCTGCGGCGTTAGGCGAAATCCGTTCGAACCATGTCTGCCGAACAAAACACGCCGCTGCCGGCCGAAGCGGGCCAGCCGAATCAAGCCTTTATACCTCCTGCGCCGCTAGTCGAATTCATGACGACCGGCTGGATCGATCGACCCTCCGTCGCGCAACCGCACCCCCAGGCGCAGCGATTCGCACAGCGACGGGCGGCACTTTCGCAAGCGAACCGGGGGGTCTACGTGGTCGTTCCGGCCGGCTCCGAGCGAGTCCGCGCAAACGACACGTTCTTTCGATTTCGCGCTTCCAGCGACTTCGCGTACCTCGTCGGCAACGGCGAACCCGGCGCCGTTTTGGTGCTCGAGCCCGATGGGGCGCGCCATCGCAGCCTGCTTTTCGTTCTCGATCACAATCGCGGAACGCCCGAGTTCTTCACCGATCGCCAAGTTGGAGAGTTGTGGGTCGGGCGTCACCGCGGCGTCGCGGAGAGCCGGACCTATTACGACGTTGACGATTGCCGTTCGCTACAACAGCTTCCCGGCTATCTTCACGATCTGCGCGCCGCGAAGTATCCGCTGCGCGTCATGCGCGGCCACGACGACGAGATCGATCGAGCTTTCGAGCGCAGCGATGGTGACGGCGAACTCGCCGAGGCTCTCTCCGAGACGCGACTAATTAAAGATGAGTACGAGCTGGCGGAGCTTCGCAAAGCCTGCGCCCTTACGAAGCTCGCGTTCGAGGATGCGGCGCGAGCGATGCGGACCGCAAAGAGCGAACGCGCGATCGAAGCGGCGTTTTGGAGCCGCGCACGCATCGAAGCAAACGACGTCGGATATTTGACCATCGCGGCCGCGGGCGATCATGCGTGCACGCTACACTGGACTCACAACGACGGCCGGCTAACGCCGGGCGACTTGCTCTTGCTCGATGCCGGCGTCGAATGCGATTCGCTCTACACCGCCGACGTTACACGCACGCTTCCGATCTCGGGACGATTCTCGCCCGAGCAGCGGGCGATTTACGATCTCGTGTGGGAAGCGCAGCGTGCGGGCATCGAGGCCGTTGCGCCGGGCAACGATTTTCTCGAACCCGGCCGGCGGGCAACGAAGATTCTGGCGCAAGGCCTGATCGATCTCGGTATTCTCAAGGGTTCGCTCGACGAAGCACTCGATCCGGATCGGCTATTGCACCGGCGCTACACGCTTCACGGCGTCAGCCACATGCTCGGCCTCGACGTTCACGATTGCGCGAACGCCCGCGAAGAAGCGTATCGCTACGGGCGTTTGCGTGAGGGCATGGTGCTAACCGTGGAGCCCGGACTTTACTTTCAGCCCGATGACGGAACCGTCCCGGAGCGCTTTCGCGGCATTGGGGTCCGCATCGAGGACGACATCGCCGTCACGCGCGAAGGCGCCGAAAATCTCTCCGGCGCCTTACCCTCGAAGGCCGACGAAGTCGAAGCCTGGCTAGCTAGGGCGCCGGCATGACCGACGTCCCCGGCAGAGGCGGAGGGGCCGTCGGTGCTCCCCCTCGGCGCAGGGCATCCAGCTCGTCTTCAAGCGGCCAACGGCCGAACGCCAAGATCACCATACAGATGAGCTGCCCGACTCCGGGAACTAAGTTGAGCAGCGACAGGGCTCCGTTGAATCCCGCTTTGGCGAAGATTCGCCAGTAAATCCAGATCGTGAAGACGACGAGGCCAACGATGACGATGCCGTACACGATAATCATCGTCACGATGAAACTGGCCGCCGTAGCCGAGTTATCGTTCATGCTTGAAACTCTCCATTCGTAGCAACGTTCGAAGAAGCGATCGTGCCGGACCGGCACGTCAGTGCACCGTTCAACCTCGCGGCGGCGAGCCCCACCCGGATTGCAAATACGCGCCGTCGACAACGATGACGGGAACCGTGGGATCGCCGGCGCTATAGGATAACATTCGGTCGCGCGCTTTCCGATCGTTTTGGGCGTCGTAGCGTTCGTATGAGGTTCCGTGTGAATCGTAGTAGGCCATGGCACTCTTGCAATACGGACAACTCGGAGAAATATAAAGCTCCAGCTTCGCGCCCGGAGGAATGTGCTCTGCGTCGAACTGCAATGCCATGCCGCTGATCTTCGTACCGACGCCACTGGGGAACCTGCGAGACGTGACGCTGAGAGCGATCGACGTCTTGCGCCAGGCGGAGGTTGTCGTCGCCGAGGATACGCGCGTCGCGCGCAGGCTGTTGCGGGCACTGGAAATCGAAGTCCGAGAACTTTGGAGCTATCGAGAACAGAACGCCGCACGCGTGACGCCCGGAATTCTCGAACGAGCGCGCACCGGGATCATCGCCGTCACCACCGATGCGGGAATGCCGGGGATCTCGGATCCGGGAAGCGATCTCGTCGCGGCGGCGCGTCTCGCCGGCGTGCCGATCGAGGTTCTGCCCGGCGCCTCCGCCGCCACGAGCGTCGCACTCTTGTCGGGCTTTTCGCTGCGCCGTTTCGCGTTCGAGGGGTTTCCGCCGCGTGCTGCCTCGGCGCGCCGCGCGCGGTTTGCCGCCGCGTTGCAGTCGAACGCAACGTCGATCTGGTACGAATCGCCGCAACGGATTCGCGCTACTCTCGCCGACCTCGCAGCAGTGGCCGCCGACGCAGAGGTTTTCGTCGTCCGGGAATATACCAAGCTTCACGAAGCGCATTATTGGGGAACTCCGCAAGGCGTAGCCGCACAGATCCCCGATCCGCCGCGTGGTGAGCTGGCCTTCGCGATCGCACCATACCGTGTTGCCAGCGTCGTGCGCGACTCGCTCGAACAGGTAAGCGGCGCCATCGACGCCCTGCTCGAAAGCGGTCAACGAGTCGGCGACGTGGCAAAGGAGCTGGCGGCGCACGGCTTCGGCGACCGGCGCCAGCTCTACGCGGCCGCCGCGGCGCGGAAGGCCGCCCAGAAAACACCGCAAAAACAGCGATGAAGCCTATGGAACGCTCCTATTACGTCACGACGCCGATCTACTACATCAGCGGGAGCCCGCATATCGGCCACGCTTACACGACGATCGTCGCTGACGTATTGGCGCGCACCGCACGGACCTTTCGCCCAACGTTCTTCTTGACGGGGACCGACGAGCACGGCCAGAAAGTCGCCAACGCGGCAGCGGCTGCGGGCAAGACGCCGCAGGAATGGTGCGACGAGTTGGTTCCGCGTTGGAAGGAACTGTTTGCCGCATACCACGTGAGCTACGACGACTTCATTCGAACGACGGAACCCCGCCACGTCGAAAAGGTTCGGCGCGTCTTCGAACGATTGCGGCGCAGCGGCGACGTGTATCTCGGTAAGTACGAGGGCTGGTACTGCGTCAGCGACGAGACGTTTTGGCTCGAATCGAAACTGGTCGACGGCCGCTGCCCCACGTGCGGCCGCGAGGTGCAGTGGATATCGGAGGACGACTGGTTCTTTCGGCTCTCTGCCTATCGGGATCGGTTGCGGGAGCACTTCCTTGCGCACCCGCAGTGGGTCCAGCCGCGCAGCGTCTATAACGAAATGATGTCGATTCTCAACGAGGGCCTCGACGATCTCTCGATCTCGCGAACGAGTTTTGATTGGGGCGTTCCAATCGACGGCGGCGGCGTGATATACGTCTGGCTGGATGCTCTGCTCAACTACATCACGGCGATCGGCTGGAGCGAGGACGACGCGCGTTTCAAAACCTGGTGGCCAGCACAAACGCAGCTGGTGGGCAAAGAGATCGCCCGCTTTCATACGATTATCTGGCCGGCGATCTTGTGGGCTCTCGGAGAAAGTGCCCCCAATCTCGTGTTCGCCCACGGTTGGATTACGGTCGACGGCCAGAAGATGGGCAAGAGCGTCGGAAACGCCGTCGATCCGTTTGCGCTGGCGCGGCGTTTTGGCGCGGATTCGCTGCGCTATTTCCTCTTACGAGAGGCGCCCTTCGGCAGCGATTTTTCGTATTCGGAAGAGAAGATCGCGCAACGGCACAACAGCGATCTCGCCAACGATCTCGGCAATCTCTTGCAGCGCACGCTTTCGATGCTACAACGCTATCGAGACGGCATCGTGCCGGATCCGGCCGGTGGCTCGGACGCGGAACTCGCGCGCCGCTTCGCGCAGTTGCCGATGCTCGTACGCGAACGTATTCTCGATCTGCACTTTCGCGAAGCGCTCGAGGGGGTTTGGGAGCTGGTTACGGCGCTGAACCGCGCGATCGACGAGCGCAAGCCGTGGACGCTCCATAAAGAGGGCCGCACCGGCGAGCTCGATGCCATCCTCTACGATCTCTGTGAGGGGCTGCGCTGGATTGCGATCCTGCTCCATCCGTTCATGCCCGAAAGGATGAGCGAGATGTGGCAGCAGCTCGGCAGCCCGGGCGAGATCGATGAGGATTGGTCGTCGTCCCTGCGCGCGTGGGGTGGTCTCGCGCCGATCGGGCAGACGGCTTTAGCTGCGCCGCTCTTTCCGCGGGTCGAGTTGCCGGCACTCGCGTGATCGATACCCACTGTCACTTGCACGACCGCGCCTTCGACGACGATCGCGCAGAAGTCGTCGAGCATGCTCGCGAGGCTGGCGTTCGCGCGATGATTACTGTTGGGGAGGACTTAGCCGACAGCCGCACCGCCGTTGAAGTCGCGCGGCGCTACGGCATCGTCGCGGCGGTAGGGATTCATCCCCATGAAGCAGCGGGCGCGCCGCACAACGTCGCCCGCGAGTTGACCCCGCTCTTGCGCGAGGACGGCGTCGTCGCGCTCGGCGAGATCGGGCTGGATTATTATTACGATCGCAGCCCCCGCGACGTTCAGGTCAAGGTCTTTCGCGGACAGCTTCGCATCGCGCGCGACGGCGCGCGCCCGGCGATATTTCACCAGCGCGATGCGTTCGACGACTTCACGCGGATCTTACGCGAAGAATGGAAGCCAGGGATGCGCGGGGTCGTGCACTGTTTTACGGGCACGCCCGTTCAAGCCCGAGTCTTCTGCGACGAGTTCGGTCTCTTTCTCGGCATCGGCGGCGTTCTGACGTTTCCAAAAGCGGAATCCGTACGCGACGCGGTGCGCGACGTCGGCATCGGCGCGGTCGTCCTTGAAACCGATTCTCCCTACCTGGCACCGGTGCCCAAACGCGGCAAACGCAACGAGCCGGCATACGTGACGCATACCGCCGTCAAACTCGCGGAGCTCCTCGCACTCCCACTCGACGACGTCGTCTCGGCAACCGATACCAACGCGTTCAAGCTTTTTGGTATCTGAAGGGTTTGGCCGTCTGCCAATTTGCTTCGAGCCGGGCGCGAACCGCCGCAACGATCTTCGCGTTACGCGTACGAAGGCCCCAATCGGTGCTATCCGAACCGGGTGCCGCAATTGTCGCGTTGGCCGAGCCTAACCACGCGGCAGTTCCGGCGACGGCGAGTTTTTCCGAGTCGTCGCAGATGCGCGCCCTCACGCCATCTCGAATCAGCGATTCGATGACCTGGCGTTCGCGCGTATTTCCGGACAGGTCGCGCGCCGACACGAGCAGCCTTGGAGCAACGCCCGCGAGGGCGGCTTGGCGAAGTTCGCTGTAAACTTTGTTGCAGCAGCCGAACGATTCGCTTTCGACGATTACGCGGTCGGCGCTCGTCGCACTATCGATCAGGCGCCCTTCGCACGCCAGTGCCTCGTGCTTGATCATGGGAATTTTCGCGACCTCGGCCGGATCGTCGACTTTCAAAACGAGATCGCCGGGATGCCAGTTCTTATCGTCCAGAAAGAGCGCGCCGTCGACGGCAAGCACTTTTGCATGAAGCGGATGCCCCAGCGTCACCGTAGCACCGGCAGCACGGAGCTGGCCCGCGACGCTCCGGTTTTCCTTCGCCAAATGGGGGCTGTTGAATGGATGGCGCTCGAGCGCAACGGTCACCTCAGCCCCACGCCGCGCCGCGGCTCTAACGGCCTTCAAAATTGGACCCCAGACCGTGTAGGCCTGAAGATCGATCCGATGGGCCCCGCATAGCGCCCGGCACACTTGCGCCGTCGAACTCAACTCCGCCATGGCGCACGCCATCACGACGCAGGCGGACGATAGCTAGTGGGCCGTACCTTCTCCCGGGGGGAGAGCGCCGCATCACTTGGAAGCAGCCGTATCTGCGATGAACTTCTCGACCAAGGAGCTTGCCCCCAGCGACGCCGAGGGTATCGGAGTGGAGTCGAAGGGTGCCTTCGTCCGCGAAATGTTCGCTCGCATCGCGCCGCGCTACGATCTCGCGAATCGAATGATGACCGGAGGGCTCGACGAGCGCTGGCGCCGCCGGGCGATCAAGCTGCTCGCGCCGCACTCGCATGCGCGAATTCTCGACCTTTGCTGTGGAACGGGCGATTTGGTTTTCGGGCTGCTGCGCAGCGATCCGACGCTGGACGTCACTGGAATCGACTTCTGCCGCCCGATGCTGGATCGGGCGCAGGCGCGCGCCAAGCGAGTCTCTCGAGAAAACGCGCGATTCGTGGAAGGCGACGTCATGGTAATGCCCTTCCCGGACCAGGCGTTCGATGGTGCGACCATGGGCTTTTCGCTGCGCAACGTCGTCGACGTCGACGCAACGCTTCGGGAGATTTTTCGCGTTCTGCGGCCGGGCGCGCGCTTCGTCAACCTCGACGTCAGCAAAGCGCCGAACAAACGATTCAAGCAATTTTTCGATCTCTACTTTTACGGTGTCGTACCGGTACTGGGCGGAATCATCGGCGGCTCTCGCGAGGCGTATCGTTATCTTCCAAACTCTTTGATCCACCATCCCAACGCGCCGGAGCTGCGCGATCGATTTATGCGTGCCGGGTTTGTGGACGCCGGCTTTTTGCCGCTCGTGGGAGGCACCATCGCCATTCACTACGGGCGGCGGCCATGAATCTCACCCACTCCTCGTCGAGCACCGATGGGGATTTGGAAGCCCTCGTCGAGCGTTTCTTTCGCGAGAGGTTTTCAACTGACAACCCGATCATCACCGAGGCCGTCAAACGAATGCTCTGCGCGGGCGGAAAGCGATGGCGTCCCCGCGTCACACTGCTCGCCGCGGCGGCCTGCGGCGGGAACCCGGTCGAGCATCTTCACTTGGCGGCGTACATGGAACTCATTCACGTCGCGACGCTGATTCACGACGACGTCGTGGACAACGCGCAGACGAGGCGCGGGGTCAATGCCACGGCGGTGGACTACGGCAATCGCGTGAGCGTGTTGGCCGGAGATTATCTCTTCGCGTGGATTTTCAAAAACGTGACGCTCAACTATCCGCACCCCGTGCCGCACGTGCTCTCCGCAACGCTGGCCGAAATCTGCGACGGCGAGGTGCTGCAGCTGCAGGCGCTGGGGAACCTCGACCTCCCGCTCGAAACGTACGTCGAGATCGCGCGCAAAAAGACCGCCTCGCTCTTCGCGGCTTCTGCCCAGTGCGGGGCGATCATGGGCGGCGGCAGTGCGATCGACATCGGGGCGCTGCGCGAATTCGGCGAAGCGCTCGGCATTGCGTTCCAAATGAAAGACGACCTTCTCGACGTGACGGCAGACGAACGATCGCTCGGCAAGCCCGCCGCGAACGATCTGGTCGAACGCAAGACGACGATTCCGCTCATCGCCGCATTGGCATCGGGCAACGGTGATTTTCGGGCGCAGGTGCGAAGCTTCTACGAGGAAGGCGGGAACGACGCTATTCCCTCGGTCGTGCTCGGGATCGAACGCGAAGGCGGCCTGCGTTCGACTCGCTCGCAAATCGCGCTCTTTGTCGAGCGCGCCAAGCAGGCGTTGGAGCCAATCGCACCGAGTCCGGCGAAAAGAGAACTGGCACAGCTTACCGACGCCCTTCTATACTGAGTTCCGAAAGGGATCATCGACATGAGTTTACATCCGCTTCTCGCGATAATCGATGCGCCGATCATCATCGGCATCCTCGTCATCGGAGCGCTTCTTTTTGGAGCCGATAAGCTTCCGAAGCTCGCGCGAAGTGCCGGACAGGCGAAGAAAGAGTTTCTGATGGGCCAAGTCGAGGCCGACGAGGCGGCGGCGAAGGCTCGCGAGGAGGCGCGCTTGCGGACCGAGGCCGCGCACGCCGACGTCATGGACAACGTCGAGGCCGGCTCGTTCTCCGGTGAAGGCATTCCACCGCCGACGCCCGGAAAAGGGACGCCCAGTTCGTAGGGAAGGCCCTTCGTCCTTCGACTGCGCTCAGGA
Source organism: Vulcanimicrobiota bacterium (assembly GCA_963725605.1). GTDB lineage: Bacteria > Vulcanimicrobiota > Vulcanimicrobiia > Vulcanimicrobiales > Vulcanimicrobiaceae > Cybelea. Next base: position 138,819 of record CAVRYW010000001.1, on the reverse strand, counting down.
TGACAGTACTGCGCTCAGGACAGGCTCTGTTGAACAAGCGAAGGACCAGGAAGCGATGTGGGATCAAAAGGAGATGCCGATTACGGAGCACCTACGGGAGCTCCGTAATCGTCTCCTGATCTCGATGGCAACCGTCGGCGCCATCGCCGTCGTGCTCTTCTGGCCCTCGCAGTTCGTTATTCGTGCGATGATGCGACACTACTTCGGAGGCTTGCAGCTCCACGCGTTCGGGCCGGCCGACGTCATTTTTACCGAGCTGAAGTTTTCGGTCGTCGGAGGAATCGTCGTAGGCCTGCCGGTGCTGCTGACGCAGCTCTGGCTGTTCGTCGTGCCGGCGGTCCATCCGCGCACTCGCCGCATGGTCTATTCATTCGTCGTACCGTCGGTGCTGCTCGCTGGGCTCGGGCTGGCGTTCGCGCACTTCGTCGTGATTCCGCGGGTCATTGCGGCGCTATTGCAAATCACCGATGCCGTGGCGATGCCAACCTTTGGCGTTGCTTCGACGCTCAACTTCGTCATCGTCCTGCTGGCGCTCTTCGCAATCATCTTTCAGACGCCGATCATTCTTATCGGGCTGGCGCGCCTGGGCATCGTCAGCGCCTCGTCACTCATGCGTTACCGGCGCCATGCGATCTTCGGATTCTTTATCGCCGGCGGACTGGCCGCTCCCGACGGTAACCCGATTACGATGGCGCTCTTGGCCGTACCGATGTACGTGCTCTACGAGCTCTCGATCTGGGTGATCGTGCCCCTCGAACGACGCTGGCGTCCTTCGACAGAGCCTGTCCTGAGCGAGCGAAGCGAGTCGAAGGGCTCAGGATGACAAGGTGACGGCTGCAGTGCGCGGGCTCTACGGCGATTTCGTACGGACCTTTGGGAACGTACTCTTCGCCGTTTCGCTTTTCGCCGTTTGGGGAGTGCTCACGCTGCTGGGCGTCGTCATCGACCAGGGGCGAGATCCGAACGTTTATTTTGAATCGTACGCGGCTCCGATCGCGCGCGCGATCTTGCGCCTCAATCTCGACAACGTCTACCACTCGCCATGGTACGTCGGCATCATCGGTCTGATCCTCACATCCCTGGCGGTCTGTACGTTCAATCGAGTCGTTCCGGCGCGGCTCCCCGCGTTGCGCCCGGTCAAGATCGAGAGCATTCCGCTTCATGCGCGCTTCGAAGCCGCCGGGGATGCCGATACGGTGCGAAGCCGCCTCGCCGAGTTCTTCGCCTCTCGGGGCTGGCGCGTTCGAGAGCGACTCTTTGGCGGCGTCGAGTGGAGCTTTGCCGATAAACATAATTGGGCGCGGCGAGGCGTGCTGATCGCCCATGCGGGCTTTGTGATTCTCGCGGCGGGTACGACGCTCTATTGGGCGCGCGGCTTTTCAGGCGAAATCGCACTCCTCGACGGCCAAACCTCGCAGATTCCCACTACCGGCGCCGTGATCCGGCTCGACGATTTCGCTTATCGCATCGCGCCAACCCAAACGAAGAGTGGGATGGTCTACCAGCCCATCGATTACGTTTCGCACGTTACCGTAAGCGGCAAGAACGGAATTCCCGCGCGCATGACGGTACGCGTCAACCATCCAATCGATATCGACGACACGCTCTACTACCAAGCCAGCTACGGTTTCGGCATGCGTTTTTCGATTACGCACGACGGACGGCGCGACCAGGCGCTCTCCGGCCGCACGCTCCTGGAGGGCGATTCATTGGATCTTCCCGGAACGCAGCGCAGTGTGCTGTACGAGCGTTTCGCTCCAACCGTGGACAAGCAAACCGGCATGCCGACGGCCGATCCCCGTGTCAATAATCCCGCAGTCGTGCTGGGAGTCTCACAGGCTGGCGCGCCCCTCGGCGAGGCGCTGGTACCGCTCGGCTCCCGGATCGATCTCGGCGGCGGCTGGGGGCTGGAGCCGCAGAAGTACGTGATGTACAGTGGATTTCAGTATCGTCACGATCCCGGGGTGCCGCTCGTCGGGATCGGCGCGTTCGTGCTGCTGACGGGCCTGATTATCTCCTTCTACTTTGTCCCGGCCCGGTTGTACGTACGCGTCGACGACGCCGGCCCGCACCGCTCGAGCATCGGTCTGGCGGCGACCACGGTAAAGGGTTACGACGTTTTCGAGAGCGAGTTTGCCCGATTGGTGGTAGCGTTGAAAGCGACTAATTCATGAACCTTCCCTGGGACGAAATCCTCATCGGCGTCGCGTTGGGGGCTTACACGCTGGGCGCGCTCGCCCTGGTGATCTATTTCTTTTCGCAAGACGAGTCGTACCGCAGAGCCGGCGTTCCGCTGGCAATTCTCGGATGCGTCGCGCAGTTCGTCCAGCTCGCGGTGCGCTTCGAGACGACGCACGTCTGGCCGTTGCTCAACCTGTACGGATCGCTCTCGCTCTTCTCGGCGATGTCGGTGGCTATCTACATCGGCTTCGCGTTTCGCTACCGGCTCTGGTTCGCGGGCGGATTCGTGCTCGCGCTCGCAGCGATATTTCTCGCCTACGGGGTCACCTGGTACGAAGGAACGATGCCCCCGGTTCCATCGCTGCAATCCTACTGGGCCAAGATCCACGTGCCGATCGTCGTTTCGTCGTACGCCGCGTTTCTGGTCGCCTTCGTCTTCTCGTGCATCTACCTGTTGAAGTACTATGCGACGCGCTCCGGCACGGGCTCGATCGCGCGCTGGCTGGCGTCTTTTCCCAGCCTCCCGCAACTCGACGCGATCGTCTACCGCGCCGTCGCGATCGGTCTGCCGCTGATCTCCATCGGAATCATTACCGGCGCGATGTGGGCGCACGAGGCGTGGGGCGCATATTGGCAATGGGATCCTAAGGAGACGGCGGCCTTGTTCTCCTGGATCGTCTATCTCGCGTACATGCATCTGCACACTCGCCACGCGTGGCGGGGGTTGCGTACGAACTGGGTCAGCGTCATCGGCTTCGCTTCGATCATTTTCTGCTATCTCGGGGTGAACATCTGGATATCGGGATTGCACAGCTACAAGGTGTGATTGAAGTCCTGGCGGGCCGCTGCAGGCAGAGGTTACAATGTGGCCAAATGAGCCAGCCACCCGTACCTATGCCCTTGGGGAGAAGCTACTTTGTCTGACTCGAATGCCGCCGCGGGCAGCGACGCGGCCCAAAGCGCCGACGAAGTCAGCCGCCGGACTTTCATGGCCAACGCGACGCTGACGATCGGCGGGATCGTCGGAGTCGTGCTGGCCGTACCGATCGTGGGGTCGTTGCTACCGCCCAAGAACGCCTCGAGCGGAAGCTGGGCGCCCTTGACCGCGCAAGAGCTCGACGCGCTGCAGAAGGCGACCGATAAGCCGGTCAAGCTGACGTTCACGCTTAAATACAAAGACGGCTATCTGCCCGAGCAGAGTGCTCCCGAGTACGTCTGGGGCATTAAGATCGATCCGGCCAAGTTCAAAGCGGCGCGCCCCGACGTTTTCAACGGTCCGGGGGGAGCCGCGGACGTACCGTACGACGTCGTCACCATGGGCTTCGTGATCTTCAGCCCAATCTGCCCGCATTTGGGTTGCTACTACAACTGGAGCGACGCGCAGAACCGGTTTATGTGCCCCTGCCACGGATCGCAATACACCTTCGACGGCACGCACATCGCGGGCCCCGCGCCACGCGGCTTGGATCCACTGCCTTTTCGCGAACAAAACGGCGCAGCCGAGGTAACGTGGATCGTATATCAGTCCAACACACCGCAACGTATCGTCGTCTCCTATCAGGCATAGGGAATCGCTGATGCTGAACTGGATCGAAAAACGAACCGGCTTCGTCTCCATGACGAGGGATTTTCTCACCGAAGACGTTCCCGGCGGCGCGAGCTATTGGTATGTCTTCGGAAGCGCGACGCTCTTCGCGATGATCGTGCAGATCACGACCGGAATCTTTTTGACCTTCTTCTACGCGCCGTCCGCGGCGACCGCATGGGAATCGACGCGCGCGATTTATCTCAACCCCTACACGCACTTTTTGCTTTCCGTCCACTATTGGGGCTCCTCGGCGATGATCGCCTTGGTCTTCTTGCATCTGCTGCAAGTGCTCATTTGGGGCGCCTACAAATCGCCGCGCGAGCTGCAATGGGTCGTCGGCGTGCTCTTGCTGCTCGTCACCTTGGTACTCGGCCTCACGGGCTATCTATTGCCGTGGGACATGGACGCCTACTTTGCCTCGCAGGTCTCACTCAATATTACCGGCCTCGCTCCGGGGCTTGGTCCCGTTATCCAGCATATCGCGCAGGGCGGCGGCGCAATGGGTACCGCCACGATCAACCGCTTCTTCGGACTCCACGTCTGGCTGATGCCGGCCGTACTCGTGTTGCTCGTGGGCGCACATTTGGCGATCTTTCGCCATAATGGCTCGGCTGGGCCGGTCGTCGAAGACCCGCGCACGCTCAAGGTGGGACGGTTCTGGCCGGACCAGATGTTTATGGACGGGGCGTTCTCATTCATCGTCTTCGTCATCATCTGTTTTCTCGCGTTCGCGTTTCCGCCATATCTGGACGCGAAGGCCGACCCGACCAAATTCTTCGTCCCCTATCCCGCCTGGTATTTCTTATCGCTCTTCGGCCTGCTCGCACTCGTGCCGCCGGAGCTCCATCTCGGACCATTGACCATCGGCACGGAGTTAATCGCGACGATTGTGGTGCCGACGCTCTTCCTGGTTGTGGTACTCCTGCTTCCGTGGCTCGACCGCAGCCGCACGCGGAGTTTCGCGGCGCGTTCGGGCATACTGTGGACGACGGCGATCGTCGTTTGCACGATCGTTGGATTATCGATCTTCGCTCAAGTGACGACGATGGCCAAGCAGGCCGCAGCACCCCCCTCACCGCCGGAGTCGGTAGTATTGAGCGCGGCGGTGGCTTCGACGCTCTCGAGTGCCGCTGCGGCTCCGGGTGCCGCGGCGCCAAGCGCCGGCGGCGCGACCGACGCTAATGGAGCGAAGGTCTTTGCTGCCAACTGCGCGAGCTGCCACGGAGCCCAGGGCCAGGGCACGCCCGGAGCATTTCCCCCGCTTGCGAACAATCCGGTCGTTACCGGCGATCCCAATAAGGTCGTTGGAATCGTGACCGGCGGCCTGCACGGACAGATATCCGTCGCAGGAATGAGTTACAACGGACAGATGCCGGCGTGGAAAGGTCAGCTTTCGAATAAAGACATCGCCGACGTCATCACCTACATTCGCAGCGGACTTGGAGGCAATCACGCGTCGTCCGTAACCGAAGCACAAGTGGCAGGTTACAAGCCTTAGGCAACGTGACGAAGGGGCTCTGATTCAGTCCAAATCTAGGAGCCGAGGTCCGAAGTTTACTACGGTAAATGAGGACCTCGGCGACAACGAGTTGGGCTGAATCAGAGCCCCTTAGCGGCAGGGGCGGCCTTCGTAGAGCAACAGTGCCGCCTTGCGGTCGACGGTAACGAGGCGGCGTACGCGGCCATACGTGGGATCCGTCGGCACACTCGCGGCCGGAACGATCACCCACGCGCGCGATGCCGCACAGAGAATTGCGCGAGGGTTAACGCCATCGGTTGGCGGGTCTCCATCGCCCGGCGGTGCCAGCACGCGGACGACCGGATGCGTGTAAAAGAGCAACGCATTACCGCCTGAAACGTTTTGGATGGCCACGACGTCACCCGAACGCTGCTCTCGATCGATGACTGCCGCCAATCGCGGCACCGGCTTAAATGCTTCGGCGTGCGGTAAGACCGTCACGGCGAGCACGTCGGTCGCGACGACCGCGGCAAATGCCAGCGCGTAGGGTGCCGCGCCGACGGTGCCGCGCCGCGCGACCAGCAGTGCCGTCAACAGCGAGCCGGCGAAGATCGCGGCCGCCATCGCCAGTAAGGGGGGAACCGCGATCGCTATTTCGGCCGTCAGCCGATTGTTGCGCGTGAAGAGCGAGATCGCAATGGCCAACGCCCCAATCGTCACCGGAACCGTCGCCGCGGAAAGAACTGCCGAACGCGTACCGCCGCGGCGCACGACCGCTTCGAAGTAGAGCGCGGTGATTAGCGCGAGGGCGGGAAGCTCGAGTGCGATATAGTTCGGAAGCTTCGTTCGAGCGACACTAAAAAAGAGCAACGGCATGACGATCCACGCAAATGCGAGACGCACTAGACGCGAAAATCCTGGATCCTGCGACTGCGCGGGCCGCAGCCTTCGAATGCCGTCGGCAATTGCCATTGGCAGGAACGCAATCCACGGAAAGAACCCGAGAATGATGACCGGCACGTAATACCAAAACGGTCCGGCTTGATTCTCGACGACGCCGGTATAACGGCCGATGGTGTACTCTCCGATGAGCTTTTGAAGCGGGAAGAAATGATAGTGCGCGACCAGTGCGACCGGCCACGGAGCGGCGATCGCAAGAAAGGCGAGAAGCCCCACGATCCAGGCTCGTGCCGACGGCGCATAGGTCGTTTCGAAACGTCGATTCCAAAAGAAGAACGGCACGATGACCAACAGCGCCACGACCGGTGCAACCAGTCCTTTTGCCAAGAAACCGAATCCCGCGGCAATCCAGCCGAGAATCGCGTACCGGTCGCGTCCGCTCTCGAGACCACGAAACCACCAGAAGATCGTCATCGCGACCGTCAGGTCGAGGAGCGCGTCCATGATCGCCAGGCGGCCGATGACTGCTTGCATCAAGCACGTCGAGAGAATGACGGCAGCATAAATGCCGACGCGGGACCCAGCTTGGCGCGCGACGGCGTAGCCGGTGAAGGCGGAGAGGGCGACCGTCGCCAGCGCCGACGGAAGTCGCAACGCCAGCGGCGTTGGGCCTGCCAGCAGCGAGAAAAGGGCGCCGAACCAAAAATACAACGGCGGCTGGACGAAATAGGGCACGCTGTTGAGGTGCATGATCACCCAGTCGTGCGTGAGAAGAATTTCTTTGGCAACCTCGCCGTACGCCGTTTCGCTGTTGTCCCAGAGAGTGCCGACACCCAAACCCGGAAGGGTTATGAGGGCTGCAACGACCGCACCCACGGCGGCGGCACGAACGGCTCCGTCGGCGGTTCTCTTCATGACGAAAGGCGGTTTTTGGCTGCCGGGCGCTGAAGTCTTTTATGTTTCCATGTTGACCATCTCATTGCGGCCGAACGGCCGCCGAGCGGTTATAATCGGCGGAGGAATCGTTGCGGCTCGAAAGGCCGAATCGCTTGCCGAGGCCGGTTTTCGAATCTCGGTCGTAGCGTGTCGGGTCGACGATCGTTTGCGCGAGTTTTTAGGCGCGAATGCGGGAACGTGCGAGGAGCGAGGTTACGAACCGAGCGACCTCGCCGGGGCGGCGCTCGTCGTCGCTGCGACCGATGATGATGCAATCAACGCGCGCGTCGTCACCGACGCCCGCGCGGCGCGCATACTCGTTTGCGACGCGTCCACGGCGGATCGAGGAGATTTTACGATGCCGGCGACGTTTCGCGTCGGGGACCTAACGATCAGCGCCGACTCCGCGGGAAGTTCGCCGGCTTTCTCGAGACGCGTCGTGCGTGAGTTATCCGAGCATTTCGGGCCGGAATACGGCGACGCGCTGCAAGTGCTCCGGCGCATGCGCGCGCACGTCAAAGAGGCCTTCCCCGGAGAGGAAGGCACCGCTATTTTGCGCGCGCTTGCGGAACAGCCGATCGCCGAACTCGCCGCAATGCCGGCCGGGGCCGTCGTCTGCGCTTCGCGGCGCAGCCCGCTCGCGATGATCCAAAGCCGCACGATCGCGGCGCGTTTAGCCGGACGCGGGATCGCAACGACCATGCTGGGCATCACGACGAGCGGCGATCGCGATAAGGAGCAGCCCATCGATCGCCTTGGCACCGTAAACGTCTTCATCGCCGAGCTCGAAAACGCCCTACGCGAGCGGCGTGCCGATTACGCCGTGCATTCCTGTAAGGATCTACCCAGCACCCTTCCCGACGATTTGCAGATTGCGGCCATCTCCCATCGGCAAGACGCGCGCGATGCTTTTTGCAGCGAGCGCTATAGCGACTTCGAAGGCCTCCCGCCAGGGTCGGTCGTCGGAACGTCCAGCCCGAGGCGGCGCGCCCAGCTCGCGGCGCTTCGTCCCGACCTGCGATACGAAACGCTACGGGGTAACGTCGGCACTCGGCTTGCGAAGTTGCGCGACGGCCGCTACGATGCAATCGTGTTGGCGATGGCAGGCTTGAATCGGTTGGGAGAACGCGCCACGCATCTCGTACCCTTTGAGGTCGATCGCGTCGTTCCAGCCGTCGGTCAAGGGGCGCTCGCCGTGGAGACGCGCGTCGGAGAGGATTGGTTGACGAACGCCCTGCGATCCGCTGCAAACGATTGCGCCAGCGAACTCTGCGTCGCTTGCGAACGCGCGGCGCTTGCGGCGATGCACGCGGGCTGTAGCGCACCGATTGGAATCCACGCGCGTCTTGGCGAGGCGGGCATGGTGGTTGACGCCGCGGTGGAAGTCGAGCCGGGCGTTATTCTCCGTCATCGCATCGAACGCTCGGTGGCGACGGTGCGAGAGGCGGAGGCCCTGGGAACGGCGCTCGCCGCCGAGGTGGCAACGCGCAGTGTCGCCGCAACGTGAGCCGCCGGTGATTGCAGTGCGGCCCCGGCGCCTTCGCCGCAGCCAGGTCATGCGCGAACTCGTTGCCGAGCATCGCATCGGGATCGAGCACCTCGTCCAGCCGCTCTTCGTCGTGGAACGCGACGAAGACGCGGGCCCAGTCGAGTCGATGCCGGGGATCTCGCGGCTCACGCTCGACGCCACAGTAGCCGAAGCGCGCGAGCTCTTTGTGTTAGGCATCAAGAGCGTGCTTCTCTTCGGTATTCCGGCACACAAAGACGCCGTTGCGTCGAGCAGTTACGACCGCAACGGAATCGTCCAGCGAGCGATTCGCGCGATCAAGACGCAGTTGCCGGAGATGCTGGTGATGGCCGACCTCTGCGGCTGCGAGTACACCGACCACGGCCACTGCGGAATTCTCGATTCGGAGGGCGAGGTCGACAACGACGCGACGTTGGAACTGCTCTGCCGCATCGCCCTGACGTACGCGGATGCGGGCGCCGACGTCGTCGCTCCCTCCGACATGATGGACGGCCGCGTCAAGGCGATTCGTGGCGCGCTGGACGGCCGCGGACGCACGAGCGTCGCCATCATGGCGTATAGCGCGAAGTATGCATCGGCGTTCTACGGGCCGTTTCGAGATGCCGCAGGTTCGGCACCGCGGCAAGGAGATCGCCGCGGCTATCAGATGAATGCGCCCAACGCTCGTGAAGCGTTGCGTGAAATCGCGCTGGACATTGCAGAGGGCGCCGACATCGTGATGGTCAAGCCGGGGCTGCCCTATCTCGACATTGTTCGCGCCGCACGCGACCGGTTTGACGTACCAATCGCCGTTTACAACGTCAGCGGCGAATACGCGATGCTTCAGGCGGCAATCGACAACGGCTGGCTCGACGGCGATCGCGCGATCGACGAGATATTGACGTCGTTCGTGCGAGCCGGCGCCGACATCGTGATCACCTATTTCGCCAAGACCTACGCGCGGCGTCATGGCTGATGCGGTCCTGCTCCTGGCGGGCGGGGCTGCGACGCGCTTTCCGGGAAAACTCGAGCACGAGATCGAGGGCCAGCCGATGATTGTGAGAGTCTTTGCGACACTGGCCCGCGGCCCATGGCCGGTCTATGTAGCCGGCAAGGGAAGCTTCGCGCCACCCGTCGACGCGGCGCTTTGCGCGCCGTTGCTGATCGATCGCTGGTTCCCGCGCGGTCCATTGCATGCGCTGCTCTCCGCTTGTCCATTCATTGAGGCCGATCGCATCTTTGCCGTCGCGGCGGATCAGCCGCAACTCGAGCCCAAGGTGCTCGAATGTTTGGCCGCCGCGTGGATGCCAGGCGACGAAGCCGTGGTACCGGAGCATGCCGGCGTCGTCGAACCGCTGGCAGCTCTCTACGATAAATTCGCGCTTCTCCGCGAAGGCCTTCGGCTGCGCCGCGCAGGCCGCACCGCAATGCGCGATCTGATCGCCGCCGTCGCAACGCGCCGCGTGCCGATGGAGAGCCGCTACTTTCGCAACGTGAACACGCGCGCCGAGCTCGGACGCAGAATGGACAGAGCGTGAAGCTGGAACGTTCGATCGCCGAATTTGCACGGGCCCGCAACGTCATTGCCGGTGGCGTGAACTCGCCGGTCCGGGCGTTTGCTTCAGTTGGCCTTTCTCCCATCTTCATGAAGAGCGGCGCGGGAGCGATGCTCTACGATGTGGATGGTCACGAGTATCTCGATTACCTCATGTCTTGGGGTGCCTTGCTCCTCGGCCACGCTCATCCCGCCGTAACGCGGGCGATCGTCAATGCCGCGTCCCGGGGTACTTCGTTCGGAACGCCAACGGAATCGGAGAGTCAGCTCGCGGAGCTGATCGTTTCGATGATGCCGTCAATCGAACGGATTCGCTTCGTTTCCAGCGGGACCGAAGCGACATTGAGCGCGGTTCGGCTGGCCCGCGGCTACACCGGACGTTCGAAGATCGTGAAGTTTGCGGGCTGCTATCACGGTCACGGCGACTCGTTTTTGATTGCAGCCGGGTCCGGCGCGCTGACGGCGGGCGTGCCGGACTCGCCGGGCGTCACCGAAGGGGTCGCTGCGGATACGATCGTGTTGCCGTTTAACGACCTCGTGGCCGTCGAAGAGGCGTTCGAAACGAACGCGGGGACGATCGCGGCGCTGATCGTCGAGCCGTATCCCGGAAATATGGGGCTGATCTTGCCGCGGCCCGGATATCTGCTCGAGCTTCGCGAGCTCTGCACGCAGCACGGCACGGTGCTGATTTTCGACGAAGTGATGAGCGGTTTTCGCGTGGCTCGCGGTGGGGCGCAGGCGCGCGAAGGCGTCCGGCCCGACCTCACGACGCTCGGCAAAGTAATCGGAGGCGGTTTGCCGGTCGCGGCGTTTGGCGGAAGAGCGGAGATCATGGCGCAACTCGCCCCCGACGGGCCCGTCTACCAAGCGGGTACGCTCTCGGGCAACCCGGTCGCCATGGCGGCCGGCATCGCCACGCTGGGGGTCGTCGCGGCGGACCATACACTCTACGAGCGCCTCGAAGCGCTGGGACGCCGGCTGACTGCGGGCTTAAAAGCCGGCTTCGAGCGGCATGGCATGCCGAGCTTCGCCAACTGCGCGGGGGGGATGTTTTCGATCTTCCTCACCCCTGGCGAGGTGAGCGACCTACGCGGAGCCCAAGCCACGGACCGGCGGCTCTTTGCACGATACTTTGGCGCGATGCTCGAGCGGGGCGTCTACTTCGCACCGTCGCCATTTGAATCGAACTTTCTCTGCGCGGCCAATACCGCCGCAGAGATCGACCGCACGGTTGCGGCTTCGGATTCGGCGCTGGCCGAACTGCGGGCGACGGATGAGCGCCCGTTGCGAGCGATGCACTTGTCGGGCGATGCGTCCGAGCCGTAGGATTGTCTCATGCCCCTGACCTGCATCGGCCTCTCGCATCACACCGCCCCGATCGAGGTTCGGGAGCGGCACGCCTTTCCGGCGTCGCGTATGGCCGAAGCTTTAGTCGCCCTGCGCGACTACGAAGCGGTTACCGAGGCCGTCATGCTGCAGACGTGTGGAAGACTCGAGATCTATGCCGAGCTCTCCGACTACGAAAACGGCGTCGCACAGATAAAGTCATTTTTGACCAACTTCCGTCACGGCACCACCGGCTACGATATTGAATCCTATCTTTACACTCGGCTCGGTCACCAGGCCGTCGAGCACCTCTTCCACGTCTGCACCGGTCTCGACTCGATGCTGCTCGGCGAAGCCGAAATTCTCGGGCAGGTCAAAGAGGCGTACGTGGCCGCGACCCAAGCCGACTCGCTCGGAAGAACGCTCCACCGTCTCTTCCGTGAGGCGATCGCGGCCGGTAAAATCGCTCGCGCGAAGACGCACATCGGAAGTGAATCGGTCTCGATCGCGACCGCGGCGGTCGAAGCGGCGCGGGTTCGTCTCGGTACGTTGGAAGGCAAGTCCGTTCTCGTCGTCGGCGCCGGCAAGATGGGGCGCGCAGCGGTTAAACGATTGCGCCAAGAGGGCGCCGCTCGAGTCATCGTAACGAATCGGACGCTGGCGCGTTCTCGCGAACTGATCGAGGAGGCCGGCTTCGGTGAAGCGCTCGAGATGCCCGAACTCTCCGACGCACTTGCGGTTGCCGACGTCGTCGTCGCCTCCACCGGCGCCTCGCATTTCGTTCTCGACGAAAAGCGCGTGGCCGGCGCTATGGCCCTGCGGCCGCAGCGCCCGCTCTTTATCGTCGACATCGCCGTGCCGCGCGACGTGGATCCTGCCGTAGCGCAGGTTGCCAACGTGGCGCTCGTCGACGTCGACGGCCTCAGATCGGTCGTAAACGAACGGCTCGAATCCCGGCGCGAGGCGATCCCGGCCGTCGAGAAGATCGTGGGCGAACACGTGGAGCGCTTCGAAAGCTGGTACCGTTCTCGCGCGACGTTGCCGGTGATCGCCCGGCTAACGCAAAAGGCGGAAGCGATTCGCGCGAAAGAAGTCGAGCGGCTCTTGGCACGCTGCCCAAGCCTGAGCGAGCGCGAGCGCGTGCTCGTAACCGGTATGAGCATGACGATCGTTTCGAAGTTGCTGCATTCGGTGATTCTCAAAATTCGCAATAAGGCGATCGTCGATCGCGCCGAGGCGCTCTCGCACGCGCGAGTGCTCGACGAGCTTTTCGAGCTGGATATCGCCGGCGCCGTCGCCGACTCCCTGGTTGCGATGATGCCGAATGAGCAGTAGGAGCCAAGGACGCGTGTTCTTAGTCGGCGCAGGCCCGGGCGATCCGGGCCTGCTGACTTTACGAGCCGCCGAAGTTCTCGAGTCGGCGGAGGTATTGCTCTACGACGCGCTTGCCGCCGATGCGATCGTCGCTCTCGCACCGGCGGCTTGCGAGCGAATCTATGTTGGAAAGCGGGCTGGAGAGCACGCGATGCCCCAAGACGAAATCGAGCGGCTGACGATCGCGAAAGCGCAAGCCGGATATCGCGTCGTCCGGCTCAAGGGCGGCGATCCTTTTATCTTCGGACGAGGGGGGGAAGAAGCGCAAGCGCTTGCGGCATCCGGGGTGGGGTTTGAGATCGTTCCGGGAATCAGCTCCGCGTACGCGGCACCGGCCTACGCGGGAATTCCGGTAACCCATCGCGAGTACGCCGCGTCGTTCACCGTGGCCACCGGACATGAAGATCCGGACAAAGCCGTTTCGAGCCTGGATTGGGCGAAGCTCGCCGATCCCGCGCGCACCCTCGTCCTATTGATGGCAACTGCGAACTTGCGCGAGATTGCTCGCGAGCTCATCGCGCACGGATTAGCGCCCCAGACACCGGCAGCCGTCGTGCAGGACGGGACCCGCCCGAGCCAGCGAACGGCACTCGGACGGCTCGACTCCATCGCCGACGACGTCGCGGCTGCAGAGATCGGCGCTCCTGCCGTCGTCGTCATCGGAGGCGTTGCCGCGCTGCGGACGCAGCTCCGCTGGTTCGATTCCGGCGCGCTCTTCGGCAAGCGCGTCTTGATCACACGCGCGGGAGAGCAGTCCGGCGAGTTCGCGCGCGCGCTGCTGGCACGAGGTGCGCAGCCGGTTCTTGCGCCGGCGATTGCCATCGCACCGGTCGAAGAGACGAGCGCCGGGGAACGAGCGCTCCGGGAGCTTTCATCGTATGCGTGGTTGATCTTCACGTCGCAGAACGGCGTCGACGCATTCTTCACGCGGCTCGCCGCAAGCGAGGGCGATGCTCGATCGATCGGCAAGACGAAGGTCGCCGCAATCGGCGAACGCACCGCGGCGCGCCTGCGAAGCTTCGGCGTAATCGCCGATCTCATGCCTGCAGAGTTTATCAGCGAGGAAATCGCGCGAGAGGTCATCGCGCGCAGCAGCGCGGGAGATCGAATACTGCTCTATCGCGCGCAAGAGGCGCGCGACGTTCTGCCGCGGATGCTGCGAGATGCCGGATTGGAGGTCACCATCGTCGCGGCCTATACGACGGTGATTCCCCCCGATGCGGACTTCGAGCAAAAGGTTGCCGAGGCCGACGTACTTACGTTCACCAGTGCGAGTACGGTTCGCGGCTTCGTCACGCTCCTGCGCGATGTCGCAGCCTCGCAGGCAGCGAGCGGCAAATGCGTCGCGTGCATCGGACCGATCACGGCCGACGCCGCCGCGCAAGCGGGATTAAACGTCGACGTCGTTGCGCCCGTTCATACGACGGCCGGACTGCTCGCCGCGCTCGAAATCTACTTCGCGACGAGTGCACTGTGATACGGTTCGCGATCGGCGCGGCGCTGGCCGCGGGCGTCGCGCTGGCGGCGTATCGCGTGCGCGCGCTCTCGTTCGACGGCGCGCTCGCTGCGTTCGTCGTCGGCACGATCGTCGTCGCCGCCGGAGGATGGAGCAGTGCCGCAGTGCTCCTTGCCTTCTTCGTACCGTCCGCGCTGCTCACGCGGATGGGACGCGAGCGAAAGCGTTCGCTGCGAGGGGCACGAGAGCCGGCGCCTCGTGATGCCTGGCAGGTCCTGGCGAACGGAGGTGTTGCTACGCTGTGCGCGGTCGCAGCCCTCGGCGCGAGCGCGCCGTTTAACGCCGCCTTCGCCGGCGCGTTTGCCGCGGCGTCGGCGGATACGTGGGCGACGGAGATCGGGACGCTCGCGCGTCGCCGGCCTGTTTCGATCCTCACGTTTCGCCCAATCGAGACGGGACTCTCCGGCGGTGTGACGCTCCTAGGAAGCAGCGCGATGATTGCCGGCGCGCTCTGCATCGCCGTTGTCGCATCGCTGCTGCGAATCGCGCCGTTGCTGCCCGTTGCGGCCGCCGGTATCGCGGGTGCGTTGCTCGACTCGCTCGCCGGCGCAGGCCTTCAGGCCCGTCAATGGTGCCCCCGTTGCTCGCTCGAATGCGAAACGCCGCGCCATCACTGTGGAACGCCGACGACGATGCGCCGAGGCGTGCGCTGGATTAAAAACGATGTGGTTAATCTAATGGCAACGCTCTGCGGCGCAATCGTGGCGGCGCTGGTCGTACGATGACGTCGCCCGTCGCCTACGCATCCCGAGAACGATTCGTTTGCGTTGCCGAGTTGTAGACCCTGGTCGTTTTCCCGATATCGGCCCAGTCGTTGCGATGGAACTGCCGGGCGCTCCTAGAACGAGCCTCGTGAAGACCCGCTGAACGGAGAAGATTATGCGCAGTCTATGCTTTAGAGCCCGAGTCGCGCTTTTCGCGAGCGGAAGCCTCCTCGCGAACGGTTGCGCTGGCGCGAGCAGTGCCGGCGGAGCGTCGGCGCTTCCGGCAATCCATCCCTACACTTCGAGCAACTCGCCGATCAAGCATCTGATTATCGTCATTCAAGAGAATCGCAGTTTCGACGATCTCTTCGCGACTTTTCCGAAAGCCGATGGAACGACGACTGGGCAGGCGGAGCCAATGCCGCATGAGATAGCGGAAAGCTGCAAGAACGACGGCATGCCCGTGATCACGCAGTCCAACACCAAGGTTCCCTTAACGATGGTCTCGCTCGAGGGCGTCGGTTTCCCACACAGCTTCAACAACCCCGACCTCCCCCACGTCTACCAGTGGCAGCAGTCCGGCAAAACATGGACGCCCTGGCTCACGGACTACGACAAGGGCAAGATGAACGGTTTCGACCTGGAAGGGTCCGGGCCGAATGGTAACGGCGCACCGCTCTGTACGTTTCCATATCAGTACGTGAATCCCAAAGACATCACCGAGTATTGGGATATGGCACAGCAATACGTGCTCGCCGACCAGACATACCAAACGCAAGAGAGCGGTTCGTTCACCGCGCATCAGGATCTGATCGCGGGAGCTACTATCTTACCTGGCTCCTACGATGGCTACTACGAACCCAGCGTGATCGACAATCCCTCCTACTTTCCTTGGGGTTGCAATGCAAAAAACACCGTCGTGACATCCCTGATCACCACCGATCTGCACTACCTCTTTTTCAAAGGACCGTATCCCTGTTTCAGCTATAAGACGATGCGCGATCTTCTCGACGCCGCCTCGCCGCCGATTTCCTGGAAGTATTACACACAGCAAACGGTTGGGGAAAAGGGGGATTGGAACGCCTTCGATGCGATCTCGAACGTCTACAACAGCGGTGAGTTTGGGAGCAAGGTTGTCTGGCCCAATACAAAGATCTTCACCGACCTAAAGGGCAGCAGTTTTCCAGCCGTCTCTTGGATAACGCCTATACCGGGCGACTCCGATCACCCGAGCGAACCTCAGAACGGCCCCGCCTGGGTCGCGTCAATCGTGAACGCGGTCGGCACGAGCAAGTACTGGAAGTCGACCGCGATCGTTATCTTGTGGGACGATTGGGGAGGCTTCTACGATCACGAGTCGCCCCCGTTCTTTAATAAGGACAAGTTTGGCGGCCTCGGATTTCGCGTACCGATGCTCATCGTCTCACCCTACGTGAAGGCTCATGTCGAGCACACACAATACGAGTTCGGCAGCATTCTAAAGTACATCGAAGGGAATTGGGATCTCGGGTCGCTTGGTACGACCGACCAGCGTGCGACGAGCATACTCAACGCTTTCAACTACAGCCAGAGTCCGCGCAAGTTCAAGAAGATCCCCACGAGCCTTCCACTATCGTTCTTCCTGCACCAGAAGCAGACGGGCGCACCGCCCGATACCGAATGAAGTACCCCCGATGACGGCCGGTTCTACGCCGCCGCAGCATTCTCGCTTCAGGAGACAAAGGCGATGAGCATCTCAGATTTTAGCCGGTACGCGCTCGGTGGCGTGGTTGCGGCAATACTGGCTGGCTGCGGCGGCGCCTCTCCACTCGGAACGGCCGGCCAAGTGCCGCGCCTCGACTCGGGACCGGGCAGGTCGCCGAGCCCAATTCAGCACGTCGTGCTGATCATCCAGGAGAACCGCACGTTCAACGATTTCTTCGCAACCTTCCCGGGCGGCGACGGCACGACGACCGGCAAAGCAGAGAAAGTCCACTCGGCGGGATGTAACGTCTCAAAGACGACGATCACGCTCAAGGAGAGCAATCTCATCGTTGAGCCCGACCTCAATCACGGGTATCAAGCCTTCAGCATCGCGCTCAATGGCGGAAAGCTGAACGGCTTCGACAAGATCAACTTTCAAAACGGCAAGCCGGAGTGCGAGTTCCCCTACCAGTACACGAACCCCGCACAGATCCAGCCGTACTGGGACATGGCCGAACAGTACGCGCTCGCCGAGCATATGTTTGCGACACAGGGCAGCAGCAGCTTCGTCGCCCATCAGGACCTGATCCGGGGCGGCACCAATATCGATTCGACCTACGCCATCGTCAACGACCCGACGCAGTATCCGTGGGGCTGCGACGCGCCCAAGAACACGAAGACCTCGCTGATCGACGTCGACGACAAACTCTATCCGATGCAAGGGCCGTTCCCGTGCACGAAAGACTTCCCGTCGTCGGGCAGCTCGTATACGACGCTGCGCGACCTCCTCGACGCAAAGCAAGTGACCTGGAAGTACTACGTGCCGCCGATGAAAACGATCTTCGGCAAGCTCATGAGCGCGTTCGGCGTCATCGCGCCGGTGCGATACGGACCCGAATGGAAGACGAACGTCATCACGCCGCAAACGGCGATCTTTAAGGACATTTCTGACGGCTCGCTGGCTAACATGTCGTGGGTGATCCCTGACGAGCCCGATTCCGATCATCCCGGCGAAACGACCGACGACGGACCGCAATGGGTGGCGAGCGTGGTCAACGCGCTCGGCGAAAGCTCCTACTGGAACTCCACCGCGATCGTAATCGTTTGGGACGACTGGGGCGGCCTCTACGACAACATGGTCGGCTCGCAGAAGCACGGCTTCGGAAGTACGGGCTTGCGGGTGCCGGCAATCATTGTCTCGCCGTATGCAAAGGCCGGCTACATTTCGCCGACGAATTACGAGTTCGGCAGCATCTTGAAGTACATCGAGAACAACTGGAACCTTGGAAGGCTCGGAACGAGCGACTCGTGGTCCACGAGCATCATCGACTGCTTCAACTACAACCAGTCGCCGATTCCGTTCACGCCGATCGCCTCGTCGCTGAACAAGGAGTACTTCATCCGTCGCAAGCCGTCGCTCCTACCGATCGACGACGACATGTAGCTCGCGTTTCCTCGGCTGCGGCTTCGCGATCGCGAAGCCGAGCATAAGGGCAGATGGTTGCGAGCTAACGTTCGTCTTCGACGCTTTTTCTTCGAAGGCTCAGAACTAGGGCTACAAACAGAGGGTGTCTCCGGCGATTCGGCTGCTGGATTTTACGGCGATGTACGCAACGATTTTCTGCCTCCAGCGCCTCCATAGGATCCTCGCGGCCCCTGCGATCCGTATCAAACCCGTCACGGGCGGGATCCGAGCCCTTGTAGGCCAAATGGCAAGGGATAATCCCTCGGTGAATGTTCGATCGCAAGCTCTGGCCCAAACTCAACTGTCTGGTGCTGGTGGATCCGAGTTGGGTGATCTTGCCGATCCCGCATGCGCTAGGCGGAAAAAGATCCCTATACGGTCGCCGTCACGCCGATCGACACCGGAGGGCCGCTGGTACGCGCTGGGCGACGTGCTCGCGTCGCTGCTGCTCCGCGGACCGGCGCCCAAGATTCCGCGGGCGATTCGCGCGGTTCCCGAGGGGCGCCGCTATTCGAAGGCGACGCGCTTCCGCGGTGCGGTGGAGCTGCGATCGACGGAGCATTTTTCAAGACGATCGTGGAGCAGCGCCAGATCCCTAAGCGCGGCGCAAAGGCCAATCCCGATCTCGCCGCGTTGGGGATTGGCCTGAAGCAAATCTCCGCATCTGGCGGGTATGGTGTGCATGCGGAAGTCAATGTCACGCCGTGTAAGGACGAAAGATCTCCCCGGCGAGGTCTATTCCGATATCGCGTGCTCCTCACCCAAGGTTCACGATGAACGGCCCGGCGCGTTTGCCAATCCGATCATCGCAACGCTAGTGACCGGCGGCGCTCGGCTGAAGCTCGCCCTACTCGAATCCGAGGTCGCGAAGCGCGGAGGCACATACGCGTTTTGCGATATGGATAGCCTGGCGATCATCCGCGACGATCGGTGCCCTGAAGGGATACCATCTCTCCCAGAGAGCGCGATCGCGGAGATCGTGGCGCAGTTCGATGCCCTCAATCCCTACTATCGCGAGATCGTTCCGCATTTGCTAAGGTCGAGTATCCCGAGTTTCCTGATCTCGGATGCTTTACCGTGTCGGCGAAACGATACGTCCTCTATCGCTGGCGGCCGGGCAATCGGATCCAAATCGTCAAAGCATCCGAAAGCGCATTGGGAGCAATCATCGGCCGATCAAAACGAGAATCGACGCCGAAGCTCGCCGAACGGATTTGGCTTTCGATTTTGATGCGGCATTTGAAGTCAACCCGGGGCAACGGCGCCGGGCAAAGGCATTGATCGACTTCGACGTGCAGTTACGGCGGAAGTTTCCGATTAGCCAACCGGCCACGCTTAAACGATTGGAGGCGTACAACAAACCGCGATCCTACGATTTTCGGGTCAAGCCGTTTGGATTCGTCCAGACGATCGTCGCCGATCGACAAACGGGCGAAACCGATGTGTTGCCGATCGCGCCGTACGAAGCCGACGTTCGCAAGTCGATGAAGCTCCAATGGGTCGATTTCAATACCGATCCCATTCGATTGGATTGGCATCGCACAGGCATGGCCGGGACGATCGGGGTGATGCGTCTGGCCGATTACGTTGACAATTACCAGCGGCACCCCGAAGCCAAGGCTGCCGATAGGGAGGGCAATCCCGCAGGACCGGAGACGGTCGGGCTCCTTGGGCGGCTGCGGGTGCGGTCAAAGAAGCTCGCACGGATCGGCAAGGAAGTGGATCGCCTCGACCAGGACGAGGGTGCTTCGCTTGAGCCCGATCAGCCGGTTGAATACGAGCGCGACGATCTGGCCGCGGATATCGACTACCTTGCGACGTTCCCACAAGTGGCGACGGCGCGCGATCTCGGTCTAACCGAGCGCGGGTGGCGCAAGATCATTAGGGTCAGGCCAAAGTCACGTGATACGACTGTGCAGCGTATTAAAGAGATCGCCACATTGTACCGGATTGGGCCCAGGAGCGCTCGTCCGCTCAAGCGCTCATTCGTTGAAGAAGCCTGAGAGTTTACCTTGCGAATCCAGCACGAACATTACGGCTTGCTTTCCGCCAGCAAAGATCGCTACATAGTGATAGCGATCATAGCCTTGCACCTTATCCGAGCCGAGAAACTGCAGCCGCTGGAACTTTCCCAGGCGAGTGTAAAAGGCGCAGATTTCTGAAACGCGAGTGGGCGTCAATGCCATATTCATCTGATCGCTTAGGTTCTGATTTGGAACGCGATCCGCGAGGATGTCGCGAAAGAAGGCCTCGAAGCGGACCGTTTTTGCCGGGTCCTCGGGCCCGCTGGAGCAGCCCAGAAAAGCTACCGCCGCGAGGAAAAACGCCCAGTAAAGGGCAGCGTGAACGTTCTTCATACCGCGAGTATATCGTGCGCCGCCTAGTGGGCCATAGTGAAATAAGTCATGTGGCCTTCATCAGCAGGGTCTGAGCCTCGCTCGGAGGATGTTAAATCGCGTGGCGCGGCATACCAGTACAAATCCGATTGTAGTCCTGATCAGAATCGAAATCGTCGCAGTTGCGTTGGCCTTCGCAGCGGACTGCTATCTCCTTTGGCCCTCCCGCTTTGCCGCCTCCGTAAACCCGTTACCGGATTTTCTTTTCTTGATGTTCGCCCTTGCAGCCGTCACGTGCGTTCTTGCCATACCTCACCGCCCTAACCGCCGCTTTATATTAGTCGGCCTCTCCGTAGTATTGATCGGCGCTCTTGGCTGGCTTCCGCCTTTTGGGATACTGCCGCTCGTCCTTTCCGCCGTCCTTGCGGCGCGTTTAACCTTCGGCTTTGGCCTCGGTGGAGCAGCAATCGCTTGGGGGACCGGTTGCCTTACGATTCTTCTCCGCACCATCTCGCAGACGCGGACGCTATCCATTCCGTCCGCTATTCCGCTGATCAGCTATTATGTTTTGATCTATGGCATCTTGCTTGGTCTTGCGTTTGGGATCATCGCCATAATGGCGCTTTACGCGGCTCAAAGCGCTAGCAACGCGGCATCGGCTGAGCGTGCGCGCATCGCCCTCGAGATTCACGATTCGATCGGCCACGGTCTGACTACATTAGGCGTCCAGTTAGAAGCAGCTCGCCGATATCAACAACTTGATTCAGAAAAGGCCGCAAGTTATTTGAAGCGCGCAGCCATTACAGCCAACGAGTTACTCAGCGAAACTAGACAAACGGTGGCCATGCTTCACGGCAGTTTCACCCAGCCTTCTGAATCGTTTGCTGACATGATCGCGCGCCTGCTCAAGGCATTTGCCGCAACTCATGAGATAGCAATTTTTGAAAACATAGCGATTCTGCGAGAGCCGCCCAGGGAAGTCGCTGTTACATTCTATCGGGTACTGCAGGAAGCGCTCACTAATATCGCGCGTCACGCTGGCGCAAAAGAGGTGCGAGTTAGCGTTGCAACCGGCGGCGTGAGCGTTACCCTGCGTGTCGAGGACAACGGCCTTGGATTCGCGCGAGACCTGGCTGAGGGCAACGGTTTAGGTTTCATGCGCGAACGGATTCAGTCCATTGGCGGAGTCATCGACATTGAATCAAGCGAAGGCCTCGGGACGGTCGTAGAGGCGACCGTGCCGTTCGGGAAAAACGCATGAGAATCCTCATCGTGGATGACCAGACCAATTTCAGAAGTGGTCTTCGGGACGTACTTTCTACGGTCGATGGTGTTGAAGTCGTCGGTGAGGCAGCAGACGGCAAATCTGCCATGGTCGCGACACTGAAGCTTAAGCCAGAGATAGTTCTTATGGATATTCGTATGCCCCTCATGGACGGCATTACGGCGACAGCTGCGATCCACGCCGCGCATCCTAAGATCTGCATC
Source organism: Vulcanimicrobiota bacterium (assembly GCA_963725605.1). Taxonomy (GTDB): domain Bacteria; phylum Vulcanimicrobiota; class Vulcanimicrobiia; order Vulcanimicrobiales; family Vulcanimicrobiaceae; genus Cybelea. The sequence goes on along the minus strand of CAVRYW010000001.1, from coordinate 116,801 downwards.
CTTGTTCTTACGACATTCGATGAGGATCAAATGATCCAACAAGCCATGGCGGCCGGTGCGGCGGGTTACATATTGAAGGGCACATCGGTTGATGACATAGTTTCGATTTGTGGTCTAGCGCTCCGCGGTTACACAGCGATTGGTCCCCGGACTTCGCTTCCAAATACTGTGACGCCGGACGTGGGCGGTGAGTTAGATAGCGCAAGGGAGTTAGCACTTCAGCTAACAAATCGTGAAAAGGACGTTTGGTCATTAATTGGACAAGGAGCCACCAACCGCGAAATAGCTCAGCACCTGCTGCTAACAGAGGGAACGATTAAGAACTACGTGACTTCCATTCTCGGAACGTTGGGGCTGCGTCATCGCACGGAAGCTGCGCTACTATGGCGTTCGCTTCGCATACGGCAGTAGCCGAGCGCACGGCTTCGCGAATGCGAGGGCCCGCTTGGCTCGCCATGGCGTTGCCGCTACGCGGGGCTAAGCGCCGCGATGCCGAACCGTTGCGGGGCACCGTGGCGTTCACGGATCGAGGAGCGAAGCAGATGAGGAGTTTATATTTTAGCCGTTACGTGCTTAGCAGCTGCGTAGCTGTGGCAGTGCTCGCAGGTTGCGGCGGATCGCAGCCGCCAATCGGCGCGCCGGGCGCGATACCGCAAACCTCGATGATCGCAACGCAGGCCGGGCGCGGCAAGTCGTGGATGCTGCCGGAAGCGAAGAGCGAGGATCTCTTGTACGCCGCCGCTACCGAAAGCGACGTTGTCTACGTTTTCGCGTACACGTCCCACAAGCTGGTTGGAACGCTGACGGGCCTTAAGGCACCGCTTGGTGTGTGCGCCGACCAAATCGGAAACGTCTGGATCGTAAACGCAGAGATTGGATACCCAAGCGTAGTCGAGTATGCCCATGGAGGTACATCGCCAATCGCGACCCTAGGCGGTATGGGCCAATATCCAAACGACTGCGCGGTGGACCCGACCACTGGAAACCTTGCAGTGTCAGGTTGGGCTTCTCCGCCAAGCGTCGCCATCTATGCTGATGCCAAAGGACAACCCACAGTTTACAACGATAACGCCGCCCTGTATTTCTATAACTGTACTTATGACAGTTCAGGTAATCTCTACGTGTCCGGAGCAGGCACTGGACCCGCCGAGTTCCTTCTAGCTGAAATGCCTACCGGGAGTGCGGATTTTAGCCGGATTACGATTGACAAGCAGATTAGGTGGCAATCGGAAATCCAGTGGGATGGCACATACATCGCGATCGCGGATTCAGGGAGATTCTCGCATTCGAGGCGTGTTTATCGGGTCAGGGTGTCCGACGGAATCGCAACGGTCATCGGGTCGTTCACGCTTCTTGGCGCCGCGAAGGATACGCTAGCGCAGCCCTGGATAGGACGAGGTGATATCATCTTCAATCATCAAGGGAAAAAAGCGAAACTTTCGATATGGAAATATCCACGCGGCGGTAAAGTTGTGGGCAGTATCCATCTAAGCGGCGGCGCGGGTCACGGAAATGTCGGCGGCCCAGGCGTGGTCCTGAGTCTCGCGCCAGGCGGTAAAGCACATCGCCACTAAATTGATCCGCTGCCTCACCCTCAGCGGCTATTTAGCGGCCCTCGAGGATGTAGTATTTTGAAAATCTTCGCTCGGGTGCGCAACATCTTTAGCATCGGTGCGGCTGCGGCGTCGCTTACGGGGTGCAGCGGATCGCAGCCGCCGATCGGCGGGACGGGCGCCATGCCGAAGGGCGCTGTGGTCGCAGCGCATGCCGATCGCGGCAAGTCGTGGATGTTGCCACGGGCAAAGAGCGAAGATTTGCTGTACATATCTGACATCTCTACCGACACGGTTCTTGTTTACTCGTATAAGACGCGCGCGCAACTCGGTCAGTTAACCGGCTTCGGCGAACCCTACGGGCAATGCGTAGACGCTAGTGGCGACGTTTGGATAACGGACGTTGCCGACCGAGTTGTAGATGAGTATGTTCATGGCAGCTCAACGCCCTTAAGGCAATTGTCGGCGAGTTTGGGAGAACCTGTGGGATGCTCAGTGTCTCCAAATGGAGACCTTGCTGTATCAAGCGACTCATCCCTTCAGGCGCCTAAAAACCATGCACTTCCATTTTCTAGTCAAAGCGGTGTGTTAGTCTACAAAAGCGCATCTGGATCTCCGACGCTCTACACAAATGCCGATTGCGATGATCCCGCTAGTCCCGGCTATGATAACAAAGGTAATCTCTACGTCCAGGGCGAGGAATTCCTGAGTTATTCCAACGTAAAGGGGAACGTCTGTGAGTTGGTGGCTGGGGGGCCAACGTTAGACGTAATCCCCTTCCTGAGGCGTAACGGGAAGAAGCCGGTAGGGCCTATCGGTGATGGGAGTATCATGTGGGATGGCGAGTATCTCATGTTGACACTCGCGCTCGATCAGGCACGACTTGTTGAAGCTAAGGAGTTGTCAAATGGCAGTCTCCAGGCGGTCCGCAGCATGACACCGTTGGACAGCGAGTGCAAGGGGGGCAATGAACTTCGTCAAGTCTTCGTAGTCGGAAAGAAGAATACACCGGTGAATCGCCACCGCGCTACTGTAGCTGTCGCCGGTAATGAGTTTCCTTTCGACCCTTGCTACGACGATTTCAATGCGTTCGCTTACCCGGCAGGGGGTCGACAATTATGGTCCTTAGACGTGCGGTATGCCTATGGTGAATCCGTGAGTCTCGTCTCTCGGTAACGCCTCTGCACGGCTTCGCGATCGCGGAGCGTTGGGGAAGACCCTCCCTCGATCCGAGCCACCGGAAATCGACCGGAACCGGAACTGCCGAGGCCCTTACGTAGATGGGATGAGAGAAGGCTAACCCCCGCGGAAACCCTGGTTGTTTCCCTTTGACGCACTCGAGGTGCAATGAAGAAAGCGAGGATTAGCCCGTGAAGACACTTAGGAACTCGGAGGCAAAAACCATCCCCAGCCTTATCGCCGCGCCCGTTCGTTCCGATTTCATCATAAAAAATCGACCATTATTATTTGAGGAGACATCAACTAATGAAGACGGTATACCTTAGTCGCTATGCGCTCAGCTGCGTTGCCGCGGCAATGCTCGCAGGGTGCGGCGGATCGCAGCCTCCGACCGCAATCCCCGAGGGAGCCTCAAACGTAGTTCAGGTTGGACGCAGCCAATCGCCCTTTGATTCCCCGAAAAAGGTCACGGGCGGCTATTTGTACGTTTCTAACTACCAGTACGACGAGATTGTGCTTTATAGCTACGATCCCAAGACGATGACCCTCACTGCAATCGGGCAAATCAGTCCCCAGTCGATAAGGACCGCCCTCGGCTCTTGTAGCGACGCGGGCGGGAACGTCTACGTCGTTGGCTCGGCGGGAACAGGGGATACTGGCGCGATCGTTGAGTTGGCCTTCGGTACTGTAACCGTCATGCAGACACTCAGCGACAATACTGGTCCCCCCAGTGGCTGTTCGGTCGATTCGACGACCGGCAATCTTGCCGTGACCAACTCATCCAGTTATTACACGAATTCGTATCATTTGGCCCAGGTGTTGATTTATAAAAATGGATCCGGTACTCCGGAACACATCAATGCATGCGCTTACAACGGAACGGCGGGTTATGATCCCAAAGGCAACCTTTGGCTAGAGTGTCAGAACAAGGAGGTTATCTCGATCGAGGAGCTTCCAAAAGGTGGGAACTCGTTTCAGCCGGTAACATTCGACGAGACGTTCCAATACGTGGGGGCCATTCAATGGGACGGTAAGTATCTCGACGTCAGCTTCGGAAGCGTCAACAACACGAATCTTTGGACGATGGGAATTTATCAGACGGCGATTTCTGGATCAACACTCACCACGGTGCACGCGATCACCTTTCAGAGGGGACCAAAGAAAGGGGGACGACGCGGATGCAACAGCGGTGTTTTTTTCAGCCAGTGGGCTATGATTTCGAAAAAGGCCGACGACCTGCCCAGCGGTGAGGGGAAACAACTCCTCGCCGCAAACGGGTTCTGTGAATCGCTGGATGTGTGGAAATATCCAGCCGGCAACCGTCCGCACCGTTCTCTCAAGGAGCCAGTTAAGTATAAAGACTCCGAGCCAAACAGTGTGACTTACGTCACGCCACCCTAAATGGAGTTATCAGGAAAGATGTGCGGCTGCGTTGAGCCGCGAGGCGATGTAATCAACGCGCCGTTACGTCAGTACAGCCGCAGCATGCGAACCATCGCTCTAAATCGCTTTGCGCTGACGGTCTCCATCACGATGCTGCTCGCAGGGTGCGGCGGCTCACAGCCGCCGATCGGCGCGCCGGGCACGATGCTACAAGCCCCGGCGGCCTCGCAAGCGGTGCGCCCGGCCGAGGGTTCGGGGCCCTACCTCTACGTCGGGGGCAACAAGGTCGCGATGTTTGCGTTGGGCAGCTCGAAGCCACTCCACGTGACCAAGTCGAACCCCTATTCCGCTGGCAATGGGCTCGCACTCGATCTGCAGGGTCACCTCTGCGTGTCGACCGGAAACCCAAGTTATCAAGCGATTTACGAGTACGACGCGCAAACCCTCAAGCTGCTGAGCGAGACGGATCGAGGCGGCTACTTCTCTGCTCTGGTGGCCGATCGCTACGGCTATCTCTACGCCTCCTCGGTCTTCGGCGTCCTGGTCTATGCTCCGGGGTGCACGCAGCGCGTGAACAACCTGCGCCACGGCGGCCGCGCACTCGTCTTCGATCGCTCTGGTAATCTCTATGCAGGGCTCGGCAACGCGGTGGGCGTTTACGAGCCAGAGCAGCGCCGGGGGCACATGCGCTTCGTTCGAAAGATACACGATGGCCTCCGACCCGCTGTAAGCGCGCTTGCGATCGGACCATCGGACGAACTCTTCGTCGCAGACGAGATCGGCAGGAAAGGCGGGTACGTCCTCGTCTACAGGCGGGGTGGCTCGCAGCCGGTAGAAAAAATCACGAAAGGTGTCGAAACACCCGCGCTGCTGGCGGTGGATTCAAAGGGGCGGCTCTACGTCGATAACCGTCCATATACCACCAATCGATCCGGCTGGATCTCAGTGTACGCGCCCGGTAGCACGGAGCCTGTGCGGCGCGTGCATGTCTATAACGCGGTTGCACTCGCCATCGATCCCTCGGATAATCTGTACGTTCTAAATTCGTACAGGCGCACCACGGTGCTCGTTTACAGCCCGGGCGCGACGAAGTTGTTGCGAAAAATCACCGACAGCGTCAATTACTCCGCTGGCCTTCTCATCGGCTCGCCGTGACCTGCGGGGGCGAGGGGACTGACGGCCTAGGCGCACACCTGCCCCTAAGCACGGCTTCGCGATCGCGGAGTGTTGCACCGAGACTCTCCGCCCTCGATCCGGACCCTTGCCTAGCGACCGGAACCGGAACTGCCTTCACATCTTTGGAGATCGTCTTCAAAGGCGATCCCCCGGCTGGGTAGTCGAAGATCAAAACGTTTGATTCAAACTCTTCGCCTCGCTCGCTTACGGTGGCGCTGAAATGGCAAAGCTTCTCGCGCCTATTATGTCAAGACGACTTTGAAGCTGACCGCCTTCCGGATAAGGCCATAAGCCCGCGAAATTTGCACCGGGTCCCTGACCAATGATCCGATTCTCGTAAATCGCAAAATGCGTCGATTTTACCTGCCGCTTAAAGTGAATAACCTGCGCAACCGTTCCGCTGCTGCCACCAACGTTGAATCGATAAATCAGCTTTTGACTACGAATTGCCGTCGCAACAGCCATATACTTGCCGTCCCATAGCAACCCACCGGCTGGCGTCCCGCCACGCCGGTCAAGCCTAATGTTAATGAACTGCTTCGATCCTCGGGGGAGCTCGGCGATACCGAAGCTTTTGATTCCGTCAATGAAGAGATTACCATGATTGTCATAGGCACAGCTATCGGGCGTAAACGGCGGAACATATAGCTTAGCTGATCCCCTATCTTTTTCGAATATAAAAATTCCGACAGAGTATGCGGCCAAAGCTAACTTTCCGTCTGTCGGACTCACCGCGCAACTCGTTATGGGTGCGTCAGTGCCAGTGTCGGCCGTTTCGATCGGGTGCTCATTACCCCTTTTGAACTCGTATGCGTACCGGAACGACGTTGCAACCCAAATGTCACCTGAGTTCCCGTTGCAAACCGATTCTGGGCCGTACGTCGTCTGAATCGTACCCACAGCTTTGCCGTCGGGATACGTATATATACCGATGCTCGTGTCCAAACTTGCGTAAAGGAGCGCCCGTTTCGATGCCTGCTGCAACCGTACATCATTGCTACCAACGTTCCCATTCAAAGACGGACTCTTAGACTTCAACAGATTACGGTTCTTCGCTTCCGGCAGCATCCACGACTTGCCACGCTCGGCGTGCGTTACGAGAGCGGTTTGCCGCGTCGTGCCCGGCGCGCCGATCGGTGGCTGCGATCCCCCGCATCCTGCGAGCAGTGCAACGGCCACGCCACAGGCTAGCGTCTTCATTAGCGGAGCCTGGTTACTTCGCGACGCTAACGGTGACACCGTAGAAACCGGCAGCGCCTTTTGCGCGAAGCGTTTTCATTGGTTTGCCGCCCATTGGGTAACGCCAGAGGTTGATTATGCCGGTGCCACCGCGCGTGTGATCGGGCCCTATAATCGTCTTGCCCTCCAGCCAAAATTGAACGATTCCCGGTCTACGGTCACCTCGGCTCCAGAGCAGGGCGGGGCCGCTCACAGTTCCGGTCGATCCTGAGATCGCTACCTGATAGATCTGCTCCTCTCCGTGCGAGCTTCCACCGCCACCGGCGGCCGTTAGGGCGTTGTCGTTCCACTGAAGGCTTTCAGAGCGCGCCGTTGCTGGCGAGGAGACCCGCAGCTGGGTAATCGCCTTCGGCGGAACTGTGACCGAAGCTGCGTAGAATGAACTCCTTACCCGACTCTGTGAAATCGAAGATCGTACCGCAACCTTCGGGAATTCGCTTACAGTCGCGCCCTCCCAGGAACGTCGTGCCGTAGAGCCTGCCGTTTACATCGGTGAGGCCTGCAGCTGGGTATTGGCCATCTTTCAGCCAGCCTTTGAAGCTGTAGAGCAAACGGTAACGAAGACGCGAATGCGCCGCCGTGCCTCCGGACGATAGGGTCGACGGCGACGCTTCGCGATTGGCGGTAGCTGAGAATGAAGGCCCTTGCGGCATTGGGCCCGGCGCACCGATTGGCGGCTGCGATTCACCGCACCCTGCGAGCATTGCCGCAGCCACGCAGCTGAGCACGTAGCGCGCGAACAGGTTAACTTTCATTGGTACTCCAGTTTTGGCTTAAAGCGATGAGTACGCGCTACTCGGGGTCGGCCGGAAATCTCGACGGCGTTTCGTGAATAAAGAAATCGATTGATAGGTGCGTCGGAATCGGTGTAAACGAGCGCGGTTGCTGATTATAGTTCAGGACGTTACCGATGCTGATGGCGCGTTGATCCGTTGTGTGCAGCGAGCCCAGATTCCAGTTATTTTCGATGTACTTCAAAATGCTGCCAAACTCGTACTGGGTGTGAGAGACGACGCCTTCAGGCGCGTATGGCGAAATCACGATCATCGGTACCCGAAAACCGAGGCCTCCCTGGTCATCCCGCCCGCTGCCGCCGCCAATCGCCGCAGGGGGAACGTGGTCGTACATGCCTCCCCAGTCGTCCCACAGAACCACGATCGCCGTGCTTCCCCAATAAGAGCTCTCGCCGATCGCATCGACGACGCTGGCGACCCATTCCGGGCCATGGTCGGTGTCATCTCCCGGATGATCCGAATCATTTTGGTCCGGGATCACCCACGAGACGGCTGCAAGCTGATTGCTTTGAATATCCGTTAAGATATTCGTCTGCGGCATCGAAACGTTTGTGCCCCACTCCGGTCCGTAGCGAACGGCGGCGATGACGTCGAAGGCGTTCAATTGCGCGCCTATGCAGACAATGCATTTGTTCCCTTTGCATCTTGGCGTGCCGCTATCGTCAAAGCACGGCGAGTAGTACTTCCATGAGATCCCCTGCGCATCGAGCAAGTCGCGCATCGTTTCGTAGGTAGAGCCTGATGATGGGAAGGCGGTGGTGCAGGGGAATGGCCCGCTGTCTAATTCCCATTTCAGCGAAGTCGTGATGAAGTTCGTAGCAGTCTTCGGGCTTGCGTCGCAGCCCCAGGGATCATTCGTTGGCGTATCGATCATGCTGCTACTTGAGCCATACGGTCCGGCGACAGCGGTACCACCACGAATCAAGTCTTGATGTGCGGTGAAGCTGCTGCTGCCTTGGGTTTGAAACATTCGATCGGCAAGTACATACTGCTCTGCCATATCCCAGTATGCGGCTATTTCTTTATGTGCGATGTACTGATATGGGAATGTTCCGATCGGGGGAACGCTGCTTCCGCCCCACGTGCGGGGGCAGACGCCCTTGGGCTCAAGGTTAAAGGCATCCATAGCGCCACTGTCCCACGCGGTGAAAAAGGAATAATAACAATGGCCGATGTCGGTATTGTTTTTTGTGGGTACGAGCTTTTGTTCTTCGAGCGTGACCGATTTATCGACGTACTTTGTGCCCTCAAGAACCTTTTCCTTACCTTTCTTCACGCACGCAGTACCCTTGAAACAGTCGAAGAGATTATCGAAACTCCGGTTCTCCTGAATGATGATTATGACGTGTTGAATTGGTGAGCTGCCTGATATAGACTGCGGTAAGACCGTAGGGGATTGCAATGACGAGTTGGGGCTGCTGCAGCCGGTGATGATTACCCCGCTAGCGGCTAGTGCGCAGGTCAGGGCGTAGGCGGCTCGTCTTCCAGCAACAAAATCTGCGATCCTCATTTTATGCTCCGTGCTCAGGCCAAAGAAGTAACCGACTGTTGCGTCGTTCTTCCAAGGCTTCTGAATCTCATCGCAAACACCAGGTTAAACAGCGAAAAAGCGACTAGGGTCTACGGCTTTCGCTGGCACGTCACCGAATATTATCACGCTGGGCGATGGAAACCAGATTAATTCCCAGTTTGGTGAACTTGGACGCAAGTTGGTAGAGCTGCGCGACGCTGTCGTAGCATCTAATGGTTCGGAGCAAGACAAGATGGCCATCGTTGCGGACATCGAGACGGTGCAGTCGCAGCTCGCAAAACCGGCACCGAATGCCGGGGTTCTTCGCGCGGCGTGGACATCGTTGCAGGCCGCAGCTACGCTAGGAGGTTGCGCTGACCTCGTGCATCAGATTGGGGGGCTAATCGCGCCGCTGATAACCGGCAGTAGCTAGGGAAGCAAGCCTTCAACAGTCCCTCCGATCAGAGCGGTCGCTGCTTGCCGTTGGTGAAGGTCGCTGCCTTCCGATCACGGCAGTGTGGTTGCTGCGGGACTGACTGGCACGACCCCGAAGACGAACTGAGAGTTCTTCGGCCCAAGGGAGGCGCGTGATGACTTCCTTCGCACTGCACCGCTACGCATTTAGTGTCAGCGCCGCCTGTGCACTGCTTGCCGGGTGCGGCGGCTCGCAGCCGCCGATCGGCGCGCCGGACGCGATGGCGGAAAATGGTTTTGGCGAGCATTCGATCCAAAGCATTCGACGTTTTTTGCGTTTACCGGGTTTTATCAGCACTTCCATGTGCCTAAGCACGTCACGAAAGTGATGGTGATTGCGGACGGCGCGTCCGGGGACAACGACTATTGCCACCCGGGAGCACGAGGCGGATTGGTGCAAGCGGTCATTCTTGTCGTGCCAGGGGAAACGTTGACGGTGGTTGTCGGCGGCGAAAGCAACTGCTACGCCGACGGCGGTTACAATGGTGGTGGTGACCCTGGTCTCTGCCCTGGCGGCGGCTGTTATTCTACTGCTGGCGGGGGCGGAGCTTCCGACGTTCGGCAGGGTGGCACAGCGCTGGAAGACCGCGTGGTCGTAGCAGGCGGTGGTGGCGGCGGCGGTGGTTACAACGGCGGTGGTGGTGGCGTCGGCGGCGGAAGGACGGGCGGCGATGGCGACTCCGGTAAGCAAAAGCGATTACGCAGTCGCGGCGGCCGAGGAGGGACACAAGTTGCCGGTGGAAACAGCGGCAAGGGCGGCCAAGCTGGCTGTCCAGGCGGCAACGGAGCGAACGGAACACTCGGCGCAGGGGGCGACGGCGGCAGCACCGTTTACAGTTGTTATGGTGGTCAGGCCGGTGGCGGCGGCGGCGGCGGTTACTACGGTGGTGGCGGCGGTGGCGGCGGCGGTGGTTATCACAGCGGCAGCAGTTACTACGGTGGCGGCGGCGGTGGTGGGGGTTCCTCTTTCGTAGAATCAAGTGCGACACACGTCAAGAACCTTCGCGGGAAGGCGCCTTCCGGCAACGGCCAGATCGTGATCTCATGGTAAAGACGCGTAACAAAATGAAGCTTTCAGATTTTAGGCGTTACGCGCTCAGCAGTTGCGTGGCTATTGCAATGCTGGCAGCGTGCGGCGGATCGCAGCCGCCGATCGGCGCACCCGGCGCGATGCCGCTAACCACGGCGGTCGCAACGCGCGCCGATCGTGGCAAGTCCTGGATGTTTCCACAGGCCAAGAGCGAAGATTTGCTTTACATATCTGACATCTCTACCGACACGGTTCTTGTCTACTCGTATAAGACGCGCGCGCAGCTCGGTCAGTTGACAGGCTTCGGCGAACCCTACGGGCAATGCGTGGACGCAAGTGGCGACATTTGGATAACGGACGTTGCCGACCGAGTTGTGGACGAGTATGCCCATGGTGGCTCAACGCCCTTAAAGCAATTGTCGGCGAGTTTGGGAGAACCTGTGGGATGCTCAGTCTCTCCAAACGGAGATCTCGCTGTATCAAGTGACTCATCCCTGCAGGCACCTAAACAGCGTGCACTTCCATCATCAACTCAAAGCGGTCTGTTAGTCTACAAGAGCGCATCTGGATCTCCAACGCTCTACACAAATGCCGATTGCGATGATCCCGCTAGTCCCGGCTATGATGACAAAGGTAATCTCTACGTCCAGGGCGAGGAATTCCTGAGCTATTCCAATGTAAAAGGCAACGTCTGTGAACTGGTGGCTGGTGGGCCAACCTTAGGCGTAATCCAATTCCTGAGGCGTAACGGGAAGAAGCCGGTAGGGCCTATCGGTGATGGGAGTATCATGTGGGATGGCGAGTATCTCATGTTGACACTCGCGCTCGATCAGGCACGACTTGTTGAAGCTAAGGAGTTGTCAAATGGCAGTCTCCAGGCGGTCCGCAGCATGACACCGTTGGACAGCGAGTGCAAGGGGGGCAATGAACTTCGTCAAGTCTTCGTAGTCGGAAAGAAGAATACACCGGTGAATCGCCACCGCGCTACTGTAGCTGTCGCCGGTAATGAGTTTCCTTTCGACCCTTGCTACGACGATTTCAATGCGTTCGCTTACCCGGCCGGGGGGCGACAATTATGGTCCTTAGACGTGCGATATGCCTATGGTGAATCCGTGAGTCTCGTCTCTCGGTAACGCCTCTGCCCTCTGCACGGCTTCGCGATCGCGGAGCGCTGCGCAGAGACCTTCGCCTTTCGATCCTGGCCCCTGGAAATCGGCGAAACCGGAACTAGAATCGCCCTTCTGTAGATGGAATGAGAGAAGGCTGGCCCCCGCAGAAACCGTGGTGGTTTCCCTTTGACGCACTCGAGGTGCAATGAAGAAAGCGAGGATCAGCCCATGAAGACGCTTAGGAACTCGGAGGCAAAAACCATTCCAGCCCGCGGTACGACTGTTGGCCTCGACGTTGGTGATCGCTACAGCCAGTTCTGCATCCTTGACGAGAGCGGTGAAATCGTCGCCGAAGGGCGGGTCCGCACAACGGCTGAGACCTTGAACGAGCACTTGGCCCGCTGGGCTCGCAGCCGAGTGGTTTTGGAGGCTGGAACCAGCTCCGCGTGGATCAGCCGGTTAGCGAGCGCAGCAGGTCACGAAGTGATCGTTGCTAACCCACGCGAGTTGCGGAAGATCCATCAAAGCGATCGTAAGAACGACCGCACCGACGCGCAGATACTTGCGCGCATGGCGCGCTTCGATCCTCAGCTCCTGGCCCCGATTACTCATCGCAGCGCGACGATGCAGAACGACTTAGCGGTGGTTCGCGCTCGGGACGTCCTGGTGCGGGCTCGCACGCAATGCGTCAACGCTGTCCGCGGGTTGGTCAAGACCGCCGGCGGACGCTTGACGACATGCAGCACGGAAAGCTTTGCCCGCAAAGTAGCTGCACAGCTTCCCAACGGGCTAGAGAGTGCGCTGGCGCCGATGCTGAAGACGATCGAGGCACTCACCGACCAGATTCGCGCTTATGATCGCGTCATCGACGAGCTGGCATCACGCTATCCGGCTACAGAGGTACTTCGCCAGGTCACTGGCGTTGGTGCGCTGACGGCGGTAACTTATGCATTAACCCTGGGCGATCCGTCACGGTTCGGGAGCAGCCGGGACATCGGGGCATATCTTGGTCTGGTGCCCCGCCAGCACGACTCAGGCAATCACGTTTCACAGCTCTCAATCACGAAAGCCGGCAACACGTTGCTCCGACGTCTCTTAGTGGGTAGCGCGCATTACATTTTAGGCGTTCACGGGCCGGATTGCGACCTACGGCGACACGGGGAGCGGCTGATGACTCGCGGTGGAAAGAATGCAAAAAAGCGTGCACTCGTTGCCGTTGCGCGAAAACTTGCGGTGCTGCTGCACCGATTATGGATAGCCGGCGAGCTTTACAATCCGCTTCACTCGGGCGCTAACAATCGCCAAGTAGCGCAAGAAGCCTAAGGCGAAGTATTCCAGGAGTCACCGCTAAACAAAAAGCCGCGTTCACGGCGACTGCGACGGGATATTCGGTCAGCTCTAGGCTAGATCGATATGTAGATGGCAGCGCCGACCTGCATGATGGACCCCAACGTGCACCGAGCCAAGAACTGGCTCACACGAGTGCGAATGGAAGTAGGGCGCAGGTCGCGGGAAGGGCGAGAACAAGAAAACAACGATGGCCGCCACGTCGGCCTTGACAAAAAGCCTTCTCTCATGGAAGTATCCCGTAGCGAAATCCATCGTGCCCATCAAACACTGAATGCGGCCTGGTGGGACAGCCTGCGGCAAATCAGTTTTGTTCATGAAGCCACTCCGGACCAATTGATTAGCGACAGGTCGACCTCGCGGGGCGCGGTTTGGTTCCGATACCGCTGACAACGAGCTTCTCATTATGGGCAACATAGCAGAACGCCGCCCTAAGCAGCCTGATTCAACTCTTCAATAGGCATCCGTCCCGGAAGAATGGTATATAATCTTCGCTGATGCCAAACTTGCCACCAGTCGCCGAGCAGCCTTTTAGCACCAGGAAAGCGCTCTGCTAAAACGTGATCGCCCGAGAACTTTCAGCTAAGAATGTCGAGCATCTAAGGCGCCTTGCACGGCGGTCGGTCGCCACGCCGCACGCAGTTCTTCCTCCGCTTCCAGACTCGCGCTACGACATCGTGTACTTGGATCCACCCTGGTACTACTATGGCAGCCCCGTTAAGGATGCCGCCGCGGGAAAACACTATCCACTGATGACGGTAGATCAACTCGCAAACATCGACGTGCGGAGGATCTTAAATAAGAACGCTGCCGTCTTCATGTGGGCGACCTGCCCACGGCTCGACTTCGCACTGAAGTTGATCGAAGCGTGGGGCCTTACATATCGAGGCGTAGCCTACGTGTGGGTAAAGGTCAACCGCCGGGGCGAAATAATCTCCGGTCAAGGCGTGCCGCCGACATTCACAAAGCCGACTACCGAGCTCGTGCTTGCCGCCACGACAAAGTCGACCGGGCGCCCTTTCCCGATCCTCGATCTCGCGCAGCCGCAGGTCATTCTTCATTCAAGAGGTTCACACAGCGAAAAGCCGGCAGTTTTTCGTCACCGAATCGAGCAGCTGTGCGGCGATCGTCCCCGGATCGAACTTTTTGCACGATGCAGCGCTGCTGGCTGGGACAACTGGGGCGCAGAGGTAGGTAAGCTTGATAGAGCAAGCAGTCACGAACGCGAGCCGGCGCACGTTGTAGGCAAGGGACAATAACGAAATGACTGCGGCAATCGGCGCTCGGATACGCATGGAGCGGGCGACGCTCGGCTCGCTGGGGATCCATATGCTTGTCGCGCTCTCGATCCCGGCATTGGCCTGGACGGCCTCCGGGGCGCCGGTAGAGACGGTGAGCTTCACGCACATTCTTCACATCCAGATCGTTCGGCCGCGAACGGCACTCCCGCGTCCTCGGGCGGCAGCGCCGCATTACAAGATCTCGCCTTCGATGAACTTCGCGCACCGCGTCGTGATCGTGAAGCTCACGCAGCGACGCCCAGCGACGAGGGCCCCGATCGCAACCAACGCTCCTGCAGCTCCGGCAATGGCGGCCGTCGCAGAAGCGGGCGATTCAACCGCGAACGGCGATGCCGGACCGGCGTCGAGCCCGACGCCTGCCGTTCGCGCAGTTGCGAGCGTCGACACGAATCATGCCGGCGGGTATCTTCCCTTTGGCGCGGAGCAGCCGGTTCCGGTTCTCGATCCGGCGGTTCGCAAGGAGCTCGACGGCCTCGGCGTTCACGTAACGCTGATCGTCACAGTCGGTGACGACGGCCACACGACGAACGTAGCCTTTCAACCGCCGCTCGATCCGCAAAGCGAAAACCGCATCCGTTCGCTGCTCGCCGATGCCAGCTGGGATCCTGCCGTTTGCGGCGGCGGCGTCTCCTGCGAAGCACAAGCCACGATTAAGTTATAGATCTTGCCTACAGAATCGATTTTCCTAACGCCGAGCAAATCAAATCGACCGCGAGCGACGCGGTTTGATTGCGGTCGTCAAAGATGGGATTGATCTCCACCATCTCGATCGAGCCAAGCTGGCCGCTATCGTAGAGCATCTCCATGATCAGATGCGCCTCGCGATAGCTGAGGCCCCCTTTGACGGGCGTCCCGGTACCGGGCGCTTCGCTCGGGTCGATTGCATCCATGTCGAACGAAACGTGAATCGGACGGCGTTGCGCGCCCGCGATGGTGCGCGCCTCGTTCATCACGTGCACCATTCCGAGTTTGTCGACGTCGGTCATCGTGAACGCCTTGACGCCAAACTCGCGCAGCAGGCGCTTCTCATCGGGGTCGACGTCGCGCAAGCCGATCTGCACGGAGCGATCCGGTGCCGCGAGCCCCTTACGCAATGCGAAGTAGAGCGGCATGCCGTGAACGTTGCCGGTCGCGGAGCTGTCGGGACTGTTGATGTCGGCATGTGCGTCGATCCAGACGAGCCCTGGCGGCTCGCCGTAGGTTCGCGTCAGCCCGTCGAGCGTTCCCATCGCGATCGAGTGATCGCCGCCGAGCACGATCGGCAGCCCGCCGGCGTCAATCGCTCCCTTGACCAATACCGCGAGATCGTCACAGACCTCGGCGATGACGTCGAAGAATTTGGCGGCGGTGTCTTGGGAGTCGGCCGATTCTCGAATGGGGACCTGCAGATTACCGTGGTCGACGATCTCGGAAATGCCGAGCGTTCTCAGCTTCTCATGGAGTTTGGCATAACGTATTGCCGAAGGACCCATGTCGACGCCGCGACGGCTCGCGCCGAGGTCCATCGGGACCCCCACGATATCCACTCGGCGCACGGGAGAAAGAATCGTGCTCACGACGTTGCCTTTTCACCGTGCCCTCGACGCAGCCCCGTAACGAGCGTCCGGAAGGAATGCCGTCGCGAGCCACGCGAATCGACCGCCATGCCGGGCCGTGCAGCGATGTTTTTCGTTCTCGCGCTCTTTGCCTGGAGCGTCTCGGCCGCCCCGGCCCTTGCATACTTGCCGCCACCGCTCGCCCTGCTCAATCGCGACGTTCGTAGTTTGGCACGCAATCTGCCGGCCGCGACGGCTCTCGACGTGCAAGATCTCAATACCGGATACACCGCCGGCTTCAATGCCCGCATGAGCATGCCCGCGGCGTCGACGATCAAGCTTCCGGTCATGGTTGCTGTCTTCGAACAGCTTGAAACGGGCCGCTTCGACTTAAACCGCCGTGTGACGCTGGAGGCGCAAGACAAGGATGCCGGGTCGGGCGATCTCTGCGATGCGCGCGACGGCAGCACGTATCCCGTCTCCGAACTCATCGATAAGATGATCGACGTGAGCGACAACACCGCCACGAACATGCTTATCCGGCTCGTGGGGCGGCACAGAATCAATACCGATATGGAAGGGCTCGGCTTGGCAACGACCCATCTCTTGGGCGACGTGCGCACGGACGCGTGGTCGATTCGTGCAACGCTGCGCACCTCGCCGGCCGATCTCGTTCATCTTCTCTCGCTGATGGCCAAGGGTGAGCTGGTGGATCGATGGTCGTCGAACGAGATGATCGCAATCTTGGAGGCCGATCGCTACAACACGCTGTTGCCGCAACCGCTTCCCGCAGACATTCCGATCGCCCACAAAACCGGCTCGTTCTTCGATACCCTCAACGACGCCGGAATCGTTTACGCAAGCGATGCGCCCTATGTGATCGCCGTCATGACGACGGCGTTGCCGTCTCAGAATCTCGGAAGGCAGTTCATCCATCGCGTCTCACGGCTCGCCTATTCCGACGAACTGCGCTTCGCGCACTGGCGTTCAAAACACGGCGCCCTCAACGCCTCACCGGACCTGACGTACTGGACCGGCATCTCGGAGCCGGGCTCGCCTAAACTTTAACCCGAGCCGACGCGTACGCCGGCGTCAACCACTCGAGGTAACGCGGCTCTCTCCCGGTTACGATTCGCGCGTAGAGACTGCTCAGCAGCTTGGTAATCGGTCCCATTTCGCCGTCACCCACGGGCCGCCGGTCGACCGAGGCCACGTAGGCAACGCCCACTGCCGTCCCCGTGAAGAAGACTTCTTGCGCGGCGTACAGCTCGCCGCGATCGATCGCCCGCTCCACGACCTCCAATCCGAGTTCGTGTTGCGCGATGGCCATGATCGCCCTGCGGGTGACGCCTTCGAGAACGTTTTGCGACGGATCGGGTGTATAGAGCACGCCGCGACGGACGATGAAAATGTTTTCGGCCGATCCTTCGGAGACGTGACCGTCATGCGAGAGTAGAATCGCCTCGTCGAAGCCGTTTTGCACGGCTTCACTCTTAGCCAAGGCCGAGTTGACGTAGAGCCCGGTTATCTTCGCGCGCGGCGGAGCCATCGTGTCGTCCATTCGCCGCCACGAGCTTACGCAGACGTCGAGTCCGCGATTGGGATCGACGTAGTGCGTGAAAGGAATCGGAACGATCGCAAAGGCATCCGGCACGTTATGCAACCGCACGCCGACGTCTTCGGCCGCCTTATAGGCAAACGGCCGAATATATACGTCGGTCTTATAGGCGTTGCGCAGAACGAGCTCGACGGTAATCTCGATCAGTTCGTCGACGCTCTTGGGAAGGGACATCGTAAGAATCTTTGCCGAAGTTTCGAGCCGCTCGTAGTGGTCGCGCAGGAGGACCAGAAAGAGCTCGCTCTCTTCGGGCACCCAATAGCCTCGGATGCCCTCGAAGCAGCCGGTACCGTATTGAAGGCCGTGTGTGAGCAGCCCGACCTTGGCGTCTTCGTAGCGCGCGAAGCCGCCCTTCGCATAGACCGTTACCTGGGATAACTCCATTCCAATCGGCTCCTTTTCGTCCAGCGGAGTTGCCCTCGGTGCCCGCCGGCTCCTTCGGCCATTGGTCGCGCTTCGGCGTCACGGTGGGGACTCGTCCACCGACACGCGAATTTAGCGGCCGTGAGCACAAACTACGTTCGATTGACGCATCCACTGGTACGTGAAGGCCGCGATCTGCGGCGAGCCACGTGGGACGAAGCGCTCGACCGCGCCGCGTCGGCATTGCGCGAGGCGCGCGATCGCGACGCGACCCGTACCTATGGGATGTTCAGCTGCTCGAAGGCTACCAACGAAATGAACTACATCGCGCAGAAGTTCGCTCGTTGCGTCATCGGCAGCAACAACATCGATAGCTGCAATCGCACTTGACACGCCCCTAGCGTCGTCGGTCTGACGGCGGTCTTCGGGGCAGGCGGCGGTACGAGCTCGTATCAAGAGATCGAGCATACCGACGCGATCGTCTTATGGGGGTCGAACGCGCGCGAGACGCATCCGATCTTCTTTCATCACGTCTTGCGCGGCGTTCGCAACGGCGCGAAGCTGTACGTCGTCGACCCGCGTCAAACCTCGAGCGCTCGCTGGGCGGATGGTTGGCTCGGCATCGACGTCGGCTCCGACATAGCCCTCGCCAACGCCGTCGGGCGCGAGATCCTCGCCGCTGGATTGGAGAACCGCGAGTTCGTAACTCGAGCAACCGCCGGCTTTGAGGAATACCGCGCGGCAGTCGAGCCGTACACACTGGAATATGCCGAAAAGACGACCGGCGTCCCGGCGTCCCTGATTCGCGAACTCGCCCTCACCTATGCAAGCGCTCAGAAGGCCGAGCTCTGTTGGACCCTCGGAATAACGGAGCATCACAACGCGGTCGATAACGTCCGAGCGCTCATCAATCTGGCGCTGCTCTGTGGGCACGTCGGACGGTACGGGTCGGGCCTCAATCCGTTGCGAGGGCAGAACAACGTCCAGGGCGGAGGCGATATGGGAGCGATTCCCAATAAGTTTCCGGGCGGCCAGGATGCCGAAGATCCCGCCTCGATCGCCAAGTTTGAGGCAGCCTGGAACGTCTCGCTTCCGCGCAAGCGCGGCTGGCATCTCAGCGACATGTTCGCCGCGATGGAACGAAACGAACTCGACACGTTGTACGTCATCGGCGAGAACCCGGCGCAGTCGGAGGCCGATCAGCAGCATGCGAAGGAACTGCTGCGCGGGTTGAAGCACTTGATCGTGCAAGACATCTTTCTGACGAAGACCGGCGAACTGGCCGAGGTCGTCTTCCCGGCATCGGCCGGCTGGTGCGAGTCGGAGGGAACGGTTACCAGCAGCGAACGCCGCGTGCAGCGATGCCGTAAAGCGTTGGAGGCGCCCGGAGAGGCGCATGACGATATCCTCATCATGTGCGAGTTGGCACAGCGACTGGGTTACGCGTGGCCGAACTACACGCCGGAGCAGGTATGGAACGAGTGCCGTTCGCTTTCGCCATGGCACGTCGGCATGAGCTATGCGCGTCTCGACGAGCTCGACGGCATTCCATGGCCCTGCTACGACGAACAACACCCCGGTGAACGCTTTCTGCACGCTCGTCTTTGGGAGAACCCGGTAGTCGGCCCGCGGGCGCCGTTTGCCGCCGTCGCGCACGATCCGCCCGTCGAGGCGCTCGACGACGAGTATCCGCTGCGGCTCACGACCGGTCGCCGCCTCGATTCCTTCAACACCGGCGTGCAAAGCGGCGGCTATCGTTCGCCGATGCGACGGGGCGAGCGGCTCGACATGTCGCCGCAGGACGCGCGCAGTCACGGGTTGCGTGATGGCGACCGAGCGCGGGTCAGCTCGCGCCGCGGCTCGGTCGTCGTGCCGATTCATATCGACAAGGGGCTCCGCCCGGGCCTGGTCTTTACGACGTTCCATCACAACGACGAGGTCGCAACCAATTTGCTGACGATCGATGCGACCGATCCGCAGTCGGGAACCGCCGAGTTCAAGGCCTGCGCGGTCAAGGTCGAAGCATTAGAGTGACAAAGTAGTGGACCTCCATTTTAACTCGGCAGAAGCAGACGACGGCGAGCGTCGCGCCGTCGATGCGCTGCTGGGCGTGCTATCTGATGAACGCGGCGCCGATGCGCGCGGCCGGCGACACCTGTTGTTGCCGGTGCTGCACGCGGTGCAGGAGCGAGTGGGTTGGATTAGCGCCGGCGCCGTCAACTATATCGGCGAGCGGCTGACGGTCGCACCCGCCGACATCTACGGCGTCGCGACGTTCTACGCTCTGTTTTCAACCAAACCTCGCGATCCAACGGTCGTTCACGTCTGCGACGACATCGCATGCATCTGCGCCGGCGCGCAAGCAATCTGCGCGCGGCTCGACGCAAGCGCGCTGACTTGGGAACGCAGCCCTTGCCTCGGACTTTGCGATCGAGCGCCTGCGGCGCTGATCGTTGCAGCCGGTGAATCGCCCTCCGCGACGGCGATGGCGCCGGTCGACGCGACGGTGCTGCGCAATGCCGTCGCGGGCGCTCTCGTCGAGCGCAGCGCTCCGATGACCCGCGTCGGCGGATCGGAGCAACGACTGCTGCGCCGCGTCGGACGCGTGGATCCCGAGAGTTTGGACGATTACCGCGCGCAGGGCGGTTACGTTGCGCTGCGGCGCGCGCTCGAGCTCGGCCCCGATGCGACGATTGCCGAGATCGCGGCGGCAAAACTTCTCGGACGCGGGGGCGCCGCGTTTCCGGCCGCTCAGAAGATGCAGGCGGTTGCGGCAGCGCCGGCGCGGCCGCACTACCTGGTTTGCAATGCGGACGAATCGGAACCGGGCACGTTCAAAGATCGCGTGCTGATGGAAGGCGATCCGTTTGCGCTGGTCGAGGCCGTGACGATTGCGGCCTTTGCGGCCGGTTGCGAGCATGCCTACGTTTACGTGCGCGGGGAGTATCCGTTGGCGGCGCGGCGCCTCGAAGGCGCGATCGCGCAGGCGCGATCGGCGGGCCTGCTCGGGAATCTGGCGATCGAAGTGCGACGCGGCGCCGGCGCCTATATCTGCGGCGAAGAGACGGCGCTTTTCAACTCGATCGAGGGTAAGCGTGGCGAACCACGCAATAAACCGCCCTTTCCCGCGCAGGCCGGTCTCTTTAGCAAACCAACGCTGATCAATAACGTCGAGACGCTCGTCAATCTGCTGCCAATTCTGCTCGACGGCGGGACGGCGTACGCTCGGACCGGGACGGCGCAATCGACCGGGACGCGACTCTTCTCGCTCTCCGGCGCAATTACCCGACCGGGTGTCTACGAGGTCGCACACGGAACGACGCTGCGCGCGCTGATCGAACTCGCCGGGGGCGTCGTGCGAGGCCGCCGGCTGCAGGCGATTCTGCTGGGCGGCGCAGCGGGAATGCTGCTCGCTCCGCAGGCGCTGGATTTACCGTTGACTTTCGAGGACGCGCGCGCCGCCGGCGCGACGCTGGGCTCGGGGGTCGTCATGCTCTTCGATGAGAGCGTCGATCTCGAGGCAATCGTGCGGCGCATCGCGCGATTCTTCCGCGACGAATCGTGCGGGCAGTGCGTGCCGTGCCGCGTGGGCACGGTTCGCCAACAGGAGGCCTTGGAGCGCCGCGACTTTTCGCTGCTCGGCGAAATCGGCAGCGTCATGCGCGATGCATCGATTTGCGGGCTAGGACAGACCGCCTCGAGCGTCGTCGAGTCCGCGCGCGCCAACCTCGGACTCTTCGCCGAGCGAACGGCATGAACGCCGCCGAGGTCGGGCTGACGGTCGACGGCATTCCGGTGACGGTGGCGGCCGGCGCCAGCATTCTCGACGCGATCGCGCAAGCCGGAATCGAAACGCCCACGCTCTGTTTCCTACAGACGCTGACGCCGGTCAATGCCTGCCGAGTTTGCGTCGTCGAGCTCGAAGGCGCGCGCGTGCTCGTTCCCGCCTGCGCGCGGCGCGCGGAAGCGGGCATGAAGGTTCGGACCGATTCGGAGCGCGTGCGCCATAGCCGCAAAATGGTGCTCGAGTTTCTTGCGTCGACGGTCGATATCTCGACGGCGCCGGCGATGCAGCGCTACTGCACTCAGTACGGCGCCCAACCAGAGCGCTACGGCGCCCAGCCGGCGACGGTCGCGCAGCCGGTCAAGATCGACAACGCCCTCTACGTTCGCGATTATGCGAAGTGCATTCTGTGCTATAAGTGCGTCGAAGCCTGCGGGACGGACGCGCAGAACACGTTCGCCATCGCCGTCGCCGGCCGCGGATTCGAAGCGCACATCTCGACCGAATACGACGTTCCGCTTCCCGATTCGGCTTGCGTCTACTGCGGAAACTGCATCGGCGTCTGCCCCACGGGCGCGTTGATGTTCTCATCGGAATTCGAGCTGCGCGCGCGCGGCGAATGGAACGAGACCGAGCAGCAACAAACCGATACGATCTGCTCCTACTGCGGCGTGGGCTGCACGCTCACGCTGCACGTCGCCCAGAACGAGATCGTCAAGGTCACCTCGCCGATCGAAAACGAGGTCACCAGCGGCCATCTCTGCATCAAGGGACGCTTCGGTTTCACCTACGTGCAGAACCGGCCGGATGAAGACGAGGGCTTATCATCCTGATTGAACGGCACGGGCGCAGCGTCAACATCGACGTAGTGGCGATCGAGAGCGAGGCGCGCGCGAAACGAACCGACGAGGTCGTGACGGAGGAGCCGCTGGAGCTCGGCCTGAGCGACGGCGGCGCGACGCGCACGCTGGCGGTCACGATGCGCACGCCCGGTAACGACTTCGAGCTCGCCGCCGGCTTCCTCTACGACGAAGCGATCGTGCGTTCTCGCGACGACATCATCGGCATGAGCTATTGCCTGGATGCCGCCCCCGATCCGCAGCAACAGTACAACGTCGTCACCGTCGAGTGCCGGGCCGGCGCAGCTGCGGTAGACCGCGCGCGTTTCGAACGCCATTTCACGATCGGCAGCGCTTGCGGGGTCTGCGGGCGCGCGCAGCTCGACTCGC
The DNA here is from genome assembly GCA_963725605.1 of Vulcanimicrobiota bacterium. Taxonomy (GTDB): domain Bacteria; phylum Vulcanimicrobiota; class Vulcanimicrobiia; order Vulcanimicrobiales; family Vulcanimicrobiaceae; genus Cybelea. Next base: position 94,177 of record CAVRYW010000001.1, on the reverse strand, counting down.
TGCGCGATTTGGGGGTGAGGCCGCTGGACGATGCGGTGCGCGTCTCGGCGAGCCTGCTCTACGAGCTGCCCGCGCGCATGCAGCAGGCGCAGCGCGTCTTCGCCTCGACCGGCGGCCTGCACGCGGCCGCACTCTTCGACGAGCATGGCGACGCGCTCGTCATCCGTGAAGACGTCGGCCGCCACAACGCGGTCGATAAAGTCGTCGGCTGGGGCCTCCTGGGCGGGCAACTCCCGTTTGCGCGCTGCGTGCTGCTCGTCAGCGGGCGCGCGAGCTACGAGGTTCTTCAAAAAAGCATTATGGCGGGGATCCCGATCGTGGCTTCGGTCTCCGCGCCGAGCAGTCTGGCCGTCGATCTGGCGCGCGAGTTCAACGTAACGCTCGTAGGATTCTTGCGGGGGAACCGCGCCAATATCTACAATGCACCGGAGCGGATTTCATGAACGATCGAACCTTTCGCTTGGACTTCTTCATCGCGGTCGCCGCCGTGCTGATCAGCGCGATCACCGCCGCAACGCTGTTCTATCAAACGCGCGTCATCGGAGACGAGTTTGCCGCAACGATCTGGCCGTACCTGAGCGTGGGGACCACCTACGATACGGGCGGCGAAACGATCGAGGTCAGCAACGACGGAGTCGGTCCCGCATTGGTCCGCTCGGCTCAACTCTACGTCGATGGCCGGAAGGTCCGCGCTTGGAACGACTATATCAAAGCGATGGCGCGCGATCCGGAGCTGCGAAGACTTTTCTTACGCGCGCAGGCCGCCGTCCAAGCCGGTCCGGCCGGCCACGCAACGATTACGATGAGCTCGATCGGGCCGTCGTCGACGCTTCATCCGGACGAATCGCGAACGCTGCTGAAGATCTCAATGCCCTTCAGCGTCCCGCTACGAGCACTGGTCAAGCATGCCGTCGCACTCGACCTCTGCTACTGTTCGCTCAACGGCAGCTGCTGGACGCTCCATGCCGTCCCCGGAGAGATCAACTCCGACCCGATTCCCATTTCGCACTGCGCGGAGCGGGCCGCGATCCAATCGAATACGGCTCCGGTTAGCCTTCCCACCGCGCCGCCCGCGCGATAACGAGTTACGACGATTGGCGCAGGAAGGCCGACAAGAGCGCGGCCTGCGCCGCTCGCAGTTGCGCGGCGCCACCGGCACGATCGTCTCCGAGCCAGTCGTTGACGAGCAACGAAAACGTGACGGGCCCGTGATCGCCGGTCTGGAGAAAGCCCGAGAGCGTACGCGCGTGACGGTGAGTTCCGGTCTTGGCGAAAACCTTTCCGTCGAGCAACGTCCCGGAGAAGGCGTCCTTCAAAGTTCCGCGGAGACCCGATTCAGGCAGCGCGTCGATGACGATGGAACGCTGCGCTCCGTTCCAGTCGCTCTGCAGAATCGTTACGAGATCTCGCGGCGTGATGCGATCGTATGCCGAATGACCGGAACCATCCGTGATCGATACCGTGGAGGGATCGATGCCGATCGAGTGCAGGTACTCGCGCTCGACGGCGATGCCGTTTGCGAAGCTGCCCGGCTGCCCCGCGCGAGCGGCGCCGAGTTCTTTGAGGAAGAGCTCGCCCATCAGATTATCGCTCGGCAGCCAAAACTCCGAGAGCAACTGCGGCATCGCCGCGGATTCGAGCCGCCAAAGAACGCGAGCGCTGCTTGGGGCAACACCCTCGCGTACTCCGCCGGCAACGCTGATTCCCGTATCGCCTAACGCGCGCAGCAGCACGTCGCCGGCATAGAGTTCCGGATCCGGCACGCTCGGCTCGAGATCGTCCGATTCGGGCGCGCCGGCGGGATAGCTTCCGACGATCTCGATCTTTTGCGGCGAGTCGAGCGGCCGCTCGATGTCGGTCGTGTCTTCGGAATGGGCGACGCCGGTGACCGCGCGATTCTCGACCGTGAAGGCGCCTCCGAGGGGTTCGACGCGCAGTTTCACCGGCGCCCCGACAACGGCGCCGGGCGAGACGTACACGTGCACCACACCATCTTCCAGCTCGAGCGCGCTTACCAGTGCGGCAAATTCGTATGGCAGATCATCCACCGTCCAGCCGGGCGCAAAACCTTGCGCATCGTCGTGCGATGCGTCTACGATTACCGAGCCGTCCACGCGCCGGATGCCGGACCAGAAAGCGGCAAGCGCGGCCGCGCGCAGGTCGGCGGCGCTCAAATGCGCGTCGCCGCCGCCGTGCAGATAGAGATTGCCCGAAACGACGCCGCCTTTGGGCTGCACATCGCTCGAGAGCGTCGTCGCGAACCGAAAATCCGGACCGAGATACTGCAACGCAGCCGAGCCGACGAGCAGTTTGAAGTTCGAGCCCGGCGTGAACTCGTCGTCAGCGTTACGCGAGTACAGCACCGTACCGCGAACGGTGTCGATTGCGAGCAGTCCGACATAAGCACCCCGCAACGCCGGTGCTTGCAGTGCGGCGTCAACGCTTTCGTGCAACCGTGCGATCTGCGCGTCGGTCCAAGCTGCGCCGCCCGGCTGGGGTTCGGGGAGCACCCCAAGCGTGACGAGCAGCACGAACGCGCAAAGGTGCCGCCACGCGCTCATCGCGTGAAGCCCAGTCGCTCCAGAAAACCGAGCAGGAGCGCATCGAACGCCGCCGGATTATCGGCGTTGGCGACGTGGCCGGCGCCTTCGACCGCCGCCAGTTGCGCACTGGGAATTCCCGCAGCCAGCTCCTCGGAGAGGGCGAGGGACACGACCGGGTCGCGTTCGCCGCGGGCGACCAGCGCCGGGACGACGACCGACGACAGCATTCCCGTGTAGTCTCCCGTCCACGTTGCCTTCGTGGACGCAATGTACGACGGTATCGATTTACAGGCCATCTGCTCGATGGTTTCGTCCATGCGCTCCGGCGGCAGACCGAGTTGTGCGGCGCGGCGCTGCGCGAAGACCGGCATGCTTCCCGCGTCACGAACTGCAGCGATAATCCCGTCGGCAACCCGCTCGCCGTCGGGATACCTCGCAAAACTACCGAGCGTGACGATTGCGTCGAAGCGTTCCCCCACGCGCGCGTACAGCTCGAGCGCGACGACGCCGCCGAGGCTGCACCCAACCAGCGTAAAACGTTCGACGTGCAGCGCATCGAGCACGGTGGTAACGTCTTGCGCAAATCCGGCGCGCGTAATGAGCGGCGGGTCGGGATCCGGTTTACACGCACCGTTGCCGCGAAGCTCGATCGCGACGCACGCGAAGTCGTTCCCAAACGCTTCGAGTTGGCGATCCCAGATCGCGGCGGTCGAGCCCACGCCATGCACGAAAACGAGCGTCGTCGAACTCGAGCGCGCCGCGTGCGGCACGGCGACGCGCGCTCCGGTATTTGCGCCGTCTGCAGCAGTGAAAGGCAGGCTTTCGATCATGCGGCCATTCGTTTTCGAGCGACAAAGGCGCGCACGTCTTCCAACGGCCGCGCATTGAGAACGTCTGCGGCAACCAGACCCGCGCGCCGCGCCTGTCCGACGGCGAACTCGGTTGCCGATAGGTCACCCGTACGGTGCGCGTCGCTATCGAGCGAAAAGGTCACGCCGAAGCGCTTGGCTCTGCGTGCCAGCGCCGACGGAAGATCGAGCCGCGGCGCCTGTCCGTCGATTTCCAACGCCGTGCCCGTCCGCGCCGCGGCCGCGAAAACGGCATCGTAATCGAACTCGTAACCCGGAAAGCCCTCGAAGCGGCGTCCCGTGGGATGGCCGATGATATTGAGATACGGATTTTCGCAGGCGCGAATGAGGCGCGCCGTCATCTCCTCGCGACTCTGTCGAACGGCGGAATGCACCGAACCGATCACGATGTCGAGCTCCTCGAGCACCGCATCGTCGTAGTCGAGCGAGCCGTCGGGTAGGATGTCGACTTCACTGCCGCAGAGCGTTTGAATTCCGTAGCGCTCGCTCAACGTTCGGATCTCGCGGCGCTGAGCGCGCACGGCGGCGGGATCCATACCGAAGCGCCGCCCGCGGCCGCTCGAATGATCGCTGATCGCGTGATACTCGTACCCGAGTGCCGCGGCGGCCGCGATCATCGCTTCGAGCGTATCGTCGCCGTCACTGTAGGTCGTGTGCATGTGAAAGTCGCCGCGCAGATCGCTACGCTCGACCAGCACCGGAATTGCGTTTGCGAGCGCGAGGTCGATCTCGTCGAGTCCGCTGCGCAGCTCGGGCGGAATGTACTGCATGCCTAACGCCGCATAGACGCACGGCTCGTCGCCGCAGGCCGTCACGTCGCCGGTTTCGAGATTTAAGATGCCGTTCTCGCTGACCCGCAGACTCTTGCGGACCGCATATTCGCGCAGCTTGATGTTGTGCTCGCGCGAGCCGGTGAAATGCTGCAAGAGATTTCCGTAAAGGTGGTCGGGCAAGACGCGCAGATCGATTTGCAGGCCGCCGCTCAGCCAAATGCTGGCCTTGGTCGGGCCCTCGGCGAGCACCGCTTCGGCGCGCGGCCAGCGAGCGAAATGCGCGACGACGTCGCCGGCACGGTGCGAGGTGCAGACGATGTCGATATCGCCGACCGTCAACTCGCAGCGGCGCAGGCTTCCCGCAAAGGAGAGGCGTTCGAGCGGCGGCCCTTCCTGCAAATAGGCCACGGCCACGTTCGCAATCGCGATGGCCTGCGGAAGCGGCGTGCGACGCTGGCGTCCGCGATAGGCGAGAATGCCGCGCTTCCAGTTCTCAATCGTCTTGCTTCCCAAGCGCGGGACCCCGAGCAATGTTCCCTCGGCAATTGCCGCCTCGAGATCGGCCAGCGAGGCAATTCGATACTCCGAAAAGAGCATACCGGCCGTTTTTGTACCGATCCCGCTGACGGCGAGCACTTCGAGCAGCGTCGGCGGAAAGCGGCGGAAGAGGTCCTCGAGCTGATCGGCCGTTCCGGTTCGGACGAGCTGCTCGATGACGCCCCCGATCGTTTTTCCGACCCCCGGCAACTTAAGATGTTCGCCGGCGGCGACCAAATCCGCGAGCGGCGGAGCGTTCTCGACCGAAGCGGCCGCCTTTTCGTAGGCAGTGTATTTATAGAAAGATTCTCCCGCCAGCTCCATGAGCGTGCGAATTTCGAGAAGCTTCTGCGCGACGGACGTGTTGGAAAGCACGACGGAGTAGTGGAGTTGGCGCAAAGCGTGGAATGCTCTTGCCGCGATGGCGCTCTTGCGCATGAGGGATGCGTCTTTTGCCAATGCGACGGCACGCGCCGGGCCGCTGACACTCGACCTCGAGCCGGGCGAGCGGCTCGCGTTGAGCTTCTCATCGGCGCAGGAAGCGACTATCGTCGCACTGATGGCCGCAGGCATCGCAAAGGCAACGACCGGAAGCGTGCTCATCGGCGACTACGACCCGCGCCTCCAATCGGTCCACTGCAAGCGGATTGCGGGCTTCGTGCCGCACGAGCCGCTCCCGCTCGACGAGGGAGACTTTCCGCGCTACATCGCGTATCGAGCGGCGCTGTGGAACGTCGAGGCGACGGCCGCACAGGCTGACGCACGGCTCCTCTGCGAACGCCTCGAGGGGATGCATGAGGCCTTCGCCTATCCGTTGATCGGAGCGCTGATCGCGCTGCCGCGGCTGATCGTGCTCGACCGGCCGCAGCCCGCCTACGCCGCACAGATCCTGCGCACCGTCGAAGGGTGCGCGCTGCTCTCGACGCACGCGCAGCCTTCCCACGCCGAGGCTTTTGCGTGACGGGGCGCGCATTTGCCGGCATGTTGCAGGCGCGCTTGTACGTTTCTCGCCGGCTCGTCGCGTACTCGTGCGGCTGCGCGGTTCTGGTCGCACTCGCCGCGCCTGCCGGCGTGACCGTGCCGCTCTTCCTCTGCTCGCTGGTTGGAATCGCCGTCGCGTTGGATCAGACTCCTGGTCGCCATCGGCATCTCGACCGCTGCGAGCAGAGCGCACCGCTCTTTGGACGCGAGCTCGCTCGCGCAAAGGCTTTGGTTCCTTGCATTGCCGCACTGCTTGCTACGGTGCTTTTCGCATTCACGCAGTTCGCGCGTGGTTCGCCCTCCGGCCTGGCCACGCTGCTCGTCGTGCCGCCCGCCGTCGTCGCCTGTACGCTAACCGCCCTTTCCGCGACCACTCGCCGCGGCGCGACCCGAGCACTCTACGTGCTGCTCGCGTGCGCAGTTATGGGCGGCGCTTACGCGCTCGCCGTCATCGCGGATACGTTCCTCGCAGAGCTCGCCCTTTGCGTTATCGTGGCATTCTTCGCGCTTCGCCAATACGGCGAGACGCTCGCGCGCTTCGACCCGATTTAGGAGCCTAGGTTACGGGCTGCGCGGGAATTGCGCTGGCAAGCTTTTCCAGCATCGCACGATTGAACTGCGGCAGATCCTCGGCGCCGCGCGTCGAGACCCAGTTCGAATCGGTGACGGTCGGCTGATCGCGATACAGCCCGCCGGCATTGCGAATATCGTCGGCGATCGAATGCACGCCGGTGACCTGCCGCCCGCGAACCAGCTGGGCCGAAATGAGCACTTGCGCGCCGTGGCCGATCGAGAACATCGGTTTCTTGAGCGTGTCGAACTCGCGCACGACCCGCTGGACTTCGCGATCCGTGCGTATACGGTCCGGTGAGGTCCCTCCCGGGATCAGCAGCGCGTCGAAATCTTCGGCGGTACAATCGGCGATAAGCTCTTCAGCTTTCAGACTCTGACCATCGTCGAGTCCACGCTTGCCGCGAACGCGCTGGCGAGCACGTTCGTCGGTACCGACTATTGTCACAATGGCGCCCGCTTCCTCGAGCGCTCGGCGCGGTTCCGCGAGCTCGATCTCTTCAAATCCGTCGCCGATCAGTGCGGCAACGCGTTTTCCATCCACTCCCTGCATATCGGCCCCCTGATTCGCGCCGCTGGGGAGCCTACCTTCGGTCATCGCTATCCGAAGAGACCGCGAGTGAGGCCGCCGTCGACGGAGATCGTTTGACCGGTCACGTAGCTCGCCGGGTCCCCACACAAGAAAGCGGCCATCGGCGCGAACTCTTCCGGCGAGGCGACGCGCCCCGTCGGCACCTCGCTGGCCGCCATGCGCAACTGCGCTTCGTCGTGGCCGTAGATCGCTCGCAGGCGCGCCGTTTCGATGCGTCCGGTCGCGATGGAGTTGACCGTTACGCCGTCGCGTGCCACCTCGACGGCGAGCGTCCGCAACGCGGAGACCAGCGCGGTGCGAAAGACATTGGAGAGCGCGAGGGAATCGATCGGCTGCTTCACGGAGGTTGACGTCAGCGCGACGATACGGCCCCAACCTCTCGAACGCATGGGCGGAACGACTGCGCCGAGGAGCTCCAGCATTCCGCGCAGCAGCAAGCGGTAGGCATCGTCCCAATCCGGCAAAGCAAGCCCGGTGACTTGTCCGGGCTTGGGGCCGCCCCCGTTGAGGATCGCGATGTCGGCATCGCCGAGGGCGTCGCGGAAAGCCGCATGCATCGCGGAGATCGACCCCGGATCCCGCAAGTCGAGGGCAAATCCCAACGCCTCCGGAGCGCCCAGCTCTCTCGCCTTGGCCGCGACGGCCTCGAGCTGGTCCGCACCGCGCGCGGCCAAACCGAGCCTGACCCCTTCGCGTGCGAGGGAGAGTGCAATCGCCTCCCCGAGCCCCGAGCTGGCACCCAACACGAGCGCGACGCGACCGTGTAACTTCAAATCCATAGCCGGCGCTTTTGCGCCGAGCCTTCCTTACCTTGCGCCGCGGGAGCGCCTTTGCTATCCTAAGCCGGTCGCCGGGACGGTAAGCACTCTGTACCCGAGCGAGACTATCCTGTCAAAGGAGTTTCATTCGTGCCGCTCACCAAAGAACGCAAGGCGGAGATTGCCGCCAAGTACGGCCGCGGTTCCAACGATACGGGATCGGCCGAGGTGCAGATCGCTGTCCTAACCGCCTCGATCAACTCACTCACCGAGCACCTCAAGATTCACAAAAAGGATCATCACAGCCGGCGCGGCCTGCTCTTGCAGGTCGGCCAACGTCGCCGCTTGTTGAACTATCTGAACGGGACGAACCTCGAGCGCTATCGTAGCCTGATCGCCGATCTCGGATTGCGCCGCTAGCAAGCCTATCGATGCGCCGGCTGCCCGCGCTCGCCACGGTCGCTCTGGTGTCGGCGTGCACCCTGCGATCGGGCGCGCCCGGGCTGCCGCCGCAGGCTCCGTTGCAGGTTGCCGAGTCGGAGTTCGCCGCCGACGGCGTGTTGTACGTAGCGAACGAACTGGGCAACTCGATCTTCGTCTACAAGGTGGGCGGCAGCAGTCCGTTGCGCAAGATCACGAGCGGCATCGACCAACCCATCACCGTTGCCGTGGACCGTTCCGGCAACTTGTACGTCGCCAACCAGGGACACGGGAACCGGCCCAAGGGCTCGGTGACGGTGTACGCGCCCGGCTCGGACACGCCCGCGCGCACTATTACGAAGGGCATCGGGCAGCTCGCCGGAATGGCGCTCGACCCTGCCGGCGACGTCTTCGTCTTCAACTCCCGCGCCTTCGACGTCCACGAATATGCCGCCGGCGCGACGAAGATCGAACGCACGATTACCGACGGCATCTTCTCGCCGAGACAGCTTGCCGTCGACGCTTCCGGTTATCTCTACGTCGCCAACTGTCAAGATTGCATCTACCCCACGGCGCACGACACGATAACGGTCTACCGGCCCAAAGACGAAAAGCTCTTTCTTACGATTCACACCACTGGTGATCCGCCCGGTCAACTCGCATTCGGTCCCCGCGGAGAGCTGTTCGCCGACCTCAACGCGGACGTCAGCATCTACGCGACCCACAGCGACCACCTCCTGCGCAAAATCGTCGGGGCGGCCGGCACGCTCTGCTTCGATCGCTCCGGGAATCTCTATTCGGGGGACGCGCCGTACGCCAACAACGGCGGCAGCGTGCGCGTCTATCGGCCGGGTGCGAAAACGCCCGCTTATAAGATAACGAAGGGAACCTACGACCCCTCGGCGCTTGCCCTCGACACGGCCGGCAATCTCTATGTCGCGAACCCCGCTCGCAACCAGATTTCGGTGTACGGGCGCGGCCGGTCGACACCGTCGCGCACGATCTTCGTCGTGACCGGCCTCGACGACCCCGAAGCGATCGCGTTGGATTCGGCCGGCAATCTCTACGCGGCAAACGCCTACGAGTCTACGGTAACCGTCTACGCCCCCGGACGCACAAACGTCCTGCGCACGATCACCGCCGGTGTCGTCAGCCCGTCGGCACTCGCGTTCGATGCGGCCGGGAACCTCTACGTGGCCAACTCTTACGGCAACGGCGGCGGCAGCGATCCGAACGGAACCATCACGGTCTATGCGCCCGGAGCATCAGAACCACGGCTGGAGATCACAAAGGGCCTTCACGGTGCAACCTACGCGCTGGCGTTCGACGGCGCGCAGAATCTCTACGTCGCGAGTGGATGCCCGCAGAACGGCGAGCCCATCGCGGTCTACGCTCCCGGAAAGAGAGTCCCGTCGCGCACGATGGGGCGCCAGGGAATCAACCCGTGCGCAATCACGCTTGACCCTCAAGGAAATCTCTATGCCGCAGTGGTTGGATTCCCCGGCGACGTTTCGGTTTTTGCACCCGGCGGCTCCGACCCAAAATACCAGATCACGCAAGGCATCAATTATCCCGACGGACTAGCACTCGATGCGGCGGGCGATCTTTACGTCACGAACGCTTACGGCGGCAACCAAACGCATTGGGGCTCGATCAGCATCTATCACCCCGGTAAGCGGCGACCATTTCGCCGCATCAAACCCGTAACGCACGGTAACGGTCCCGGGGATCCGGTTTTCGGGCCGTCGGGCGAACTCTACGTCGCCTCTGGCCAGGAGATTCTGGTCCTCGCGAAGGACGGCGAGAGAGTCGTTCGGACGATTCGCAAAGGCCTGGCTTCTCCAACCGGCCTGACGTTCGACGGCAACGGCATTCTCTACGTCGCTAACCCGGCGAACAGCACGATTACCGAATACGCGCCCGGCAGCGTCGACGTTCTTCGGACGATTCCGGGCGTGAAAGCCTATCCGTACGCGATCGCGTTCGGACCCTAACGTTTCTTGCGCGAGTGCGCGCGACGGACGGCCTCGACGATCGAGTCTACGCCCATGCCGTAGTACTCGACCAGCTCGAAGGGATCGCCGGATTGTCCGAAGCGGTCGTCGACCCCGATGAACTCGATCGGCACCGGATGATGCTGCGCGAGAATCTCGGCGACGCGCGAGCCCATGCCCGCCTGCCGCTGGTGCTCCTCGACCGTCACGATCGCGCCGCAACTGCGCGCCGCGTCGACGACGGCGGCTTCGTCCATCGGCTTGACGGTGTGGTTGTTGACGACCCGGCATTCGATGCCGTGTTGCGCGGAAAGCCGATCGGCGGCGACGAGCGCGTTGTAGACGAGAATGCCGCAGGCAACGATCGCGACGTCGCCGCCCTCGCGTAGCGTTTGCGCCTTGCCGATCTCAAACGGCGTTTCGTCGGTGGTGATCACGGCCGACTTCTCGCGGCCGAACCGCAGATAGACCGGTCCCCACATTTCGGAGAGCGCGATCGCCGCTTTCTTGGTTTGGACGGAGTCGCACGGGACGACGACCGTCATGTGCGGGATGACGCGCATGATGGCGATGTCCTCGATCGCTTGATGCGTCGCGCCGTCGGGGCCGACGGAGACGCCGGCATGCGCGCCCGCGATCTTGACGTTGGTTTCGTTGAGCGCCATGATCGTGCGCACTTGCTCCCACGAGCGTCCGGGGTTGAACATCGCATAACTCGCGATCCAAGGAATCTTTCCCACGGCCGCGAGTCCGCCCGCCATCGCGACGAGCATCTGCTCGGAGACGCCGATCTCGATGTACTGCTCCGGATACGCCTTCTTAAAGCCTTCAAATCGCGTCGATTCGGAGAGATCCGCACAGATGCCGAGCACGTCGCGACTGCGCGATCCGGCCTCGATCAATCCCTCGCCGAACCCGTTGCGCGTCGGAACCATCTTGAGGTCGGCGGCGCGATAGTCGGCCAAATGCATGCGCTGCGCGGCAGCGTCAAGAACCGGCGTTCCGCTACTCATGAGCGAGAATCCGCTCGCGCTCCGTTGCCAGCTCGCGCAACGCTTCGTCGGCCTGCGCGGCGTTTGGCGGCTTACCGTGCCAGAGATAGTCACCCTCCATGTACGATACGCCCTTGCCCGGAATCGTGTTAGCAATGATGACCTGCGGCTTGCCTTCGTAACTCCGCGCGCGTTCCGCCGTGGCGATGAACTCCGCAATGTCGTTGCCGTCGCACTCGAAGACTTCCCAGTTGAACGCGCGATACTTTTGCGCAAACGGCTCGAGCGGCATCACGTCCTCCGTGCTGCCGTCGATTTGGATGAAGTTGCGATCGACGATTGCGGTGAGGTTGTCGAGTTTGAACTTCGCGCCGGTCAGCACCGCTTCCCAATGTAAGCCGCACTGGTGCTCCGCATCCGAGGTAACGACCCAGACGTGAAAATCCTTGCCGTCCATCTTCGCGCCGAGCGCCATCCCGACGCCCTGTGCGAGGCCTTCACCCAGCGGACCGGACGTCGTCTCGACCGACGGCAGCGTTACGCGTTCCGGGTGCCCCTGCAAGCGCGAGCCGAACTTACGCAGCGTCAGCAGCTCCTCGACCGGAAAATACCCGAAGTTCGCCATTGCCGAGTAACGGACCGGCGCAATATGCCCGCACGAGAGCAGCAAACGATCGCGATCGGGCCACTGCGGATTGGACGGATCGTGCCGCATCAAATGCCCGTAGAGCGCGGTAAAGACGTCCGACATGTCGAGCGGTCCGGCCGAATGCCCCGAGCCGGCTGCCAGCAGCGAGCGAATGATGCCCTGGCGGACGTCGTTGGCCTTCAGCTTCAACTCGGTCAAGTTCTCGGCGGTAAGGCTATGCATGGGAGCCGTTATACCAGCCGCAGCGTGCCGGACCCTATGAACCGCGCAGCCTCGCCGGGGAGGGCGTTCCTCGGCAATAACCGAATGTAACGCGGCTAAACAAAACGATTAAGATAGAAAATTAGGAGATACTGTGCCCGAATCCGTTACTTTGACGGTCGGCGGGCGCACGATGGTCATCGAAACCGGCGAACTTGCGAAGCAAGCAAACGGCTCCGCGTTGATTCGTTATGGTGACCAAAATGTCGTGCTCTGCGCCGTGACCGCTTCCGAAAAACCCCGGGAAGGGATCGATTTCTTCCCCCTCACCTGCGACTTCGAAGAGAAAATGTACGCCGCCGGAAAGATTCCCGGCGGGTATATCAAGCGCGAAGGCCGTCCCTCCGAGCATGCGGTGATCAGTTCGCGACAAATCGACCGCCCGATTCGCCCGCTCTTTCCCGATGGATTCCGAAACGATATTCAGATCGTCGCTACCGTCCTCTCGGTCGATCCCGAGCTCGATGCCGACGTGCTCGGAGTCTGCGCCGCGGGCGCCGCGCTCGCACTCAGTGATATTCCCTTCGATAAGACGGTCGCCGCCGTGCGCGTCGGACGCGACGAGAGCGGCAACTACATCTGCAACCCAACCCTTCCGCAATACGAAACCGGCGGCATGGACATCGTGATCGCCGGCACGGCCGATGCCGTCATGATGGTCGAGGGCGAGGGCAAGGAGATCGCCGAGGAAGACTTCCTAGGCGCCGTCGAGTTCGCGCACGCCGAGATTCGCAAGATCGTCAAGGCGATCGACCAGCTCGCGAAAAAAGCCGCAAAGGCGAAACGCCAGTATCCCGTGGCGAAGCTGGATCCGACTCTCGACAAGTGGGTGCGCAAAGCATTTGGCAAGGACGTTGCCAGCGCGATGCGCATCGTCGACAAGCAGAAACGCGAAGCGGCCTTCGCGGCGATTTCGGTTGACGAAGCGCGCGAGCGTTGCGGCAAGAAAGACGACGCCGTCAAAGCGTTACTCGAGCTTCCTGGGACTGGCAAAGAGTTTGGGAAGATCGTCAAGACGATGGAAGAAGAGGAGCTTCGTACCATGGTGGTTGACGAGCGTATCCGTCCCGACGGGCGCAAGCCCGACGAGATCCGTCCGATCTGGTGCAAGGTCCACTACGTGCCGCGCGTCCACGGCTCGGGGATTTTCACCCGGGGTCAAACGCAGGTCTTCACCGCGGCGACGTTGGGCTCGACCAGCGACGCGCAACGTCTCGACGGCATCATGGCGCTGGAAAACAAGCGCTACATGCACTTCTATAACTTTCCGCCCTATTCTGTCGGCGAGACGCGCCCGATGCGCGGTCCCGGCCGCCGTGAAATCGGTCACGGCTATCTTGCCGAACGCGCGCTGGCAGCCGTGCTTCCGGCCAAGGAAGACTTTCCGTACACGCTACGTCTGATGAGCGAAGTACTCGAGTCCAACGGCTCCTCGTCGATGGCGTCGGTCTGCGGTTCGACGCTCGCGCTGATGGATGCGGGCGTGCCGATTCGCGAACACGTCGCCGGCGTGGCGATGGGTTTGATCCTCAAGGGCGACAAGTATGCCGTGCTCACCGATATCCAGGGCATCGAAGACGCGCTCGGCGAGATGGACTTCAAAGTCGCGGGCACCAAGAAGGGCATCACCGCGATTCAAATGGATATCAAGGTGCAGGGCATCACGATCGGCATCATGCGCGAAGCGATGGAGCAAGCGCGCAAGTCCCGGCACTTTATCATCGACAAACTCGCCGAAACGATCGCCGGTCCGCGCGAAGAGCTTTCGCAGTATGCGCCGCGCATGATCGTGATGAAGATCGATCCCGCCAAGATCAAAGACGTCATTGGCCCCGGCGGCAAGGTCATCAATAAGATCATCGCCGATACCGGCGTCGAGAAGATCGATATCGAGGACGACGGCAGCGTTTTCATCACCTCCCTCGACGGTGCTTCCGGCGACAAGGCCAAACAGATCGTGGAAAACCTCACCAAAGAGATCGCCGTTGGCGAAACCTATCTCGGCAAGGTGACGCGAATCATCGCGATCGGCGCCTTCGTGCAGATACTTCCGGGTAAGGAAGGCTTGGTTCACATCAGCCAGCTCGCGCCGACCCGCGTCGATAAAGTCGAAGACGTGGTCAAGCTGGGCGACGAGGTTATGGTGAAGGTCATGGAGATCGACGGCCAAGGCCGCATCAATCTGTCGCGAAAAGCGCTGTTGGGAGGCGGCTCGGGCAACGGCGATTTCGCCGCGCGTGGACCGCGACCGCCGCGCGAGTCAGGGCCGCCGGTGGCAGCGCCGGCCGCCGCAAGCGCGCCTGGCGCTCCACCGATGCGACGGCGCAGGCGTCCGCACGGACGAGACGACGAATAACCCGGCGTGAGGCCGGCGCGAGGTTAGCGACCGCCGAAACGTAGACCCACGTCGAGAAACGTCCGGCGTTCCCGGTCTTCGACGCCGGCGTACCAGCGAAGCCGGCCGGCGATGGGTCCCGAGAGGTCGCCGTCGACGTGATAGAACGGTCCTCCGTCGAGCAAGTCTCGACGGTAGATCGCGTCGAGTCGCAGGCCGCCGGGTGTCGCGTCGTAGGTTAACCAAAACGCGTTGACGGTGGGCGTCGTGCTTCCATCGTACGCCGTTGTCAACGCGTACGCCGGAACCGTATCGGTCACGTGCATCGTCCAGGCCCGCAGCGCGATCGACGGCGCGACCTGCCAGATCGCGGAGAGGCCTGCAGAAGTTATCGTGCCGGACGATGCGCCCGCGACGCGCTGCGTCGCTTGCTCGAGCGAAACTCGCAGGCGTGCTTGGTCAGTATAGGTCAGGGCTTCCGCGAGAAGGGCGTTGCGCTCGCACTCGACGGTGCTGACGCCGGGTTCGGAGTATTCGTATTGATCGACGAAGGTAGGCAGGGTGAACGAATCGCTGTCCTGGAGATCGAGGCTCCATCGCTGATTCGGAAAGAGCTGCGCTTGAATTGAAGGGAGCGCCAGCGCGGTTTTTGCAGGCTGAGAGACTCCGGTCGTACCGCCGGCGTAATCGATCCAAAACGTGCCGATACCCGCGGTAACGTCGTAATCGCGGCCGCTCGCATTTACTCCGGCGTCGGCGCGCGTCTGCGTCAGGTCGGCGCCGACGCGCGGCAGGGGATAGTAATAGTCGTAGTATGACGCCTGCTGGTCGTAGAAGCCGGTCGATGCGCGAACGCCGAGATCGGCAAACGCCGAGACCGCTCCGAGAGAACGAACGCCGATATTCAGGCCCGAATCCGACCAGACGGCGGCCGAGGTGTTTTCACCCGTGCCGAGCGCATAGCTGCCGCGATCGAGAACGGCCGAAGCGTAGAGATTCGCGAGTTGCGGATCGGCATACGTCGCATCGGCGAAGGAAAAACTGCCGGCAAACTGCGACGTGCCCGCCGTAAACGTACGCCCTTGTTCGCTCCCGGCCGCAAATGCGAGCGACTGGTCTGAACCCAGGGAGAGGTTCGCGGAAAGATCGGCGCGTTGGCGTGACTCTTCGTCATTGGTAAACGATCCGAGGACGGCCCCAAGATTATTCGACCCGATCTGCGCCCGCGCGATCGCATCGCTGCCGAGCGTTGCGACCTGCCAGTTGGAATCGCTGTCGAAGGGACCCGCATTCACGGTGCCGCCGGCGGCCTGATCGCCGTAGAGATACGCGTTGCTCGCATCGCCGATCGTTGCCGTTCGCTCGTACTGCGCCGGCACGAGTTCGTACGGTGAGCTCCCATTGACGACGTCGTAGTTGGGGGCGCCGTCGTCGACGAGCAGCGAGCCGTTCGGCGAGAGACCGCGATCGCTCAAACGGGAACCGGGATACGCGTCGACGCTCTGCTCGAGCAGCGTAAATGGGCGAAGCGCCAAGGCCGACTCGACCGCAGCGTACGGGAGGTTCTCCAGATCGCTCGGGGAGGGTGCGTCCGAAGTCAGGGCCTCGTACCGATCGACGATCACGACGACCGGCTCGCCGGCGCGTACCGCAACGACTGCGGGGCCGCAATAGCGACAGGTGACGAGGACCGACGTGATGCCCGGGGCCGCCAGCGCAAAAGTTCCTAACCGGTCCGTCGTGGTGCGAAGGGGCGTCTGGTTGCCCTGGCGTCCGACGACTACGGCCCCCGCCACGGGAACCCCGCGCTGATCGCGCACGGCGCCGACGACCAGCGGTGCCTGAGCACGCGCCGGAGCCGCGACGAGCGTCGTCATTAGCAGCGCCGTCGCGCACAGCAGCGGGCGATTCACGGATTCTTTAGACTTTCGGCTATGATAGGAGTAAGTGTCAAGAACCCTCGTCCGCCCAGTCCTCGTCGCAGCGCTGCTCGCCCTTCTGTTGATGTGCGGGCGCTTCGCCGTGGCCGGCGCCGCCTCACTTGAGGATGCGCTCACCGGGGCGCTCGTGCCTTCGGCAGCCCCTTCGCTGCTGGGGCCGATTACATCGGCTGGTCGCGTCGGCTGGGAATGCAAGCCGGAGCGGTCGGCGGCCTCCGCCGGCTGGCATGAAGCTGAGCTGCCTCACGGTCCCCTTTCTCCCTGACCGATGCGTCTGCTGTTGGCCGTCACCATCATCTGGGGACTCGTGGCGGCTCGAGCGGCGGCGCAGACGTATTCGCCGCAACGGCCGCTTCCAAGCACGACCTCCGTGCCCGAGTTGCGCGCCTTGGCGACGCAACGCGAGATCGAGGAGCGGTTTAAGATTGGGATCGAGGCAGAATCGCGCGGCGACTGGATTTCGGCGGTTGCCGAGTTCAAGCGCATCCTCGCGCTAAATCCTGCGGAGCCGAAGGGTTCGACCGCGCGATACGATCTTGCAATCGCCTACGCGAATCTTGCGCGATATGACGACGCGGCCCGGGAGCTGCGCGTGGCCATCGCGCTCGATCCCGCCTTTTTGGCAGCGATGGCAAATCTCGTCTCCGTCGATCTCGCTCGCGGCGATCTCGGTGAAGCGCGACGGATCGCGGATCGCTACATAGCAATCGATCCGGACTCGGCGCGCGCGCTCTACTCTCGCGGCATCGTGGCGCTTCAGGCTGGCGACGCGGTCACCGCTCGTGAAGACTTCGGAAAACTGCTGCGCAACAACCCGTCCTATGCCGTCGCGCATTACGATCTCGCTTTGGCCGAAGAGCGGCTGAGCCGCTACGATTCGGCAGAACGCGAGCTGCGCACCGCGCTTTCGCTCGCGCCGGGGTATGCGCGCGCGCGTTTCGCGCTCGGAGTCGTTCTATTACGAGAAGGGGAGCGCGATGCGGCAAGAGACGAGTTCCAACGAGCGACGGTCGACGCCGCGGGCGACCCCGCGTTGCAGAACATTGCAGCATCGGCGCGCGACTCGATCCCGGTTCCGGAGCGACGGCTTTAAGACTTTCTTCATCCAGCCACGGTAGGATGCCACGACAAAGCCGGCTTTTTGGAGGTTTCATGGCAAAACGACTCGCCGCCGTCCGGACTCTCGAAGTCGTCAAGAAGAACGCGACGCGGGGCCCGGAAGCGACGTCGCCGGAATGACGAGGTCTCCAAGACTCGCGATCGCAATCGCGATCGTCACGCTTGCCGCGGCCGCGGCGTGCACGAACGGCGGAGGGCTGGGTAGCATCAATAGCGGTGGAGGCGGGACGCCTTCACCGCTCCCTTCGGGCGGAATCGGAGTCGCCATCCCGACCGGAAAGATCGGCGTCGAAGACGATCCGGTCTGGGGAACCGTCAGCGGATACACGCAAGAACAGACGTCGCAAATCATGGCGTTTCCGCCGGGCGCGACGGTGACGATTACAAACCTCTCGTCGACGACTCCGCATACGCTCAACGTGATCGGCGCCGGCGGCACGCCGCCGCCGAACTGGCCGACGAACCCGAGTCTCTCGTTCTCTCCAAGTGGAAATGGCGTCCTCGGCGCGGACTATGCGAGCGGCTCGCTCAATCCCGGCAGCAGCGTCAAAGTCAAGCTCAGCAATCCGGGCATCTATCTCCTGGGCTGCGCGTACCACTATATCGAATTCAACATGCGCGACGTTATCCAGGTCGTAGCCGGCGCGACGCCCGGGCCGACGGCCTCGCCCGGTCCCGGCGGCTACGCCGTTACGCCGCGCAAAGCGCGGTCCGCGCAAACGCGAAGCGAACCGCATCTGATCGACCAACGCGGACATCGCTTTACCCTGTCCTCGCTTCGCGGAGAGCCGTTGATCGTGACGTTCGTCTCGGCACACTGCACGGATGCCTGTCCGCTGATCAACGGCCAGTTCGCGGCGGCCGCACAGCGCATCGCGCACGACCATCTTGCGGCCAGGCTGCTAACGATTACACTCGACCCGGAGCACGATTCGCTGCAGACGATGCGCGAGCTGGCGCGACGATTCGATGCGGATCCGCGCCACTGGATCGTGGCGGGCGGCTCGCGCTCGGACGTGCATGCGCTAATGCGCGCATTCGGCGTCATCTCGATTGAAGGAAAGCACGGTTCCGACGACCATCACACGACATTCATCTACGCGATCGACCCCAACGGCGATCTCGCGCAAACGCTTTTGGCCTCGAGTGCAACGCAGGACGAGATCCTGGACGGACTTCATACCGGGCGCTGGGGGACGCACGCATGACGCGACAACCCTGGACAACGCTTGCCTTGATGCTGCTCGCCGCGTGCACCGCGGGAGGCATTCCGACCTCCTCGGGCGGCGCCGGCGGAGTTACGATCGACATCAACCTCACGCTGAGTCATCCAGTTCAAACGCCATACGGTTTGAGCGGCGGCTTCACGCCGCCGATCACGACCATTTCCGTCGGCTCGCAATTTCACTTCACGAACACCGACAGCTTCGCGCACACGGGGTCGTATCTCGGGAGCCAATTCACGCAGTTCCCGACCGGCTCGCCGCTCAAGAGCGGCGCGACGACGCAGAGCGGCAATACGCTCTCCGGCGGATTCACCAGCGGCGCGCTGCAGGCTGGCACGTCGTCGCAGACGATCACCGCCGATCGCGCAGGCACCTACCTCTTTGGCTGCTTCTTCCATTACGGCGCGCCGATGCGGGGGGCGATCATTGCGCAGTAGCGTCGCAGCCGCAGGGCTTGCGGCGCTGTTCCTCGCGCTGGCCTGTGCGCCGGCACGGGCGATTCCGATCTTCGCGCAACGTTACCACTTGAAATGCGGCCAATGCCACAGCGTTTTACCCGAACTCAATGCGTTCGGGCGTTACTTTCGCTCGCACGGTTACCGGCTGCCGTTGCCCGAGCACGGCACGACGGTCTTCGCGTTGCGCTACCAGCTGGAGTACGACAAGGAGCCCGCCGCGGGATCGCGTGAGTTCACGCCCGGCGGCATCGTGTTGGGCAGCGCGAACGTCGGACCGATCACGGCGTTTCTCCACTACGGCCTAGGAGCGGGTGGCGGCCCAGGCGGAGTATTTCTGCTCTTTGGGGCTGGCTACGATGCGCACACGCAGACCCTCGTTCGCGGCGGGCTGATCGAGCTTCCACTCGCGCAATCGCCCGGCGAACGCCTCGACGATCTGCAGCAATACGGCTATTACGGCGCGCACGTGGGTTTGAACAATATGCCGCTCTCTTCGAACCGCTGGGGTCTGCAAATCGAACGGACCTTCGGGCACCTGACGGTAGACGGCGTTGCAGCGGTCGGGGCCTATCAGGGCGCGGCGTACGGCGGCAAGCCCGTGCCGACGGGCGAGACGACCTGGATGCGAACGCCCGAGCTGAGTGCGTGGCTCAAAGACACGCTGGTGCAAGGTCGCAATGGCGAGTTCGACATCGGAGGAACCGCCATGGGCGGAACGCTCGGCGTCTTGCCGACGGGGCGCCTGCCCTTCGCCGACCTTTACGAACGCTACGGACTGCTCGCGCACGGCACGTACGACAATCTCGATTTTCAGGCGGAGCAATGGTACGGTGACGACCACGACGCCGACGGGTTTCTCACCAATCAGCATTCCAGCGGCGGCTACGTGCGGTTGAAGTACTATCCGATCCCGCACGCGTATTTCGGCCTCCGCTACGATGCGTACGCCAATCCGTACATCACTCGCGATTTCGTCTACTACGCCGCCGTGCAGATCGCCCCGTGCCGCTTCCTGATGCAGGAGGTTCAGTCGCCGGGCCAGCACCCGTTCCTCAGCGGCGCCTTCACGATCGCCATTCCCCCGCCACTGAAGGACTAAGGGCCGA
Source organism: Vulcanimicrobiota bacterium (assembly GCA_963725605.1). Taxonomy (GTDB): domain Bacteria; phylum Vulcanimicrobiota; class Vulcanimicrobiia; order Vulcanimicrobiales; family Vulcanimicrobiaceae; genus Cybelea. The sequence continues at coordinate 74,054 of CAVRYW010000001.1, read as the reverse complement.
AAATGCGAGTTCTCGTCGTTGAAGACAACACCGCAGTCGGAGACTCCATCGCGCGAATGCTCGAAGCGCGACGCTATGTGACCAACGTCGTCGCCGACGGCGAGACGGGGCTCGATCATCTGGTGAGCCGCAGTTACGACGTTGCGGTCGTCGACGTCGGGTTGCCCGGAATCGACGGCTTCACCCTCGCGCGAAATGCTAGAGCCGCCGGCGTTCAGACGCCGATCCTGATGCTGACCGCGCGCGACGCGGTGGAGGATCGCGTGGCCGGCCTGGAGTGTGGAGCCGACGACTATTTGGTAAAACCGTTCGTCGAGGAAGAGCTCATCGCTCGCGTCGGCGCGATACTTCGCCGTGCCGACCGCCCGTTGCTCGGAGTGCTCGAAGTCGGGGGGCTGCGCGTCGATCTCGCCGCTCGCAACGTAACCTACGAGGGCAAGCCCGTGTCCTTGGGAGCGACGGAGTTTCGGCTCTTGGAGTTCCTGGCCCGCAACGCCGGCATTGCGCTCTCCCGGGCGCACATCGTCGAGCGTATCTGGGATTACGACTTCGACGGCTCGAGCAACATCGTCGACGTCTACGTCAGCCAGTTACGGCGCAAGCTGGGAAAACTCGGTGCGAGCGGAATCATCGAAACGGTATGGGGAATTGGTTACCGCATAAAGGCTTGATCGCTCGTACCGCCGCCCTCTACCTCTGCGTTTTCGTCTGCGTCTTGGCCGCTCTTAGTATCGGCGCGTACGAGTTCGTGGCCCGCGAATACGCGTCGTTGCTCGCACCCGCGCTGAGCACGCCCGAAGGAGCGGGTGCATTGAGGACGGCGATGCGCCGGGTCGCCGCCACGATCGCCGAAATCGACGCACCCCTCGTCATCCTCGTCGCTATCGCGTCCTACTTCTTAGCGCGCGCCGGGATCGCGCCACTCGAAGCGGCACGCGAACGAGAGCGTCGCTTCTCGGCCGATGCCGCGCACGAGCTGCGTTCCCCGTTAACGGCAATTGCAGCCGTCGCGCAGGCGGCACGAGCGGACGCCTCGGAGCAGAGTCGCGCTAGTTTCGAAGCGATCGCCCGCAGCGCGCTCGAAGCTTCGGACGTCGTTACCGACTTGCTGACGTTGGCCCGCGATCCGGCTCGGCGCGCGCTGCAATGCGAGCCCGTCGATTTAGCGGCGATCGTCACGATCGCCGCTCGCGTTACACGGCCGGTTGCGGATGCGCGCAACGTGCGGCTCGACGTCACGCCGGGCAGCGCGATCGTCGACGGTGACGAACGGCGTCTGCGCGAACTCTCCGTGAACTTGCTCGATAATGCCATTCGTCACGCCCATCAGGGCGTGCGCATCACCTCGCGCCAAGCCGGCCGCCTCTGTGAAATCGTCGTCGAAGACGATGGCGACGGTATCCCCGAAAGCGAGCGCGAACGGGTCTTCGAACGCTTTTATCGCCGCGCGCACGACGGCAAGGGCACGGGACTCGGCCTCGCGATCGTACGCTGGATCGCATACGCCCACGGCGGTGCGGTGGAGATCGACCGATCCTCCAACGGTGGGGCACGCTTTGTCGCGGCCTTTCCTGCACGCGAGTCCTAGGGATCCTCGCAAGCGCGCATAAGCACGACGCCATGCCCTTTCGATCGCTTCGTGCGTTCGTCGACGCATTGCGCAAAGCCGGCGAACTCCACGTCGTTTCGACCAGCGTCGATCCCCGGCTAGAAATTAGCGAAATCACGAACCGCGTCGTCAAGGCCGGCGGCCCGGCCTTGTTGTTCTCCGACGTCCAAGGTTCGGAGTTCCCCGTGCTGACCAATCAGTTCGGCACGCATCGCCGGATGGCGATGGCTTTAGAAGCGGAAAGCCTCGATGCCGTGGCCGCCCGCATTCGAGCCCTGCTCGACTTCAAACCGCCGTCCGGCTCGGCGCTCGAAAAGCTCACGGGTGCGTTGCACTTCGCACCGCTGGCCAACGCAATTCCAAAAATCGTGCGCGACGGCAGCATTGCGGACGTCGTGATGGATCCGCCCGATCTGACGAAGTTGCCGGTCTTGACGACGTGGCCGCTGGATGCAGGACCGTTCATCACGTTGCCCCTGGTAATCACTAAAGACCCGCGCAGCGGACGCACGAACGTCGGCATGTACCGGATGCAGGTCTACAACTCGACGCAGACCGGCATGCACTGGCAGCGTCACAAACACGGGCGCGCACATGCCGACGCCTGGGGCAGATCCGTTCCGGTCGCCGTCGCAATCGGTACCGACCCGGCGCTGACGTACGCGGCGACGGCGCCGTTGCCGCCCCTTCTCGATGAGTTCGCCTTTGCCGGTTTCTTGCGCGGCAAGCCGGTGGAACTGACCCAGGCAAAAACCGTGGACCTAATGGTTCCTGCCGACGCGGAGTTCGTACTCGAAGGGTACGTCGACAACGAAGATCTACGGCTCGAAGGACCGTTCGGCGATCATACCGGCGTCTACAGCTTAGCGGACCGCTATCCAACCTTTAACGTAACCTGCATCACGCATCGCCGTAATCCGATTTATGCGGCGACCGTCGTCGGTAAGCCGCCGATGGAGGACGCCTGGCTCGGCAAAGCGACGGAGCGTATCTTCTTACCCCTGCTACAGGCGATGCTTCCCGAAGTCGTCGACATGAATCTGCCCGTTGAAGGCGGATTTCACAATCTTGCGATCGTCTCGATTCGCAAGTCCTATCCCGGCCACGCGAAAAAGGTCATGAACGCGCTCTGGGGACTGGGTCACATGATGATGCTTACGCGCGCGCTCGTCATCGTCGATGCCGACATCGACGTAGCGAATCCGCGCGAAGTCGCGTGGTACGTTCTCAACAATCTCGCGCCCGAACGCGACATCGTCATGATGCCAGGTCCCGTCGACGACCTCGATCATGGTTCCTACAGCATCGCCTATGGCACGAAGATCGGCATCGACGCCACGCGCAAAGATGCGTCGGAGGGTTACACGCGCGAGTGGCCGCCCGACATGATCATGGACGACCAGACGCGCCGCATGGTGAGCGAGCGCTGGCGGGACTACGGACTCGATTCCATAGCGCGCGCGCTGTCATCGAACGATTGGTCGGGGCAGGGACCGGCCGCCTACAATGCGCTGATGAAATGAGAGCCCTGGGCCTTTTCCTGCGCGAGATTCGCGTCGAACATACGCTCTTCGCACTCCCCTTTGCCTATGTGGGTGCCATCCTTGCCGCGCGGGGGATTCCAACGGGGGCGCAGCTCGGCTGGATAACGCTAGCGGTGCTGGGCGCTCGAACGGCGGCGATGGCGGCAAATCGCTTTCTCGACCGCGAAATCGACGCCCGCAATCCGCGCACGGAACGCCGAGCGCTAGCGAGCGGTTTGCTGCCCGCCTCGACGATGCTGTGGGCTGCGGCCGCGGGACTCAGCATTCTCTTATGGGCAGCGTGGATGCTCAATCCACTATGCTTAAAGCTCTTGCCGATCGCTGTCGTCCTTTTGCTGATTTATCCTCTCTGCAAGCGCTTCACGTGGCTCACCCACTTCGTGCTGGGCGCGGTCGATGGCTTGGCGCCGCTGGGAGCCTACGTCGCGATCGCCGGAAAAATCACGCTGCCTGCCCTGGCGCTCTTCGCGGCGGTCACGATCTGGGTCGCGGGATTCGACATCATCTATGCGCTCATGGACCTGTCGGTCGACCGCGAACAGGGAATCGCGTCGTTGCCGGTTCGCTTTGGAGAGCGCAGCGGACGCTTCTTGCCGATCCTGCTTCACCTGGGGATGCTCGCATTGCTCGCCGCGGCCGGAATGCTCGACGGCGCCGGCCCGTCATACTATCTCGGCATCGCTGCGTTGGCGATTCTAATCCTGTATGAAGAGTATCTCTTTCGTAGCGGCGCTAATCTGTTCGTCATCAACGAACGAGTCTTTCTTTCGAACATGACGTTTTCGGTCGTCTTTTTGCTGACGACGCTCGGAGCTTACCGATGAAGCGCCGGGCATTCATCGCGGCCGCGGGCGCGACTGCCGCCGCGACAACGCGCGCCGCGGCGCAGATCATCCCCGGCCAGCCGCTCAACCCCCTCAATCAGCCCTTCTTGCAGCAGCTTACGATCGCCGTCAACGTCACGCTCTCCGGCGCGTTGGGAAAGTACGGCCAGGAGGTCGTCAAAGGTGTCCAGGCCGCCGTCGACGAGCAGAATCGCTTTAACGCGCAGATATCTAACGTCTGGGGATTCCGAGGCATAGACGATCGCAACGACCCAGGGCTCGCCGGATCCAACGCCAACGTCGCGGCAGCCGATTCGACGGTGATCGCAATAGTCGGTAACCTCACGGCTCCCATGACGCTTGCGGCGCTTTCGCACTACGCGAACACCGGCTTCGCCGTTATCGTGCCGACCGTTACGGCCGATTCGGTCACCGCGCGCGGTTACCACAACGTGTACCGGCTCCCGGCCAAAGACAGCGGCTCGGGGCGGCTTTTTGCCGGTGCGGCGCTCGAGGATAAGCGAGGCGTTCCGACGATCGCGATCGCCTTCGACGGCGATTATGGTTACGACGTCGCGCGCGGATTCGTGACCGCAGCCAAGAGCAATCATCACGATTCCGACCTGCTGCTCTTTCCGATCGCCAAGACCGACCCCGCGCAAGCGGCACGAACGGTGATGGACCGCAATCCCGGTTACGTCTTTCTTGCCGGAAAGACGACTGAGATGGGGCCGGTCGCCGAAGCGATGCGTCTCGCCGGGTACACGGGCGACTTCGGTGCGGCCGACGGATTCTATAACACCGAAACGATTAGCACCTACGCGAAAACGCTCGACGGCGCATACGTCGCATCGTCCATGCCGCCGCTCGATCGCATTCCCAGCGCGATGCAGCTCGTTACCGACTTTCAGCGAGAGGTCACGCAAATCACGACCTTCTCCGCTTACGGGTACGCGGCCGCCCAGCTGATCATTTCCGCTTCGCAGCGCGGCTACGCAGCGACGCGCACGGCGCTGTTGAACGAGTTGCAGCGCGGCGGCACGTTCACGGCGCTTATCGGCCAGTTCGCCTTCAACATCAGTGGCGACCCGCTCATTCCCAACATCTATCTGTACGCCGTCGGCAGCGACGGATTCAAGTACGTTCGGCCTGCCGTGCGAACCGGCTTTGTTCTGTAACCCTCGGGTTACGTAACGACGGGGCAAAAACGCGTAGCGCCGCGGGAAGAATTTCGAAGCGAGCCGGCGTCGTGCCGGCGGGCTCTCCATCGGCGGTGATCCGGTGCCGGCGCCGGGTGCTTACCAAAAAGGCGCTCGAACGAAAACTGCGCACGCCATGTGCCGATCGTCCCTTACGCGCGAAGATCGCGGCGAGAACCCGGAGCGCCGTTAGGAAGCCTTCACCCTCGACGGCATAGAGATCGAGCCAGCCGTCGTCGATTGCGGCATCGTTTACCGTGATGAAGCCGCCGAAACTCTCGCTGTTCGCTACCGTGAGCTGGATCGTTTTCAAGCTGGCGCGCTTGCCGTCGTAGGCGATCTCGGCGTGAAATGGGCGGCCGAATCGAAGCGCGCGCAGCGCGCTCAGCACAATAGCGGCGAATCCAAACCGCTGCTTGTCCGCGGATTTTTGCAACTTCGTAATTCGGCTCGAAATGCCGACGCTCGCCTCAGTCGCATAATAGAAGCCATTGACGCGAGCGACATCAATCCGGCGAATCTCGCCCGACGCGATCAACGCACACGCCGCATCGATATCGAACGGAATCGTCAGCGCGCGTGCGAGGTCGTTGAAGGTGCCCAGCGGCACGATCCCGATCGGTACGTCGAGCTCGATTGCGCGCGAGATCTGTCGCGCAAACGTCCCGTCGCCCCCGGCCACGACGATCGCATCGAAGGGACCGCCTGGGGCGCTCTCCGCGACGGGCTCGATCCCCATACGCGTGAGTTGCTCGCGGACGGCTGCGCCGAACCGGCGGCCGCGCCGCGAGCGCGGATTGACGACGAGCGAAACACGCATCGCTACCGGTGCGGCGCGATCAGAAGACGAAGCAACTGAATTGCCGACCAGCCCGCAATGCCCGCCAAAATAACGGTGCCGCCGATCATCGCCCAGTACCCGAGCGTTATTCCCATTTGGGTCATCGGATCGACATACCCGATGGCTTTTTCGGAGATGCTCAAACTCTCGTAGACGCCGTGAAAAACGAACCACACGATCGCGGCGCCCGGCGCGGTGAGGGCGAGCATCGTCAGATAATATTGGAACTGCTCCTTCCGACGATTCACTAAAACAGAGCTTCGCCACACCGCGCCGAAGAAACCCTCCTCGAGATGCATTCCCTCAAGCGCCGGCCCAGACCGCATAACCCAATGCCCGAGTCGCGCTACGAAGTGCTCGCGCTCTTTACCGGCGCGATGATCGGCGCGTCGCTCGTCATCATGTCGACGGGCGCCCTCATGCCCTTCTTGAAGTCGGCACTTCATCTCGATCAGGGGCAACTCGGATGGCTGCTCTCCATTCAGTTCATCGGTTCGGTCGCGATGACGTCGGTCGCCGGCCTGCTGACCGACCGTTTCGGCGACAAGGCGGTCGTGCGCTGGAGCGGCGCGCTCATGAGCCTTTCGCTCCTCGCAGCCTCGCTGGTCACGAGCTTCTCGTGGCTCTTGGTCTGCCTGCTCGTCTATGGAATCGGCTACGCCGCGGTAACCCCGGCCGGCAGCCACGCCATTATCTTCTTTTTCAAGAAGGCGGATCGCGGCATCGCCATGGGGATTCGGCAATGCGGGGTACCGATTGCGGGCGTCTTGGGTTCGCTGCTGCTCCCCGCCATCGCGCTGCACTACGATTACCGCGCGGCGCTCGCCGCTGCCGGCATACTGACGTTCGTCGCGAGCACGATCGCTTCGCAGTTCTATCGCGAGCCCTCCGAGTTGGAGGGCGAACGCGTCTCGCTGCGTACGATGCTGGCCGAGATGCTCCAGATCGCGCGAGAATCTCGCCTCATTTTGCTCACGCTTACGTCGATGGTCTTGATCGCCGGCCAGCTCGCTCTGATTGGTTTTCTTACGCTGACGCTGGTGCATCGCGCGGGCTACTCGTTGAGCTTGGCGCTTTCGCTCTTCACGCTCTCGCAAGTGGCGGCGATCTTCGGCAGGCTCTCGTGGGGATGGCTGAGCGACCATCTGTTTGCGGGCAGCCGGGCGCTGCCGCTCGCGACGGTATGCGTGCTGGTTGCGGCGATCGCGTTTGCATTCGCTTCGGTCACGGCGGGAACGCCGGCGTGGTGGGCCGCGTTCTTGGCGGCCGCTCTGGGCTTTACGGCAGAAGGCTGGCTCGGAGTGAGCGTCATCGGATTTGCGGAGATCGGCGGCGAGGAACATTCGGGGAGCGCGCTCGGCGTCGGGCTGACGTGGACGCTGCTGGCGGCCTTTGTAACCCCGGCACTCTTCGGAGCGCTCGCGCAGGTGCACGGTTTTGACGTCGCGTGGCGCTGTTTGGCGCTTCTTCAGATACTCGGCGTCGTGCCGGCATTACTCGCCAGCCGCGCCGTAGCGCCAACAGAAAAACAAGTAGGCCAAGCTTAAGTTTTCCTGCCTGAAATTTAAGAAGCGATTAGCAAAAGTCGCTCTTTTTCGTAATTGTATGCTCGCCTGCGTCCTGTTAACTTTGATAGCATACGCGCCTCACTTTAGGAAAACCGGAAGGTGGTAACATCATGCGTCGTTTAGTGCCGTACATCGTAATTCTAGCGGCATCGTGGGCGCCGGCGGGATGCGGAGGGGCGGGCGGAGCCCCTTCGGTCGCGCCGGTGACATCGCAGAACGCACCGCTCGGAGCGGTGCATTCGCCCGGTCAGCAGGTCGCGGATGCTGCAGCTCGCAACCGGGTTGCAGCCTTAGCACGCGGCAAGGTCAAGCACGTATTCGTGCTCGTCCAAGAGAACCACACCTTCGATCAATTGTTTGGACTCTTTCCCGGCGTCAACGGCCAGTACGTCGAAAATCTCGGGACATACCTCGCTCAAGAAACCGATTGCCAGTACGATCCCGAAACGTTAGGCTGTCAGCGTCCGTTCCTGATCTCGGCAAATACGAACAGCCCGAATTACGTTGAGGACGCGCCCGATATCACGGGCGGCAACAACGGTCGCTACGACCAGGAAGTAGGGATCGATCGCGGCAAGATGGACGACTTTCTCGTCGATGTCGAGGCCGGTCAGCCCGTGCTCGGCCCCACCCCGAACCCCACTCAGATCGAAGCGCACAACGAAGCGATCGGCATCGAGGGCGTGTACGACTGCGACACCGTCCCATATCTTTGGTATTACGCGAAGAACTTCGCGCTCTTCGATCATTACTTTCAGGCGGAGACGGGAGACTCGACGCCAAGCAACATTCAGCTCTTCTCGGGTCAGATAGGCCAAACGGAGGCCGCGGCCGGCGAAGGCGTCCTCTCCCAGCCGCTACCCGGCGGGGGTTATTCCGACGGCGTGCCGATTTCTAACGACGACAACCCGCCGCCGGCCGACCTCCCATTCGCGGTTACGGCCTATTCGGGCGATAGCGCCACGTTCCAAAGCTATGCCACGATGCCCGTCCTGCTCAATCCGAACATGGATCGAGCAGCCAAAGCGAGGAGGGTCGTCGGCTACGAGGGTCGCGACATCACGAAGGAGCGGAACACGAACCGTCAGTCTATCCCCTGGGCGTGGTACGAAGAGGGACTCTTTACCGCCAACGCGGGCTTCTCGGCTCATCATACGGCGCCTCTCTACTTCGACTACATCAACAATCCGGGTTCGGGGTTCGCCAGCAAGAAAACGCTGCGCGACAACACCGAAAGCAACGGTCTGATCGCGGACATTCAGAGAGGGAAACTGCCGGCGTCGGGAGTTTTCTGGGTCAAAGGCGGAAACGAGAACACGTACGGCTTGGTGCCTGCCGACCCAATCTTCACGGACAATCCATCGGGCAGTAAGTATTACGTCGGCGACGACGATCACCCCGGGAGCGGGAGTGCCGATCATCAGGTAGCGCAAGCCTACCTCGCGGAGGTCGTCAACGCCATCGCTAAGAGCAAATACTGGAAGGATTCGGTCATCATCGTAACCTGGGACGACAGCGGCGGCTTCTACGACCACGTGCCGCCGCCGGGCTTCGGACAAACGTGCCCGCAAGATAAGAGCGGCCCAGAAGAAGGCTACCCGTGTGGCGATGGTGTTCGCCTGCCGACCTTAGTGATCTCGCCGTTCTCCAAGACCGGAGTCGTCGTTCACGACTTCGCCGATCACGGCTCGGTCTCGAAGCTGATCGAAGCGGTCTTCGGCTTGCCGACGTTTGCCTCGTTGCCGGATGAAGCCAAAGGCGTTTCGGTCGGCTTGTCGCCCGCGGACGGCGATCGTGCGACTTCGAATTTGTTCGATGCGCTCGATGAGAGCAAGCTCCGAGGCGGCGCGTTGAACTCTCCGAGGCTCGCAGAGATTTCTTCGCCCGGCGTTCCGCCGAAGATGAGCTGCTCCACCTTAGGAATTACCCCGATCCCGTCACCGACGTCTCTGCCAAACCAGTACGGCGCGTACGAGACGGCCGGGTATTACTTACACCAGCAACTCGAGGGCTCGTCGAAATACAGGGCCCTTTCCCCTCGCAAGGACGACGGCGACTAGAATCTTCAAATCGCCCGTTCAAAGAGCCCGAAGCGTATCGCTTCGGGCTCTTTAACTTTTCGCGTCAACTTTCAAACTGCCCAGAAAGGGACTCGAACCCCCACGATGTTGCCACCACTGATACCTGAAACCAGCGCGTCTACCAATTCCGCCATCTGGGCAGGGGTCAAGGTCGATTCGCGACGGTCGGCTTGCTGCCCCGCTCCATCGAAACCCCGGAGGGTGACCGCCGGTTTGGAGTGACCGGTATGACTCTTCCAATTCTCGCGGTCGAAGACGCGTCCGCGACCGATCCCTATTCACGAGCGGTCACGGCGGCGGCCGAACGCGTCAGCCCTGCGGTCGTCTGCATCGACGTGAGAAACGGCCGGCGAGGCGGCAACGGTAGCGGCTTCGTCTTCACGCCGGACGGCTTCGTCCTCACGAACAGCCACGTCGTACACGAGGCGCAACGCATCAACGTTGCGCTGCTCGATGGACGCGACTTCCCGGCGACGCTCGTCGGCGACGATCCGCATTCGGATCTGGCGGTGCTTCGCGTCGACGCACCAGACCTCGCGCACGCCTCACTCGGAGACTCGGCTTTCCTGCGGCCGGGTCAGCTCGTCGTCGCGGTCGGCAATCCGTATGGGCTTGCGTATACGGTGACGGCAGGGGTCGTTAGCGCGCTGGGTCGTACGTTACGGTCGCAGTCGGGGCGCCTGATGGACAACATCATTCAAACCGACGCGGCACTCAACCCGGGGAACTCCGGCGGCCCGCTGGTCTCTGCGAGCGGCGACGTCATCGGCGTGAACACGGCGGTGCTTCCGGGCCAAGGTCTGTGCTTTGCAATCGCGGTCAACACCGCCAAGCACGTCGCGGGCCTGTTGATGCGCGACGGCCGCGTGCGGCGCGGTTACCTCGGCATTGCCGCACAAGACATCGTGCTCGCACAAGCGTTTGCACGGCGACTGGGATTGGCCGATCGCCGGGCGATCGTGATCGACTCCGTGGAGCCGGGAAGCCCCGCCGATACCGCCCAGCTAAAGACGGGCGACGTCCTGCTTTTATTCGAGGGCCAGCCGCTGCTCGGCGTCGACGCGCTGCATAAAGTTCTCACGAGCATCGACCTCACCCGCCCGTACCGCGTAGAGCTGTTGCGCCGTAACGAGCGCCTGTCACGCATCGTCTTGCCGGTAGAATCCCCCGAGTAGCCGGCGAATGAACGGTGGAGCATGATTCGAAAGCTGCTACCGATTCTCGGCGTGACTTTCATCGATATCGTCGGCTTCAGCATGCTGATTCCGATGCTGCCGTACTTCGTGACGCATTTCGGCGCGTCGGCCTACGTCGTCGGTCTGCTCGTTGCCACCTTTTCGTTCTGCCAGTTCGTCTCGGCGCCGCTGTGGGGTATCGTCTCCGACCGGATCGGCCGCAAGAGCGTCCTCATCATCAGTCAGGTCGGAGCCACGATCGGTTGGGCGATGCTCGGTCTGGCGCCGAATATTGCCGGCGCGCTTTCGCTTGTGCCGATCGCGGTCGTCTTCGTCGCGCGCGCCCTCGAAGGGGTCTCCGGCGGCAATATCAGCATCACGCAAGCCTACGTTGCCGACCTCATCGAGCCGCGCGAGCGGTCGCGCGCCTTTGGATTGATCGGCGCGATGTTCGCCGCGGGGATGGTCTTCGGTCCGGCAGGCGGCGGCCTTCTCTACTCACGATACGGTTTTGCGGTCCCGTTTCTCGTCGCTGCCGCGTTGCAGTTCCTAACCTTGATCGTCACGATCGTCATGCTACCGGAATCCCGGGCGCGAACGCACGATGAGAATCGCTTCGCGATCGCGACGCTCCTGGCGAGTTTCGGCAAACCGCGCCTCGGCCGCATTCTCTGGCAAAAGCTCGCGATCGCGCTGGCGCTTTACGGGTGGTTCGCAGTTTTTGCACTCTACTTGCAACGCCAACTCGGCTTCTCGCTGGCACAGACCGATTATCTCTTTTCGATCTTCGCGGTCTTCAACGTCTTCATGAACGTCGTCATGGTCGGACGCATCTCCGCGCGCCTGGGGGATCGCTGGATGTCAAACCTCGGCTTAACATCGCTCGTCGCCGGTTTTGCGGTCGTACCCTTCGTCCACAACATTCTTCTGCTCTCCGCATTGATGCTGCTCTTTGCGTTCGGCATTGCGCTCACGAATACGGGAATCACGGCACTGATCAGCAACGCCGCGTCGGATCGCGATCAAGGGATGGTGCTGGGCACGAGCTCGTCGCTCGATTCGCTCTCAGGAATTCTCGCGCCGCCGGTCTCCACCGGCCTGTTGTCGGGATTCGGATCGCCCTTTGCCGGCGTGGAGTCGCTGGCGCTCGCCGGCCTCGCGCTGGTGATGGGTTTGCGCGGCGCGCGCGGTGAAGAGGCGGAGCGCTCTCCGGCGGTCTCCTAGGCCGCTGTCGGGCTCTTAGGCCGCCGTCTTTTTCCGCCGCTTCGTGGCCGCGGGCTTGCCGTTTTCGGAGCCTACGGTGCGGCGCTTCTTACTCTCCTCGAGACTCTTCGCAAGCACGTCCATGAGATTGACGACCTTCGATCGCGAGGGCGCTTTCTTAGCTTTCGGCAACTCCTTGCCTTCCGCTCGCGCTTCGATCATCGTCAGAAGCTCGTCGCGGTACTTGTTCGTGAACTTTTCGGGCTCGAACTCGTCCACGCTCATCGTATCGATGAGCATGCGCGCCATCTGCATCTCTTTCTCCGGCAGCTTCTCGTTTTCGGGGAGTTCGAGCGTGTCGGGGGCGACGATTTCGTTCGCCCAGTGCATCAGCTCGAGTACGAGCGCTCCATCGATCGCCTTTACCGCAGCGATGTACTCCTTGGTGCGAATAACGACGCGCGCAATGGCCACTCGATTGCTCTCCGCGAGCGCCTCCCGCAGAAGCGCGTAGGCGTGGCGCCCTTGTTTGGTCGGTTCGAGATAGTACGGCTTGTCGAAGAACATCGGACTGATTTTGTCGAGCTCGACGAACTCGACGATGTCGACCGATTGGGTTGCTTCGGGATTGACCTTTGCGAAATCGTCATCGGTCAGCAGGACGTACTGACCCTTTTCGTATTCGTATCCCTTGACGATCTCGTCCCAGGGAACGGGCTTACCGTCGACGCTGCAGACGCGCTCGTATTTGATGCGCCCCTCATCCGTCTTGTGCAGCAGGTTGAAGGAGAGATCGTCGGTCTTTACCGCGGTAAAGAGCTTGACCGGAATAGTGACGAGCCCGAAGTTGATGGCTCCCGACCAGATTGCATGCGCCATAGCCCGACTATTCTACCCAACGGGCCCGGCTGTTTGCTACCCCCGATCCCCCCAAAGCCGATTGGCCTTGGCGCTAGGGCCCTCGAGCCGCTGCTTCTTCCAGCTTTTCGGCCCCCAGAGGTCCCCTTCGCTCGCGATGCGGGCGGGCGTCGTGCGGATCGTGAGCTTGGCAAACTCGTCGGCCGGCGCTATGCCCGAGCGCCGGCGGCCAAAGGCTTCAACTTCGGCCCAATGCAACGGGGTCGAGACCGGTGCACCATCGCGGGCCCGCACGGAGTAGGGTGCCACAATGGTCTTCCCGAGACCCACTTGGACGTAGTCTATGTAGACCGCGGTTTCCGGGCGCTTGGCGATCGTGCGCTGCAAGGTCGCCAGCTCACGCAGCTCCGCCGCCGCGTGGCGTGCGACGATTTCGGCGAAGATCTTTGCCGTCTCGTACGAATAGCCGGCGGCGAGCGGCACGACGACGTGAAGTCCAAAACCGCCGGTAGTTTTGACCAGCGGCTTCAACCCGATCTCCACGAGCAGGTCGCGGATCATAAGCGTTACGCTCGCAAGCGTTTTGAGCGTGCACTTCTCCCCGGGATCGAGATCGAAGAGCAGCAGCTCGGGTTCGTCGAGCGCTGGAACGTGTGAGGTCCAGACGTGCAGCACGATGGCCGCCAGATTTGCGAAATAGACGAGGCTCGGCTCGTCGTTGCAGAGCGGAAAGGTAACCTCGCTGCGCGACCCTCCAGGCGTCGGAACGGTAATGCGTTCGATCCACTCCGGCATGCCTTTTGGCATCTGCTTTTCAAAGAAACTCTGCGCGTCGATTCCATTCGGATAGCGCTGCAGCGTGAGCGGCCGGTCCTTCAAGTGCGCGACTGCGTGCGGGGCCACGCTGCGATAATAGCCGATCAGATCTCCCTTTGTATAACCGTCGCGCGGCCACAGCACCTTATCGAGGTTGGAGAGTGAGAGCTCTTGCCTGCCGACGCTAAGAGTCGAGCGTTCTTTCGAGCTCATGCTTCCACCGGGATTTCCGCGACGACGTCGGCGGCCGGCTTGTCGACGCGGAGGCCGAGATAGGCGGGCTGGCGCAGGTAACCGTCGCGCGTCCACTCCGCGAAGCGCACTTCGACGACGAGCTGCGGCGAGCACCAGTGCGTTGGCGCGTTTGCATCAACGTCGTTGACGAAGGGCGAGCTCTTGCGTTCGATCTTTCGAAGCCGCTCGTAGAGCTCGGAGAGTTTCTTTACCGTAAATCCCGTTCCGACCGAACCGACATACCGCAGCCGCTTTTTTTCGTAAACGCCGAGCAGCAGTGCGCCGAAGCCTTTGCGGCTGCCTTTGGGCTCGGTCCAGCCGCCGACCACGAACTCTTGCTCGTAACTCGTCTTGATCTTGACCCAGTCGCGGCTACGCCGCTCTTGATACGTCGAATCGCGCCGCTTTCCGATAATGCCTTCCAAATGCTTCTTGCGCGCGACTTCGAAGAGCTCTTTGCCGCGGTCGAGCACGTGCTTGGAGTAGAGCACGAGGGTATCGTCTTTAATCAATCGTTCGAGCAGCGCTTTCCGCTCTTCGAGCGGAGTAGAGCGCAGATCCTTACCGTCGGCGTAGAGCAGGTCGAAGACCGCATAGGACAACCCGGCCGGTTTCTTCTGCGATTCCTGTAGGCGCTGAAAGGCCGAGCGCCCTTGCGCGTCGAGGCTGACGATTTCGCCATCGACCACCACCGGCAGACTGGCAAACGCGCTTACGAGTTCCTCGAGCGATGGAAAGCGCCGTAACATGTCGAGGCCGTTGCGCGAGACGAGCCTGAGCTCGTTCTTCTCATCGACCGTGCAGAGCGCCCGATAACCGTCCCACTTGATCTCAAAGAGCCACGCGGGGTCGTCGAATGGCTCGGCGACCAGCGTTGCCAGCATGAGCGCTTTGGGATGCGGGATTGGGTCGCGTTTCGCCGCGCGCTTGCGCGGTGGTGCGGCCGCGTAGCGTGCGGCGGGTTTGGATTGCCAGGTCTCGGCCCGCGGATCGGCAGCGATATCCGCCAGCGTCTTGCCGCTTTTGACCGATTCGGGATGATCCGCCGGATCGTACTTCGGGTCGGCGTACTCGTCGCGATCTTTGAGCAAGAGCCACGGCTCGCCGCGCTCGCCCTCGCGGGCCTTGATTTTGACCAGCGTGAACTCGCCCTTGAGCTTCTTGCCATGGAGGATGAACTTGATCTTGCCGTTGGCGATCTCCGCGGCCGGGTCGGTGCCTTCGACCAGCGTGTAGGTCCCGCGATCCCAAACGATCACGCTCCCTGCGCCGTACTGCTTCGCAGGAATGTTGCCCTCGAAGTCCCGGTAATCCATCGGATGGTCTTCAACGTGCATTGCGAGCCGCCGGTCGAGTGGAACGAGGGTCGGTCCCTTGGGCACCGCCCAGGAAGCGAGCACGCCGCCGGCTTCCAGGCGGAAATCGTAATGCAAGCGCGTGGCGCGGTGCATCTGCACGACGAATCGCAGCTTCTTGGAGACCCGCTCCTTCCGGCCGCTCGGTTCGGGCGTTGCCTTAAAATCGCGCTTCTTGCGATACGTCTCGAGCGATCCCGGGCGCGCGCCCGGCTTCTTCACTGCCATCGTATTTGGACTTCGACGACGCGGCGAGCTATTCTTAGACTCCATGATGTATAGCATTGTCGGCCTGGTCCTAGCGCTTGGCGTCGCGGGCGCGGCCTGGGGGCGCAACAGGAGCGCGGGCGGTTTCTACGACGCGCAGATTTACGGAATGGATCGCGCCATGCACCGGCGCTACTGCACGATTAGCCTCGGCTTTGCCGCTTTTTTCGCGCTCGCGTACGCGCTGCATCTCTACGGCGCAGGCATCGCGGCATTAACGCTGTACGTCCTGGTCGCCGTGTTTTACGCTAGTTCGTTCCTGCGGGGAGCCGCTGACGCCGATGAGTGACTTTCGCTTCTCACCGCGCCCCAATCGCGCGGCCGAAATCGGCTGGATCGAATGGGGTGCCGAAGCTTTCGGGCGCGCGCAGGCGGAAGACCGCCCAATCCTGCTGTCGATCTCGGCCGTGTGGTGCCATTGGTGTCACGTAATGGACGAGACGACCTACTCCGACCCGGGCGTCATCGATACAGTCAACCGCCGTTTCGTTCCGGTTCGCGTCGACAACGACAAGCGCCCCGATATCAACGCGCGCTATAACATGGGCGGCTGGCCCACGACGGCATTTCTGACGCCCGACGGACGAACGCTGACCGGCGCGACCTACTTGCCTCCGGCGCAGATGCATCGCGCGCTCGACGAGATCGCGCGCTTTTACGACGAGCAAAAGAACGAAATCGCCGAGCTTCCCGCAATCTCGCGAGTGCATGACGCGCTGCGCGAACCCGTGGGATCCGGCCACCTAAGCGATGCACCGATTACCCGACTCCTCGAAAATCTAGAAAGTAACTTCGACGAGGAGTTCGGCGGTTTCGGTGACGAGCCGAAGTTTCCGCAGCCCGAGGTACTCGAGTTCCTGCTCTCCGAGTGGCGGCTTTCGCGCAATCAGCGCTATTACGCGATGGTTTCCAAGACGATGAGCGGCATGTCACGGGGCGGAATGTACGATCACGTCGAAGGCGGTTTCTTCCGTTACTCGACGACGCGCGACTGGAGCGTCCCGCATTTTGAGAAGATGGCCGAGGAGCACGCGGGGCTGCTCCGCGTTCTCGCGACGCTCGCGACCTTCGCTTCAACCGACGATTTTCACACAACGCTGGTATCGGCGGCAAACTACGTTCGCAACGTTCTGCTGGATTTGCAGACAGGGTTCTTCGGCGGCAGTCAAGATGCCGACGAAGCGTACTTTGCGCTGCCGCTCGACGAGCGCCGCCGGCTGGTCGCGCCGTTTGTCGATCGCACCTCGTACACCAACTGGACGTGCGCGCTTGCAGGCGCATTCTTTCGCGTCGCGCGAGCGCTGGACGACGATACGCTGCTCGAGCAAGCCGTCACGACGCTCGATAACGTGGCGTCGCGCCTCGTCGATGCGGATGGTTTGCTCTATCACGCGCTCGTACCCGGCGGCTCGCCCGAGGTGCGCGGTTTGCTCGTCGACCACGTCGCCTATCTTCGCGCGCTGCTCGACGCGCACGAAGCCAGCGGAGAGGAACGCTTCTTGGAGCGCGCGCGAGCCCTCGCGCAGACGACGGTCGCGGCTTTCGAAGCGCCGGGCGGCGGATTTTACGACCGCCTTGCGGGCCGCGAAGCCTTCGGCAATCTCGCAATTGCCGACCGTCCGATCGTGGAGAACGGCCTGCTCGCTGACTCGCTCTTGCGTTTGGACGCACTTACCGCGCAGCCCGCGCGCCGCGAACGCGTGAAGCAAACGCTCGCGCTCTACGCGGTTAACGCTACGAATGCGGGGTCGTTCGCCGCACCCTATGCGCGCGCGCTACGGCGGTATCTCTCGCCCGAGCTCGTGGTTCGCATCGTCGGTGATGCGAAGGAGACCGATGAGTTTCGCGAAGTCGCACAACGGCTTCCGGGACCGTTCGTTTCAATCCGAACGCTCGCGGCGGATGACGCCGCCGAACTCGGGATGCCGGCAGACCCCGCAGCCTACCTCTGCGCCGGAACGACGTGCGGCGCTCCGGTTACCGATCCGAGCGGCCTTCGTAGCGCCTACGACGCGCTCGCCCAGCGCCGATAAGGTCGCGCTACCCGCGAGGGAGAAACGCCAGGAATGGATTGCCGCTGCCGGCCGCCGTATCTCGAAACGCTTCGTTCGCTGACGAGCACGAACCGGGGAGCTTTCGTCGCGATGGCGGCCAGCCTGGTCGCCGCATCTTCGGTGCGCGTCGCGGCGGCGGCAGGTGCGGCCGACGCGATTCTCATTAACGGCCGCTTTCGCACGATGGCCGCCGCATCCGTAGTCGATGCCGTCGCCATAACCGGCGGACGCTTCTCGGCGATCGGTTCGCGAACGCACGTGATGACGTACCGCGGGCCGCAGACGCAGATCGTCGATCTGCGGGGGGCGACGGTTCTTCCTGGATTCGTCGAACCCCACATGCATTTTATCTACCAAATCGTCATTGCGAACTTGCTGGTGGCGCGATATCCGCAGTGCGCGTCGCTCGAAGCATTCTTGGCGGCGCTGCATGGCGGCCTCGCGAGCATTCCGGCTGGAAACTGGTACGGCGCGTTCGGATTCGACAACTCGGTGATGACGCCGTACCGCCAACTGACCATGCAGGATCTCGATACCGTCTCGACCGACGTGCCGATCTTCGTCGTAAATCCGTCGGGACACATCGGTTACGCGAACAGCAAGGCATTTACGATCCTGGGCATCACGGCGCAGTCGCCCGACGTGCCCGGCGGCGGTCACTACGGCAAAGACGCCGGCGGCGCGCTCAACGGCGTGATTTACGAGCCCCCGGCGATGGCGCCGTTCATCGAAAAGCTACTCTCGAGCGTCTCCCCGACGCCGGAGAAAATCGTCGGCTGGTATGCCGGGTTGTTGGAAGCGGCGGCCAGGGTCGGCGTTACCACCGTCCACGATGCAGGGATCGGCCCGACGGGCAAGGTTCCCGACGACTGGGCCATCTACACCACGCTGGTCTCGCGCGCGAATAATCCGGTTCGCATCAGCACGATGCCCGATTTTCAAGAACACGCGACCTTCGACGACTTTGTCGCCAAGATCCCGCGCAGGCCGGGCGCGCCGATCTTCCTCGCCGACGGCCGCCTCTCCGTACCGTGCGTCAAATTCTGGGCCGATGGTTCGCTCCAGGGTTTCACAGGAGCGCTTACACAGCCGTACCTCGGCAAACCAAATAATAAAGGCTCGCTCAATTGGGAGCCCGGTCCGTTCGACGAGTTAGTCGCGCTTGCGAAGAGGAACGGATGGAGCGCCGCGATCCACGCAAACGGCGATGCTGGGCTCGATCTCGCGCTCGGCGCGTTTTCCAGCGCGTACGGCAACACGGCCGCGCCGGGCTTTCGTAACCGTATCGAGCATTGCACGGTTACGCGGCCCGAGCAGTGGGACACGCTGCAAAAGCTGAACCTGGCCGTCTCGTTTACCGAAGGGCACATCTACGAGTGGGGCCTTCCATTCGCACAGCGAATCCTTGGCGAGCCCCGCGCCGAAGGCATCGATAACGCGCCCGAAGCGATCCGTCGCAACCTGGTCTGGAGCATGAACTCCGACTACGCCACGACGGATATCCACCCGTTACGCTACATTCAAAGTGCCGTCACCCGGATGCCGCTGGGAGCGACGAGCCCGCTGGGCCCGGACTTGCGCGTTTCCGTCGAGCAAGCTCTGCGGGCCATGACGATCAACGGCGCGATCGCCTGCCAGCTCGAAGACCGCATCGGCAGCATCGAGCTGGGGAAGGACGCCGATCTCGTGGAACTCGCCGCCGATCCCACAACGGTGGACGTTTCGTCCATCGCAAGCATCCCGGTGCTAGCGACGTGGTCCAGGGGGACGCGCTTCCTGCACGCGTCTTGACGCCGTTGCCGGCAAGCCTACGTCCGCACGAAGTGTAGCCAGTACCAGCATCCCCAGCCGCCGACGACGATCGAATAAACGATGAGGGCCTTCGCCCATGCCGGCACGCGTTCGCGTACCGCAAGCATCATCAGTGCGACGAGAAATGGCTCAAAGTCGAGCGCATGGCGCATCCCGAACTGCGCGAAACCATTCACGTAATAAAGAAAATTCGGGATCGCAACCAAGACGGCCGCGACCCAGAGTGCCCGCACCCAGCGAACGGGTGAAGGAGCGAAGAACGCGAGCACTAACGCGGGGGACGTCCACGTTAGGGCGACGCCGGAAAACTCCGGGCGGAGCCACGGGAAACCCGGCAAGAGGGTCGGGATCTGCGCGAAAAACGACCAGAGCTGGTTCGGCAGATACGCTAAGCGAAACGGCGAGCCGCTCGGCATTCCAACTTGGTCCAGATGGTACCAGGCGCTGTAACCGATGTCGCTCAGCGTTCCCCAGCGCGCCTCGTTATAGAGAACCCAGAGGATGCCGACCGGAACGAGCGTTGCGCAGAACGAGCGGAGCCTTCGCATTTGCACGCCGCGCGGCGAGCCGGTCGCCAGCAAAAAAGCGTAGACGGGTAACGCGAGAATCATCGAAAAGCGTGACTCAAAGGCGCAGGCGGCGAAGATCGCGACGAGCCACCCTCGCCGCTTACCTGCAAGCTCGACCAACGCCAGCAAGGTAAAGCAGACCGCGGAAACGTGCGCGGTAAACCACACGTCGCCGAGCATCGCGCACCACAAGAGATCGGTTCCCGCCAAGAGGAACGCGCAGATCCACGCGATGCTCGTGCGGCGTACTCCAAAACGCTCGCCAAGCTCCCACGCCGCACCGATCGCGACGGCAGCGAGCACGACCGCCAGCCCCGTTTGGTTCGCTTGCGCTCCGAACAGCGCGACGAGCGGCACGAGCAGCAACGCCGGCAGCGGTCCTTCGATCACGAAGTAATGGCCGTTATACGGCAACGCATCGATATAGGTGCCCGGCCAGTCGATCCACGTATGGCCCGCTAACAGCGCCTGCGCCAGGAGCACGAAGTTGTTATACGGCGTAGCTCGAAGCTGCGACGCGGCCGCCGTCACGACGAAGGCGACGAAAGCAGCAACGTACGCCGGCCGAATTCGCGCCGTCAAATGCTCGGGAGCATCGCCTGCGGGAGCGGTTGAGGCGCCTGGAACGTTGAGGGTGGTAGACTCTGCGGGAAACGATAATCGCTCCAGGTGATCCGCTCGCGTGCCGGTTTGCCGCCGACTCGTGCGCTGGCATCGGCGACGACCGGCATCCAGTACTTGCCGAACGGCCCAAACTCGACCTCGCCGCTGCCTTCGACAGCCTCACTGCCGCTCTGAAAGTGGACGGCGCGCGGCAGGAAGTTCGAGCCATCGATCGTCAAGCGGTCGATCCGCGCACCGGAGGTACGGCTTAACGGCGTCGCCTCGTAGACGTAGTCGAAATGCCGGCCGTCTCGTACGGTTCCGAGAAAGAGCAGCTCGTACGACTCGGCGCTCGGCGCAAAGCGGGCGATCGCATACCGATCCACGTGCCGTGAGATGCGAACCACCTTACGAAGCAACGTTATTCCATCGACCGAAAGCGTATCGTCCCGCACGTCGAGCCCGCTGCGATAAATTCGATGGTGTTGTTCGATGTTGCTCGGCCCGACTTGTGAGACCGTGTACGAATAGACGACGACTTTCGGGGCGGAGGCCGCTTCCAGTGCTAGAGCGTAGCGTTGCAAAACGTATTGTGAGTCGAGGTGTCTTGCGCTCGCACCCAGGGACGCCGTCAGCGCGAGCACCGAGAGCGCTCGCAGGCGGCTCACGTCAGCACGGCGTCGCGAATCGCTTGGAGGGCCGCCGCGGCGCCGGCGCCGTCGCTTCCACCGCCCTGTGCCAATGCCGCCTGACCGCCGCCTTTACCCGCGACCAGCGGGGCCGCCAACTTCATAAGTTTGCCGGCGTGAATGCCGTCACCGATCAGATCTTCACTCGCGCTGACCAAGAGGCTGACCGTACCGTTGTCGATACCGGCGAGCGCGACGACGCCGCTGCGGAAGCGATTTCGGATCGCCGTGTTGAGGTGGCGAAGAGCGTCGCCGTCGGCCTCATGAAGCACCGCCCCGACAAAAGCGCGATCCCCTTTTCGCTCGGCCTTTGCGACGTAAGCCTCGGCGTCGGCCGCCGCAAATCGAGCGCGCAGCTGTCCAATCGCCGTCTGCATCTCTTTGAAGTCGCGCTGCATGCGCTCGAGCCGCTCGAGCAACTCGTCCGGCGACGTCGACATCGAGGCCGAGAGCGTGCCGACGAGCTCGCTCTGCTTGTTGACGTGCTCCTCGGCAGCCGCCGAAACGCACGACTCGATCCGGCGAATGCCGCTGCCGATCGACGACTCCGAGAGAATCACGAAAAGCCCCAGCTCGCCGGTCGAGTGCGAATGCGTGCCGCCACAGAACTCGATGGAAGGGCCCGCCTCGACGACGCGGATCATGTCGCCGTACTTTTCTCCGGCCATCCAAATCGCTCCGGTCTTTCTTGCCTCCTCGAGCGGA
Source organism: Vulcanimicrobiota bacterium (assembly GCA_963725605.1). Lineage (GTDB taxonomy): Bacteria > Vulcanimicrobiota > Vulcanimicrobiia > Vulcanimicrobiales > Vulcanimicrobiaceae > Cybelea. The sequence goes on along the minus strand of CAVRYW010000001.1, from coordinate 52,048 downwards.
AGCACCCGTGTGACCAGATGCGCGTCGTCGCGGATCATTTCGTTGACGCGATGGGCGACGGCACGCCGTTGTTCCGGCGTAAGCGCGCCCTTCGGCCAGCGGAAGTCGAAGCGCATGCGGTCGATGCCGACCCACGAACCGGCCTGGTTGACCTCGTCGCCGAGCACGTCTTTGAGCGCGCGTTGCAAGAGGTGCGCGGAGGTGTGGTGCCGGCGAATCTCGCGCCGCCACGCTTCAAAAACGCCGGCGCGGACCCGATCGCCGGCCGCGAACTCTCCCTCGACGACGCGGCCGTAGTGCGCGATCGCTTCGCCCATGTACTGGGTATCGCGCACCTCGAAGTGCGCCCGCACTGAGCCTGTCGAAGTGTTCCGAATTCGCCCGCGATCGCCGATCTGCCCACCGCGCTCCGCATAAAACGGCGTGCGATCCAAAATCAACACACCTTCGTCTCCCTGCGACAACGAAGCGACGGACTTGCCGTCGTTGAGCGCCGCCACGACCTCACCGTCGGCCTCGAGGCCCTCATCGTAGCCGGTAAAGCTGCTGCGCAGCGCCGGCAGATCGGTTATCGCCACCACGTCGCGCTTCGCGGCGGCATCGCGGCGCGCGCGTTCGCGCTGCTCTTCCATGAGGCGGTCGAACGCGACTGCATCGACGACCGCGCCGCGCTCGCCCGCGATTTCGCGCGTAAGCTCGAGAGGGAAGCCGAACGTATCGTGCAGCAAGAACGCTTCCTCTCCGCCGATTACTCGTCCCGGGCGTCGCGTCGCCTCGCCGATGACGCGTTCCAGCATCGTCATCCCGCGTTCCAACGTCCGGTCGAACGTCTGCTCTTCTTGACGTAGCGCCGTCGTTATCCGCGCGACGCTTTCGCGAAGCTCCGGATAGCCGGGTTCGAGCGATTTCACCGCCGCGGGCACGAGTTCGGAGAAAAAGCCGTCGGGATAGCCGAGCAGCCTTCCATTGCGAATCGCGCGGCGGATCAAGAAGCGGAGCACGAAGCCGCGGTCCGTGTTCGACGGATAGACACCGTCGTTGATCAAGAACGTCGCCGAGCGAAGGTGATCCGCGATGATATTCTGCCGCGCCCGCTGCTCGCGCGGCTCGAGCGTCGTACGAGCGATCGGCGGCTGCGCCGCGACCAGATCGGTGAAGAGGTCGGTCTCATACATCGAGGCAACGCCGTTGCATACGGCGAGCATCCGCTCCAAACCGGCACCCGTGTCGATGGACTTGCGCGGCAAGTCCTCGAGCTTACCGTCGGACGTTCGATTGTACTGTTGAAAGACGACGTTCCAGATCTCGACGTACCGATTCCCGAGATTTGGTCCGGTATCGCCGGCGCCGCTCGCGTGCTCGGCGCCTGTGTCGTAAAAGATCTCGGTGCAGGGTCCACAGGGCCCCGTCGCACCCATCGTCCAGAAGTTATCTTCGTCAAATCGCGTAATGCGTGCCGGATCGAGGCCAACTTCCGCACTCCAAATCCGCGCCGCTTCATCGTCATCCGTGTGCACGGTAACGTATAGGCGCCCGGGATCGAGTGCGAGCACCTGCGTCACAAACTCCCAGGCCCACGCGATCGCTTCGCGTTTGTAATAGTCGCCGAAGCTGAAGTTGCCGAGCATCTCCAAAAACGTGCCGTGCCGCCCCGTCCTCCCAACGCTCTCGATATCGCTCTTCGCACCGGCGACCCGAAGGCAGCGCTGCACCGTCACGACGCGGGGCGCCGGAGCCGGCTGCTCGCCGAGAAAGACGGGCACGAACTGCTCCATGCCGGCGATCGTAAAGAGCGTCGTCGACATCTCGTGCGGAACCAGACTCGCCGGCGGCAGCAGCTTATGCCGCTTGCCGACCCAGAAGTCAATCCACGCTTGCCGAAGCTCTTGGCTTTTCATCGCATCACATTATAACAGCCCGAGCCGACGACGAGAGTTGCAGGCCGCGCGGTTACGTCCCGACGAGGACCGTCTGACCGAGCGCCGGAGCAGGATAGCGGAGGCGCGAGGCAGCCGATAGGAGCGAAGCATGGATGCGGAGCGACGAATGTGTCCGAGCCGGGATGTAGCCGCGCGGCCTGCAACGCGCGCATCGACTCACTCGGCTAGAACGCTGCGGAGCTTGTCCAGCGCCTTGGCCTGCAGGCGCGAAACGTGCATCTGCGATACGTTGAGGCGCTTGGCGATCTCCGTCTGCGAGACCGACTCGTAAAAACGAAGGTAGATGATGACGCGCTCTCGGCCGGTAAGGACCCGAAAGGCCCGTTCGAGATTCGCGCGGTCTTCGAGGAGTTCGAGACCGGCGTCGGCGATCCCGACGGTGTCCGCAAGCGTCTGCGACCTCTTCTCGCTCTCGCCCGAGATTTCGCTATCGAGCGAGAGGAGGTTGTAAGCCTGACCCAGTTCCTGGGCCTCCAGGATCTCGTCTTCACCAGCTCGGAGGTGCTCCGCCAACTCGGTTACCGTGGGGCTGCGGCCAAGCGATATCGAGAGCTTGTCGCTCGCGCGGTTGACGGCGAGATTTAGCTCCTGCAGGCGGCGAGGCACTTTCACGGCCCAGCCCTTGTCGCGAAAGTATCGCTTGATCTCGCCGACGATCGTCGGCGTCGCATACGTCGTGAACTCGACACCGCGTTCGAGATCGAAGCGGTCGATCGCTTTGAGCAGTCCGACGGTTCCGACTTGCACCAAGTCGTCGAGCGGCTCTCCGCGGTTGGCGAATCTCACGGCGAGAAAGCGCACGAGATTGAGATGAACGACGGCGAGTTCGTCGCGCAGCCGTTCGTATTGCGAATCCGGGGTCTGGTGTTGCGAGTACCGCTCGCGCCGCTCGATGAAGCGCTCGAAGAGGGCGCGGGTCCGCTCGCGGTCGCGTCGCGCTTGCTCTCGTTCTTGCACGAGTGTCCTAGTGGTCCGTAACGCCGGTCAGCCTCTTGACCATCAGCAGATCCGTCCCTTGCGGACTCACGTCGTAGCTAACTTCATCCATTAACGTCCGAATGAGGAAAACCCCAAGCCCGGCGATGCGAGCTTCATCGAAGTTCATGTTTGGCGCCTGCGCGGGCGCGAGGCCGTGACGCCCGCTGTCGCGCACGCGAATTCGTAACGAATCGGCGAGCGCCTCGCAGGTCACGTCGATGAACTCGCCGTGCCCTTCATGCTGAATGACGGCCGTGCAGGCCTCGGCGAGAGCTAGCTTCACGTCCTCGATCTCTTCGATCGAAAAGCGCAGGCGGTTGGCAACGGTGGCGGCGGCGAGGCGCGCGAGTGCTACCCATTCGGGTCGGGAAGGAATGCGCAGTTCGACGAACTCGTTCTGGGAACGCTCGACCGCCGGATTCATACCAACGCTTTCATCGCCGCATCTTCGCTTTCAAAGATGCCGAAGATCTTGACCAACCCCGTGATGTCGAAGATCTTCTTGATCTGCGGATTGGTGCAAACGAGATTGACCGATCCGCCGTGCTCGCGCACGCGTTTGAGCCCACCGATCAAGACGCCCAGACCCGTGGAATCGATGTAGCGTACCTTCTCCAAGTTGATGACGAGGAAATAGACGCCTCGGTCGATCAGCTCCCCGATTGCGTCTTTCACCTTCGGTGACGTGTAGACGTCGATTTCGCCGCTAAGGTCGACCACGTAGCAATCGCCGGGAGCCTCCCGCACGTTCACCTTGATGTCCAAATCGCTAGCCCTCCGCCTTCCGTTGGAGTTCGTCGCGAGTCTCTTCTGCCGTCGTCTGCCCTTCGGCAACAGCGGCATCGAAGTTGGACCGGGCGCTCTCGACGACTTGCCGACCCCGTTCGTACAGATCCGATACGCTCGACTGCCATTGCGACGTAACGTCGCCAACCTTCTCGCGAAGGTCGCCGGTCGCGTCCATCGCAAAGTTGCCCGCCTCGCGGGCCTTGTCGGCAAGGCGATCGCGCGCCTCGTCCTGCGTCAAGAATGTAGCTGCGGCCACACCAGCAACCGCACCGATGAGAAAACCGGCGAAGAATCGACCCCCGCCATTGCCTTTGCCCATAATTGAATTCTCCCTAGTCAGTTAGTCTTTCCCGCCACCAAGCGTCGTAAACCGGCGCTGATGCCGCCAATTGCGGCGCCGATGTTGATGATGGCGGGCGTAACCGCGCTCTTGGTAAGGTCGGCAGTGCGCGCGAGAGTACCTACCGTTTCCTCGATGGATCTCGTCACTTCGTCGACGCGCGCCAGCGTGCTGCTGACGGGCATCCCGACGTTCTCGAGTTGCTTGTCCACCTCGTCCAGTGTCGTCCGTAATCGGCCGAGCGTTTTAGCAAGCGCCAAAGCAGCGACAAAAATCCCAACGCCGACCAGCAAAATGCCCACGCCCGCGAGGACGTCGAGGATCAGTGGGCCATACCCCGTTCCGTTCAAGCTCCTGCCTCCAGCCGCGCGCGGTTCGTTTCGAGTCTACCCATTCCCCCCGCGAATGTGACCGGCGAACCCAAAGCCCTCAAGTCAGCAACGACGCCGGGAAGAATGCCGAGAACGCGCTCGATCTCTGCCGGCGTCGTTGCCGCACCGAGGGAGAAGCGAACTCCGCTGGGGGGCCCGTCCCCCTCCCAGGCCATTGCCGCCAGCACGTGGCTGGGCTCGAGCGAGCCCGACATGCAGGCACTTCCTGCAGAGGCGGAGATTCCCGCAAGGTCCAGTGCGATAATGAGTGCCGCCGGATCGACCCCGGCAAAGCTCAGATTGCTACAGTTGGCGAGCCTCGGGGCATCGCCGCCGTTGACGCTAACGCCGGCGACCCGCGAGCGGATCCCGTTCTCCAAGCGGTCTCGCAGGGCCGCGACGTCTCCTACAACCTGGGTGCGCCGGGCGACGGCCAGCTCGAGCGCATGCGCCATGCCGACAATGGCCGGCACGTTCTCGGTACCGGCTCGCCGGCCCGACTCTTGCCCCCCGCCGAGGACGATTGGGGCAAGGACGACTCCGCGGCGGACGTAGAGCAGCCCAACGCCTTTGGGGCCGTAGAACTTATGCGCCGAGATCGCGAGCAGGTCGACGTCGAGCGCTCTCACGTCGATTCGCAGCCAGCTTGGAGCCGCGACCGCGTCGCTGTGAAAGAGAACGCCTCGGCGGCGGGCGAGCTTGGCAAGGTCGGCGATCGGCTGTACGGTTCCGACCTCGTTGTTCGCGTACATGATCGAGGCCAGGACGGTGTGCGGCCGGAGCGACCGCTCGAACTCCGCCGGATCGACGCGACCCTGGCGGTCGACCGGCACCAAAGTCGTTTCGAATCCGTCTTCACGCAAGCGCTCCAGAGCCGCGAGGACGGCACGATGCTCGATCGCGGAGGCCACGACGTGGGCCGGCCGGGCGAGCCCTCGGGTTGCGCCGAGCAGTGCCAGGTTGATCGCTTCGGTTCCCCCGGATGTAAACACGAGCTCGCCGCGAGTCGCGCCGATTGCCGCGGCCGCGCGATCGCGCGCGGCGTCCAGCGCGGCGCGCGCCCGCCGCCCCTCGAAGTGTAGGGAACTTGGATTAAAACTGCATTGGCCCGCTGCCTCGCGCACCGCATCCGCGACCGCGTCGCCCGCCGGTGTCGTGGCGGCGTAATCCAAATAAATTCGATTTGAATTCACAGAATGCTCCAAGTATGCCGCACTAGTATTGGGTTGTGCGAAGCTCCAACGCACAACTCCGAGAAGTAGCAACGGGAAACTGGCGGTCCGAGTATCACTCGGACCGCCTTCTTTTTTCGTCCTCGCGCTCCGCGATGATCCGTTCGGCCCCCTGCTTCCTCGGAACGTAATACCTCCGGTCGGCCAAACTCGGCGGCAGGTTGAGCTGCTCGACGTCGTAGTCGTCGTGCGCGTAGTGATAGCCCTCGCCATAGTGGAGCTGACGCATCAACCGGGTCGGCGCGTTACGCAGGTGCAGAGGCACCGGATCGTTGCGCGTTTGCAAAACGTCGGCCATGGCGGCGCCGTAGCTCGAACCGACACTGTTGCTTTTCGGGGCCGTCGCAAGATAGAGCGTCGCGTGAGCTAGCGGAAAGAAGCCCTCCGGCATCCCGACAAAGTGCACCGCCTGCTGTGCCGCGACGGCCACTTGCAGCGCGCTGGAATCTGCAAGCCCGACGTCTTCCGAAGCCAAAATCACCAATCTGCGGGCGATGAAAAGCGGGTCTTCGCCGCCCTCGATCAGACGCGCGAGCCAGTACAGCGACGCGTCCGCATCGCTTGCGCGAAGGGATTTGATCAGCGCGCTGATCGTATCGTAGTGCAGCTCGCCGCCCTTATCGTACCGGGTATTCCGCCGCTGCATCGCTTCGCGCACGACCTCCACGTCGACGTGCGGCGGCTCCCCGCGCGCGGAGGCGGCGGCGAGCTCGAGCGAACTCAGAGCCGCGCGCGCGTCGCCATTTGCAAGGCCGACCAGCAACGCTCGAGCCTCTTCGTCGATTCGAAGCCCCTTCGAGCCCAGGCCGCGCTCGGCGTCGCGCAGCGCGCCATCGACGATCGTTCCGACCTCCTCGTCAGAGAGCGCATCAAGCACAAAGACTCGAGCTCGTGAGAGCAACGCCGAGTTGACCTCAAACGACGGATTTTCGGTCGTGGCACCAATGAGCGTGACGGTGCCGTCCTCGACGAAGGGCAATACGACGTCCTGTTGCGCCTTGTTGAAGCGATGAATTTCGTCGATAAAGAGGATCGTCGGTTTTCCGGAGCGCTGCCGGACTCGCGCGTCGTTGAGAACGCGCCGCAGGTCGCTCACGCCGGCGCTTACGGCCGACATTCGCTCGAAGTGGGCGCCGGTACGACCGGCGATGATTTCGGCCAGCGTCGTCTTGCCGCTGCCCGGCGGGCCCCACAAGATCATCGATGGGACGGCGTCGCGTTCGATCGCGGCGCGCAGCGCACGCCCCGGCCCTAGCAACTCTCGCTGCCCGACGAACTCGTCGAGCGTGCGGGGCCGCATTCGCGCGGCCAACGGCATGACTATTTCCTGAAAATCGAAGAGCATGTCCCCGCCTTTAGGGTGGGGCAGGCACCTTGAGCGGCTTCGGCGTCGCCAACTTCCGGTGAAACTGGCTGGGAAACTGCATCGTGACGTCGTTTTCGGCGTGAGCGTCGCCGGTCTGCGTGTTGTATAACACTCTTCCGGCGCTCATCTTTCGCGTCCCCGAAACAATCCGCACCGCGCCTTGCAGAAGCAAGGTGTGTGCTTGGTCGTCCAACGTGCCGTTGTCGGCGGTAACGTTGGTATCGGCTTGCACGTAATGAACGTTTCCAATGGCTCGGTATACCTTCGCCGCTCCATCGATCTGCGCTTTATCGGCCGTAAGCGTCGAGGGGCTCGACGGATGGGGGCCGGCACCGCTATCCGTCAGGCTTCCGGCGCCGCCTTGGGAATCGTGCATCACCACGTGGCCGTTGAGATAGAGCTCCTGTTTCTTGTAGTTTCCGTTCGCGCGATCCGCGGTAACGTCGCCGCCGACGCGCGTCATGACGACCTTGGCCGGAGTGCTGAAATCGCCCGTTTTAAAGTTTGCGTCGAGCGAGCTGGCGTGAACGGTCCAAACGCCGAGATCGAACGCTGCGGGGGCCGAGCCAGGCGAGGAGCTCGCATTCGGCGACTTCGGCGAACGCAGCGGCGGCGATGCCGACGCGCTCGGCTGCTGCGAGGGTGAGGAAGAAGGCTTGGTGAGTGCGACGAGCGCCAGTGTGCCAACGAGCAGCGCGAGAAGGCGAATCATAGTAGTTGCGTACGTACCTTTACCGAAGGACGCTCAATCGGTCCAAGGAGCGCTGCGAGGCGAGCCTCCGAAACGGCGCCTTCGCGCAGCAGCCGAGGACGCGCGCCCGAAATATCGATGATGGAGGATTCGACGGAGTAGGGAACCGGCCCGTGCGCGACGAGCAGATCCGCGGGCGGAAGCATCGAGCCATCGTCGTCGCCGAGATATGGGGGTCCTCCCGGGCGGATCGCGGTTGTGCCGGCAATCGGTCCGCAACGTTCGAGCAGGGCGCGCGCGAAGGGCTCGTCCGGCACGCGAAAAGCGAGCGTATGTAAGCCTGCGGCAAGCTCGTCGCCGATGAAGGCCGGTTTACGAATCAAAACGATCAGGGGACCGGGAAGCAACCTTTTGGCGACGGTCGCCGCCAGCGGATTCTCAAATGCGTACTCGAGAAACTCTTGTGCCGACGCCACGTGCATCGTCAGCGGCCGGCTGTCCGGTCGCCCTTTTGCCGCATAAACCCGATCGATCGCAGCCGAATCATAGGGATCGCAGCCGATGAAATAACTCGTGTCGTTGGGTAGAACGACCGTCCCCCCGGAGAAAACCGTGCGGGCGACCTCCTCGGCAACCTCCTCAATCCGCGCGGCGGATGCATCGATGACGCGCCCCACGCATTCCAGAGCCATTCCCTCATCATTCCTCGTCGACCCGAGTCTTCGCTGTGCCACGGGCCTGCAGGCGCCTAAACGCGCACGCGCGCGCCCGTACCGATGGCAACGCACGAAAGCGGATCGTCCGCGACGATCGCCGGCACTCCCGTCACGTCGGAGAGCAGCTTGTCTAAGCCGCGTAGGAGCGCTCCGCCCCCGGTCAAGATAATGCCGCGATCGATGATGTCGGAGGCAAGCTCCGGAGGCGTTTTCTCCAGCACCGATTTGACCGCTTCAACGATGGCGGCGATCGGCTCGGAGAGCGCCTCGCGAACCTCTTCGCTCGTGATCTTGACGGTCTTCGGCAGACCGTTGATGAGGTCGCGGCCGCGGATCTCCATCGCCAACTCCTGCTCGAGCTTGTAGGCGGAGCCGATCTTGATTTTGATCTCCTCCGCGGTGCGCTCTCCGATCATGAGGTTGTAGACGCGGCGGATAAAGCGAACGATGCCTTCGTCCATCTTATTGCCGGCCACGCGCAGCGACTGCGACACGACGATACCGCCGAGCGAAATCACGGCGACGTCGGTCGTTCCACCGCCGATGTCGAGGACCATGCTGCCGGAGGGCCCATCGATTGGAAGACCCGCTCCGACCGCTGCAGCCATCGGCTCTTCGATGATCTCAACATCGCGCGCGCCGGCTAGCTTCGCGGCATCTTTGACCGCGCGTTCCTCTACGCTGGTAATCTCTGCGGGTACGCAGATCGTCACGTGGGGTTTGGGTTTGGCGATCGACGACCACCACGAACGGCCCTTCATGACTTTCTTGATGAAGTATGAAAGCATCGCTTCGGTCACTTCGAAATCTGCGATGACGCCATCGCGCAACGGCCGAATCGCCATAATATGCGCGGGCGTTCTTCCGAGCATTTGCCGGGCCTCCTCGCCGACGGCCAATACCCTTCCCGTGTTCATGTCTTTGGCGACGACCGAGGGCTCGCGCAGGACGATGCCCTTTCCTTTGACGTACACCAAGACGTTCGCCGTACCGAGGTCGATGCCGATTTCCAAAAACTGACTCCTACTCTAAGAAAGCGCTAGCTCGCCGAAACCCGCGGGTATTCGCTCGTTTCAAAGAATCCCGCCGGCTCGACGAGCGGCGTCACGCCGCTGCTGCGCTGCACCTGGCCGCCCAGCTCCGAAAGCATCTCTTCCAAACGGTCGTAGCCGCGATCGATGTATTCCAGCCCGATGATTTCCGTTTCGCCCGCGGCTGCGAGGGCGGCGACTACGAGACCCGCGCCGGCGCGAATATCCGGTGCTTCCACCGGTGCCCCGGAGAGCTGCTTGGGACCTTTGATGACGGCAGCATTGCTTTCCATCGTCACTTTGACGTCGGCTCCCATGCGGGCTAGCTCGTTGACGTAGGAAAAGCGCGCGTTGAAGATCGACTCCTCGACGACGCTGGTGCCCGGACAGGTACAGAGAAAGCCAACCATTTGCGGTTGGAGATCGGTCGGAAAACCCGGATACGGAGCGGTAAGAATGTCCGTCCCGCCGGTAATGCCGTCGGCCTTTACCCTGATCCAGTCGTCGCCCGTAACGGTGACGACTCCGCATTCCACCAGCTTATCGGTTAGCGATCGCAAGTGATCGGGTCGGCAGCCGGTCACCGTCACGTCGCCGCGAGTTACCGAGCCGGCCAGCAAAAGCGTGCCGGTCACGACGCGGTCGGCGATGATCTCGTACTCGACGCCGTGCAGCTCGCGAACCCCCTCGATGGCGATCGTATCGGTTCCCTGGCCCGCAATCCGCGCTCCCATCGCGACCAGAAAGTTCGCGAGATCAACCACTTCGGGCTCCATCGCAACGTTCTTCAACGTCGTCGTTCCGTCGGCCAATACCGCGGCGAGCATTGCGTTCTTGGTGGCACCGACGCTTGGCATGCGAAACTCGATCGCGGCCCCGGATAACCTCGTGCCCCGCGATGCGGCGATGAGATAACCGTGCGCGTTATGCACGTCGCATCCCAACGCCACGAAGGCTTGCTCGTGCATGTCCGTCGCGCGCGTACCCAACACACAACCGCCGGGGAGCGGAACCTCGGCTCGCCCAAAGCGCCCCAAGAGCGCGCCGACGATATCGAACGAAGCGGCGAGCTTACGCACGAGGGCGTACGGCGCGCGATAGGACGCGACGTTGCTTGCGTCGATCGTCACCGTGTTCTCGTCCTCGTAGCGAATGCGGGCGCCCAAAGCTTCCAGTAACGACCACATCACCGAGACGTCGGTGATGTGCGGCACGCGGTGGAGCGTTACCGTGCCTCGTGCCAGAAGCGCCGCCGCCATGATCGGAAGCGCGGCGTTCTTCGCGCCGTGCGTTGCAACCGAACCTTCCAGGCGCGCGCCGCCCCGTACTCTGAGCGTCGTTTCGAGGCGATCGAGCATATGGGAATCTACCGTTCGCGTAGCCTGCTAACTCGCCTACCGATGGCCGGTCAATCGCAGTTGCGCGCTGGCGAAATCAATGGCGGCCTGCTCGCGCGCATACGCATCGCTGCCGGGCGCGGCACCCTTTTGTCGCTCCGTCGCTGCGGCCAGCCGCTCGCGCGCCTCCGCCACGATGACGTCGTCGAACGCCAGCGCCTCGTCGACCAGTACGGTTACGCGATCGGGCAACGCCTGCATGAACCCCTCGCTCGTGGCGAGCTCGAGGCGCGAACTCGCGCCATCCGAAGCTTTGTCACCCTGAGCGGAGTCGAAGGGTTGTCGAAGGAGGTTTGCGCGCAAGATCCCCGGCTTTAGCGCTGCGAGGAACGGCGCGTGCTTGGGAAGGATGCCTTCCTCACCTTCGGTCGTGACCGCGATAATCAGCGTCGCATCTCCGTCGAAGACGACTCGAGCCGGTGTCACCAACTTGAATGCGATGGCGTTAGCCATGAGCCATGCGCTCCGCATTCTCTCTGACTTCGTCGATCGTGCCGGCATAGAAGAACGCGGCCTCCGGCAGATCGTCGACCTTGCCTTCGAGAATTTCCTTGAACGACGCGATCGTCTCGGAGAGTTTAACGTATTTTCCGGAACGCCCGGTAAACTGCTCGGCAACGAAAAACGGCTGCGAGAAGAAACGCTGAATGCGGCGCGCCCGCGCCACCGTGATCTTGTCGTCTTCCGAAAGCTCTTCGACGCCGAGAATCGCAATGATGTCCTGCAAATCTTTGTAGCGCTGAAGAACTTCCTGCACGCCGCGAGCGACTTCGTAGTGCTCGTTGCCGATGATCTGCGGATCCAAGATGCGCGACGTGGACGCCAGCGGATCCACCGCCGGATAGATACCCAGCTCCGAGATCGGACGCGAAAGCGCGGTCGTTGCATCGAGATGTGCAAAGGTCGTAGCGACCGCGGGATCGGTGTAATCGTCGGCCGGCACGTAGACCGCCTGAACCGAGGTAATCGAGCCTTTGCGCGTCGAGGTGATGCGCTCTTCGAGGATACCCATGTCGGTGCCGAGGGTGGGTTGATATCCGACCGCCGACGGCATGCGGCCCATGAGTGCCGAGACTTCCGAGCCCGCCTGCATATAACGAAAGATGTTGTCGATAAAGAGCAGCACGTCGGCGCCGAGCTCGTCGCGAAAGTACTCCGCCATCGTTACGCCGGTCTGCGCCACGCGAAAGCGCACGCCGGGTGGCTCGTCCATCTGCCCGAAGACGAGTGTGGTTTGCTCGAGGACTCCGGACTCTTTCATCTCGAGCCATAGGTCGTTGCCCTCGCGCGTTCGCTCGCCGACCCCGGTGAAGACCGAGAAGCCTTTATGAACGTACGCGATATTACGAATCAGCTCTTGAATCAGCACCGTCTTACCGACTCCCGCGCCGCCGAACAGGCCAACCTTTCCGCCGCGCGTGTAGGGCGCCATCAAGTCGACGACTTTGATACCGGTCTCGAAGATGCGGGCCGTCGGCTCCTGGTATTTGAGTTCGGGCGCGGGCCGGTGAATCGGCCAATACGCCGCGGCTTCGACCGGAGCGTCGCTGTCGATCGTTTTGCCGAGCACGTTGAAAAGGCGCCCGAGGGTGCCTTTACCGACGGGGACGAGAATCGGTCCGCCCGTGCTCCGCACCGAGGCGCCACGCACGAGACCGTCGGTCGAACCCAGCGCCAGACATCGCACCTGGTTGTCGCCGAGTTCGTCCTGCACTTCGAGCGTCAGCTCGCGCGCCGCCGCGGCTCCGTTACCTGCGTTGCGCGAGTCGTCGTTTACCTCGACCACCAGCGCGTCGCGAATGTTGGGCAGCGTCTTCGCCGTAAACTCGACGTCGACGACGTTGCCGAGCACTTGCGAGATTTTTCCGGTATCAGCCATTCTTGTTACACGTTCCTTGCTAAGATAGTACGTCTTCTAAAGACCAGGTTGAGCCGAGCGCTTGAGCGAGCCGTACAAGCCTTGGTCAAGTGCATCATGCCTCGGAGACGCTCGTCGCTCCGCCTCCGGCTCCGCTCCTGCTGCGCTGCCTCGTCGCTCCGGCATCCATGCCTGCGCTCCTCGGTCAGAGCCTCCTCGGCGTGACGCACTTGACCAAGGCTTGCACGGCTCACTCTACCCCCAGCGCCTCCGCGCCGCCGACGATCTCGAGAAGTTCCTTTGTAATTGCGGCTTGGCGGGCGTTGTTCATCGCGATCGTGAGTTCGTCGATTAGTTTCGACGCGTTGTCGGTGGCGTTCGTCATCGCCACGAGCTGCGCGGCAAAGAATGCCGCCTCGGTTTCGAGCAGCGCGGAATAGATACTGAACTCGAGATACTTGGGCAACAGGCGCGAGAGCACAAACTCGGGGCTTGGGGAAAACTCGACTGCGCCGCGAGGGGCGCGACTCTGCTCCTCGCCGTCGGTACCGGCGAAAGCCTTCAGGTCTTCGGCCAGCACCGGCACGAGCTTACGCGTTTGCGGGCGCTGCGACATCATCGATACGAGCTTCTGCGAGACCAGTACGATCTCGGAGATGGCGCCGCGCACGAAGTCGTCGGCTACGCGATTGGCGACCTCGCGCGCCGTGACGATCTTTGAGACGCCGAGCGGCCAGCTTGGATGGTCCGGCATGCCCATCCGTCGCACCGCGTTGCGCGCCTTGAGGCCAACCGTGTAGTACGCAACGTCGCCGCGGCCGCGTGCGAACGTCTCAGCTGCGTGAATGACGTTGGAGTTGAAGGCGCCGGCGAGCCCTTTATCGGCGCTCATGAGAACGATGCCGGCGGGGGCACTCTGGTTTCCCGGCTTCATGAACGGGTGATCGACCGACGAAACGGCCGCCATCAAGTCCGCAAGCATCTCGGCAAGCGCGTCCGCGTAAGGACGAGCGCGCTTGCGGGCCTCTTCGGCGCGCCGAATCTTCGCCGCGGCGACCTGCTTCATCGCTTTGGTGATCTGTTGAGTATTCTTGAGCGACCGGATGCGGTCGCGCAGATCTCGTACGGACGGCATTTGCTAAAAGCTCTTGTTGAACTCTGCCAGCGCCGCGTCGAGTTGCTTACGAGTATCGTCCGACAGCGCACCGCTCTCCGCGATCGACGTAAGAATCTGCGGATGGTCCGCGCGCAAGAAGTCGATCAGGCCCGAGGCCCAGGCGGCGAGCCGAACGGTCGGAACGTCGACGGCGAATCCCTTGGTCGCTGCATAGATGATCGCAACCTGCTCTTCGGTCGCCTGCGGTTGATACTGCGGCTGTTTGAGCAGTTCGGTGAGCTTCTCGCCGCGCGCGAGTTGGTTTTGCGTCGCCTTGTCGAGATCGCTCGAGAGTTTGGCAAACGCAGCGAGGTCGCGATATTGCGCCAGCTCGAGTTTCAGCTGGCCGGCCACGGATTTCATCGCCTTCGTCTGCGCCGCCCCACCGACTCGCGAGACGGAGAGGCCGATATCGACCGCCGGCCGGATTCCTTGGAAGAACAGCTGCGGCGTCAAGTAGATTTGGCCGTCGGTGATCGAGATGACGTTGGTTGGAATGTACGCGGAAAAGTCGCCGGCCTGCGTCTCGATCACCGGAAGCGCCGTCATCGAACCGCCGCCCATCTCGTCGGAGAGCTTCGCGGCGCGCTCCAGCAGCCGTGAATGTAAATAAAAGACGTCGCCCGGGTAGGCCTCGCGTCCCGGCGGCCGGCGCAGCAACAGCGACATCTCACGGTACGATTGAGCGTGCTTGGTGAGATCGTCGTAGACGATGAGAACGTCTTTGCCGGCATACATGAACTCCTCGGCCATCGCGCAGCCGGCAAACGGCGCCAGCCAGCGAAGCGCCGCCGCTTCGGACGGGCTGACCGCGACGATGGTCGTGTAGGCCATCGCACCCTTTTGTTCGAGAATCTGCGCGAGCGCGGCAACCGTCGAATTCTTCTGTCCGATCGCGACGTAGACGCAACGAACGTCGCGCCCCTTCTGATTGATGATCGCATCGATGGCCATGGCGGTTTTTCCGGTCGAACGATCGCCGATAATGAGCTCGCGCTGTCCCTTTCCAATGGGAATCAGGGCATCGATCACGCGAATTCCGGTCTGCAAGGGTTGTTTGACGGGCTGCCGCTGCACGACGGTCGGCGCGACGTTCTCGATCGTACGGAAACGCGTCGTCGTAATCTCGCCTTTGCCGTCGATTGGCTGGCCCAATGGATTGACGATCCGGCCGAGCATCGCATCGCCGACCGGCACGGAGGCGATGCGGCCCGTCCGCCGCACGCTATCGCCCTCTTTGATCTCGGAATCGGAGCCCATGATCACGACGCCGACATTGTCCTCTTCGAGGTTCAGCGCGACGCCCTGTAGCCCGTTGGCAAACTCGACCAGCTCTGAGGATCGTACGCCTCTCAATCCGTAGACGCGAGCCAGGTTCGCGCCGACTGAAATGACCGTCCCGACCTCATCCTCTTGAATCTCGGTCTTGAACTGCTCGATCTGCGCTTTGAGAATACCGGCGATTTCGTCAGCGTTTATCATTCATCAACTTTCTTATGGAGGCTCCTAGGCCGTTGTGTGGAGTTGGCGGGCGAGAGCATCGAGGCGGCCGGCGACCGTGTCGTCGATTCGGCGATCCCCCAGCAGAAGGCGCAGGCCGCCGATGAGATCGGCGTCGACTCTTCGTGTGACTTCGAACTTCTTGCCGTAGAGGTGCTCGAGTTTTTCGATTAACGCCTGGTATTCGCCAGCGTCGAGCGCTCTCGCGGACTCGATAGCCAAGGCTTCCGCGCCGCGACCGGCTCGCACCAACGCAAGATACTCCGCGACGATCGCGCCGAGCAAAGCCTCACGACGCTTGCGCACCAGAAGTAGGAGCGTGTGGAGTGCGACGGGATCGATCAGCTTTTCGAATACTTCCGTCAGGACGCGCTCTTTCTCGGGACGATCGATTACCGGCGCGACGAAAAACTCGTGGGCCAACCCGTACGGGCCGATCGCCTGCGCGACCGCCGCTAAATCCGCGCCGACGCGTTCGATGGCGCCGCGCTCCCCGGCAACGCCGATCGCCGCGATTGCATAACGGCGCGCGAGCGTCTGGTTAACCACCGGCGCTCTCCCCCAGCGAACCGACGAAATCCTCGACCAGGCGGGAATCGAGCGCCGGACCAACGCGCTGCACGGCGTCGTGACGCGCTATTTGCAGTGCGCGTTCCAAGAGTTCGTCGCGAAGCCTCAGTCGGGCCGCCGCCCGCGCGCGATCCAGCTCCCCGCCGGCGTCGCGCAAGGCGCGTTCGCCAGCTTCGGTTGCATCTTTGATGATCGCCTCGCGCTCCCGTCGAGCGTGAAGCTCCGCTCGCTGCTCGATCAGCTCGGCATCCCGTCGCGCGCTGTCGATCTCCTCGCGTAAAGCGCCGAGAGCGCCCTTCGCCTCGTCGCGATGACGCTCCGATTCCGCGATCTGCGCGTTGCTGCGCGCCTGCGCGGCCAGAACGACCTGCACGATCCACTTGTTCCAGATAAAAACGAGCGCGCCGATAAACAGAATCGCCGAGGCAACCTGACTCCAGATCGCAACCTCGAGATAGAGTCTCGCCTCGCTCACCTACGTTGCCTCCGGAAGCACTCGATCGAGCATGAAGTCGGCCACGCTGCGGGCCGCCGCCGATTCGCCCACTCGGGCTTCATCGAGCTCGCGGCGCGCGGTCGCCTGCGCCTCCCCGACGATGCTTGCAGCCCGCAGCGAATAGCTCGTTGCCAACTCGGCCGCCTCGTTCGAGCCCGCTGCGCGCGCCGCGGCGACGCGCTGCTCCGCATCGAGCCGCGCCGACGCCCGCACTCCTTCAGCCTGTTCGCGCAGACTCTTGGCTTGCGCTTGGTAGTCGTCATAATCCGATACGAGGCTATTGATATACTCGCGCCGCCGTCGAATGGCCGCCGAAACCGGTCGCAAGAAGATCACGTTCAAGATCGCGAAAAAAATCGCGAAATTGATTAGCTGCACGAGCACGTCCTGCCAGTCGATCGACAAGAACGACATGCGGCGCTTACTTCACCAGCGCGGTAATGATCGCCGGAACCTTCGCGACCACGAGCAGGATGTAAAATGCCAGCGCGATGGCGATGAACGGCACGGCCTCCAGGACGCCGACGCCCAAGAACATGAACAGGAAGATATTGGGCCGCGCCTCGGGCTGGCGAGAGATCGATTCGACCGCCTTGGCGGCGACGGTACCGTCACCCACGGCCGAGCCGAACGCCACGCCGGAGATGATGATGCCGAAACAGATCAGCGCCGCGGCTGCGATTAATGCTTCTGGATTCAAGGACGTTCCTTTCTAATGTTCGTCGGCAAGCGCCAGCGAGAGATAGACGATTGCCAGCAGCGTAAAAACGAAAGCTTGGATCGTTCCAACGAAGAAGTTGAAAAACTGGATCAGAAAAGGCACGACCGCCACACCGAGTGAGAGGTTGAACGTTCCAATTTTGATCCGCGCGAGAATGATCGATGTGACGATGATGAAGAGCAACTCGCCGACGAAGATGTTGAAGAAAAGCCGGGCCGCCAGCGTTATCGGGCGCAGAATCTCGTCGAGGATGTTGATCGGGAAGAGCGCCGGAAAGGGCTTGAAGACGTGCCCGAGATACGCGAAGCCTTTCTTGCGGAACGCTGCGACCTGGATCATGCAGAAGACGAGCAGCGCCAACGGAACGACGGTGTTGAGATCGGCGGTCGGCGAGCCGCCGAAGGGAAGATCGAACGCCTTGAACGGTACGATCCCGAACTGGTTGAGCAAGAAGATGAAGAGGAAGAGCGCCACGAAAAACGGCACGAACGGCTCGCCGTCCTCGCCAAGGACGCTGGTGGCGAGGTCGGCGATGTAGTTGAAGACCGCTTCGATCACCGCTTGACGTTTCGTGACGTAGGGCGAGCGATAGCTGGCGCCGATCCAGCCCAAGAACACCAAAGCGATGATCATGACGAGCCAGGTCGTCACGATGGTGTCGGCATGGACTGGTCCCAGAACCGGCAGGTGCCAAAGAATGTGTTCGCCGATGTGTTCGTGCACCGATGTTTTGATCCGTTAAGGCTTCCGTCGAAAGACTCGCAACGCGCCCCAGGCGTACGCGGCGAGCGGGATAAAGAAACCGGCAAGAAATGGCCCGAGCGACCACCAAGGTCCGCGGACCGCTAACGCCGCGGCTACTATACTAAAGGCCGCCAGCCGCGGTAAACTACTTAACCCAAAGAAGACGGCGCTGCGCGTTTCCACCAGTCGCTCGCTCCCCCGCATTATGCCAAGCATGTTGGCAATCCCGCACGTGGCTCCGATCAAGAGCGCGAGACCGGCAAACCAAACGAACGGAACCAGCAACAGCGCGACGACCGCAGCGACCGCGAACGATCCAGCGGCCACGCCCCATTTGAGACGGTAGTAAGCCGCGAGAGCCATATCCTTCCCACCGGGCGCCGGCCTCATCCCATGGACTTCGCCAGCAGTCGAAACGCGGCGTAGCCTCCCACGATCAACCCCAGCCCCAAGCCGGCGGGAACAAGCAAAGGCGCGCTCAATCGCTGGGCCGCCGCCACTCCCAAGAGGAGCCCGAGGATTGCCGCGCCGGCAAAACTCCCGCCGGCGAAGAGCACCGGCAGAACGACCCTCACGCGCCTGGAGCGGCGGTCGCTTGCGCTTCGAAGGGCTCGGGGTACTCGCCGCCCCGCAGACGCGCCGTCAGCCAGCTCACGATTCGCGAGGCCGCGCGGCCGTCTCCATAGGGATTCCGCGCGTGCGCCATCGCCGCGTAGGCGCCACGGTCCTCGAGCAACCGGCGCGCCGCAGCGACCATGCGCTCGCGGTCGTGACCCACGAGGGCTAGCGTCCCCGCCGCCAGACCCTCTGGGCGTTCGGTCTCCTCGCGCATCACGAGCACCGGTTTGCCGATACATGGCGCTTCTTCTTGCAGACCCCCCGAATCGGTCAGAACGAGGGCCGATCCCCTCACGGCCGCCACCATCTCACCGTAGTCGATCGGATCGACCAGCACGACTCCCGGCACCCCCCCGAGGATTTCGCGCGCGATGGGCGCGACGCGCGGCGACGGGTGCACCGGCCAGTAGAGTTGCGGCTTCGACGGCAGCTCGGCAATCGCGCGCAGCCCCTCGCAGATCTCCCGCATATGGTCGTGGTTTTCGCGGCGGTGCGCGGTCACGAGAATCGCGGGCGCCGTCGAATCGAGCTCCGACCAACGGGGAGGGAGGGCCAGGTCGTCGCGCGCCGCCGTCTCGAGAAACGCGTCGATGACCGTGTTTCCGGTCACGACGACGTCGTCGGCCGCGACGTTCTCTGCGAGCAGGTGTTCTCGAGCCAGGAGGGTCGGGGCGAAATGGTAGGTCGCAAGCGTGGCCGTCAGGCGACGATTCATCTCTTCGGGATACGGCAACCAGCGATTGCTCGTGCGCAATCCGGCCTCGACGTGGCCCACCGGAATCTGCCGATAGAAAGCCGCGAGCGCCGCGGCCGTGCTCGTCGTCGTATCCCCGTGAACCAAGACGACGTCGGGGCGCGCCTCGCGCAACACCGGTTCCATCCCGATCAACACGCGGGTCGTGATCTCCGTGAGGCTTTGATCCTCGGTCATCACGTTGAGATCGTCGTCGGGTGTAATCGTGAAGAACTCGAGAAGATCGTCGAGCATCTGGCGGTGCTGGGCCGTAACGCAAACGCGCGCAACGATATCCGGATGGGATTGCAAAGCGCGAACGACGGGAGCCATCTTGATCGTATCCGGGCGCGTCCCGAAGACGCTCATCACCCGCAACGCGCCGGCCATTCGCTACGTTGCGTGCCGAAAGACGTGCGTGAACTCGCCGGAGAAAAAGAGCGCCACCGCTCCCAACGCCAAGCAGACGGCATAGAGCACGAGCACCGCCTGGCGAACGTTGAGGCCGAAGCGGAAAATCAGTTGATGGTGGAAATGGCCGCGATCCGCTTCGGTGATACGTTTGCCGCTCCTGGCGCGGCGCACGATCGCCGCCGCCGTATCGAGCACGGGCAGCGCCAGCACGAGCAACGGCACGACGACGCTGATGGCAATCGCGGTCTTGCTCGCGCCGATGATCGAAACCGTGCCGAACACGTAACCGATGAAGAGCGACCCCGAATCGCCGAGGATGATTCGCGCGGGGTTGAAATTATATGGCAGAAAGCCGAGCGCTGCGCCGGCCAACGCGATCACGACCAGAGCGACGACGGGGTTTGCGTGGAGCACCGCAATGACGAAGAGAAAGACGCTCGAGATCGCGGCGACGCCCGCAAGCAGGCCGTCGAGGCCGTCGAGAAAGTTGATCGCGTTCATCATGCCGACATACCAGATCAGCGTAACCGGAACTCCCACCCACGGTGGAAAATCGATCCAGTTGGTTCCGGGGTTATGATCGAACGGATTGGTGATGCCGGGAATGATGAAGCCGTACAGCATCGAGATCAACGCCACCACGGTCTGAGCGATGAGCTTGTTCCGAGGACGCATCTGCATCACGTCGTCCCAGATGCCGACGCCCACGATCAACAGGCTCCCAAAGAGCAGGCCTACGAGCCGATGGACCGCATCGAACTGATCGGCCGCCGGCAACAACCGTACCGGTGACGTCATCGACACGCCCAGAACGGCGAAGAGCGCGAATGTGAAACCAAAGAAAACCGCAATCCCGCCCACGCGCGGCTTCGGCGTGTCGTGCATTCGCCGTTCGCCGGCGTCGCGGTCGACGATTCCCAGACGGTTGGCAAGCCGCACGACCAGCGGCGTCGCCAGCAAGCTCACCACGGCCGCGATGGCAAAGGCCGTGGCATAAATCGTACCTGCAGTGAGCAAGTGGCGGCTCAACCGCGAACGCCTTCGAGCGTGGAAAACGCGACCAGCGCTACTCCCGCTTCAGCCAACAATTGACTCGCGACCGGGTCGGGATACGGCTGGTCGTACACGATTCTCGTCACGCCCGCGCTAATGAGCAGCTTCGAACAGTTCACGCACGGCTGGTGCGTGCAATAGGCCGTGGCGTCTTGCAGGCTGACGCCGTGCAGCGCGCCCTGCACCACCGCGTTGGCTTCGGCGTGCGTCGCCCGAACGCAATGCTCGCCGATTAGCGTGCAGCCTACCTCCGTGCAATGAGCGACCCCACGCGGCGCCCCGTTATAGCCCGTCGTCAAGATCCGGTGGGCGCGCATCAAAACGCAACCAACCGAGGCTCGCGGGCAGGTCGCACGCGTGCTGACCGTATGCGCGATTTGCATAAAATACTCGTCCCAGCCGGGGCGCACGTCAGTGGGACCGTCTAAGGGACGTCGTAGCGCGAGGTTAATTCGCGAACCCGTCCCCCAAGCCGCGCAATCTCCCGACGCTCTTCGATGTCGTCGAGGGCGTCGCAAATGATGCGGGCCACTTCGCGACAATCTTGCGCGCCAAAACCCCGCGTCGTGATTGCCGGCGTGCCGATTCGAATGCCGCTGGCGACCATGGGCTTTTGCGTATCGAAGGGAATCGCGTTCTTGTTGACCGTAACGTTGATCTCGTCGAGGTAAGCCTCGACCGCCTTTCCGGTCAGGCCCTTGACCGAGACGTCGACGAGCATGAGATGCGTGTCGGTTCCTCCACCCACCAAACGAAGTCCGGCATGCATGAACTCCTCGGCCATGACGCGAGCATTCTCCACGACGCGCTCTTGGTACGTCTTGAAATCGGGCCGCAGCGCCTCACCGAACGCCACCGCTTTTGCGGCAATCGTATGCATCAGCGGGCCGCCCTGAATCCCCGGAAAGACGCTCTTATCCAAGGGTAGCGCCCAGTTCTGCGTGCATAGGACGAAGCCGCCGCGCGGACCGCGCAGCGTTTTGTGCGTCGTGGACGACACGAAGTCGGCCAGCGGTATCGGCGAGGGGTGGAGTCCAACCGCAACGAGTCCCGCGATGTGCGCAAAATCGACGAGGAGCGCTGCGCCGATCTCCGACGCGATTTCGCGAAACGGCTCGTACTCCATCACGCGGGGATACGCGCTCGCGCCGGCTACGATCAGTTTCGGCTTATGCTCGCGAGCGAGCGCGCGAACTTCGTCGAAATCGATGAGCTCGGTGTCTTTGCGGACCCCGTAGGCGATGGCATTGTAAAGCTTTCCCGAGAAACTGACTTTGGTTCCATGAGTCAAATGGCCACCGTGGGCGAGCGACATTCCGAGAACCGTGTCGCCGGGTTGTAAGAGGGCCATGAAGACGGCCATGTTCGCTTGAGCGCCGGAGTGCGGCTGGACGTTGGCATGATCTGCGCCGAAGATCTGTTTCAGCCGCTCGAGCGCGAGCGTTTCGGCGACGTCGACCCACTGACAGCCGCCGTAATATCGCTTGCCCGGATAACCTTCCGCGTATTTGTTGGTCATCACGCAGGCGTTTGCTTCGCGTACCGCGCGGCTGGTATAGTTCTCCGATGCGATAAGCTCGAGGTTCTCCCTTTGCCGGCGTTCCTCGCCGGCAATGGCGGCAAAAATTTCGGGGTCGCCCCCTTCGATGCGATTCGGCGTTAGAATGTCCACTAGCAAAGGTCTTTGGGGATTCGCGCCCCGGTGACCTTCGGTATCCAACGATGAGGGTGAGCAACGGCGAGCGGTCGAAAATCCGAGGCCGATGAAGCTTGCCTGCGCGAGCGGTGCCCTCCACCGCGAAATCGAGAGCGGCGAGCTCACGCAACTCGAGTTCTTGGACGTGTGCGCGCGCG
This sequence comes from Vulcanimicrobiota bacterium, assembly GCA_963725605.1. Classification (GTDB taxonomy): domain Bacteria; phylum Vulcanimicrobiota; class Vulcanimicrobiia; order Vulcanimicrobiales; family Vulcanimicrobiaceae; genus Cybelea. Next base: position 29,480 of record CAVRYW010000001.1, on the reverse strand, counting down.
AGCTGGGTTGCGACGGCGTCGTCTTAGACGTGCGGCATTTTCCGAGAGCTGACGACGACTACCTCGCGCAGATCAAGAAGATGGCGACCGACTGGGGTCTCTCGATAGCAGCGCTCAGCGACTCGAGCTTGTTTATCTCGGAACCGGAGCGCGTGACGAAGGTTCTCAGCGACGCCGCCTTTCTCGGCGCACCGCTGGTCGCGGCCCCCCTCGCACTCCAGACCGAGTGCTCCTGGAGCGAACAGTTAGAGCGCCTGGCCTTCGCCACGTCGCTGGCAAAGCGCCTCAACGTTACGCTGGCTCTGCGAAACGCTCGCAATACGTTTGCCGCCGGGACTCAAGATTGCAAGCGCGTGGTCAAAGAGACCGACTCCGCCTGGCTGCGGTACGGACCCGATCCGCAGGAGCTCGACGCCGCCAGCGACGCGCAGACGCTCGCGACCAACACCGTCTTGTTGTGGAGCGGAGTGCGCAAACAAACGGAGCAAACGGTCGCCGCCGCGACGCACGCCTTCGCAGATTTTCGCGGATACGTTGCCATCGACGAGGCGTCGGGTGCGGCAACGACGGAGCGGCTTGCGGGCGCGATCGCTACGTGGCGCGAAGCGCTCTGCGCGCAATACAAAGAACTCAACCACAAATAGCGTCTTGCGTACGCGGTACGAACCTGCATTCTCGCAGGTGGGTGCGGCCCGGGCGCCGGTTTGGGGCAGGCATCTCGAGCCCGCCGCTCCGTCGTATCCGGAGCTGATGCTCCCTCGGTAGTATAAGTCGGTTCGGTACCTACGTTCGCTGCGCGCTAAGCGCAGTCGAGCCCCTCTACCGTACCACCGTGAGTCAAGTGGCTCGGAGTCCGAAGGCCAAGCCGGTAGAAGCCGGTGCGCTCACGAAGTGCGAGGCCGATGTATTCGCTCTCGATCTCGGTCTGCACGATGGAGCTGCCGCTCGTGCACGTCTTCAAGATCGCGCGCGGTGAAGAAGCGATCGCGCGCACCGCAGTCGTCCGCGTTCGGGGCGGCGATCTCGAGGGCATCGGCGAGGCCACGCCGATCGAACGCTACGGGGAGTCCGTGGAGAGCGTCGTTGCGTATTTCGCAGCGCATCCGCTCGCCTGCGACGATCCCTTCCGCCTCGAATCGCTGCTGCACGCGGCGATCCCCGCAGCGGCGCGCGCCGGGCTCGACCTCGCGCTCCACGATTTAATCGGCAAAGAGCTCGACAAGCCACTCTACGCGCTGCTTGGTCTCGATCCGTCCTGCGCGCCGTTGACTTCGTTCACGATCGGCATCGCCGACCCGGAAGCGATGCTGCGCAAGGTCGACGAGGCCGCCCATTATCCGATTCTCAAAGTCAAGCTCGGAGCCGGCACGCTCTCCGAGCAGGTCGAGATCGTCGCGGCCATCCGGGGACGTTACGGCGGCGCGCTTCGTCTCGACGCCAACGAAGGTTGGAACGTAGACGAGGCGATCACGATCCTGCGCGAACTGCAACGCTACGAGATCGAGTTCTGCGAACAGCCCATCGCCGCCGGCAACCCGCAGTGGTTGCGAGCGATTCGCGACCGCGTCTCCATACCGATCGTCGCCGACGAAGATTGCCTCGTTGCCGGCGATCTTCCGCCGTTATATGGCTGTATCGACGGCGTTAACGTCAAACTCGCCAAGGCCGGAGGTATTCGTGGCGCGCTGGCGATGATTCACAGTGCGCGCGCGATGGGATTGAAGGTCATGATCGGCTGCATGGTCGAGAGTGCCATTGCCGCGACGGCCGCAGCACACGTCTCGCCGCTGGCGGATTGGGCGGACCTCGACGGGCCGCTCTTGATTTCCCGCGACCCATTTATCGGAGTGCGCTATGAGGGGGGCAAAGTACTGATTCCCGACGCGCCCGGGCTGGGCGTCCGCGAAGGCACGTTGCGGTGAAGCGACGTTACGCAATTCTCGCTCCCGATCGCTTCGAACACGATGCCAAGACGGCGCACGGCGTGATTCGCTACGGAAGCGACGAGGTGGTGGCGGTGATCGACCCGACGCACGCCGGGCTTCGCGTGCGCGACGTACTTGCGTACCTCGACAGCGACGCTCCCATCGTCGGCAGCATCGCGGAGGCGCTGGAACACGCGCCGACCTCGCTGCTCATCGGAACGGCGCCAAAGGGCGGAGGCCTTCCGCCCGATTGGCGCGCTGCCGTCGCGCAAGCGATCGCGGCGAAACTCGAGATCGTCAGCGGTTTGCACGAGATACTCGGAATCGATCGCGAGTTTCGCAGTGCCGCGCGCGCTGCCGGTACGGCGATTTGGGATGTGCGCGAGCCGCCCGAGGTACCGCTCTTTTCCGGCGATGCCTACGAGGTGCAGGCGCCGATTCTGCTCACGGTCGGTAACGATTGCGCGGTCGGTAAGATGACGGTTGCGCTCGAGCTCGTTGCGGCCGCATGCGCGTCGGGAAAGAAGGCTCGATTCGTTCCGACCGGTCAGACCGGTATCGTCATTGCAGGCTGGGGAATTTCGGTCGATCGCGTCATCGCCGATTTCGCGGCAGGCGCCGCCGAACAACTCGTGCTCTACGCGGCGCACGAAGGCGCCGATCTGATCGTCGTCGAGGGGCAAGGCGCGATCAACCACCCCGCCTACGCACCCGTGACGCTCGCATTGATGACGGGGTGCGCGCCGGACGCGTTGCTCCTCGTGTGCGATCCAAGCCGCGCGCGCATCGAGTCCTATGCAACGCCGGTTCTCGGCTATAAGGACCTGATCGCCATTCACGAGGCGTTGCTTGAGACGATCAAGCCCGCACCGGTCATCGGCATCGCTCTGAACACGCGCGGCCTGAGCGAGACGCAAGCTCGCGCCGAAATCGCGCAGGCGCGCGACGAAACGCAACTGCCGGCCGCCGACGTCGTCCGCTTTGGTGCCGACGATTTCTACTCGCAGATCGCTGCACGCATCATCAAACGGTCGCCGTTGGGCGCGCGAAGCGAATCGTGAACTCCGCCCGCATCGCGGCGGCGGCGCTGGCGCTGCTCGCCGCACTTTCCGGCTGCACGAGAGCGGCGGCACCGTCAAAGGGCGAACGCAACTCCTGGACGATTCCCGGCGTCGTGCGCATCGGTGAGGACGAAGAGCCCGACAGCCTCAACCTCATGTACGCGCACAGCGCCGCCAGCGACGCGATCGTCGGCCTGCTCTTTTCGTTCATCCTGCGTTACGACGCGCAGGGAAATTATATTCCCGATCTGGCGACGCAAGTGCCGACGCTGCGCAACGGCGGGATCAGCCGCGACGGTAAGACGATCGTCGTGCATCTGCGCAAAGGCGTCGTATGGGCGGATGGTGCTCCGCTCACGGCGGCCGATTGGCTCTTCACCTATAACGCCGTCCGAAATCCGCTCAATGCCGTCAAGACGACGTACGGGTGGGACGACATTGCCTCCGCCAACGCGCCGGATCCGTACACGATCGTTCTTGCGCTCAAACGTCCTAACGTGGCAGTCTTAGGGATTCTCGCGATCGGCGGCGCCGCGTACCCGCCGATGCCGGCCCATTTGCTTGCGAAGGGCGGCAACCTGCGCCAGGCGAGCTTCAACGAAAGCCCGCTCTCCAGCGGACCCTTCGTGCTCGAGCGATGGAGCCACGGAAGCTCGTTGACGTTCGTCCCGAACCGCCGCTATTTTCGCGGGCCGCCGCACCTCAAAGAAGTCGTATGGAAGGTCGTTCCCGACGTCAACACCCTCTTTAACGAGCTGGTAACCCACGACGTCGACGTCTATCCGACCGTTAACGTGAACGATATCGCTCGGCTGCAAAGCGTCTCGGGCATCACCGTGAATCGCCGCACGATCGCGAACTGGAGACATCTCGGACTCAATCTAAGCCGTCCGCAGCTCGCCGACGTCCGCGTACGCCGCGCAATCGGCGAGGCGATCGATTGGAGGCGCATCGAGGCGACGGTGTATCACGGGTTGGATTCCCTCGCGGTCTCGGATATCTACCCCCAACTTTGGGCCGCACCCAGGTTGCCGCCTTACCGCTACGATCCAGCGGATGCAAAGCGTTTGCTCGCCGCCGCCGGCTGGAAGCCGGACGCCGGCGGCACGCTCCACAAAGGCGCGCTAGCGATGCATTTGAGCATCTATGCAACGAGCGGTCATCAAGAGAACACCCAATCGCAGGTGCTGATCCAATCGATGCTGCGCGCGGTTGGCATCGACGTCGCGGTTCGTAACTATCCCGGAAGCTATCTCTTTGCGATGGATGGCCCCCTGTACACGGGAAAGTACGATCTCGAGTGGTCGGTCGAAACCAACGGACCCGATCCGGATAACTCCGGGAGCTGGGCCGGCGCCTTCATTCCGCCGCACGGCGCGAACACGTCGTGGCTCGACGATCCCGTCGTGAACGCGACGAGTCTGGCGGCGGCGAGCACGTTCGACATCGCGGCGCGCAAGCGGCTCTACCAGCGCGAAGAGGAGCGAATCCGCGAGCTCGTACCGGCCGTTTTTTTCAGTTGGGAGACCGATTACACGGCGATCAACGACGACCTGAAGAACTACGTTCCGGCGGCGTTCATCGGCGATACCTGGAACGCGTGGCAGTGGCGAATTTGAACGCCCTCGCATTCGCGCAGGCGCTCGGGACGCAGGGCGGCGCGACGCTCTTCTTCGAGCCGACGCGAACCGGGGTGTTGAGCTGGAACACCCTCGCGCCCAGCGGACGGATTGCATTTCGCCTGTTGCGTGCGCACCAAACCGACGGCGAGTGGCTCGATCATTCGGAGTGGCAGAGCGATGCCGCGACGTCGTTGAGCCCGTCGCACGCCGGGACGAACGTCGAAGTTGACGTGATCTCCGCTTTGCAGCCCTTCGACGGGATCGAAGTGCGGACGCCCGGCGTTCGATTCGAGTTGCTCGCATTCTCCGCTCCCGTGCATTCGCGGCCCTCGCTCCCCTACGCGCGAGACGCGCTGATTCTCGACGTCCCCGCGCGCTCGCAGTACTCGTCGACGACGCCATGGGAAGAACGCGGATGGTGCAGCCCGGCGAGCCTTTCTATGATTCACGCCTACCACGGTATCGATCTCCCCCTGGAGCAAGCCGCGCTTGGGGTTTTCGATCGCGCCTACAACGGAACGGGAAACTGGGCCTTCAACGTTGCCTATAGCGGGAGACTCGGCTTTCGAGCCGTCGTCGCGCATCTGCGCAATCTCGACCACGCCCAACGCTTGATCGAGCGTAATCTCCCGCTGGCCATCTCATACTCGTGGGGTCCCGGCGAGCTGCCCGGCGCGCCGTTGCCGCACTCCGATGGTCATCTCGCCGTGCTCTGCGGCTTTACGCGCGGCGGCGATTGCGCGATCAACGATCCCGCCGCTCCAAACGTACGCGTCGTCTATCCGCGCGCAGCGATCGAGCGGATTTGGCAGCGCAACGACGGCATCGCCTACGTCGTGGCCCCGGTCGGGATCGAGTTCGCCGACGTGCTGGCCGGCGCGCTCTAGCGGTGCGCGACATCGCCGCAATTTCGGCCGCCGTCGTGCGCTGCCGGCGCTGTCCGGAGCTGCGAGCCTACACCGCGCGAATCGCTCGCGAAAAGAAGCGCGCGCATCGCGACTGCAGCTACTGGGGGAAGCCCGTGCCGGGCTTCGGCGACGCAGACGCGCGCCTGGTGCTCGTCGGGCTCGCTCCGGGAGCTCACGGCAGCAATCGTACGGGGCGTCCCTTTACCGGCGACGCGTCGGGCGACTTTCTCTATCCTGCGCTCTATCGTGCGGGTTTTGCCTCCGCCCCCGTTGCCCGCGATCGCGATGACGGCCTCGTGCTTGCGGACTGTTACATTACCGCCGCCGCGCGTTGCGCGCCGCCGAAGAACAAACCGACGCCGGAGGAGCTGCGTAACTGCTTCTCGTTTCTCGTCGAGGAGTTCGAAGCGCTCGAACGGCGGCGTGTGGTGATCGGTTTGGGCGCGATCGGCTTTAACGCGATCGTCCGAGCGCTCGCGCAGCAAGGCTCTGCATTCGCGCGTAAGCCAATCTTCGCCCACGGCGCCGAGTTCGACGCGGTGCGCGACGGCCGCCCGGTCTCGCTGCTGGCTACGTACCATCCGAGCCGCCAGAACACGAACACGGGTAAGCTGACCGTTGCGATGTTCGACGCGATTTTTACCCGCGCGAAGGAGATTCTGGCGCGCGCCGGAGGTGCAGGTCGGTGATCAGTTGATCCGGGACCGGGCTGGGCGCATCCATCATCAAATCCCGAGCGCCCTGATTCTTCGGGAACGCGGTAACCTCGCGGATGTTCTCCTCGCCGCAGGCAATCATCACGATGCGATCGATGCCCAGCGCCATACCGCCGTGGGGAGGCGCCCCGTATTCGAGCGCGCGTACGAAGAATCCGAAACGCTCCTCGATCTGATCCGCGCTCAACCCCAACATTTCGAAGATTCTGCGCTGCTCCTCGGGCTTGTGGATGCGGATGGATCCGGAACCGAGTTCCCATCCGTTGAGCACGAGATCGTAATGCTGGGCGCGCATCTCCATCGGAGCTCGATCGATCAGCTCCCAATCGCCCGGTGCCGGCGCCGTGAACGCATGATGCGCGGGCGCCGGCTTTCCGCTCTCCTCGTCGATTTCCAGATACGGAAAGCCGGTCACCCACCCGAAAGCAAAACTCTGCGGGTCGCGCAAACCACATCGCTGTCCGACCTCGTTGCGCATCTTCCCGGCAACCGCATGCGCGAGCGGAACCGTGTCGGCAAAGAGCAGGATCGCGTCCCCCCGTTCGGCTCCGACCGCCGCAGTCACGGCGGCAACGTCGGCATCTGCGAGAAACTTTGCGGCTGAGGACTTGATTCCGTCGGGTGCAAGCGAGATCCAGACCATGCCTTTTCCGCCGAACTGTTTGGCCATCTCGGTCAAACCGTCGAAGTCACGTCGGGAGAGCGCCGCGCCCCCGGGATAGCGCAGCGCCACGATCGAGCCGCCGCTCTCGATGGCCGATTTAAAGACGACGAACTCAGTGGCGGCAAAGACCGCATCGACATTGGCGAGCTCGAGGCCGAAGCGCAGGTCCGGTTTGTCGAGCCCGTATTTCGCGATCGCCTCCTGATGCGTCAGGCGCGCGAACGGCGGCAGCTCGATCCCGAGCACCGTTTGCCAGACGTAACGCATGCAGGACTCCATCGTCTCGAGAACTTCCTCTTGCGTGCAGAACGACATCTCGACGTCGAGCTGCGTGAACTCCGGCTGGCGATCGGCGCGCTGATCCTCGTCGCGCATGCATCGCGCAATTTGCATGTAGCGGCCGAAGCCCGCGATCATCGAGATCTGCTTGAGCATCTGCGGCGACTGCGGCAGCGCATAGAACGACCCGGGATAGAGTCGGCTGGGAACCAAATAGTCGCGCGCGCCTTCGGGCGTCGACTTGATGAGCATCGGCGTCTCGATCTCGACGAACCCGCGCTCGTCGCAGAAGTCCCGCATCGCCTTGATGATGCGATGGCGCAGGCGGATGTTCTCCTGCATCCGGGGGCGGCGCAGGTCGAGGTAACGATACTCGAGGCGAAGGTTCTCGTCCACGGCCTCGTCGGCGTTGACTTGAAACGGAGGAACGAGCGAGCGATTGAGGATCTCCAGTTCATCGATCGCCACTTCCACGTCGCCCGTTGCCAGTCGCGGGTTCTCCGTTCCGGCCGGCCGGGTCCGAACGGTACCGCGAACGCGCAGCACGTCTTCGTTGCGCAGATGCTCGGCCTGCGCAAAGCTCGGATGCCCCGGGTCGAAAACGATCTGCGTCACGCCTTCGTGATCGCGGAGGTCGACGAATATCAAACCGCCGTGATCGCGACGGCGATTGATCCAGCCGCTAAGCTCGACCATTTTGCCCGCATCGGCGGCGCGCAGGGCGCCGCACGAAAGCTTATCTCTCGTCACGAGCTTCCTTTATTCCGGAGACGTAATGGTACTGCAGCAAGAGCTCGCGCGCGAACCGCGAGCGTTCCGCGCTGCGCGCGATGGCGCCGAGCAGAAGCGGCATCCGTGTAAGCGCGGAGTGCGCCCAAAGCGAGAAAGGAGTCATGCCCAGATTGAGCATCACGTTTAGGTGCGGGTGCTTGCCATAAAAACGCGCGGTCGAGCGTCCGGCCAGCCGCATTTTCTGCTTTTGGTCCGCGTACGCTAGCTCTTGACAATGGTAGTTCACCGCAAGCGGCTCGTATACGATCTCGATGCCGAGCCTTTGCAGGCGGTACCCGAGCTCCAAGTCCTCGTGGCCGTAGCCGGTGAAACTCTCGTCGAAGCAGCCGGCGCGGAGCAGATCCTCGCGTCGCACGGATGCGTTGCCGGTGAGAAAATAAAGCCACGAAAGTTTTCTTCGCGAGGGCGGATGCAGATGCCCGCGCACGTCGGGATGATCTCGCTTGTACTCGTACTCTTCGAAATCGCGAACTTGGACCTCCAATCCGACGACGGCAATGCCGGCTCGTTGCTCGTGACGCCTCAGGTGCGTCGAGAAGAGATCGGGCGACGCGAAGATGTCGGCGTCGTTGAAAAGAACGATGCCGGCGCGCGCCTGCGCGATTCCCGCGTTACGCGCCGCTGCGCGGCCGCTATACGGCCCGGCCAGGTGACGGACATTCCCATGCGTTTGCGCGATCCCGGCAAGAAACTCGGCCGTACCGTCGGTCGAGTTCGAATCGCAGACGAGCAGCTCGTACTGCGACGGCTGGAGATCCTGGCTCAGGAGTGTCGGCAACACGCGCGAGAGCGTGTCGAGACGATTGTAGGTCGGGATGACCACCGAGATATCAGGCATGCATCAACGCAGCGACGCCGGCCGTGATTTCGTGGCGAAATCGTTCGAGCAGATCGGGATCAGGGCGTGCCGGTTTGCGCACCAAGACGTGAGGCACGCCGTATGGCGACCACTCTTGAGAGTTCAGCCGGAAGTACGCGTGTTCGAAGGCGACCAGCGTCGGCCGATGGACGGCGCTCGCGACGTGCGTCGCACCCGTGTCGACGGTTACGACCACTCGCGCCCGCTCCAGCACGGCGGCCCACTGATGGAAGGGCAGGCCGCGCAGACAATGAGTGATGTCGCCGCTGGCTTCAAAGGCCGAAGCCTGCGGTTCGCACTCGCGCGCGCACGTGATGACAACTGGGGCAAGCGAGGCCAGTTCCTTCACCATCGCGAGCGTTCCCGCCAGCGTGCTGCCGCCGGTGAACCATCTCGGAGCCAAGTGAAGCACGATGGGACGCTCGGGAAGCGTTCGCGCGATCGCTCGATCCGCATCGACCAAGTCGAGCCGCAGCGAGGTGACGCGACGATGCGCGCCGGCGAGCGCAACGAGATCGAGCAACTGCAAGACTTCATGGCGCACGGTGCGGTGCGGCTCGCGATCGCACAGGTCGGGATCCGCTTCCGAGACCATTATGCTATTGAGGAAGAGAGGAGCCGTCAGCCGCGCAAACCACCGGCGCTCGTACGTATAGCCGATTCGAAGGGCCGCACGCGTTGCTCCCACGATCTGCAGGTCGACGAAGCGTGGCGCAAGCGCAACCGCAACGTCGTACCCCGTCAGGGTCGCGCCGAACGCACGGGCCTTTACGGCGTGCGGCAGCACGATGAGGTCGTCGATGTCGGGGTCGCGCTCCACGACGACGCGGTTGTATTCGCTGGTCACGAGGGCGAGGTGCGCGTCTGGGAACGAGGCTCGGACCGTCGCGATGGCCGGCGTCGAAAGCACCAGGTCTCCGATGCGATCGGTGCGAGAGAGCAGAATCCTCACGAACTCGCGGCTCGCAGCGCGCGCTCCAGCTCTTCAAAGTAGGCTTCGTTCGCGAGCGCGCGCGAGAGTCGTACTTCGCGCCGCGTGAGTTCTCGCTCGCCAAGGCCGGCGAGCCGGCCGCGTAGGCGATCGGCCAATCCCAGCCGGCGCCGCCACGCCGCCAACCGCCGTTGTGCGGGATTGATTCCGGTCGCAAGATATGCGCGCCAGTGAGGATGAAGCCGTGCGAGCGCGACGGCGGTACGCGCCTTGGCCCTCGCCTGCGCCACCATCGCCTCGATGCTGCTTGCCCGAAGGCGCGGTTTGAAATGATAGACGAGGGCCCGCGGATTGAAGACCGCCCTAACGCCGGCGGCGCGCAACCGCAGGCCGACGTCGATATCTTCCCAGCCGTACTCCGAGAACGACTCGTCGAATCCGCCGATCGCGCGTATCGTCCCCAGTGGGGCGGAGACGTTCGTCGTCCAAAAGTAGTTGCCGCTGTAGTTCTTGATGCCCCAGACGGGCGGCGGCAGCTCGTCGAGCGATTCGACTTCGATGGCGCCGCCGCGTACGATCGCACCGGGACGCGCTGCAGCGCTGCGCAGATGCTCCTGCACGAAGTTGGGAAGCACGAGCACGTCGTCGTCGATAAAAATGATGCGCTCGCCGGCCGCGCGCGCGATGCCGGCGTTCCGAGCCGCGGCGAGTCCGCGGTTCGCTTGCCGTACGACGGTAAACGGACACGCCGCGCGCGAACCCGCGGACTCGATGACCGCTGGCGTTTCGTCGCTCGAACCGTCGTCGACCAGCACGACTTCATACGCATCGTCGGGAACGGTCTGATCGAACGCGGCCTCGAGCACCCGCTCCAGCAGGCTCGCGCGGTTGTAGGTGCAGAGCTGAATCGTCGCCGCAATCATGCGATTAACGAGTCGAGCGCGGCGAGGATTCGGGTATCATCGAGGTTCGCGATGCAAGCGTAGTCGCGACAGCGTTCCTTCGTGTCGCCGGGATGGCAAGGGTAGGCGGCCCGCACGATCGCCGTTCGCTCGCCCAGCGGTGCCCAGCGTTCGGGAAAATCGGATTGAAAGGGAAAGATACCCACCGTCGGACAGCCCACGGCGGCGGCAACGTGCATCGAGCCGGTAGTTATTCCGACGAACGCACGCGCTCGGCGCGCGAGCGCGCCGAAGGCACCCACGCTCGTGCGCCCCGCGATCGAATCGATTCCCTGGCGGCCATCGAGGAGACGGATGATGCCTTCGGTCCAGCGCGTGTCTGCCGGCGAACCGCTCACGAGTACGCGCGCGTCGTAGCGCTCGCGCAGAGCGCGCGCGAGCGCCGCCCAACCCTCGAGTGGCCAGAGGCTGCGCCGCGATGCAATCGCGTTGCACGGATTGAGGATGATGAAGCGCTGGGAGCCGGCGAGGAGTTCTTCGGCCTCGCGCTCGTCGTCCGCCGTCGGCACGAAGCGATAACGATGGTCAATGGTGTCGCAGCCGATCGCGCGCGCGAAATCGAGCAGCACGTCGGACCAATGAGAGGTAACGTCGCCTCGTTCGCTTCGAACCACGACCCGATTGGTGAAGCGAAACGAGTACAAGCGGCGCGCCTGGCCGACGCGAACGGGAATCCCCGCACGCTGCGGAACTCGTGCCGCTCTCGAAGTCGCCCAGGTCACGACGCAGGCTGCGTATCCCCGGCGCGCGAGCTCCGTCGCGACCGCGCCATCCTCGCCCGCATCGACCAAAACGCGATCGATATCCGGCACCCGTTCGAGCAGTTCGCGGTGCGACGGCAGCGTGAGCGCATCGACCGTTGCGAATCTCTGGTGCAGCGCGCGGGCAACGACCGAGGCAACGAGCGAGTCACCGATGCCGCCGCCGGCGCAATAGAGCAGCGCTCGCTCAGCGCGCATCGCCGGCATCGAGCGCGCGAACGAGCTCTCGGGCGTACAGCCCGTCCAAGAGTTGCCCGCGGCTTACGCGTCGCAGCCAGTCCGGGGCGTCGCTGGTGGAAAGCCCTGCATAGAGCGCGAGAAGGCGATCGGGCAAGAAGTAGCGAGCCCGCAAGAGATTGAGCATGTGGGCACCGGTCGCCAAGCGAGCCCGGCGTGAAGGATGCTTGGTGAGAAAGCGGCCCGCCATACGCGCCTTTTCGATCGCTTTCCGGATTTCGATTTCGAGTGTGTTCTCGGCTGGGGGCTTGACGTGCCAGAGGAATGCATCCCAGGCAAACTTCCAGCGGCACTTCGTTTGGCGCAGGCGCACGCCAAGCTCGGTGTCTTCCCAGCCGTAGAGATCGAACGTTTCGTCGAATCCACCGGCACGGAAAAGGGCCTCCCTCGAAAGCGACGCGTTGCACGTGCAGAGAAATGCCCGCGAATAGTTGGCCAGCGTGGGCAACGGTCTGACATCGTGCGAGGGCACGTTGAGAATCGGCCCGTTGACGACCTCGTCGTCTCCCTTTTGCGCCGACTCGTGCGCGGCGACCCAAGCCGGCGGCAACCAGACGTCGTCGTCGCAGAACAAGAGGTACCGCCCGGCTGCGACTTGCGCCCCGCGATTGCGCGCCTTGCCGCGATTGGGCTGCGGCTCGCTAACGTAACGGACCGGAACCGAGCGCCCCCCGCAGGCTTCCACGACGCTTTTCGTATCGTCGGCAGAGCCGTTGTCGACGACGATCACCTCGAACGGCGGAGCGTGTGTTTGAGCCTCCAACGACTCCAGCGTGCGCCTGAGATACTCTTGCCGGTCTTTCGTTGCGATCACTACCGAAAAGTCCACTTCGGTTCTACGCCGCCAAGCGGAGCAGCGAATCCGCCATCCGATCTGCCGCCCCGATATGGTCGCGATAGAGCCTCCCCAACGCGACCCCGGATGCCGAGATCCAGGCCTGATCGTCGTATGAGTCGAGCGCGATCCGCGCGATTCGACCCGGCGTGACCGTTCCGTGCACCTCGCGCACGAGCGCGCTGCCCGCGTCCATGTTCGGCTGCGTGTGAAAGGCGAAGCGGCGCGCGACGGCGACCGCCGCCGCGCGCTTGAGCGGCACGCCGACGATCGGAATCCGATTGAGATAGGTGAGCGGGCCGTTAATGGTGACGAGCTCCGGCGCGTTGAGCGGCGTGATCGCGATTGCCGGCTTCCCGAGTACCGCCAGCTCGATCGTTTTCGTTCCGGGAATGGTTAAGACCAAACGCGCGCTGCGTGCCGCTGCCATGGCGTTGCTGAGAAGAGGAATCCGCACGTCGTCGGACTCCGTCGCGAGAAAGTCGCGTCCGGCCTCCGTTACCAGCCGTCCGCTTCGACCGAACATGCGGCGATGGCCACCGCCTTCGATCGCCGCCGCGACCTGCGCGCGCGGCGTAAACGGCGAAAGCGCAAACGCAATCCGAAGCTCGGGACGCTCCCGCAACATGCGCAACGCCACTCCAAAATAAAACGGAACGAGATTTTCGATCTCGTAGGATCGAGATCCGGGCATGATCAGCACTCCGTCGGACGGCGTTCCCGGTTCTCCTTCCAGACCGGCCTCGAAGAGCGCGCCGTCGATTGCCAAGTTTCCGACTCGCTGGATTCGCTGCGGCGGAGTTCCCCACGCAGCGAGCTGCTGGACGTTACGCGCGTCCACCGCGAAGGCCCGGTCGAAGAGCGAACGATACGATCGGCGCGAAAACTTATAGGTCGCCGCGCGCCCCTTCAACCGCGCGTGCACCCGCGCGGCGTGCAAGAGATCGCCTCCGATGTACTGCACGAGATCGGCACGCGCCGGCAGACCTTCCAGCCGTGCGCCTAACGCGAACTTCACGTACTCTTTCGGAGTGAAGACGCGCGCCGCCGGAAACGAGTCGCGCACGATTTTCGCTTCGAAGCCGGTGGCATAATCGTCGGGCACGAGAAAGACCAGCGCCTCCAAGTCCGGTTGCCGCCGGTAGAGAGCGCGCAGCAGTGGCCGCAGCCACCCGGCAACCTCACCGGGACCGTTAGCCGTGACGGCTATACGCATCGAGGATGCGGGCGATCGTCTCCGTCGTGCTCTTTCCGGCCGCGTGCGGCGCGAGCGCGATTCGGCCGCCGTACGCAAGCACGACGCTTCGTTCCGGAAGTTCTTCTTCACGGTACTGGTCGCTCTTGACGTGGACGTCGGGCCGAATGCGATCGAGTAAGACCTCCGGCGTACGCTCCGGAAATCCTACGACAGCGTCGACGGTGCGCAACGCCAGCAATAGTTCGGCTCGGTCCCGGAACGGAACGATCGGGCGGGCGCGGCCTTTGATTTGACGGACCGAATCGTCGTCGTTCAAACCGACGATCAGCGCGTCGCCTTGCGCGCGCGCCCATGCAAGATACTCGACGTGACCTGCATGCAGCACGTCGAAGCAGCCGTTGGTAAAGACGACGCTGCGGCCCGCGGCGCGCACCTCTTCGCGCCAGTCGACGGCATCCTGCGTGCTGAGGAGCCGGCCAAAGAAAGGCGCGTTCATCGCTAGGCCGTCGCGGGCTCGACGAGCGCCACGATCTCTTCGGGCGATGCGGTTGCGGTTCCGAGTTTCTCGACGACGACTCCGGCGGCAAAGTTGGCCAGCTGCACCGCTTGCTCGATGGCCGCGCCGGCCGCGAGCGCCAGCGCCAGCACGGCAATGACCGTATCGCCCGCACCACTCACGTCGTAAACGGTCCGCGCGACTGAGGGAATTCGCAAAAGCTGACCGTTGCGTCCAAAGAGCGCCATGCCGTGTTCGCCGCGCGTAATGACCGCGTACCGGCAATCGAGCATCTCGAGGAGGCGCATGCCGGCGCGTTCGAGGCTCGCATCGTCGACGATGGAAATGCCGGTCATCGTCGATGCCTCGGCCACGTTCGGCGCTACACACGTGACGCCGCGCAGCAACTCAACATTCTGCGGTTTAGGATCCGCCAGCACCAGAGGACAGATCGACGTCGCCTCGACGATTTCCCTACAAAGCAAGCCTTTGGCGTAGTCGCTCAAGATAACGGCGTCGCAATCCGCCGCGCGCCGGCGAACGAACGCGGCAATCCTTGCGCGGTCGTCGTTGGGAGGCGGCGCGGTGGACTCCCAATCCGCGCGCACGACCTGCTGGTTGTGCGCCACGACTCGCGTCTTGCGCGTGGTCGGACGATCGGCCAACGTGAAGATTCCCGAATCGTCCACATGCTGTTCTTGCAGCAGGCTACGCACCTGCACGCCGAACGCATCGTCGCCGATCGTTCCCGCGAAAACGACGCCGGCATGCAGCGCCCGCAAGTTGCTGGCAACATTACCGGCTCCGCCGAGCGTGAACGAATGGTCGGCGACGGCGACGACCGGAACCGGCGCCTCGGGTGAGATGCGGGTGACCGTACCCCAGATCCACTCGTCGATCATGAGGTCGCCGATGACGAGAATCCGGCGTCCCTTCGCGCGTTCGAAGAGCGTCCGCGCGTCCGGTGCCATCAGCGAGGTCACGGCAAGCCGCCTTCGAAGATCAAGCGCTGCTCGACTAAATCGCAGACGATGTGCGCCATGACCTGATGGACTTCTTGGACGATCGCAGCGTATCCATCGGGGCCGAGCAAAGCAAGATCGGCATGTTCGAGGACCTCGCCGCCCCCGTTGCCGGTAAATGCGACCGTCACCGCGCCGCGCCGCTTCGCGGCTTCGAGCGCGAGCACGACGTTGCGCGAGCTGCCGCTGGTCGTCATGCCGATCAGGACGTCGCCCGGTCGTGCAAACGCCTCGACCTGCCGGGAGAAGACGAAGTCGTATCCGTAATCGTTGCCGACGCACGTCAGCGTCGACGAGTTAACCGAAAGCGCCTCGCTGTAGAGGCCAGGCCGCTCGCGCAAGTAACGCCCGGAGAGTTCCGCAGCCATGTGCTGCGCTTCGGCCGCGCTGCCCCCATTGCCGCACCACAATACTTTCTTGCCCGCTCGAAGAGCGGCAACGACCGCATCGACGATGGCTTCGACTTGCTCGCGATACTGCGGCGGATCGAGAAGCCCGCGCCGGTCGGCGAGCAACTCGTCGAAACCGCGGCGTCCGTGGTATCGCGCCATCTTATCGCTCACCGCTCGATCCAGAAAAGTTCTTGACCCTGCGAGACGAGCTCGCCGTTTTCGGGCACGACGCGCACGATCGTACCCCGAATAATCGCTCTGAATTTCGTTGAACAGCTTCATCGCTTCGAGCACGCACAGAATGTCGCCGGTTTCGACCCGGTCGCCGACTTCGACATATGGCGCGACATCGGGTGAGGACGCAAAGTAGAACACTCCGGTCAACGGCGCCAGCACTTTGGTGACGTTGGCAGCGGCCGCCGGCGCGCTTTCGCCCGCCGATGTGGAGGAGAATCCGTCAGCCTGCGGCGCGCGCCGGAGCCGCGCCCGAGAGCTCGTAGATTGCGTCGCCCAGTCTTACCTTAATGGTGTCGAGGTCGTGCTCGTGCATGAGCGCGAGCAGCTCGCGTAACGTCTGCGTCTCTTCGGCATAGCGCTCGTCCATTACAGTCCCGCTTCTACGAGAAGCTCGACAAGGACTCTTATCGAATCGAACGGCACTCGGCGATCGCTTCGGTTCTCCAGGTCCCGCAATACCGCCTCACCCGCGGCAAGCTCGTCGCTCCCGAGAATCAGCGCATAGCGCGCCCGGTTACGGTCGGCGATCTTCAGCTGAGCCAGCAGTTTACGCTCGAGATAGTCCGCAAAGGTTGGCGCCTCGAGCGTGCGGCGCAGCTCCGCGACGATCGGTGTGAGGACCGTACGCGCTTGCGACCCAACGCGATGGCCTGGACTCCGCGTCGCGGACCCCGCCCTCGCGAGTCGCGGGCGTCGAGCATCATGAAGAAGCGTTCCATGCCCAGCGCAAAGCCGACGGCGGGCACGTCGGGGCCGCCGAGCGAGCGTACCAGGCCATCGTAACGCCCACCGCCGCAGACGCTGCTCTGCGCACCGAGCACGCTCGACGTGATTTCGAAGACGGTTCTCTCGTAATAATCGAGTCCGCGAACGATCCGCGGATTGATCGTATACGGAATGCTCGCCAAATCGAGGTACGCTTAGCGCGTCGAAGTGTTCGCGGCACGGCGCGCAGAGAAACGACTCGAACGCCGGTGCGCTTTCTACGTAGGGCGCGTCCGCCGGATCTTTGCTGTCGAGCAGACGCAGCGGGTTGCGCTCGATCCGCTGCCGCGATTCCTCACTCATCTCTGCCAAGTGCGGACGGAAGTGCGCGACCAGTGCCTCGCGGTAGGCGGGGCGGCAACGCTCGTCGCCGATCGAGTTGAGGTTGAGCACGGTGTCGTCGATCCCATATTCCGCACCAGCTCCCACGCGAGCGAGATCACTTCCAAGTCCGCCTCGGGCCCCGGCAAACCAAAACACTCGACGCCGAACTGATGCGACTGGCGATAGCGGCCCTTCTGCGGACGCTCGTAGCGAAAGATCGGTCCGATGTAGTAGAGGCGCAACGGTCCGAGCGCAAAGAGATGATGTTCGAGCGCGGCACGCACGACCGGCGCCGTCCATTCCGGGCGTAGCGTCAAACTACGGCCGGAGCGATCGGCGAACGTGTACATCTCTTTTTCCACGATGTCCGTCTGCGCGCCGACGCCGCGGACGAAGAGTTCGGTCGTCTCGAAGACCGGCGTGCGAATCTCGCCGTAGCCAAAACGCGCCGCGAGAACGTGAATCCGTGCTTCGAGCTCGTTCCAGCGCCCCGACTCGGGGGGACGAAGTCCTGGGTGCCGCGTGGGGCGCTAAAGTTCTCCGGCATGCTGCTAGGCTCTCATCCCGGCCGACCGGTTCGCCGGGTCGACTGACTAGCCATTGCGGCGGCAAACGTGATGGCTGCCGGTGCGTATCGTCCTCTACGCCGGCGCACTACTCGCCCTTGCAACGCTCTCCACGCCGGATACCCTGCGTTCTGCGCTGGCAACGTCGGCGAGCGCTCTTTTTGAAGCGGCACCGTTCATACTCGCCGGCATCATTGCCGGACGCCTCTTTCGCCATTCCAACGCCATGGTGTATCTCGGTTGCGGTTGCACGGCCGGCCCATCGGCCCGCTCACTTCCGGCGGCCGCGGCGACGTGGCTTCTCTTTGGTCCGCTCGTCGCCGCCGCGCGCTTGGGCGCCGCACTCGCGGTCGCGCGTTTGCTCCGCCGCGAACGCCGGCCCGGCTGCCCGCGACCGCCGGATCTGCTCGGCGAGTTTGCCGCCCTTCTTCCGCCGGCGATTCTGACCGGTGCGGCGACGCAACTCGCAGCCGCAGTTGACCCCGCAAAGCTCCCACCGATGCTCAGTGCAGCGGCAGGCGCGATGCTAGGTTTTACGACGGCGCCCTGTGGGCTTGGCGCTATTGCGGTGGCGGGCGCATTGCGCGTGCAAGCTCCGATCGCGGCGACAGCCTTTCTCTGCGTGGCCGGAATCATCGACCTGCGCGCGCTTGCGCGACGGACGCACTCGGAGAAGGGGCACGATGCGTTCGCCTACGCGCTCTTGGCCGCCGCATTCGCAATCGTCGCCTCACGGCGCGGAGACGCGCTGGTCCATCCCGCCATCACGCCCCTGATGGCGGCCTGCGCCGGCGCGGCGCTGATCTGCGCGATCGCCCATCGACGCGAGCAAAACCCGGCGCGGCGGTACGCGCCCGTCTTGATGTTGGCCGGTGCGATGGTCGGCGCTCCCCCGCCACAGTACCACGCCACCGAAACGACGCTCGCCGATCTCTTTGCGGGCGAGCATTTGACATTCACCGGAACGCTCACGCGCAACGGGGAGGAGAGCGCTTTGGTGCGCTACGCGATAACGTGTTGTCGCGCCGATGCGTCTCCGGTCGTCGTCCGTCTCGATCGCGCTCCGCGTTTCGCGACGGGCAGCTGGCTGCGCGTGGACGGACACATCGAGAGCATCGCCGGCAATCTTCGTCTGGTTGCCGGAAGCGCGCAGCGGATCGCGCCGCCGACGGATCCGTTCATCTATCGCTGACGATGCTCCAACAGCTCGACTGGAATGCCGTTGGGATCTTCGACGAACGCGATCGCGCGGGTGCCGCTGGGCGACTTGTAGACGTCGTTGAGAATCTTCACGCCCTTGGATCGCAGAGCGTCGACGTACTCGCGAAGGTCGCCGTCGGCTTCGACCGCCAGGTGCTCGTAGCGGTTGCCGAGCGCGTACGGCGGATGCGCTTCCAGGTCATAGACGAGCTCGATGTACGCGTTCCAATCGCTACCGACGAACGCCATGTCCGCGTTGCCCGGATAGTGATACGGCCCGTCGAGCAGACGCAGTCCGAGCTTCTTGGTGTAGAAGTCGATCGACTCGTTCATGTCGTTGACGAAGATCGAGGTGTGAAGAAACCGCGGCATTCCCAGACTCCTCCTAATGCAGAAAATAGCGATAGCTCGAAAACACCAGCGCGACGTCGAGGCGATCGGCCGCGGCGACGACTTCATCGTCTCGAACCGATCCGCCAGGCGCGATGATCGCCGCGCATCCACCGGCGACGGCGGCTTCCAACCCGTCGGCAAACGGAAAGAACCCGTCGCTGGCGCAGGCAGCGCCCTTGGCATGCTCGCCGGCCCGCTGCGACGCGATCTGCACCGCGCTCACGCGGTTGGTCTGCCCCGCGCAGATTCCACGGGTCGTTCCGCCGTTCACGATCGCGATGCCGTTGCTTTTCACGTGCCGGACGACATCCCAAGCAAACGCGAGATCGTGCCATTGCTGCGGACTTGGTTGTCGCCGGCTGACGACGCGCCACTCTTCCGCCGGTGCGGCCGGATCGTCGTTTTCCGCGAGAACCCCGCCGAGCGCACTTCGGAGGCGCAATTCGTGCGCCAGCTCGTCGGGGAGGATTTCCCGAAGCGCATAATTCGAAGGTTCTTTTTTTTCTTGAGCAGGAGCAGCGCATCCGAATCGAAGTCCGGCGCGGCGACGATCTCGAGAAAGTACTGGCCGAGCGCCTGCGCAGCAGCGGCGTCGATCGGAGCGTCGGCTGCGACGATTCCCCCGAATGCCGAAACCGGAATTGATAGCGCTTCACATACAACAGCAGAAAGTCGATTACGCGCCCCCGCACCACCCGATCCCAAAGATTCCCCAAAGCTCCTCCCATAATTAACGACAGGCCAATGCCGGTGGCCACGTGAGCATGGTGATTTTTCCAGAGCAAAACCGAGACGCCTACGCCCTGGCCAGCGACACCCTCATCGCCGTCGTCCGCGTCCACCACCAGCACCCGGGCGCCGCGCTCGCCGACGAGACGGCCACCCCGCTGGCCATCCTCGGCGGCCTGATCTTGTGGCTGCTGCGCCTGACCCTGGCCCCCGCCTCCACCCTGGCCGGGTTCCGCGCCTGGGTCCTGGCCGAATGCCCGGTCGCCCCCGCCCGCCGCGCCCCGGCCCCGGCCAACCTCTCACCGCACGTGGCTAAGGTCCGCGGCGAGACCAAGACGTCCCGCTTCCTTTCTTTGGTGACCGAACGGCACGGCCCTCTCGCCTCCATCCCCCTTGATCGCGTCGCCTCGATCAGCGCCTCCCTCGCCCCAGTGGTCGGCCTGAACACCGGCGCCGCCCGCACCGCCCTCCGCAAAGCCGTTCTCGCCGCCCGCAACGGAGATCTCTCATGATGCTCAAGTACGCCATCGCCCTGGCCATCCTGCTCGTCTTGGCCCTGGTGTTCACCTGGGCGTTCCTGCCCGCCCGCTACCTGCCCGGCAACCGCGCCCGACACCTGCGGATCCGGCTGCACCTGCGGCTGCACCCCGGCAAGGGCTTCGCCCACCTCGTCGGCCTGTGGCTGCGCTGGGGCCGCCTCGCCGTCTTGCGCCGCTCCGGCCGGATCCGCCCCTCCCTGCCGCTGTGGTACCGGATCGCCGAACCCCGCCAGCACTCAGTCTTCCTCGGCCGGGCCCACTACCGGCACGCCCTGCGCGTCCCCCTCGAAGAACACCTGCTGGTCATGTCCCCGCCCCGGATGCTCAAGACCGCCTTCCTGGCCGACGTAATCCTGCGTTACCCCGGCCCGGTCCTCGCCACCAGCACCAAGCCCGACATCTACGCACTGACCGCCGCGGTCCGCGCCAGCCTCGGCCCGGTGCACGTCTTCAACCCCCAGCACATCGGCGGCGTCCCGTCGACCTTCCGCTGGTCCCCGGTCGACGGATGTGAGGACCCGGCCACCGCGATCCGCCGCGCGGATGCGTTCGCGTTCGCCGTGTCCCAGAAGGGCGTCGAGGACGGCACGTTCTGGTCCGCCAAGGCCTCCGACTACCTGCGTGCCTACTTCCACGCCGCCGCCTTGGCCCGATACGACCTGCGCACCGTGGCCGAGTGGGTCTCCGGCGCCAACCCGCACATCCCCGAGCGGATCCTGATGGCCGCAGGCGCCCGCCAGTGGGCCGTCGGCCTGGGCGAACTCCACAGCGAGGCGCACAAGACCACCGCCACCGTCCGGATGGTCATGTCAAGAGCCCTGTCCTTCATGGCCGACCCCGACCTGGCCGCCTCGGTTCTACCTGCCCCCGGCGCCGGGTTCGACATCCCCGCCTTCCTCGAAGACCGCGGCACCGTCTACCTGATCGCCGAAGCCCTCTCCGAGCAAGCCCCGGTCGCCCCGCTGTTCGCCGCCATGGCCTCGAGATCCACTACCTCGCCGCCCAGCTCGGCCAGGCGTCGGCCGCGGGCCGCCTGGACCCGCCGCTGCTGATGGGCCTGGACGAGGTCACCCAGATCTGCCCCGTCCCGCTGCCATCGTGGCTGGCCGACTCCGGCGGCAAAGGAATACAAGTCATCGCGGTGGCGCACGGTGAGGCCCAGCTCGCCGAACGGTGGGGCGAGCACGGCCGCCAGATCGTCATGGACACCTGCTCGGTGAAGATGTTCCTGCCCGGCATCACCGCCACCGGCACCCTCGAGGCAGCCAGCACCCTGTGCGGCCAGGCCCCGTGGAAGATCCACGGCCAGGACCACGCCACCCGCCACGACGTGGCCACCCCGGACATGATCCGCCAGCTGCCCGCCGCGTTCGCCCTGGTCATCCGCAGCAACTGCGCCCCGGTCATCGCCCGGCTGCCGCAGGCCTGGAAGAACCCCGCCTACCGCCGCGCCCGCCGCTTCGGGGCCGCCCCAGTGGCCACCCAGGCCGCCCAGCACCCGGCCATCGAGTACCCCGAACCGGACATCCCCGACCACGTGCCCGCCGAGTGGCTCCCCGACAACGGCACCTCCTACCCCTGGAGCTGAGCATGACCACCAACGACCCGATCACCGCCGCGCTCCAGGAGCTCGCCGCCCAGCACGAGCAGCTCACCCAGCTCGACGCCCGCGAGACCAGCCACTTCACCACCCTCAGCAGTCGGCTCACCGAGCTCACCGACCTGATCACCGGCATCGGCCACAGCCTGGAGGACGACACCGGCGTCCTGGCCCGGTTCGAGGCCCTGGACCGGCAGGTCACCGACCTGGCCGCCCAGCTCGCCCCCGACCCCGGCGGTCATCACCCTGAGCCGCCCCCGGCCTGGTGGAAGCTCCCCGCCGCCGAACGCCGCGAGCCCATCGCCCGCCTGCACGCCTGGGTCGAGCAGGTCTACCGCCCTGGCTACGGCCACCTGGCCGCCACCATCGCCCCCTGCTGGCCCTCCCACGACCTGTGCCTGTACGGCCTGGACATCCTGTCCGCCCTGTGGTCGGTCCTCTACCTCCAACCCGAGCGCACCCCCAAGCTGCTGTCCGCCCAGGCCGAATACCAAGCCCGCATCCTGCCCGCCCTCGCCGCCCAGCTGGTGACCGAGACCTCGACCTGCGGCCATCGTCGCATCCCGGCTCCCGGCCAGCCTTGGAGCACGCCATGACCGACGCCACCCTGCGCCAGGCCCTCGCCTGCGCCCGCCGCGGCTGGCCGGTGTTCCCCTGCCTGCCCGGCCAGAAGATCCCCGCCACCCGGCACGGCTACCGTGACGCCACCACCGACGAGCAGCAGATCAAAGACTGGTTCGGCCGCGGCTTCGGCTGGAACCTGGCCATCGCCACCGGCGCCCCCGGCCCCGACGTCCTGGACATCGACCAGCACGGCCCCGCCGGAAACGGCTACGCCGCCTTCAGCAAGCTCCGCCGCGCCGGACTGGTCCACGGTGCCGCCGCCTACGTACGGACCCCCGCCGGCGGAATGCACGCCTACTTCACCGGCACAGACCAGCACAACGGCCGCCTGCCCAGCCACCACCTGGACTTCCGCTCGCACGGCGGATACATCGTCGCGCCGCCCTCCCAGGTCAACGGCAAGCCCTACTCCGTCATCACAAGGCCCGGCGGTCGCGGCGGCCTGAACTGGGATGCGGTCACCCGATTCCTAGAACCCCAGCCTCAGCCTCAGCCGCACCCGCTGCAACTACGCCCGACACGAGGCCTCGACCTGACCCACCTGGCCCGGTGGGTGGCCAGCCAGCCCGAGGGGAACCGCAACGCAGGCCTGTTCTGGGCCGCCAACCGCGCCCTCGACGCCGACCAGGCTGCCGATCTCAGTCCGTTGGCGGTCGCCGCCCGCCAAGCCGGCCTCGGCGACAAGGAGATCACCCGCACCCTGGACTCCGCCCGCAGAACCGGCGAGCACCCCGCCGATCGCCAGGCCGAGGCGGATGAGCTGACATGAGCACCGCCACCGAGTTCGTCCCCGCGAGGATCCATGGCCGCCGTGCCAGGAGCAGCACCGCCGTCGTCCTTCCGATGACCCGCACCGCAGGGCCGCGGGGCCGCGTCGTACGCGGGTGGCACCCGGCTGCGGCTCCGGGCCCTGCACGTAATGGGTCACGGCTCCGCCCGCATCGCCCGCGCCCTCGGCGTCCGCGAAGAAACCATCCAACGTCTCGTCCGCGGCGACACCGCGGACGTCGCCGAACCTGCGGGACACGATCACCGAACCCCTACGACGCCTGGTGGGACAAACGCGCCCCCGAACGCACCCGCGCCGAACGCGCCGCCGCCGCCCGCGCCCGCGGCCGGGCAGCTGGCGGAACTGGTGCGCCGGAGCCGCCCTCGACGACGGCAAGCTCGACACCCCTGGCTACCGGCCCCAAAGCCGCTGGCGCCCCGCCACCGGCACCGGCGTCGCCGACCGACTTCAACCCGCCGACCCGCTCCACCGGAAGAGGCGCGCATAAGACCGACCAGCGGACGAACCCGGACCTGATCCACGACGTCCTCGACGCGCTGGACCGGCACGGCTACGCCCGCACCGACGACGAGCACACCGCCCGGGCCGTTCTGCTCATCAGCGACCTCGCCCGCGTCTACGAAGGCGCCCTGGACCACCGTTCGGCCCATACAACGAGCTCTCGCTGTCCCGGACCGAAGCCGCGCCCGAACCGGGCGCGCAGAATGCCGTGACCGTCCCGGCAGGCGAGGTCAAGACCCTCCTGGCCGCGCTGGACATCGCCGCCGACTACAAACGCGACCGCGCCGCGGCTTGCGCCGACTGCGCCAGCCAGTCCTGTCCCGCCTGCCAGTCGCGCCTCCAGCACGCTCGGGCCTATGACCGCCTCGCCGCTCACCTGATCCAGTCGGCCGAGACCTCGGCCACCGCTACCGCGAGCCAGCTCGAGCCGACAGCAGATCGGGAGGTCGGCCAGTGACCAGGCACGGCAGCGCGCCGACCCGTCGGCTGACGGCATGAAGCAGCCCGAAGAAAGCGAACCCCGCCGTGCGCCCGGCGGCAGGAGACCTCCGAATACGTGGTCGTCGTCAGCGCCAGCAACTGGGTCAAGGAGCACTTCCCGGGCGCCGGAGCCAATCTCTGGGACGCCCTGCACACCGGCAACAACCGCCGTCGCGATCCCGAACCCGACCTGGAAGTCGAACCATGACCCGACCCGGAAGTGAGCAGTCGTGACTCTGAAAATCGACGACACCACCATGACCAGCGACCAGACCGCCCACACCGCCCGGCACGCACCCGATCGGAACGGCTGGGAAGTGTCCTGGCTCCCAGGCCAGACTCTGAACCGCAACACCGCCATCACCGCGATGACCCTGGCCGACACCGCCGCCGAACGCGACCTGGCCGAGGGACACCGGCTCTGGCCCCACGTCCAAAGCTGGGCCGGGGAACTCGGCCTGACCGCACCCGATGCGATCGCCCGGATCTCCCAGCCGCCCAGGGAAATGAACCGTCAGCAAGAACCAGCCAGTCGGCAGCCAGACCGGGAGGCAGCCGACTGACCAGCAGACCTAGCCCACGATCGGCGCTGTTGGCCGACTTCGCCTATCCCGGAAGCGCCGCGTAACTCATGTATGAGAACGATAACGGCCTAGGGCCTCCGGCAGGACCTGTCTACCGGCTGCCTACGGACGGGCCTCTGCCCGACCTTGCCATGTACGAGCGGCTCATCGCCGACGGCATCGCCGAAGCCGACAACCGCGGCACCATCGTCGATCACATCACCGCCCGACGGCTGGCCATCTGGCTGGCCGCCCGCCCCCAGACACGCGACTTCGCCCACGGCCTGGTCCACTTCGTCGAAACCGGGGCAGTCCACCCCTTCCTCAAGGCCGAGCTGCGCAAACACGCCCGCTCCGGCACCTACCCGCACCAGCCACACGCCGCCAGGCTGCTGAAATACTGCAACAACCGAGGCACCGAGCTTCGGCCCGATCGGCGAGAACTTCGCCGCCGCCTGCGACCAGATCGACCGGGCCGACGTCATCCTCGCCCAGTTCCACCACCGGATCCGGCAAGGCAAGGTCCATCCCGAGCAGTCCTGGCCCGACATAGATGGCCCTCGGGTCCTTGCCCTGGCCCGTCAGGACCCCGACAGCCAGATGGTCAGTCTCGTCCTGGATGCCACCATTATCTGTAGCTCCCGCGCGGGTGTCGTTCATGTGCGCCACGGCGCTGGCGGGTGCCGTGGTGGTCGTCGTGGACGTGCTTATCTCCTCCCTTGTCCAGCACGTGGATCAAGCGGAGGAGCGATGCACGTCCAGCGGGTGGCCATGCCCGCTTCCCGGGTCGAGTCGTGGACTGTGCTCGGCGATGACGACGGCCCGGTGGAGCCGGTCGAGCGGTACCTGGCCTACCTGACCGCCATCGAGCGGTCCCCGAACACGGTCCGGGCCTACGCCTTCGACCTGAAGGATTACTGGGTCTTCCTGCAGCAGCGCAGCCTGGACTGGCGACAGGTGCGGCTGGAGGACATCGGCGAGTACGTGGCGTGGCTGCGGTTGCCGCCCGCGGGGCGGCACGGCCAAGTGGCGGTGCTGCCGACGGTGGGCCGCACGTCGCGGCGTCCACGGTCAACCGGAAGCTGCGGCGCTGGCGGCGTTCTACCAGCATCAGGCCCGCCACGGCGCCGATGTCGGCGAGCTGCTGACCACCTGGCAGCTGCCCGGCCGCCGGGGCGGGTGGCGGCCGTTCTTGCATCACATCAGCAAGAACATGCGCAGCAGGCCCGCACCATCACGGTCAAGGTCCCGAAGAAGCTTCCCCGCATCCTGACCGCGGCCGAGATGCAGGCCATCGTGGATGCCTGCGATCACCTGCGGGACCGGTTCTTGCTGGCCTTGCTGTGGGACAGCGGCATCCGGGTGGGCGAGGCGCTGGGGCTGCGCCATGAGGACATCTGCCCAGCCGAGCGGGAGATCACGATCGTGCCCCGGGCCAACGACAACGGTGCACGGTCCAAGTCCCGGGATGCGCGCACGGTGCCGGTCAGCACGCAGGTCATCCGGCTGTGGGGCGACTACCTGCACGAGGAGTACGGGGACCTGGATTCGGACTATGTGTTCGTCAACTTGTTCGCGGCGCCGCGCGGCCGCGCCCTGGGCTACCCGGCGGTCTATGACCTGGTCAGGCGGCTCCGGAAGCGGACCGGGATCGATTTCGATCCGCACTGGTGCCGTCATTCGGCGGCCACCCGGATGCTGCGGAACGGTACCGGTCGAGGTGGTCTCCAAGCTGCTGGGCCATGCCTCGGTGACGACCACGCTGTCGGTCTACGGGCACCTGACCGCTGAAGATGCGCGCCGGGCGCTGCAGAAGGCGGGCTGGTTCACCGGCGGCGAGGTGACGTGGTGACCCGCACCGCGACCGTCGCGGGCCAGGAACCGGCGAGGCCCCCGGCGGCGCCGCCTATCCCGGGCTGCTGGAAAAGCTGCTGGCCGCGGTGCAGCCAGGAGTTCCGGGCCGCGGTGTTCACTGTCGATCCCGGCAACCCGGTCTTCGGCGGGCCGCCGTGCCGGGTTCCGGGGTGCGGGCGCGCGGCCCGGGCCCGCGACATCTGCCTGGGCCATTACCGCCGGTGGAAGGACCAGGGCCGTCCCGACATCGGCGGCTTCGCCGCCACCACCCCAGCTGAGCTGGACGGGCATCGGGCGGTGCGGCCGTGCCTGGTCCCGGGCTGCAACTACGGGCGGCGGGCAGCCGGACTATGCGCCCGGCATCACGCACGCTGGCTGAACGAAGGGGAAGCCGGCTCTTGACCGCTGGCTGGCGGCAGCGCCGCAGGTCACCCTGGCCGCCCTGCTGCCATGCCAGGTCCGGGGCTGTAGCTTGTGGGCCGAAGGCGCGGCGCCGCTGTGCATCACCCATCGCGCCCGGTGGCGGACCGCCGGGCGCCCGCCGATCGGGCAGCTCGTCCCGGCCGCATGCGATAACGCGGTCCCCGGCCATGAGCGTTTCGCATCGCCAGCTCCCGCGCACCTGCGGCTCGAGGTGCAGTACGCGGTGCAGCGCCGTGACGACGGGCGGCTCCGCACGCCGCCTGACCATCTCCAGCAGTTCATCAGGGCCGCCGCGGCCAGCGGCGTGCATTCCCTGCTGGACTGGCCGGAGGAACAGTGGCTGGCCTATGGCCTGCTCGCCCGGTCGGGCGCAGCCCAGGCCCGGTCCCTGGCGATCCAGGCGCGCCGCCAGATCGAAGATCTGCACTACGGCCGCGGCTGGGATGTGGAGTACCCCGTGATGTCTGGCGGTTGCGGAACCTGGGCATCACCGCACCTAACGCCCACATCCGGTTCGGCGCCGTCCCCCAGCCCTGGCTGAAAGATCTCGCCAAGCGCTGGGCCCGGTGGCAGCTGAGCAGGGGAATCAGTACCGGCCAGGTCGCCAGGGGAACCGCGGCCGTCGCCCGGCTGCGGCCTCCTCGCCGACCCGCAGCAGGGCGTCCGGGCCCGGGCCGATCAGCCGCGACGTGCTGGAGCGCTACCTGGCCGAGCTGCGGGTCAGCATCGGCCACATCCCGGCGCACAGCGAGGTCATCAGCTTGACCAGCACCTTCTTCCGCGCGGTCCGGCTGCACCGGTGGGCCGACCTGCCCGCGGACGCGGTCTTCTACCCCGAGGACTACCCCAAGCGGCCCCAGCGGCTGCCGCGTGCCCTCGCCGAGCAGGTCATGGCCCAGATCGAAGATCCGGCCAACCTGGACCGGTGGGACGACCCGGCGGCGCGCCTGATCACCGTCATCTTGATCCGGTGCGGGCTGCGGCTCGGCGACGCGCTCGCCCTGCCCCGGGACTGCCTCGCCCGCGACGGCGACAGCGCCGCCTACCTGCGCTACTTCAACCACAAGATGAAACGCGAGGCGCTGGTCCCCATCGATGAGGAAGCCGAGGCCTGGATCGCCGCCCGGCGACGACGCGTCGCCGCCGCCTGGCCCGGCGGCAGCTGCCCGCACCTGTTCCCCCGGCAGCGGGCCAACCCCGGCGGGCAGCACCCCTACCCCGCCGCCACCTACCGGAAAAGGCTCAACCGGTGGCTCGCCGACTGCGACATCCGCGACGAGCACAGCAGGCCCATCCACCTGCAGCCCCACCAATGGCGGCACACGCTCGGCACACGCCTGATCAACCGCGATGTCCCGCAAGAGGTCGTGCGGCGCATCCTGGACCACGACTCGCACGCCATGACCGCGCATTACGCCCGGATGCACGACAGCACCATCCGCCGTCACTGGGAAGCCGCCCGCAAGGTCGACATCAACGGCCAGGCCGTCACCCTGGACACCCCGGAGGGCCGCTGGCCGACGCGGCCTGGGCCAGACAGCCGATCCCCGGCCAGGCCACCCAGGCCGCTGCCGAATGGCTATTGCGGCCTGCCCCTGGTCGAGCAGCCCCGCACGCCAACGCCTGCCTGACCTGCCCGATGTTCATCACCACCCCGCAGTTCCTGCCCCAGCACCACCAGCAGCGCCAGCAGGTCATCCAGATCATCTCCGCCGCCGAGGCCCGCGGCCAGCAGCGGCTGGCCGAGATGAACCGGCAAGTCGCCGGCAACCTCGACCAGATCATCGCCACGCTCGAAACCCAGGCGGACACCAGCGGAACGGGGGCCGCCGATGCGTCGCTGACAACACCGCACACCTGATCGGCCGCAGCCGCAAGCGCCGCGAACTGGCCCGCAGCAAGGCCGTCCGCGCGATCCGTGAAATCGACGCCGCCGGCACCACCGTGACCTTCGAAGCCGTCGCCCGCGCGGCCGGCGTCTCGCGCTCCTGGCTCTACGCTCAGCCCGACCTGCGCGCCGAGATCCACCGGCTGCGCGAAGCCACCAGCCGCGCCGCCACGCCACCCATCCCCGCCAGCCAGCGCGCGTCCGATGCCTCCCTGCTCCGGCGGCTCGCCGAAGCCAGCCAGCGCAACCGCCAGCTCGCCGAGGAAAACAGCAGGCTCCGCCGCCAGCTCGCCCACGCCCTCGGTGACCAGCGCGCCAGCCCGCGGCCTGCCCGGCAGGCCGAC